>JAHHHI010000102.1 GCA_019359435.1 Kaiparowitsia implicata GSE-PSE-MK54-09C
GATGCAGCTTCCTTGAGAATGAGCTTCTCCAGCGTCAGATCTGAGATGGCTTTGCGCAGCCGCTCGTTTTCCTTCTCCAGATCCTTCAGTCGCTTCACCTGATCGGATTTCAGCCCGCCAAACTCTTAGGTGAACGCCGACACGCTGATGGCCCGGATCGCTTCCGCGACCGGGCGCCCCTGGGACAACAGGACGTCGACCTGGCGCAGCTTCGCGACGATCTCTTCAGGCTTGTGCTTCTTCTGCGGCATAATCGGCATCCTCCAAGGCTCAAAAGCCTACTTCAGGGAGGGCCACTTTTCAGGGGGCAGGCCACTGCGCGCCCTGTCGACGGTCAAGGCCATCAAGACCCAGAACGACGACCAGAAGACCGGCGTCGAGATCGTCCGCAAGGCGATCATGGCCCCGGCCAAGCAGATCGTCGACAACGCTGGCGATGACGGCGCGGTCGTAGTCGGCAAGCTGCTGGAGTCCAAGGACTACGCCTTCGGCTACAACGCCCAGACGGGCGAGTACGGCGATCTGGTCAAGGCCGGCATCATCGACCCCACCAAGGTCGTGCGCACGGCGATCCAGGACGCGGCTTCGATCGCTGGCCTGCTGATCACCACCGAGGCGATGATCGCCGAGCTGCCCAAGAAGGATTCCGGTCCGGCGATGGGCGGCGGCGGCGGCATGGGTGGCAGGGACTTCTGATCCAAGCCACTCTCGCTTCTGCGAAGACTACGGAAAGGCCCGGCATAAGCCGGGCCTTTCCTGTCATTGTATCGTCCATGGCTTAAATCAGGCGGCATCAGCGCTCGCCGGCCCAGTCCTGCTTCCGTGGCGCAACGTGCCGACTACTGCGCTGAAGGTAGCCCGCCGCTTCTTGTTCGTGTTGACCCTGGCTGCATGCCGCTTTGACTGAACGTCTGCCGTTTGGCGTCACAGTGGCGGGTACGCTGCTAAGATGAACGGGAGCTTTCATTCTCATTCATTGGCGATTGGACCCTGGCCCTGTCTTGTGGCTGCACATAACAGGGAGAACTGCTCATGCGAAAATTCATCCTCGCTACTGCCGTCGCCATCAGCGCCTTCGCGGCAATGCCCTCCGCGACAATCGCCGCACCGGTCGCTACCCACAACGCGCTTTCGATGCCCTCGGATGTGGAGACGGTGCAATACCACCGAGGCGAGTATCGTCGTGACTGGCGCCCAGGCCCGCGCCGTTGGGACCGCCCAGGGTACGGCTATGGACGTCGCCACCACGGGCCGCCGACGCATGCTCGGGCTTATGGCAGGCGAAACCATTACCGCTACTGACAAGTTCATAGCTCGCGCCCGCTCAGCGTGGCGCGAGCGCCCATATGCTGTGGAACGGAAGGAATTCAGGATGGCTGAACTCGGCGTTGAAGAGACCGATATTATCATCGAGCGTCTGCTTCAGATTATCGCTGATGAAGGCCTCGTTGACCGCAGTAAGCTGGATCCGCACGCGCAACTGGACGAAATTGGGGTCTCCGCAGATGACCGTGTGCTGATCGGCAACGCCATAGAACGAGAATTCGATCGAGATATTTTGAGCGACGATGAAATCGAAAAATGCGTGACCGTGCGTGAATTGGTAAGTCTCCTCGCTAAGCGCATTTCAGAGCAAAACTCTGGTTGAGGCCGGCACCAGCGCCGGCCCAATCCAAAGCCGGGCTGGCTCTGGCGGTGACAGGGGTGACCGGAGACAGCCCGATGACCCGCGTGGGCGGGTCCATATCACAGCGGCGGTTCGAGGCGGGGCCAAGCTTCACTGCCATTGCGAATTGGCTACTTCCCTTCGGCGGGTCTCCTTGACGCCACGCTGGGAACGGCGACCGATTTGGGCATTCAAGCACAACTGGAATGACGATGGCAGATGACCCAGAACTGAACGGCCTTGGCAAAGACCCCTCTGCCTTCACGAAGTTGGCGCAAGCCACGGCGCGCTGGACGGGCAAACCGGCCACCTTTTTTGTGGCGCTCGGCATCATCGTCATTTGGGGACTGTCGGGGCCCATTTTCGGCTTCAATGATACGTGGCAGCTCGTCATCAATACCTCCACCACCATCATCACCTTCCTGATGGTGTTTATCATCCAGAACAGCCAGAACCGCGACACAGCCGCTATGCAAATCAAGCTCGATGAGCTGCTGTCGAAAGTCGAGGGCGCAAGGGAAGAGTTGATGGATCTCGAAGAACTTGACGAGGAAGAATTAGCCGGCCTGAAAAAGACCTTTGAAAAGCGGGCTCAAATTGCAAGGAATGGTGGCGACCCTGACGAGCGTCTATTCTGATACAGGGGACAGAATGTCAGTGACAAAGCGCCGCCGTTCACACAAAAAAATCACTTCCCCATCCGCCACGATCGGGAAATGAACAAGAATTGTCGTTTACGGGTGCGCGCCGGAAGAGGCGAACTGTCTCGTTCCAATCTTCAATTACTTTCCAAAGGGAAAGCGTTTCCTCTGCCGACAATAGCTCCGTACGAAGACGATCGATCGCCTCGTCGCGCCTTCTCTCATTTCCGATTGAATATGCGGTAATCATGCGAGTGCGCCTGTTTTAACTGAGCTGGTGAAACCGCGGGCCGCTGGCAGAACGGGTGGCCCGCAGAGCCGCTAATGTTTGGCAGTGGTGTCAGGCATCTCGCTGCGCGCCAGATACTTATCGGTCACGCCAGGAAGGTTTTCGGCCAGCCATTTCGCCATTGCCTCCTCCTCCTGAAGGATGCGTTGGCATACCGCGCTGGTCTCAGCGTCACCGCACGCTTCGGCCGTGGCAACCAAAACCTTGTAGGCGGCGATTTCCATGTGCTCGAACGTGTAACTGGCCATCGAGCCCTTAACGATTTCGTCGTCAACGAACGCGCCGCTCATGCCCTGGCCCATGGCCATGAACTTTCCCATGAGGTCTTTCATCGTAGAGGTGTCACCGCCCCGTCTCTCGATACAGGACTGAAGCATGTCGGCCTGCCGGGTCGTCTCGGCCAGGTGCGTTTCGATCTTGGTCTTCACCTCCGGGTAATTCTCGATACGCCCTGCCATCGCAGAGAGCATCGTTTCTGCCTGCTTTTCCATAGCGTGCGCATCGCGCAGCCATGCCATCAGGTGTTCTTCTTTGGTGGGCATAGAAACCTCCTCGGGACGAGATACCGGGCCAACTGTGGCCGCGAAGAGAAGTTCCCCTTAGTCGGAACCTGATCATCCCTCCTCCGTTCGTTCCGGAGACCGATCGAAATCGGGAGGAGGATATGAGCGATCAACGCGAGAAAAACAGAGCTGCCGGGGCGGCCTATGCAGCCCGACAGAAGCCGGAACTAGCAAAAGCTCTCGGCGGGAGGCAAAAAAGATGGCCGAGACAATGCGCGCCGAAGAGGTGGAGAAGCTGGCTCACCCAGAGTGCGATAAATTGAAAAGCCCCGGGAAATGACCCGTTCGTCTGGTTTAAGCCCCGCTAAAACGAGGCGGTTTACGAGAGGATCGATCGCCATAATCGCTGTAGCGCTCGCACTCGCCTCGTAGCGATTGGCCGCCAGACCCGGGGGTCGGTTTCCAATGCCAAAATCGCTAAAGCCCTGCGAATGGGGCAGCCGGTTCCATGTTGCGTCGCGGAGGATATGGCTATGGCTAGATGCACACCTCCGACCCAGAGAAGGAGGCCCTAATGATGAAATCTAACCATTTTAGACGCCCGGTTCTCATTCTGACCGGGCTCGGACACCCCACTGCCGTGTCGTCTGTGATGGAAGCTTACATGTTCCTCACCGACTGGCCCGTTAGCCGGCGCGACAGTGGCCACAGCCTGGCTTTGAAATCTTGCCTGGCTGCCCTCAACGGGGAAATCGAGACTGAAACGGCACGCGGCATCTTCGCGTCTTTCGCTGAGCGTCACGACATCCTCATGCTCGACTTCACAGCTTTTAGGCGTCGCGGCCAAGAAGGCTCCAACGAAGTCGCCTGACTAGGGACCCCAGAGGGAGCGGACGCTTTACTGGTGGATTAATGCCGTGACACTCCGCGCAGGTAGGCTTGCGGCCGAAATGCCAGGGCAAGTTCCGCGGCGGTCCTGGGATCAAGCTTCACGATCAGCCGAAGTCACGTTCGGCCGCGTCGATGACCTCGTCCAGATGTCCAGCCTTGAGCCGATCGAGCGGAGTTCCACCGATGCTGGGCTTGGGCTGAATGAGCCACTGCCAGGCGGCTCTCGGGTTGCGGATGATCCTGGTGACGTCCGACATGCCTTCCACCGGCCGGCCGTCGACGAACTGCGCCAAGGGGAAGACGTGCTTGCGCTCGCCCTTGAGCAGTCCAATGACGGCGCCTCGCCTCTGCCAGTCATGCAGGGTCGATCGCTTGGTGCTGAATGCCTTCTCGATGTCCCCCGGTCCGGCAACCGGCCCCGCCCAGTCCTCAAGGCGAACAGGCGTCGCGTAGGTCGCAAGACGCCTGCCGCCTTCGTCGAGATCCACCACGTCGGCCAAGCCGCCTCCCTGGCTAACCTCGACGGGCTTGTCGACCCTGAGCTGAATTAGCTTCCCAGTGTGGTGGCCGGCGAGATCGGCGACCACGGTTTGCATTGCCTCGGCAAGGCCGTTTTCGTGGGCCAGAATCTGACGCTGCTGCTCGTCAGACAGCCGGACAGCGGCGGCCGTGAGCGCGGCGACGACCTTGCTCTTGCCCTTCAGCACGGATCTGGAAATTCCAGGATTGTGCCGGGCGAGCACGTCGAGAATGTCGGCGACGGCTGCGCTGTTCACGTTGAACTGCGCTCCACCGCCAGACTTGCGAACCGTTGCGACCATGTTGGCCTCCATACCCATCGGAGGTTGGATATAGTCCGGATTGTCCGAATTGTCCAGATTGTGCGGCTTGGATGCTAGAGTGCCCGACGCGGCTGCAGCCTCGAAGTCCGAGTTCTCGACAAGAGACGACAATGTCACGCCAAGCAAGCGAATGCCTCTCGCAACCGGGAAACACCTGATCAATGAGCGAGGCAAATGGCTTCGATCTCGCCCTGGCTCGCCGGAGGCGAGACGACAGTCTGGGTGCACGTGATCCGATGGAAATCGGCGTATTTCACTTTCAGCGTGAACGTCCGGCCGCGTAGCCCGCTCGTCTCGCAGTGGCGCCAGACTTTCGCGACCAGCGGCATGAGCTCTGCTCGCGCCGCGTCGAGCTCGAAGATGTCGGCCGCGAAAGTGTCCTCGGCGCCGACCGACTTTCGCGGCCGATCGGGCTCGACAAGCCTCTCGTCAATTCCGCGCGCGATCCAGTAGTACCAGGAGCCCGACTTGCCGAAATTCTGCTGCAGGAACGAAAGCGACTTCGCCTTGAGATCGCCACCGGTCTCGATGCCGAGCAGCTGCATCTTGGCGGCCGTCGCCGGACCGACGCCATGAAACTTCTTGACCGGCAGCGCCTCGACAAACGCTTCACCCATCCGGGGCGTGACCACGAACTGGCCGTTCGGCTTGTTCTGGTCGCTGGCCATCTTGGCGAGGAATTTGTTGTAGGAGATGCCTGCAGACGCATTGAGACCGGTCACTGCCCTGATCTTCGCCCGGATCATCTCGGCGATCGTCGTGGCGATCGGGATGTTCTGATGGTTCTCGGTGACGTCGAGATAGGCCTCGTCGAGCGAGAGCGGCTCGATCAGATCAGTGTGCTCGGCGAAAATTTCGCGGATCTGTGCGGACACCTTTCGATAGACGTCGAAGCGCGGCGGCACGAAAATCAGTTCAGGACATTTCCGCTTTGCCGTGATGGAAGGCAGGGCGGAACGCACGCCAAAAGCCCGCGCCTCGTAGCTGGCCGCGGCAACGACGCCGCGGGCGGCCGAGCCGCCGACGGCGACGGGCTTCCCGCGCAGCTCGGGATTGTCGCGCTGCTCGACCGAGGCATAGAAAGCGTCCATGTCGACGTGAATGATCTTGCGGTATGGACCGGCCGCGGCCTGGACCGCGGGCCTACCGCCGGCGATGATCTCCAGCTCGAAACTCTCCACGACGACGTCCCCCGCGCCGCCGGACGTGACGGCCGGGTCTTTTCCTGACGTCGTGTCGGCAGCGATCGTCACAGCAGCGTATCCTCCTTAGGCTTCGCTGGCGGCTCCACGACGACGAGCATGTTGCCGGGAAGCGGCCGCTGGAGGTGTTTGACCTCTTCCCATGATCCGGTGAGCCACAGGTCGACTTCCTCCGGCGTCGTGAGGATCGCCGGCATTGCCTTGAAGTGGATCGGCTTGACGATCTCATTCGGCGAGGTGGTCAGGAAGCCGTACAGCTCAAACTCGCGCTCGCCGTCTCGAACTTTCTTCACGCCCTTCCACGGCGTCCAGAACCCGGCAAAAAACATCAACGGCCGGTCCGGGTTCTGGGCAAACCACGCATTTGGAACCCTTCCACCCGGCACCTGGCTCGCCGGGTCGGGTTCGGCGAAGGAGGTGAACGGCACCACGCAGCGGCTGGTCGGCCCGAGCCAGCGACGCCAATGTGAGGAATCGACATTACGGATGTTGGTGACGCCGGGATCGTAGTTGCCTTTGATATAGGCCGGTGGCGTCGGCATGCCCCAGGTGGCGCGCACGATCTCCCGCTGCCCATCTTCGCCGACGCGGACGATCGGAGCCAGTGTGTTCGGATAGACATCGAAGGACTCTTCGTTCCAGCCGGCCTTGTCGTGGAACGCCTTGGTGAACTGCAGCACTGCGTCGCGCGTCGTCGTGACGTTGTACAGATTGCACATCGGCCAGCTCCTCCTATCGCCACATGCCGCGCATGCGGGCTCCAGCCGGCGCCACGTTCGCGCAGGTCGCGCAGCAATGCGACGAAGCCCGGCCAATCGGCAGCGGCGCGAGGAGGGCAGGGGAGTTCAGCAAGCGCGGTGACAGGATCCGGCCGGTCGGCCATGGCGTCGAGCGCCGTTTGCGCCGATGAGGGCCCTACGCCTGGCAGAAGCTGCATGATCCGGAAGCCGGCGACGCGATCGCGCGGGTTCTGCGCGAAACGCAGTGCGGCCAGCATGTCCTTCACATGGGCTGAATCCAGAAACTTCAGTCCGCCGAACTTCACAAACGGAATGTTGCGGCGGGTCAGCTCGACCTCCAGCGGTCCGCTGTGGTGGCTGGCGCGGAAGAGGACGGCCTGCTCCTTCAACTGCATGCCCGCCTCCCGGTTCTCAAGGACCTCGTCGGCAACGAAGCGCGCCTGGTCCGCTTCGTCGCGCACCGTAACGAGGCGCGGTCGCTCGGCGGACTCGCGCTCGGTCCAGAGGTTCTTGGTGAACCGCTCCCTGGCGAGATCGATCACGCCATTGGCGGCCGCCAGGATCGGCTGAGTCGAGCGGTAGTTGCGATCGAGCGTGATGATTTCCGCCGGCGGGCTGAACTCCTTGGGGAAGTCGAGGATGTTGCGCACCGTGGCGGCGCGGAAGCTGTAAATGGACTGCGCGTCGTCCCCGACGACGGTCAGACCGCGACCTCCAGGTTTCAGCGCCGTCAGGATCGAGGCCTGAAGCCGATTGGTGTCCTGGTATTCGTCAACCAGCACATGATCCCAGCGCCCGCCGATATCGTCGGCCAGGATGGGATCACTGACCATCTGCGCCCAGTAGAGCAGAAGATCGTCGTAATCGAGGACGTTCTGGACCTGCTTGGCCTCGACATAGCCCGCGAACAGCTCCCGCAGCTGTGCCTCCCACTGGGCAACCCAGGGATAGTTCGCGCGCAGCACGTCCTGCAGCGGGGCCTCCGCATTGACCGCTCGCGAATAGATCGCGAGGCAGGTGCTCTTGGTCGGGAAGCGGCTTTCCATCTTCGAGAAGCCGAGTTCATGGCGGACGAGGTTCATCAGGTCCGCGCTATCCTCCCGATCGTGGATGGTGAATTGCGGATCCAGGCCGATCTGGTCGGCATACTCGCGCAGCAGCCGCGCGCCGATGCCATGGAAGGTGCCCGCCCAGGCGAGCGCGTCCGTCAGGATGCCAGCTTGTCGCCGAGCACCCGGGCGCAGATGCGCTCGACGCGGCGGCCCATCTCAGAGGCGGCACGGCGTGAGAAGGTCATCAGCAGGATCCGGCGCGGATCGGCGTCGTTGACGATCAGATGCGCCACGCGATGCGCCAGCGTGTTGGTCTTGCCCGATCCGGCGCCGGCGATGATCAGCAGCGGCCCTCCGATTTTGCCCCCCGCAAGACCGACACCGTGCTCGACAGCGCTGCCCTGTCGCTCGTTCAGCTTTTCCAGATGCGCCGCGCCCATTTTCCGTCCCGCCCCCGTATCCGCCTGAGAATCAACAATCATCCGCGACTACACGGACACGACGTGTCACCTGCGTTCTTCGTCACTCCGAAGACTCCGATTGACTCTCGATCCGGGCGAGAACAAATAAAGAACATACGAACGGAGAGACCCTTTGCAAAGCCTTGAGGAGCAGCCTTTTTCGATATGCCGAATCCCGTCGTCAGTTCTATCGCCGAGCTTCGAGAGCGCGTTCAGCGGCTCGAAGGCGCGAAGGGCCGCGCGCGGACGGTCCTGCCTTTCGGGCTGCCGGAGGTCGACAGCCGGCTTCCGGGAGGAGGGTTGGCGCTTGGCTGCCTCCACGAGGTCGCCGGCGGCGGAAATGGGGCTGTCGATGGCGCTGCGGCGGCCTTGTTCGCCGCTGGCGTTGCGGCGCGCACGCGCGGCAAGGTGCTCTGGTGCGTCACGCGCCAGGACCTGTTCGCGCCGGCGCTCGCCCAGGCTGGGCTTCTCCCCGGCCGGGTGATCTTCGTCGAAGCCGGCGACGAGAAAGCGCTTCTCGCCTGCATGGAGGAGGGGTTGCGCCATGGCGGCCTCGGCGCCGTCGTCGCGGAGGTGGCGCGCCTGTCGATGACCGCGTCGCGCCGCCTGCAGCTTGCCGCTGAAGGCTCAGGCACCATCGGCATCGCGGTGCGGCGCTGGCGGCGCCCGACAGAGGTCGCGGATTTCGGGCAGCCGACGGCGAGCGTCACGCGCTGGCGCGTCTCGGTTTTGCCCTCCGCGCCCCTTCCGGTTCCGGGCGTCGGACGATCGCGCTGGCTGCTCGAACTGATCCGGTGTCGCGCCGGAGAAAGCGCGGATTTTGAAGTGGAAGCCTGCGATGCCACGGGTCGTATCGCTCTTCCTTCCGAGGTGGCCGACGGATCGCCTCAGACGGAAATCGGGCGACGCCGCGCCTCCGCCTGAGGCGCCGCTCGTCCTCATCGGCCGCGAAGGCCGCCGGCGCATCGTGCTCGCCGCGGACCTCGCTGCGCTGCGGGCGGGCTTGCGCGTCGGCATGCCGGTGACCAAGGCGCAGGCCCTCGTTCCCGGCCTCATCGTGCAGGACGCCGATCCTCTCGCGGACGCCGAGGGACTGGAGCGCCTGGCGCTCTGGGCGCTGCAGCGGATCTCACCGATCGTCGCCGCCGATCCGCCGGACGGGCTGGTGATCGACACCACCGGTGCCGACCATCTGCATGGTGGCGAAGCTGCGATGCTGACAGGGATGGTGCAGCGCTTCGCGGCGTCGGGCGTCGAGGCGCGCGCCGCTATCGCCGACAGCTGGGGCGCCGCCCATGCCTGCGCGCGCTTCTCCCGTCGGCTGACGCTCATCATTCCGCCGGGCGAGAGCGAGACCGCACTGTGCGATCTGCCGATCGCAGCACTGCGGCTCGATCCTGGTCTCGTCGCGAGCCTGCGCACGCTCGGCTTCGAGCGCATTGGCGAGCTCGTCAGCCAGCCGCGCGCGCCGCTGGCATTGCGATTCGGCCCGGAAATCGGCCGCCGGCTCGACCAGGCCATGGCGATCATGGCCGAGCCGATCGATCCCATCCGTGCGCCCGATATCGTCGAGGTGCGCCGCGCCTTCCCGGAGCCCATTGGTGCCGCCGAGACCATCGCCCGCTATGTCGGCAAGCTCGTCATGGCGCTGTGCGAGGAACTGGAGAGGAGGGGCCTCGGCGCCAGGCGGCTCGACCTCCTGTTCCAGCGCGTCGATAATGCGCGGCAGGCCCTTCGTGTCGGCACCGCGCTGCCCGTGCGCGACGTCCGCCGCCTGACCCGGCTGCTCTGCGACCAGATCGAGACGGTCGATCCCGGCTTCGGCATCGAGGTGATGACGCTCGCCGCCACCCTGGCCGAGCCGCTGTTCGCAAAACAGACGATCTCGTCGCTCGTGGAGGAGCCGGAAGCCGACGTTTCCGATCTGGTCGACACGCTCGCCAACCGGGTCGGCGAACGGAGCCTTTATCGTTTCGCCCCAGTCGCCAGTGACGTGCCCGAACGCTCCGTTGCGAGGGTGCCGGCGCTCGCTCCCGAGGATGGGTCGACCTGGCATGGCGACTGGCCGCGCCCGCCGCGGCTGCTGCCGAGGCCCGAGTTGATCGAGACGATGGCACTGCTGCCTGATCATCCGCCGGTGTGGTTCACCTGGCGCGGCATTCGCCGGCGCGTGCGACGGGCCGACGGGCCAGAGCGTCTCTTCGAGGAGTGGTGGAAGCGGGACGCTGAGCTTACGGCTGTGCGTGATTATTTTCGCGTGGAGGATGATGGCGGCGAGAGATACTGGATCTTCCGTGCCGGCGACGGCGAGGATCCCGAAACGGGCTCGCATCGCTGGTACCTCCACGGACTCTTCGGATGATCGGCCCCCGCTACGCCGAGCTCCAGGCGACGTCGCATTTCTCGTTCCTGCGCGGTGCGAGCAGCTGCGAGGAGCTGTTCGAGCAGGCCAAGGCCCTTGACATCGAGGCGCTCGGCATTGTCGATCGCAACTCGCTGGCCGGCATCGTGCGGGCGCACCAGGCGGCGAAGGAGGCCGGCATCCGGCTGATCGTCGGCTGCCGCCTCGATCTCGTCTGCGGCATGTCGGTGCTCGCCTATCCGACCGATCGGGACGCCTACGCACGGCTCTGCCGGCTCCTGTCCCTGGGCAAGAAGCGCGGCGGCAAGGCGAAATGCCGTCTCGAATGGGCCGATTTCGTCGCCTATGGCGACGGGCTGATCGCCGTTCTCGTGCCCGACGAGGCCGACGAGAGCTGCGCCCTGCGGCTTCGCCGGCTGCGCGAGGCCTTTGCCGACCGTGCGTATTTGGCCCTGTCGCTGCGCCGGCGCCCCAACGACCAGCTTCGCCTGTGGCAGCTGTCGAACATGGCGGCAGCGACGCGCGTGCCGCCCGTCGTGACCAATGATGTGCTGTTCCACGAGCCCGGCCGGCGCGTCCTGCAGGATGTCGTCACTGCGATCCGCCACAACGTCACCATCGACGAGCTCGGCTTCCGGCGCGAACGACACGCCGACCGTCACCTGAAGGCGCCGGCGGAGATGCATCGGCTGTTCCCGCGCTATCCGGAGGCTCTGGCGGGTACGATTGAGATCATGAAGCGCTGCCGCTTCTCGCTCGACGAGCTCGCCTACCAGTATCCGGAAGAGAAGCTGTTTCCGGAGCTGACGCCGCAGGAGGCCCTTGCGAAGCTGACCTGGGAGGGCGCGGCGCAGCGCTATCCCGAGGGCTTGCCGGGCAAGGTCCGGCGCAACCTCGAGCACGAGCTACGCCTGATCGAGAAGCTCGAATACGCGCCCTATTTCCTGACCGTGAACTCGATCGTCCGCTTCGCCCGATCGAAGGGGATTCTCTGCCAGGGCAGGGGATCGGCGGCCAACAGCGCCGTCTGCTATGTGCTCGGCGTCACCAGCATCGATCCGGATCGCAACGACCTGCTATTCGAACGTTTCGTCTCCGAGGAAAGACGCGAACCTCCCGACATCGATGTCGACTTCGAGCACGAGCGGCGCGAGGAGGTCATTCAGTGGGTCTTCGAGACCTATGGCCGTGACCGGGCCGCGCTTTGCTCCACTGTGATCAGGTACAGAGCGAAGGGCGCTATCCGGGATGTCGGCAAGGCGCTTGGGCTACCCGAGGATTTGACCAAGACCTTGTCGAGCCAGGTCTGGGGCTGGTCGGAGGGCGTCGAGCAGAAGCATGCCGAGGGGCTGAATCTCAATCTGGGCGACCGTCGCCTCAAGCTGGCGCTGGAGCTCGCCCATCAGCTTGTCGGCACGCCCCGGCATCTCTCCCAGCATCCGGGAGGATTTGTCCTGACGCGCGACCGCCTCGACGAACTCGTGCCGATCGAACCCGCTGCCATGGCCGACCGCCAGGTCGTGGAATGGGACAAGGATGACATCGACATCCTGAAATTCATGAAGGTCGATGTGCTGGCGCTCGGCATGCTCTCCTGCATGCGCCGTGGCTTCGATCTGCTGGCTGAGCACAAGGGCATCGAGCTCGATCTGGCGACCATCCCGCCGGAGGATCCCCGCACCTACGCGATGATCCGCAAGGCCGATACGCTTGGCACCTTCCAGATCGAGAGCCGGGCGCAGATGGCGATGCTGCCGCGCATCCGTCCGCGCACCTTCTATGACCTCGTGATCGAGGTCGCGATCGTCCGGCCCGGCCCTATCCAGGGCGACATGGTCCACCCCTATCTGCGCCGGCGTGAGGGCAAGGAGGACGTGGTCTATCCTAAGCCCGAGCTGGAAAAGGTACTCGGAAAAACCCTCGGCGTGCCGCTGTTTCAGGAACAGGCGATGCGGGTGGCGATCGAATGTGCCGGCTTCACTCCCGGCGAGGCCGATCAGCTTCGTCGGGCCATGGCGACCTTCAAGCATACCGGCGGCGTCTCGAAATTCGGCGAGAAGCTCATTGGTGGCATGGTCGCAAACGGCTACGAACGCGAGTTCGCCGAGCGCACCTTCCGGCAGCTCGAAGGTTTCGGCTCCTATGGCTTTCCGGAGAGCCACGCGGCCTCCTTCGCCCTGATCGCCTATGCCTCGTCCTGGCTGAAATGCTGGCATTCAGACGTCTTCTGTGCGGCGCTGCTGAATGCACAGCCCATGGGCTTCTACGCGCCCGCGCAGATCGTCCGCGACGCGACGGCGCACGGCGTCGAGGTCCGGCCTGTATGCGTCAAC
This sequence comes from Kaiparowitsia implicata GSE-PSE-MK54-09C, assembly GCA_019359435.1. GTDB lineage: Bacteria > Cyanobacteriota > Cyanobacteriia > Elainellales > Elainellaceae > Kaiparowitsia > Kaiparowitsia implicata. The sequence continues at coordinate 12,983 of JAHHHI010000102.1, forward strand.
GCCTCACGCTGGGACTGCACGCTGGAGCCACGCGATGCCGATGACGATCGCTTCGCCGTCCGGTTGGGGTTGCGCATGGTCAAGGGCTTGGGCAATGCCGAAGCTGCCCGCCTGGTTTCCTGCCGCGCCAATCAGTCTTTCCTTTCGGTCGATGACCTATGGCGCCGCGCCGGCATTCCGTCCGCAGCGCTGGTCGAGCTCGCGGAGGCCGATGCCTTTCGCCCGGCGCTCGGGCTTGCGCGCCGCGAAGCGCTCTGGGCCATCAAGGCGCTGCGCGATGAGCCCCTGCCGCTGTTCGCCGCGGCGGCGATCAGGGCAGCCGCGGCCGCTGCGGAGCAGGATGAGCCCATCGTCTCACTGCGTCCCATGACGGCTGGAGGCGAGGTCGTCGAGGATTACGGGCATGTCGGTCTCACCCTACGAGATCACCCCGTGTCCTTCCTTCGGAAGGATCTCGCGCGCCGACGCATCATCACCTGCGCCGAGGCGATGGCCTCACGCGACCGGCGCTGGGTTGAGGTGGCGGGCCTCGTCCTCGTGCGCCAGCGTCCTGGCTCCGCCAAGGGGGTAATGTTCATCACGTTGGAGGACGAGACCGCCGTCGCCAACCTGGTCGTCTGGCAGAAGGTGTTCGAGGCGCATCGGCGGATCGTGCTCGGAGCCGGCATGATCGGCGTGCGCGGGCGCATTCAGAGGGAAGGGGAAGTGGTGCATCTCGTCGCCCATCACCTCACCGATCTTTCGGCCGAGCTCGCCAGCGTCGGATCGCGCGATGCCGGGTTTCCGCTGCCGCATGGACGGGGCGATGAATTCCACCACGGTTCGCCGACGCCTGATCCGCGCGGAATCGCGAAGACGCCCCGTCCCCGCAACATCGTCGATCCCTATGGCCACATCGATGAGATTAGGGTCAAGACACGGGATTTTCGCTGATCGTGGGGCAAAACGACCCTCGAAGACGTCCATCCCACTTACATTCCCGACTGCGCGGGAATCCTTACTCGTTACCGTAGAAGGCCCTCTTTTTCGAACGCACCCCAGCCTTCCAGCTTCAGCCGCTGGCTACCTTCGCTGGCATGCCCAGCATCGGCAGCCTTGCCGACGCCTTTCCCCCCACGCGTCAACGCGGCCTTTCCTGCTGCGCGCCGCCTGTTGTCGGCAGCTGCCTGAGCATCGTGCTCTCTCCAGAGGCCCGGCAGGTCACGATCAAGGACATCCTCAATGTGTCGAGGGTCGAAGACGTGGAAGGTCACGGCTTTGGCCCGTCCGCGCAATTTGACCGTGCGGGTGCCGATGCTCTGCAGTCGACCGTCTTTCAACCACTTGTGACGTTCGCGAGGAGAGATTGTGAGAATGTCCTCTGCCTCGCGAGGAAGCACCGGCAGCGCTTCGATTCCATCCAGTGTTTTGGCGATTTTCGCGATCGCGGCTTTGAACTCGTCTGTTTCAGCCTGCGACATGCGCAAAGCGACACTTTGAGCCTCAACAGAGACGCACTTTCTGACTGCAAAAGCCAATCGGGCCCGGATTTCCCGTTCGATTCCCGTCGCACGCACCGACGACCCGAGCGTTGCGGACGGAGGTAGCGTCCATTCTGCCACCAACGGCGGCGAGCTTTTGGCTGCCCGACCGATCATCTGGTCAAACCCTTCGATCCCAGTAAGCGGAATTTCGGATTGTCGCCCGACCTACACGCGTCGGTAAGCAAGGGGACATAAGCCGCCGACACCGATCGCGGATGGAAGCTCGGCCCGCTGATGGACCAGCATCTCGACAGTCCACCCGACTACCCATCTGCAACCTCTGTTTCCAACGCAGCGAACGACGTGTCATGGTTGGCTGATCGGTTTGCGAGCAAGCGCCGCATTGCCAAGGCGTTCTTCGGCGCAAAGCCTTCATAGTCGTTGTTGAAATAGACCCACGCCCTCGTTGCGCCGCTGTCACGGATTTTATCCGCCCATTCAGTTAGCTCACTTTCCGAGTAGTCATGCCGATACCAGCGCTCCGGGCCGTGGAGCCGAAGATAAACGTCGTCTGCTGTGCGCACGAGAACATCCGGAAGACGAGGTCCGCTGCAGGAGCAGAAGATCGTGCCAGTCTTCCGAAAAGCCGCATAAACCGTCTCATTCCACCAACTGGCATGCCGAAACTCCACCACATTGCGCCGCGCCGGGTCGAGTTGGCCTAGAATTGCGCTCAGTCTCGCTTCCGTGAAGCGATAGCTCGGTGGTAGCTGGAATAGAAAGCAGCCCATACGCACGCCAAGAATATCGGCGATCAATCCAAAGTCCTTTACGAGCGTTTCCGTGCCTTCAAATCTTTTAATATGGGTTATCAGCTCGCACACCTTGACCGTATAGACAAAATCCCGTTCGCCGGGCTGACGAAGCCAGCTCTTCACACTGGCGACGGTCGGCCAGGAATAGAACGACGCGTTGATTTCGACGGTATCGAAATGCTTGCTGTAGTGCGTGAACCACTCGCCGGTGGGCATCTCCTCCGGGTAGAATTTGCCGCGCCATTTCCAGTAAAACCATCCTGAGCAGCCGACATACGCGGATGGCGCCGACACCGACACGGTAGCGGGCGGCTTCGCTGCCATGCGTGCGGCATGCATTTTGTCGGCACGTGCGACGTTTTCCACCCGCTGCTTCTCTCGACGCAACCTGCGCCGTTCACGCCTTTCATCGGGCCCAATTTTTTTCGTTTCGATGGTGTCGATACTCATGCAGTTGCCCTTCCCGCACTTTAACGCTGGGGACAGCAAGATGGGTCCGGGCCAGTTGCCTAGCTGAGCTGGTCAAACGTGCATTGTCGTGGTGCCTTGTCGGGTCGCCACCGCAATAGCTTTGTGCCGTGACGGAAACGATCCGCGGTCACATGGTCAAAGCGCACCTCGACCACCAGTTCCAGTCGCAGCGGTTCCCAAGCGCCGCTACGCTCGGTGCTCCAACGGCTGGGACGGCCAGGCGCGTTGCCAGTGAAGCCGGGTGCTTCACTCCAGACGGTCACCGCGCGGTTGAGGCTCAGCGTGCCTCTTTGAGGAGGGCCTCAAGATTGCGGGCGGGGATCGAGGCTTCCATTTTGGGGGCTATTCGTGGTGGTTCCTCCAGCCGCCCATGAGCGCCAGCGTGGCGGAGCAAATGACGACCTGCTCCGCGTTCCGGTCGACGACGCCGAAGGTGCGATGGTCGCCCTTGGAATCTCGTCGCGGGCCATGTCCGGCAGGGTGTCCAGGCCGAACCATCGGGCGGCCGCGTCGTGCGGCAGATCGCGACCCTCCAAATCGATCAGCGGTTCGGACCCGTTGTCGGTGTCAAAGAAGAAGCGGGGTATCGAAGCCCTCCGGACGCGGGGACGAGCCCGCCGGACCACCACGCAGGTTCGCGCCGGCGTTTCAAGCCGACACCAGCGACCCTGCCAAGGTCGTAGATACGCAGTGTCTTCCATGACCCTCAACACGTTAGGGCAACGCCACAGTCCACATCGAATCCGCTGGAATAACGGGAATCTCGTGCCTGGATTAAGCGGCGCGAGCCATGACTTGGATTTCCGAAAGAATCCGGCGCCGGGCCAGAGGAACGTGGCCGCCGTCTCGGACGCCCTGTCTAGTCGATCGCTTCCAGCGCCTTCAGCAGATGGTGCTCCGCATACGGCTTCCTGAGGAAGACCGTCTTCTCCGGCATGTCATCGACTGGCGGCGATAAGCGGCCCGACGCAAGGATCAGGACCGCTGGCGGCCAGCGCATGCGGATGTGGTGGATCAACTTCAGGCCATCCATCGATCCCGGCATCTCAATGTCTGAGAATACCGCGCGGATCTCGGGTCGGGTCTCAAGGTGGACGATGGCGTCGTCGGCGTTCGATGCCTCGACGACCTCGTAGCCGGCGTCCTCGATCATGGCGACCGTACTCATGCGGATGATGGGTTCGTCCTCGACGACCAGGACCAGGATTGCCATTGGGAACTTTCGGCTGTGTATTTAGCCAACTGCGTCCGCCTGCGCTTTGTTGCCCCCGATTAAGAACTGTCCAGGTTATCCTTTGCGAATCGTTAACGTCGGCCGGTCGGCGATCTCGGTGCCATGCGCTTCGGGCTGGCTTGGTTATTGATCTAAATTATCGCCACGCCCTGACATCGAGGTTACAAAGCCAGTCGGGCCCGGCATTTGCATGCCGGTTGGACGAACTCGAACGGCATCCCAATGACGCAGCCAATGCTCCTCACGCGGCGTGACGACGTCTTCATCACGGGCGAGTTGCTGTCGCGGTCCCTAAGCCAGCCGGACCTGGCGCGCGAGAAGCTCGCAATCCAGGACCTCGCGGCGTCGATGGTGGATGATCCCGACCGCGTCCTGCCGCGGTTCGTCGAGCTTGCCATGGAACTGACGGGCGGGACGTCGGCGGGCCTGAGCCTGCTTGAGGAGAGGCCGGCGCCCGGGGTGTTCCGTTGGCATAATGTCTGCGGCGCGCTCAAGGCGTTCGAGGGCGCGACCACGCCCCGACACCACAGTCCTTGCGGAGTGACGCTGGACGAGGCCTCGCCGGTGCTGACGCGCCATGCCGAGCGCATCTACGCCTGGATATCCGACGCTAGCATCGTGGTGCCCGAGGTGCTGCTCGTCCCTCTCTACCTCGGCGGCAAGGACCCCCTCGGCACGTTATGGATCGTGTCCGACGAGGACGGCCACTTTAACGGCGCCCATGCCCGCTGCGCCACCGAGCTCGCCACCTTCGTCGGCATCGCGCTGCGAATGACACGCGCGGAGAGCCAGCTGCGCCAGGCCCTCGACAAGCAACAGACGATCGCGCGCGAGATGAGCCACCGGGTGAAAAACCTGTTCGCCCTGGCCAACAGCATGATCCGGTTCGGACTGAAGAGCGCCCGCGACAAGGAGGACCTGGCGGCGGGGCTGTCGGGTAGGCTGCATGCCCTGGCGAGCGCACACACGCTGGTCCTGGCGAGCGAGGAGGATTCGGCGGTCACGGATCTCGCCGCGCTGATCCGTTCGATCGTCGAGCCGCACGAAATGGCCGGTGAGGGCGCATTGTCGCGCTTCTCGCTGACCGGCCCGACGCTGGCTTGTGCCGCCTCGGCGGTCAGCGGAATGGCTCTGGTGTTCAACGAGCTGGCGACGAACGCCACCAAGTACGGCGCGCTAACGTCGGAGGCAGGCCACGTCGCCATCGACTGGCATCAGGAGGGGGAGGACGTCGTGCTGCGCTGGACGGAGACCGGCGGCGCGCCCATCGAGGCCGAGCCCGCCCGGCACGGCTTCGGCACCCGGCTGCTGGACAGCACGATCGTGCGACAGTTGAAGGGCACCTTCACGCACGATTGGCTATCTGGTGGCGTCGTCGTGACGATCACCATCCCGGCGGGGATACTCGCCGTCCAGAGCTAACCGCAGCGGTTATTCGCGCGGCCCCATGTCGAGCTGCTCCGCGACGTCCGCCGAACCGTCCTTGGTCTTTCCGTCGAGTTGCCCCTCGCTCCAGGCCGCGAAATCCAGTGTTGCGCGGTAGATCACCTTGCCGGCTTCGTCGGCGACCTCGACAGTGAAGCGGGCGGCCTTGCCGTCCGGCATGCTGTCATGCGCGATCTCGGCCAGCGCAACCTGGGCGTCCTTGATGGCGGCCTCGGCGTCCGGGAAGTCCAGCATGTCGTCGGGATCGTCCGGGCTGATACGCTGTTTCCCGTCGTCGGTGGTGATTATGAATTTCGGCATGTCGCCTCCGATCGGCCCCTTATGTCGCGAACGGCGGCCAAAGGTTTGGGTTCCCTGGCCTAGTGCAGGATGTGCAGGTACCTCGGGTCGAAATCGCCGACCGCCTGGAGCCCCTCCCAATCGAGGATGGTGATCGCCTTCGACTTGGCGTGCGAGCTGATCAGTTTGTTGGCCTTCAGCTTCTGCAACACGCGGTTGACGTGCACCGTCGACATGCCCTGGCTATCGCTGATGGCCACCTGCGTCAGGCCGAAGGGGAAGGTGAATTGGTCGACATGCCCGGCCGCCCTGTGGCGGGTGAACATCTCGCAGATCAAATGGGCAATGCGCGATTCCGACGAGCGTCGCCCGACGTTGCACAGCCATTCCCGGGTGACCGAGCTGTCGATGAAGCTCTCCCGCAGGAGCTTGGCGCCGAGCAGCGGCGTCTCCTCCAAGATATGCCGGATCGCAGCGTGGGGGATGAAGGCAACCGTCCCCACGGTAAGCGCGGACAAGGTGTGGTCCATCGCGGGCAGGAAGCAGCTTTGGAGGTCCGGGAGGTCGCCGCGGATATGGTAGGAAACGATCTGCTTGGCGCCTTGCGCCGCCATCTTGAAGCGGCCGAACGTGCCGTCCAGGATCAGGCAGCATTGGGAGGGACGATCCCCCTCGCGGACAATTTCCCAGCCGGGCTTTCCTTCGCGCAACGTGTAGGGAAGAGCGAGGAGCGCGTCGATGTCGCTCTCGGTGAGGGAACCGATAGCCGCTAGCCTGGTCACCAACGGGCCAAGAACGTCGCCGGTTCTGCGCATGGTTGTCCTCCGATCAGGAGGAGCCATTCCCCATGTCATCCCCGCATTCTGCCTGGAAATCCAGGGCGCGCACTGCCGGGTGTTAGGGGGACGACTTAACCCAAGTTAGCCTTGGCGGATTATTCCGCCCGGCTAGTGATGGGTGTGCGCCTGGCGCGCGGAACTAGCAAGCGTGTCGTGGCTGTCCTCGCAACCGGACCGGGCGGTCATGTCGCAAAGGTACGCCAGCCTCTCTTCGCCGGTGTCGGCGGCGCACCGCCTGGTCAGCCACTCGAAGTAGGTGTCGGGTGTCAGGCACACGATCTGAACGGCCCTGCCGGTGGCCAGCAGCCTGGCGACCTCCCGTACCGCCCTGCCGAGCCAGTCGTCGTAGGAAGACGGCATGGTGGTCCCGCCTTGCATGCGCCTGAAGCGGTAGTAGTCGTCGGCCTTATACCAAGGTACGAAAATGATCCCGCCAGCCATCGTAAAGCTCCTTGCGTAGTAGGAGACTAGTCGCGGCGGACGCGAGCGCCTTAACTTCGGTTAACGATTGGCGATTTTAGTCTGGCCCTTCAACCCTTTACATCGGCATCCAACGTATTGCGGTGGAACAAAAAGTAACCTCGCACGATATGCAAAAGCGCCAGATATGCTTTTGGCCTTCTAACGCATTCCAGTTCCTTGAACAGCCACCAGCGATAATGTTTGACCTCGCCTGTGGTGGGGCGTTCGTGGATGCGGCGCTTGCCGCGCTGCTCGAACTTGAAATGCTTTACCGCATTGGTCACGTAGACGCGCTCGCGCGTCATGTCCGCCTCGGACATCGCGCGATTCAGGAGTTGTCCCGCCGGCCCGACAAAGGGCCGGCCTTCGCGGTCCTCCTGGTCACCTGGTTGCTCGCCGACGAAGGCGATCGCTGCCCCGATCGGTCCTTCGCCCAGGACGGCCCGCGTCGCGCCCGGCACCAAGGGCTCAGTGCGAGCGATGTTCGCGTTGAGCTCGTCGAGTGATCTCGGAGCGTCAGTGCCGTCCTCGGCCTCTTCCTTCGACAAGCGCTTGACCATGGACGTCATCCCACTATCGGCTGGCGGGCACGCCAGCTTCAGTTCAAGTCGATAATGACGCCTTCCGAAGGCCGGAGTTCCACTGGATCTTCAAGGGACGGCCTCTCGTCGAGATGGCTCGACAGGATAACCCGTCCAGTGCCTCCGGGCACAGAGAGCTGCTTGGCGTGGTCGTCGAAATTCAGAGCGATCGCGAGTTTTCGCTCCTGATAGAAGCGCTCGAAGACGAGCACGTTTTCGTCGGCTGAGACTGCGCGATAGCCACCGATCGAAAGCGCTGGCTCGGACCGGCGAAGCTTGAGCAAGGCGCGGTAAAGCTGCAGCATGCTCGTCGGCTGACGAAGCTGCGAAGCGACCGTCGTGGGCTCGAAATTGGGTGGCAACGGCAGCCAGGGCTCCGCGCTAGAAAATCCCGCCTGCGCGCCCTCGCCCCACTGCATCGGCGTGCGTACGGGATCGCGGCCCAGGCCTAAGCCAGGTACGCGCTTCTCCCAGGGATCGCGCACGCGCTCCGGCGGAATCGGAGCGTCGGTCATGCCGATCTCGTCGCCTTGATAGAGCGTCGGAGTTCCGCGCAAGGTCAGCAGAAGCATCGCGGCGATGCGAGCCTGCGCCGGCCCTAGCCGGCTCGCAACGCGGGAACGGTCGTGATTGCCCAGCACCCAGTTGGGCCACCCGCCGGCGGGCAGCGCGGCCTCATAGGTCTCGACCAGCGTCGCCACAGCCGCGGCATTCCAGGCGGTCGACATCAGGTGAAAGTTGAACGGCAGCTGGAAGCCGCCGAGATCGACGCCGTAATAGGCCATCAGACGGGTGATCGGGAGATAGGCCTCGCCGATCATCACGCGGTCGCCCGGAAAGCTGTCCGCCACGCGCCGCATCGCGATGATGGCGTCGTGCACCTCGGGCTGATCCATCGTCCGGGTCCGGATCAGGCTCCTGGCCGGCGACATCGTCGGCAGCCATTCCGGATTGGGCGGATTGTCCTGCAGGTCCTCGTCCTCGAAGAGATGATGGATCGCATCGACGCGAAAGCCATCTACGCCGCGCTCGAACCAGAATCGAAGCGCATCCAGCATCGCTGCGGCGACTTGCGGGTTACGCCAGTTCAGATCGGGCTGCTGCGGCAGATAAGCATGATAGTAATACTGGCCGCTCGCCCTATCGAAGCTCCAGGCGCTGCCGCCGAATTCGCTGATCCAGTTGTTGGGCGGACCGCCATCGGCGGAAGGGTCGCGCCAGACATACCAGTTCCGCTTTGCCGAGGAGCGGCTCGAACGGCTCTCGATGAACCAGGGATGCTGGTCGGAGCTGTGGTTCGGCACGTAGTCGAGGATGACGCGCAGACCCCTGGCATGCGCTGCCGCGATCAGGGCATCGAAATCGGCAAGAGACCCGAAGACGGGATCGATATTCGCGTAGTCGGACACGTCATAGCCGAAATCGGCCATGGGCGAGGGATAGATCGGCGAAATCCAGATCGCAGTTATGCCGAGAGACACGAGATGATCGAGGCGGCTGACGATACCGTTCAGATCCCCGACACCGTCGCCATCGCTGTCCTGGAAGGAGCGTGGATAGATCTGGTAGATCGTACCCGACTGCCACCATCGGTATTCATCGGTCATGACCGCTTTCTCCCTGCGTGATTGCGGGGAACGTTGGCGCCCTGAATTGGTTTCGTGTCGGGATGTCGGCGGGGAGCGTAATGGCGCTGATCGGGTTTCATGCGTCGCACGAGCAGTTCGCACCCTCGGAACTGCTGGGGCTTGCGGGCCATGCCGAAGCGGCAGGCTTCCAGGCGATCAAATGTTCCGACCATTTCAAGCCCTGGGCCCGAACACAGGGCCATTCCGGCTTTGCCTGGAGCTGGATCGGTGCGGCGATGGCGCAAAGCCGCCTGCCGTTTGGGCTGATTACGGCGCCGGGCTATCGCTATCACCCTGCCGTGGTGGCGCAGGGCGCAGCGACGCTGGCCGAGATGTTTCCGGGCCGCTTCTGGCTGGCGCTGGGTAGCGGCGAGCGCCTCAACGAGGACGTCACAGGGCTGGCATGGCCCGAAAAGGCCGAACGCAATGCGCGCCTCGGTGAATGCGCACAGATCATTCGGGCTTTATTGGCGGCAGAAACGGTCAGCCATCGCGGCCGCGTCGACGTCGTCGATGCAAAGCTTTATTCGCTGCCCGCCAAGTCGCCCAAGCTTTATGGCGCGGCAGTCAGCGAGGCCACGGCGGAATGGGTCGGCAGTTGGGCCGACGGGCTGCTGACGATCCAGGCCGGGCCCGCGCAACTGCGTCGCATGATCGAGGCGTTTCATCGTGGCGGCGGCGAGGGCAAGCCGATGGTCCTGCAGGTCGGACTGAACTGGGACGCAAGCGAGACGGCAGCCTTGGCCGGCGCCCATGAGCAATGGCGCTTTTGTGCCGTAGGCGGTGAGGTCAATTGGGATCTCCGCTCGCCTGCCGATTTCGAGCGGATCGGCCGGCTCGTGCGCCCCGAGGACATGAAGGATGCCCTCAACGTCTCGGCCGACCTCGGCCGACACGCCGCCTGGCTTGCCTCTTATGTCGAACTGGGTTTCAGCGAGATCTACCTGCATCAGGTCGGACGCAACCAGCGCGCCTTCATCGACGCCTTCGGCAAAGAGGTGCTGCCCCAGCTGGCTTGAGCGAGACGTCAGGCAAGCAGCGACCACCTTACCGACCAAGGCCCGTAAAGCCCTGCCTCAACCTTGCCGATGCTCCAGAGCGTCCGGCCGGCATCGTGACCGAGCACGCGCTCATCCTCTCCGAGGTTTGTGCGCAACACCAGCATGGAACCGTCATCGAGCTGCCAGCGGACCGTGGCGGCGCGCGGCCCGTTCATCTCGTAGTTGGCGGCAAAGCCGCCGATACGCGGGAGCAACGGCACGATTTCCGCTTTGCGAAGCGCGATCAGCGATCGATAGAACCCGAGCCAATCACGGTGCTCAGCCGCGTCGATCTCGTCCCACTTCAGTTTGGCGAGCGCGTAGGTCGCGGGATCGGTTGGATCGAGTGCGGCGGAGACCTCGGGCTTGTCGGGGTCGTCATGCTCAGGCGTCGCCTTGAGTTCCTCGCGCCGGCTGCATTCCACGGTGCGACGTTTATCATCGCGCGTCGAGCTGAAGAAAGGGAACGGCGTCGAGGCCGACCATTCCTCACCCATGAACAGCATGGGAATCTGAGGCGAGAGCAGATACAGGCCGATCCAGGCCCTGATCGCTTCAGGCGGCGCGAGCGCGGCGACGCGATCTCCTTTCAGGCGGTTGCCGATCTGGTCGTGCGACTGCATGAAGTGGACGAATGCCGCCGGAGGCAGTCCCCGGCTCAGCTCGCCCCGGCGCATCTTTTCCCATTGCTTGTATTCGCCCTGATAGACGAAGCCTTCGGCAAAAGCCCTCCCCAGCATATCGGAACGCCCCTTCTCCGGATCGAAATCCGCGAAATAGCCGGTATTCTCACCAGTGACGAGGCAATGGATGACGTGATGAAGGTCGTCGTTCCATTGCGCGTGATAATGCAGCGGCTCTCCGTTCGGTCGGCGCGCGAGCCAGCGCTCGCCATTGTCAGAGTTCTCGATAATGAGATGCGTATGGCGCTCGCCACGAAGGGCGCGAATGCTGGCGGCCAGCTCTTCGAGAATATGCGGATGGCTGTCGTCCAGCATCATGTGAGCGGAGTCGAGCCTCAGCCCATCGAGATCGTATTCGATCAGCCAGTGGAGCGCGGCGTCGATCACGAGGCGTCGGACGATTTCGCTACCCTCATCGTCGAAATTGACGGCTTCGCCCCAGAGGTTCTCGTGCTTGTCAGTGAAGATCGGCGCGATCTTCACCCAGTGATTGCCCTCGGCACCGAAATGGTTGAGCACGACGTCCAAGGTGACCATCAGGCCATGGCGATGCGCCGCGTCGACAAAACGACGGAAGTCATCGGGCTGACCGTAGCAGGCTGCGGGGGCAAACCAGAACGAGCCGTCATAGCCCCAGTTGAAATCGCCAAAGAACTCGGCGACCGGCATGATCTGCAACACCGTGACGCCGAGATCGCAGAGATGGCCGAGTTTTGTCGCCGCCGCGGCCCAAGTGCCTTCCGGCGTGAAGCTGCCGATATGCAGTTCGTAGATCACCGCCTCGTGCCAGGGCCGGCCATGCCAAGAGCGGCCCTGACATCTCCAATGCCAAACGAAACTGCTCGCGTCCACGACCTCGCTTTGGCCGTCGATATCGTCGGGCTGAAATCGCGAGGCGGGATCTGGGATGACCTCGCCATTCGGCAGGACGAAAGCATACCGGCCGCCCGCGCCGACGCCCGCCACGTCGAGCTCGTGCCAGCCATCTCCGTTCGCCAACATGGGAACTGGAGTCCCACCCTCCACGATCAGATCGATACGCCCATGCTTGGGCGCCCAAAGCCGAAACCGGGTGCCATCTGCCGCCACCTCAGCTCCGAACCGCATGAGGTGGCGGCAGGCCGGGTTCGGTTTCTCATCCCCGTAAATCGAACTCGCTTTCACGCAGCCGCTCCACCCAGATAATCTACGGCACATTCGGATTGCAAACGAGTGCTCAGCGCTCCCTGCGCCTCTGCCGACGCGGGGCGACGGTGCGATCGGTCTTATCATCAAGTTCTGGCGGGATACCCTGATCGGCAACCGCCAACACGGGCTCGACCGGTTCTCCAAAAGGCTCACTTGAAAGGCGAGGCGCGGGTCCGTCGGCATCGGCCCAGATTTCTTCCGCGCGGCGCCAGTGGTCGTTCGCTTGCCCTCCGGGCCGGCCTTCCGCCTGCCAGAGATCGTAAGCAATGCCGCGGACTTCTTGTTCCCTGTCGTTCATGGCCGTCCTCCTCATGCCAAAGTCCAACTCTGCGTCCTTATCGCGGCCAATCGCGAACGCAGCGCTAATCGTCCAACGTGACATTTGGGCGGGGTTCCAAGAGGATTGCCGCGAGGCTTAGCCGTGTTCTGCGCATTGGGAACGCGGCAGGCCATGCTGAGTTCTTACTGAGAACCCGTTCCTATCGTGGAAAGCTGAACTCGGCACTGCCAGAGCAGCGCCTGCGCCTTTCAACCAGGGAGAATGGACATGGAGAACGTGCCGGCACCACGGACGCTCACCCGCGCCTATCGCAGTTTCGAAGATGCCCGCAATGTCGTGGTCCGGCTGGCCGATGTCGGTATCGCGCCGGAGCGGATGGGTCTGCTCGGTCATCAGGCCGGGGGCGAAGACAACACCGCGCTCGGTGCAGGGGTGGGTGGTGCTGCCGGGGCGGCCACCGGTTTCATCATCGGACTGGGTGCCATGACCTTGCCGGGGCTCGGACCGATCATCGCTGCGGCCTGGTTCCTGTCAGGTGCGGTGGCGGGAGCTTTTGCCGGCGGGGCGATAGGCGCGTTCATCGATGCGGGCCTGTCCAAAGAGGACGCCGAGACGTTCGCCGATCAGCATCGGCGCGGTGCCTCCGTCGTGTCCGTGCGCGTTGAGGAGCCGGACGTCGAAAAAGTGACATCGATCATGGACGCGGCGCTTCCACTTGCCGGTGGCGGCGAACCTCAGATCGAGACGCTTGACGTTTCGACACGATCCAACGCGCCTGGAGCGGACGACCTGTCGAAGGCCGTTTCCTGAGGTTTGAACAGAATTGCGCAGGTTCGAACGAGCGCGCCCATGACTGCAGTTGACCGACCGCCGGAGCGACGTCGGGCGGGCCGATCCGGCTGGTGCCGGTAGAAAGCAGATAGCGGGGTCGTCGACGATATGCGCTCCGTGCCAGAACTTTGCACGCCAAGCAGCGTTGCAGGACCATGTCCGCCACCGGCCAGACGATCGATCCTGTTCCCTTCACTTCGCGTCCTCACCTACAACGTGCACCGATGCCTCGGGTCCTACCGTCGTTATCACCAGAGCGCTTCGCGGAGGTGATCGCCGAATGCCGCGGATCTGATCGCGCTCCAGGAGCTCGAAGCGGGCCGCAGGCGTAGCGGCGGATCGACCACCACCTGCTTGGAGGTCCACCACGTCAACGAGACGGTATCAGAAGCGGCCCGCCTTTACTGGGGTGTGGGCTCAGGCGCCGCGAAGCGCTGGTCCGCCTTGCTCGGCGGACCCGCTAGCGGGTGCCATCGCTCCGTCGCCGCAGCCTTTACCCCGCTGCCATTCTGGATCGCCCTGAGTGTTCCGTCGGGTTGTTTGGCGCAGCTGTTCGAGCTTCCCAGAACGAACGGGTCACGCACTCGTAATGTTCGATCGCCTCGGTCAACGCCGCGACTGCCGGATCGGGTATGTTGGGGCGGGCGGCACGTCGTCTGACCAGCTCGCCAACCGCATTCTGATAGTCCAGTGGGGACCGGATGGTAACGGAATCCATAGTAGCCTCCTCTCTGCACTGTGCTGCTGAGCTTCAACCCCCGGCAGATCCGGGTTCGGCCATTTGTCGATGCTGCTCGGCCAGAATGTTTGCGGGGGTCACATTGGCCAGCGAGGCCTGGATCTTGTTCTTCCAACCGCTGACGACGTCACCCTCGCCATTGAGCATTGCGTCATAGCCGGCGCGCGCAACGTCGGCTGGATCGTCCTTCTCATCCTGCCCGACTTTAGTGTCGAGCATGCCGGCCCGTTCAAAGAAGCGCGTGTCGGTCGGTCCCGGCATTAGGCAGGTCACGGTCACGTTGGTATCCTTCAATTCGTTGCGTAGGGCGAACGAGAAGGAATCCATGAAGGCCTTGGTGCCGTTCTAGACGGCCTGAAAACTCCCGGGCATGAACCCCGCGATCGATCCCGTGATCAAGATCCGACCGGAATTGCGCTCGCGCATGTCCCCACCGATTTTCTTGATCAGCAACAGCGTGCCGACGATGTTGGTGTCGACGACCCGCAGCCATTCGGCGTCGTCCTGATCAAGGAAACCATGGCCCAGGCCTCGCCCGGCATTGGCGAAAAGTGTATCGACCGGTCGGCCCGACGACTTCACGGTATCGTAAAGTTCATCGACGCCGTCTTCGCCCGCCAGATCGACGACCAGGGACACGACGTTTGCGCCGGTATCCCTAAGTCTCGCAGCGGCATCGTGGATGTCGGTTTCATCAGCGGCAATGATCAGGTCGTGGCCGTCAGCCGCAGCGATCCTGGCGAGTTCGAAACCGATGCCGCTTGACGCCCCAGTCACCACAGCTAACTTGCGTTCTGTCGATGTCATTTGAGCTCCCCTTTACGGCTTCATGACGACTTTGATGCAGCCGTCCTCCTTGTCGCGGAACGTCTTGTAGAGGCCAGGGCCATCCTCGAGCGTCGCGCGATGGGTGATGACGAAGGACGGATCGATCTCGCCGCCGATGATCTTCTCCAGGAGCGGAGCGAGGTACCGGTGCGTGTGAGTCTGCCCGGTGCGGATCGTGATGCCCTTATTCATCAGGGCACCGATCGGTAGCTTGTCGAGAAAACCGATATAGACCCCAGGCATCGAGATCGTACCGCCTTTGCGGCAGCACATGATCGCCTCCCGCAAGACATGTGGTCTGTCGGTGCCCAGGAAGACAGCCGCCTTGATCTTATCGACGACCGCATCGACCGATCCTCCGGCATGAGCTTCGGCGCCAACGGCGTCGATGCAGCGATCGGGCCCGCGGCCTTTGGTCATCTCCATCAGGCGGTCGTAGACATCGACCTCGTCGAAGTTGATCAGTTCTGCCTTTCCGTAGGTCGCCGCCATCTGCAGGCGTTCCGGGACATTGTCGATCGCGATGACCCGACCGGCGCCGAGCATCCAGGCGGACTGCATGGCGAACTGGCCGACGGGCCCTGCGCCCCAGACCGCGACCGTGTCGCCCGGTTCGATCTCGGCGTTTTCTGCTGCCATATACCCGGTTGGAAAGATGTCCGAGAGGAACAGCACCTGTTCGTCGGGAATGCCGTCCGGAACCTTGATCGGCCCCACATCCGCATAGGGCACACGGAGATATTCGGCTTGGCCTCCGGCAAATCCGCCGAGCATGTGCGAGTAGCCGAAAAGGCCTGATGGCGAATGGCCCATGGCTTTGCGGGCCATCTCGGCGTTGGGATTGGAGCGATCGCACAGGGAAAACATCGACTTCTTGCAGAAGAAGCACTCGCCGCAGGCGATATTGAAAGGCACCACGACCCGGTCGCCAACCTTCAATTTCGAGACGCCGGAACCGATTTCGATAACCTCGCCCATGGTTTCGTGACCGAGGATGTCGCCGCTCTCCATCGTGGGCATGTAGCCGTCATAGAGGTGGAGGTCCGAGCCGCAGATGGCACAGGCCGTGACCTTGATAACAACGTCGTCAGCATCCTGGATCACCGGATCCGGCATAGTGTCGCAGCGAATGTCGCCTTTGCCGTGCCAGCAGAGAGCTCTCATTTCGTGGTTCCTTCACGGGCCCCCGCCGATGAACGCCAGGCGCTACGAGACGTTCCTCCGGTGCAGTGCCTTTTGCGGGCTTTCATGGGCCGTCCGCTCGATTCCCGATTCAGCCGTTTCGGAGGAGCGGGCGGAGGAAAGCTGCTGCCGAACGGCGCGGAAGCCTGTCGGCGTTCAGCTAAGTCGGGGGCCTCGACTTCCCTGAGGCGGCGCGTATGGGTGATGAGCGCGAGCCTTTGACGGTGAAGACAAACTCGTCGGGCGTTGCCTCCGCCCAGCGCGCAAGGACTCGGGCTTTTGAAGTCCGTAGAAGGTGCCGTTGATTTCCAGTGCTGGAAACTGCCCGGCCGCGAAAGTCAGCTCGTTCTTCTGCGTCAAGCCTTTGGGGTAAAAATGCCCGCGCCACGGCGAATAGGTCCAGCCTGACACTCCGATGCGGATCGTCGCGCGTCGCTCATGCCCCTGCTTGTCACCACGTGGCATATCGCCTCCTGTGCGTCCCGCAGCTGAACGGAGGCGTCGCCGTCAGGTTCCGATGAAAGTTCGCTCAGAAGCAACCGCCGGCAAGCACCGCGCGTTCCGGTGATACAGTTCCGGGCCTCTCAATGTCGGCTGTCCCGGAAATTGGCATCGTCGAACTGATCTTCAGGCATAAGGGCTCCGGCGGATGGCGGTGACGTTTCTCTTCGATGGTCCCGAACAAGCGAAACGAACAGTCCTGCTCGCGCACTGCGCTGGCGGCCCGATGGACTCGCCCTCGCTGACCGCGACGGCGAAGGCCTTGGCGGGATCGGGCTTTCGCGTGGCTCGCTTCGAGTTCGACTATATGGCCAGTCGACGGACGGCGTCGGGCCGCCAGCCGCCCCCGCGCGCGGAAAAGCTCAATCCGGAATATATCGCCGCCATCGACGCGCTCGACGCGAAAGGTCCGCTCATCATCGGCGGCAAGTCGATGGGCGGCCGGGTCGCCAGCATAGTCGCAGACGACATCTTCGCCTCGCGCCGGGTCCACGGCCTGCTCTGCCTCGGTTATCCCTTTCATCCGCCGGCAAAGCCCGAGCAGTTGCGCACCGCGCACCTCGTCGACCTGAAGATCCCGACGCTGATCGTGCAGGGCACGCGCGACGAGTTCGGTACGCGGGAGGAGGTGTCCGCCTACACGCTCTCTCCGGCCATCGAGATTCGGTGGCTCGATGACGGTGACCACGATCTGAAGCCGCGGAAATCCGTTTCCGGCTTTTCGGCCGCCGACCATCTGAAGACCATGGCCGAGGCGGTTTCGGCCTGGGCCGGGCGGATCATGAGCTGAGGCGGGACGATGAAGATCGCCACCTTCAACGTTAATGGCATCAACGGACGCCTGTCGGTGCTTCTGCGCTGGCTGGAGGAGGCGCAGCCGGACGTCGTTTGCCTGCAGGAGCTGAAGGCGCCCGACGGTCGTTTTCCGATCGGCGAGATCGAGAAGGCCGGCTATGGAGCGATCTGGCATGGCCAGAAAAGCTGGAACGGCGTTGCGATCCTCGCGCGCGGTGCTGAGCCGATCGAGACCCGCCGAGGCCTGCCCGGTGACCCCGAGGACAGCCAAAGCCGCTATATCGAGGCGGTTGTCGACGGAATGATCATCGCCTGCCTCTATTTGCCGAACGGCAATCCTGCACCCGGGCCGAAGTTCGACTACAAGCTGCGATGGTTCCAGCGGTTGACGGACTACGCTGCGGAACTCCTCGCGCTCGACGTGCCTGTCATCCTTGCCGGCGATTACAACGTCATGCCGACCGAGCTCGACGTCTACAAGCCCGAACGATGGGTCGACGACGCGCTGTTTCGCCTAGAGGTAAGGCAGGCATTTCGGGCCCTGGTCGAGCAAGGGTGGACGGACGCGCTACGCACGCTGCATCCCGGCGAGCGCATTTACACCTTTTGGGACTATTTCCGGAACGCCTGGGGTCGCAATGCCGGCCTTCGGCTCGATCATTTCCTGCTCAGTCCAATGGTTGCGCCGCAGCTCGTCGCAGCCGATGTCGATCGCGATGTTCGCGGCTGGACGAAGGCGAGCGACCACGCGCCTGTCTGGATCGAACTTTCGGACCCAACGCGGCCGACGCGACGCCGGATTCGTTTGTAGCGGGATCGCCTGACCTCAAACGTCGAAGAATTGGCGAAGCTTTTGAGCGAGCGCTTCCGGGGCGTCTTCAGCCATGTGATGGCCGCAAGGAATCGAGGAACCGCTTACGTCTCCGGCCCAGGCCCGCCACACGTCTACGACATCGCCGTACAACTCCGGCAAGTCGTCCCGCTCCGACCAGAGCGCCAGAAGAGGGCACTGCAGCTGCCGGCCGGCCGCGCGATCCGCTCGGTCATGCTGATGATCGATCGCAAGGCCCGCGCGATAGTCCTCAAGCATTGTGTGAACAGTCGAGGGATCGGTGATGGCCTCGAGATAGTCGGCGTAATTCTCGGTGCCCATGGCCTGGGGGGATCCGCCATACCAGGCCAGCGGGTCGGCCAGGATCGCCCGCTCGGGCTTTTCGGGCTGCGCATAGAAAAACCAATGCCACCAGCGCCGTGCGAACAGCTCGCGACACCTTTCGAGCGCCTCCAAGATGGGAACCCCATCGAGCACCGCAAGCCTGCGAACACGCTGCGGATGGTCCATCGCCAGGCGAAAGGCGGTATAGGCGCCACGGTCATGTCCCGCGACATCGAAGCTGTGATGGCCGAGTTCCGTCATGAGTTCGCCAAGCGCCGCCGCTTTCACACGCTTCGATGAATTAGCGTGATCCGGTCGATCCGTCGGTTTGAACGATTGGCCGAACCCCGGGAGATCGGGGCAGATGATCGAGAAGCGATCGCTGAGACGCTCGGCGACGCGATGCCAGGTCGTATGGGTGCGGGGGTGCCCGTGGATCAAGAGCAGCGGCGGCCCTTTGCCGCCGGTTCTCACTCGCAGGATGCCGTCTTTCACCCGAAGGTAGCGAACCTCGAAGCCCTCGAACATGCACCTGCTCCTTCTGCCGAGTCGGCAACGCCGTGGTCACGCCCCGGTTCAGTACGAAAGGAAAGGCAGGCATCTACGGCCGTTTTGGCGCGCCCCTGTGATGATCCGGGAGCCGCAGATGGAACACGCAAAACTGCGTCGCGTTAAGGACTTGCGTAGAGGGTGGGGCATGGCAGGCAAGCTTCAGGCATATCGCGCCAAGCGCGATTTTGAGAAGACCAAGGAGCCCAGCGATGAGGCCCCGGTGGCTTCCTCGGATCGTTTGCGCTTCGTCATTCAAAAGCATGACGCGACCAGGCTGCACTATGACCTGCGTCTCGAACTCGATGGCGTCTTCAAATCCTGGGCGGTGACGAAGGGTCCATCGCTCGATCCTCACGACAAGCGCCTTGCGGTCGAAGTGGAGGATCACCCGCTCGCTTACGGCGACTTCGAAGGAACGATCCCCAAGGGCGAATATGGCGGCGGCACGGTCCAGCTCTGGGATCGCGGCTTCTGGGAGCCGGAAGGGAAACTCAGTGCGCAGCGGCAATTCGAAAAGGGCGACCTGAAGTTCACGCTCGCGGGCGAAAGACTGCATGGCAGCTTCGTACTCGTGCGGATGAGGAGCGACCGGGACGGCGGCAAGCGGACCAACTGGCTGCTCATCAAGCATCGCGACGAGCACGCTGTCGAGGGGGACGGCGAAGCGCTCTTGAAAGCCGATACGTCAGTGGCATCGGGTCGGAAGATGGCAGCGATCGCGGCGGGCAAAGGACGGTCCCCCAAGCCCTTTTTGCTCGCCGAAAACGTTCTGGCTCCGGATGCAGAATGGGATAGCCGGAGGGGACTCGCGGCCAAGCAGAGGCGCGGTGCACAGGCATCATCGGCGGAGCAAGAAGCACGCGCTGCCAAGATGCCGGCCTTCATCGCACCGCAGCTCTGCAAAAGCGTCGAGCGCCCGGCCAATGGCAACGGCTGGGTCCATGAGATCAAATTCGACGGCTACCGCATCCAGATGCGGATCGAAGCCGGCAAGGCCACGCTGAAGACGCGCAAAGGCCTCGACTGGACCTCGAAGTTCCGTGCCATCGCGAAAGCCGCGGAGGGTTTGCCGGATGCCATCATCGACGGCGAGATCGTCGCGCTCGACAAGCACGGCTCGCCGGATTTTGCGGCCCTTCAGGCGGCCATCTCCGAGGGCTTGACGCAGGATCTCGTCTTTTTCGCCTTCGACATGCTCTTCGAGGCGAACGTGGATTTACGAGGGCAACCGCTGCGCGAGCGTAAAGAGCGCTTGAAGGCCTATCTTGATGAGCATGCCGACGGCGTGGTGCTTCGCTATGTCGAGCATTTCGAGACCGGCGGCGACGCAGTGCTGAAGTCGGCCTGCAAATTGTCTTTGGAAGGCATCGTCTCGAAGGCTGTCGACGCGCCCTATGTCTCGGGCCGCAGCGACACCTGGACGAAGGCGAAGTGCCGCGCAGGACACGAGGTCGTCATCGGCGGGTGGTCGACCACGGCCGGCAGGTTCAGATCGCTGCTCGTCGGCGTCAACCGGGGCTCCCATTTCGTCTATATCGGCCGGGTCGGTACCGGCTACAGCGCCTCCAAGGTTGCGCAGTTGATGCCGCGATTGAAGGCGGTGACCGCCAAGACCTCACCCTTCACGGGCGCCGGTGCGCCCAAGCGCGAGCCCGGTGTGACCTGGCTGAAGCCCGAGCTCGTCGCCGAGATCGAGTTTGCCGGGTGGACGGGCGACGGCATGGTGCGACAGGCGGCCTTCAAGGGACTGCGCGAGGACAAGCCCGCCGAAGAGGTCGAAACCGAGCTTCCAGCCGATCCGGAAGACATCGCAACGCCTGAACCTCGCCCTGTCCGCTCGCGCGGACGCGGCGGCAGGGCCGATGTCATGGGTGTCGGCATCAGCCATCCCGACAAGGCCCTTTGGCCAAATGCCGAGGATGATCGCCCTGTTTCGAAGCAGGAGCTGGCGGAGTATTTCGCAGCGATAGGCGAGTGGATGCTGCCGCATATCAAGGGGCGCCCTTGCTCGCTCGTGCGCGCGCCCGACGGGATCGACGGCGAGATGTTCTTCCAGCGCCATGCCGGCATGGGCACGTCGAACCTGTTCGAACTGGTCCACGTCTTCGGCGACAAGAAGCCCTATCTTCAGATCGATCGGATCGAGGCGTTGGCCGCTGCAGCCCAGATCGGAGGCATCGAGCTTCACCCCTGGAACTGCGCTCCTGGCGATCCCGAGGTTCCAGGGCGCCTCGTCTTCGATCTCGATCCGGGACCGGGCGTCAGCTTTGGTGACGTGATTGACGCGGCCAATCAGATGCACGAGAGGCTGGAGGCGCTCGGCCTCACCAGTTTCTGCAAGACCACCGGAGGCAAGGGTCTGCACGTCGTCGCGCCACTGGCGCCCGGAAAGCGCAGCAAGGTCGATTGGCCGGCCGCGAAGGATTTCGCGCGCCGGGTCTGTGCGGCACCGGGCCTCGCCCGGGGCGAGAGCGGCGCGACCGCCGTCGCCATCCGGTCGTTGCGGAGGTAGTCGAGGAATATGCGGCCGTTGCGCAGGCGCTTGGCCATGTTGACGACGTAGCGCGACGGCTCCTCGCTGGCCAGATCACACGCCTCGATGCCGCTGACGTGGTCTCAGGTGAAAGCCGGTCTCGACCCGAGTCGTTTCACAGTGAGGACACTGCCTGGCCTGCTCCAGAAGACCAAGGCTTGGGAGGGATACGACGATGCCGCCGGATCGATTGCCGATGCGATCAGGAAACTCGGGAAGCGAGCCGAGGCGGCCTGATTGCCATCGGCGGCCTTCGGAACGATCGGGCGTGGCGCTGCGTTCACCGGGACAATCGGGAGAGATGTGACCATGGCGCCGCGGACATTCTGGAAGGGGTATCTGAAGCTTTCGCTCGTGACGTGCCCCGTGGCGATGATGCCGGCTCGCTCCGAGAGCGAGAAGGTGCGGTTCCACACGCTCAATCGCAAGACGGGAAACCGGATCCAGAGCCGGTTCGTCGATGCCGTCACGGGCAAGCCCGTTGCCGATGACGACGAGGTCAAAGGTTATCCCAAGGGTGACGACGAATATGTCATGCTGGAAGATGACGAGCTCGATGCCGTGGCGTTGGAGAGCACCCGGACGATCGATATCGAGACCTTCGCGCCCCGCTCCTCGGTCGGCTGGATCTGGTACGACACGCCGCACTACCTCGTGCCGGATGCCAAAGTCGGCGAAGAAGCCTTCTCGGTCATTCGCGAGGCGATGAAACGAACCAAAACGGTCGGGATTTCGCGCGTGGTTCTGTATCGTCGCGAGCGGGCCGTGCTCCTCGACGCCCGCGACAACGGTATCGTGCTGTGGACGCTGCGCTATGGCGACGAGGTCCGGCCGGAGAAGGATTATTTCGGCGGGATCGAAAAAGCCGAACCGGACGCGGAGTTGCGGCCCCTGATGGACAAGCTGATCAAGACGCGCACCAAAGACTGGTCGCCGGAGCTTGCCACTGATCCCGTGCAGGCCGAATTGCTCAGCATCATCAAGGCCAATCAAAAGGGCCGCAAACCCGCAAAGGCGGCGCCCCGTCAAGCCTCGGAAGGCAACGTCATCAGCATCATGGATGCGCTGAAGAAGAGCCTCGAGCCCAGGCGCAAGTAATCAACGCGGACGCGATCAACTCGCTTTTTTCCGTAGCGCCTGTTTCGTGGCAGCAGGCTTCGACTGCGCGCCGGCCTTACTACCCGTCGCTTTCGCGCTCTGGCGCAACGCATCCAGCAGGTTGACGACCTTGGTCGGCTCGGGCCGCTTCTGCGGCTTGAGCTTGCGCCCTTCGATCTTCGCCTGGACGAGTTCGGCCAAAGCGGATTCGTAGCGGTCGTCGAATGATTTGGGATCGAACTCCCCGGCCTTCGTCTTGATGATGTGCTCTGCAAGTTCGAGCATCTCGTCATCGATCTTGATGACTGGCACATCGCTGAATGCGTCCTTTGCCGAGCGCACCTCGTAGTCGAAGTTCAGGGTTGTCGCGATCAAGCCATCACCATGCGGGCGGATCAGGATTGAGCGCATCCGCCGGAAGATCACCGTCCGGGCGAGGGCGGCCGACTTTTGTCCCTTCATCCCCTCGCGGATCAGCGCGAAGGCGTCCGACGCGACAGGTGTGCTCGGCGAGACGTAGTAGGGCTTGTCGAAGAAGATGTCGTCGATCTCGTCGCAGGGCAGGAACGTCTCGACGGTGAGCGTCTTGTCGCTTTCGGGAATGGCAGCGGCGATCTCTTCAGGTTCGAGGATGACATAGTCGCCATCGCCCTTGTCATAGCCTTTGACCTGGTCCTCGGTTTCCACGGGCTTGCCCGAGACCTCATCGATGAACTGGCGGTGGACGCGGTTGCCGGTCCTGCGGTTAAGGGTATGGAACGAGATCCGCTCCGCCGTCGACGCCGCCGTGTAAAGCGATACGGGACAGGTCACCTCGGCGATCTTCAGGACGCCCTTCCAGACAGCACGCGGAGCCATGGATCTTCTCCCAGGATGCGTCGGTGACGCTTGATATGCGAGGAACTAGGTGGCGATGCCGATGGTTCCAGGAAAGCGCCAACCTGCAGCGGGGCAGTCCTATGTCGAACGAAGATGCCGTCATCGCCAAGGCATTGAATGCCGGACTGCGCCGGCTCCTCGTGGCGGCTTTCATCCATGAGAAAGAAACCGCGTCGGGTCATGGGCAACTTCGGGGGCTGCAGGATGCCTTCGCACGCGAAATTGCCAGTCTCGCCATGCGCGGCACGACAGAGAACGGCGAGGACGTCGAGCTGACGGCGGCCGTCAGGAAGGGGCTCAGGCTGTTCGTCGAAGCAGCTTATCGCGAGGCTTCGGACCGTCGAACGCCTCCCGCAAAGATTCAGTGAGGCCGGGTTATCGCGTTGCTGCCAAACCGGCTGGTCGATCGGCAGCCTGAACCTGTGGGGCCACCCCAATGGCGAGACGGCGCCCTTCAACCTGCCAGGCCGCAAGGACGGCATTGCGGCTTAGGCGGAATCGGTAAGGTACCCATAAAACGTAGTTGCACAGGTCCCGCACGCCGCGATTGTAGCGAAATCGAGCAGGATCGGAAGCAGGGCGGCGCTCCTCACAGGATCGGCTTGCCACCGGTCACGGCAATCGTGGCGCCCGAGACATAGCTCGAGAGGGGGTCCGCCAGCATGACGTAGGCGGTGGCAAGTTCCGCGGGCTGCCCGGGTCGCTTCATAGGCACCTGCTTTCCGAAGTTCGCGACGGTATCGGCCGGCATCGTTGAGGGGATCAGCGGCGTCCAGATCGGCCCTGGTGCGACAGCATTCGCACGGATGCCTTTCCCGGCCAGCATCTGAGCCAATCCCCCGGTGAAGTTCTGGATCGCGCCCTTCGTCGTGGCGTAGGCCAGGAGCGTCGGGTTGGGCATGTCCGAGTTGACGGAGGCCGTATTGATGATGGCGCTGCCTGGCGACATGTGAGCCACCGCAGCCTTCGTCAGATAAAACATTGCGTGGATATTCACGGCGAAGGTCAGCTGCCATTCATCGTCGCTGATATCTGCGATGTCCTCGAAAGTGGCCTGATGGGCGGCATTGTTCACGAGGATGTCGATCCCGCCCAAATCCGAAACGGCCTGCTGGACGAGCTTCCGACAATGCTCGGGTGACTGGATGTCGCCCGGTACGAGCACAGCCTTCCGCCCGGCTTTTTCGACCCAGCGCGCCGTGTCGCGCGCGTCTTCGTCCTCGTCGAGATAGGAGATCAGAACGTCGGCCCCCTCACGGGCGAAGGCGATCGCCACCGCACGCCCGATCCCGCTGTCGCCTCCGGTGATGAGTGCACGTTTGCCCTGGAGGCGACCGGAACCTCGATAGCTCTCCTCGCCGTGATCGGGGCGAGGATCCATAGCAGCGGTTTGGCCCGGCATGGACTGCTGTTGTTCCGGAAAGGGAGGCTTAGGATAACCGGTCATCGCGGGATCTCCGTTTCGATATCTGTCGCCGTTAAAACGCGGTTTCCTTCGGGTTTGATCCACGAGAAATCACCACAAGCCACCGGAGAGATGGATTGAACGGCGGCCAGCCAGGCCTATCTCGTTGGTAGAGCCGAAAAACTGAGGTGAACCATGGCGAGCGGTTGGGCTCCGGATGGAGCCGTTCAGGACCAGATCGACGACAGCATCACTGATGCGGTGCGTCTAGCGAGGGCGCGCCTACCGACCGGGCCGGGCGAAATCCATTGTCAGGATTGCGGTGACGAAATCCCTGAGGCTCGGCGCAGGGCGATGCCGGGCGCGCGCACCTGCGTTGCCTGTCAGTCTGGCCACGATGCAAAGCCCGTCATGAGCGGGTACAATCGTCGTGGCAGCAAGGACAGCCAGCTCAAGTGATCAATGTCGGTCGCTGCCTGCCGCGCGCGGTTGAGAGTTGGGCTGAAGCAGCGGTGTGCCCATCAGCCCCCTGCGTCACGCTGCATCGCGATATCCTGGGCCTTCCATCTTGAGCCTCGGGAACTCCTTCCCCACGCTTTCGTTGCCGAGATGACGGCAGTCGTCGTCGTCATGAGCGATGAGGAAGTGTTTCGATGAATATCAAGGATAAGGCCGAATATGATGCGGCGGCCATACGCGCCAATGCGATCAGCGATGCACCGGAAGGGACACCAGAGGCGCGCGAGCTCGCCAGGCTGGTTGCGGCCATTCGCGCGTGGGACGAAGCCCACAAGGGTGAGCAGTCTCACGGTCCCGAGCCAGTGTCGGGCCTAACCCGTCCCGATGACCTGTCGGTGTCGGGGCTGCCGGGCAATCTCGGAAAACTGCACCTGGACTGAGGAGCGCCCTGAAGGATTGCGGTAGAAGCCAGTATACATTCAGCTCGCTTTGGCTGCGGTCGGGCGTGCCCTTTTCAACGAACAGGTCGTAGCCGTGGCAGACATTCTTGCGTGTTGGCTCTGATGACATCCGGCCATCTCGACGACTGCCGGCCGATTCTTCTCCCAATCGAATTCTTCGATCGCGCGGCACCGGAGCTTGCAATCCGTTTGATTGGGGTCTCGATGTTCGTCGCCGGGGTCGGGGGCGTGATCGTTGAAACCGAGGCCTACACGCGCGACGACCCGGCTTCACACAGCTTTCGCGGGCCGACTTTGCGCAACGCCGCGATGTTCGGCCATGCCGGGACCGCATATGTCTATCGGTCATACGGCCTTCATTGGTGTTTCAACATCGTGGCCCGCGGCGGCGGCGCCGTCCTGCTCCGTGCCCTCGAACCTACCGCCGGTTTGGATATCATGCTCGAAAGGCGCGGTGGAGCATCGGCGCTGTGCAGCGGTCCCGGCCGGCTGGCTCAAGCGCTAGCCATCGACGCCAGCTTTGACGCTCTGCCGGTCTATCAGGAGCCCTTCATGCTCAGTGATCGAACCTGTGAACCTGATGTCGCTGTGGGGCCGCGGATCGGGATCAGCCAGGCCCTTGAAAAGCCATGGCGTTTTGGCCTTCAGGGCTCCCCTCAATTGAGCAGGCGCTTTCCCCTTCGATAGGGTTTTGATCCGACATCCTCGATCTCAGCGGCTTTCGTCTCCATCACGGCCTACGCGTCAGCGTCGACGGGCGCGTCGAAGCGATCTCGCTTGGTGTTGGCGAGGTCATCTTCACCGAGGAGCAGAACGCCTCGTGACATGCGCAAATGCTCAGGGCGTCTGAGCTTCCGCCCTCGCATGTCACGCTGGGCGGATTTTCGGCGTCGCAGCCTGGGCAGTCTTGGGCTCCCGTTGCTCCCAACCAAAAACGCTCCGCCCGCCATACTCCGCCGAACGTCGGCGTTCCTCGGTCACATAATCGTCCAGCGTCGGGCCCGTGACGATACGTTCCAGCCTGCGACTCTCGCGGTCGAGTCGGACGATCGCGGCGAGGCGATCCTCCTCGCCGAGCTTGGCCCGATCGACCGCAGATCTCAGCACTGTGATCGTCTGGTCGTAGACCTTGGTCGGCACGGCGAAGGGGTGACGGTCCTTGCCGCCATGCGCGAGCGAGAAGCGCGCCGGATCGGCGAAGCGGCACGGCGCGCCATGAACCACCTCGGCCACCATTGCAAGTGAGCGCACGGTGCGGGCACCGATGCCGGGCACGAGAAGCAGGTCCGAGAAGTCAGCCGGGGCGCAGTCGGCCGCTGCAGCGAGCGCTCCATGAAGACGCCGCGCGATCACATCCTTGGGCCGGACATCGTGATGCACCGGCATCACCAGATGGGGCAGGGCGAGTTGCGCTGGCGAGAGGGCAGGCGGGACGCGGTCGCGTTCCAGCGCAGCGAACTCCCTGACGATGGCGTCAGGCCCGATCTCGCGCAGCATTGCGATCTGGCCCTGTCGTGAAGAGGCCGCGCGCGCATCGGTCAGGTTGATGATCTCGCCCTGGTTTTTGCCGTCGATGGCCGCGTGGGGCGCCTCGACGAAGCTTGCGAGGCCTTCCGACTGCCAATGATAGCGGCGGGCGAGGCCGCCATCGCCGTTCATGCCCTGCTGCACCACGACCCATTGGCCATCATCGGTGACGAAGAAGCCGTGCAGATAAAGGTCGAAACCGTCCTGCACGGCGGCGCTGTCGACCTTGGCGACGAGGCGGCTTGCTTTGGCCAAGGCGTGCCCATCGAAGCCGACTTGGGCACCGATCCGCTCCAGCTCGGTGGGCGTCTGCCGGGAATGCCTGCCTCGCCCACCGCAGACATGCAAGCCGAGCTCGCCCGCGAGTGGCGTCAGCCCGCGCTTCAGTGCGCCGATCACGCTCGTGGTGATGCCCGAAGAGTGCCAGTCCATGCCCATCACCGCGCCGAAGGATTGGAACCAGAACGGATGCGCCAGACGCCGCAGCAACTCGTCACGGCCATAGTGATGGATAATCGCTTCGCAGATGACGGCGCCGAGACTGGTCATGCGCTGGGCGAGCCAGGCCGGCACACGGCCGTAGTGCAAAGGCAGATCGGCACTGCCGGAGCGACGCGTCATGCCTACTCTCGCGAACGAAACGGGAACTTTACATAGCGCGATACGGCCGATGCTGCCAAGGGGAAGCATCATCGCTGCCGCCCCGTCAATTGCGGGCTCGACGCACCGCCACCCCGAATTCATGAAGGAGGCGGCGACATGAAGCCGATGACGGCGAAAGGTGCGGGGCCTGTCCGAGCCGATCCCCGGGAACGCCTCCGCAATTGGCTTGTTTAGGAGGTGCCGCTTTGGAAAGGCGCTAGCTAGGAGATGGACATGCCAGCAAAATCAGCAGCTCAGCAAAAGGCGGCAGGCGCCGCCTTGGCCGCCAAGCGCGGCGACATTAAGAAAAGCGAACTCAAGGGTGCTTCCAAATCGATGGAGAAATCGATGAACGAACGCGAACTCGACGATCTCGCCTCGACCAAACGCAAGGGCAAGCCCGAGCATGTGTCAAAGTCGTGAATCGCCTCTCGGCTGCGACCGCAGCTCAATAGCCGCAAGCGTGACGCCGGTCATTCTCGGCTGAAGCCGATGCGGTTTTGGCCAAGGTCCAAGGGTGACGTCGCACCTAGTTCCAACAGAGTGCCCGCCGAGCGGCGCTCGGCTGGCACTCTGTTCGCCACGAATCAGGCGGCCTTTGCTTTGGCTACGCCGCCGAGTTGATCGACGAGCTGATCTTCGTCAGCAGTTCGTCCGTCTTGGTCTCCTCCGCAAGTGTGGGAGGTATTGCTGGGCGACATTGAGCGCCTTTAGCGTCCACGTTTCATAAACTCCCTCTAGGCGACGCTCCGGAGCTGAGCGAACATCGCGCGGCCCTTGCCGGCCCGCTTGGCGGCGTAGAGTGCCTCGTCAGCGGCACGGCGCAGAGTTTCGGGGTCGTGGTGTCTGTCGCCGACTGGCACGGTCTTGATGCCGACCGAAGTGCCCGCGTCAGCCGGCGATCCCAGCAGGATGTAGGGCTGCCCGACCCGCGCCACCACCCGCTCGGCCAGACTCCTCGCCTGTCCCGCGTCGGCGCCGGGAGCGATAATGGCGAACTCGTCGCCGCCCACCCTGGCGATGAGGTCGCCATCGCGCGTGACCGTCGCCAACCGATCGGCGACTTGGCGAAGGAGGTCGTCGCCGGCCGCGTGGCCGAGACGGTCGTTGACGGCCTTGAACCCGTCCAGGTCGAGCAGGAGGAGCGAGAATGCCTTCCCGGAGGCAGCCGCCGTCGTCATGGCCTCGTCGAAAGCGCGACGGTTGGCAATGCCGGTCAGGGCATCCTTGCGCGCGGCGAAATCGAGCTCGCGCTGGCCGATCAGGACGGCCTCCAACTGGCTGACGTTCCGGGCCGCAGCTTCGTAGATGCTGAGGAGATAGAGGGTTAGCAGGAACGCCATCGACTGGAGCAGGCCATCGCCGGTGAAGGCGAGTGCCGCGATCAGGACGCCGACTGCGAGCGTGCAGATCGCGCAGCAGATCCAGAACCTCACCGCCCGCGAACAGGCGCCGGAGCTGATGCCCATCGCCAACCCGACCGCCAGGATGTAGCCATCGGCGTACTCGGCATGGAAAATGCGGATCGTCAGCGCCGCGATCACCATCGTGAAGGACAACGCGGCGGCCGCATACCAGGTCTCCCAGCGCCGCGCCTGCGCAAGCGTAAGTTTCTCGGTCGGGCGTCGCTGAAAGGCCAAGACGCCGATGACCCGCACGGTGCTCGTCACGACGGACGCTCCTACGATCGCCCACAAAGCGGGGTCGCCTGTGCGGGTGGCCATGATCGTCGCGCCGACAATCACGCAGGCGGCGATGCACAGGATCTGCGCCAGCCCACCATAGAGGCGGCCGATGATCTCGATCTCGATGGATGGCGGCAAACCGTCTGTGCGGTTTCTGATGATGAGCATGGTCCACTCCCATATGAGGGATGCCACCCCCATATGTACGAAAGGTGGTGGATTTCATTCAAATGCCGGCGATGCCTTTGGGCGGGGGTACAGCCCCCCGCGACTGGCGCATCGCTCCGATCGCGGGCATTATCCAGCGTCTCGGCTGGGGACGAAAAAAATGGAAGCGCCGCAAGGTGCCAGGGTGCTCGTCCTGGAGGACGAGGCCATCATCGCCATCGACGTAGAGAATATCCTGACCGATGCGGGCTTGTCCGTGGCCGGGACGCTCGGGTCGTGCGCGGATGCCTTGGAGTGGCTGGACGCCAACGACGCCGAGGTCGCGCTCCTCGACATGCATCTTCTGGACGGTTCGTGCGGGCCGGTGGCGCGGCGGCTGGCCGAGAAGGGCATCCCGTTCGTGGTCTTCTCAGGCGACTCGGAAACCGACGAGACGGTCGACCCTATCTTCAGAACCGGCATCGGCTGGAGAAACCGGCGCCCGCCGACAGGATCGTCGCGGCGGTCAGAGCGGCGCTAGTGGATGGCGTGAAGCGCGTCGAGTAGCGCCGTCTCCGAGTAGGGCTTGTGCAGGAACGTCGTATCGTTCGGCATGTCGCAGGCCGGCGGCGTGATGCGGCCCGACGCCAGGATCAGGACGACCGGCGGCCACCCGATCCGGACCTCATGCATCAGCGCCAAGCCGTCCATGGATCCGGGCATCTCGATGTCGGAGAAGACGGCGGCGATGCCCGGGCGGGATTCCATGAGCGCCATGGCGTCGTCGGCATTCGATGCCTCGACGACGTCGAAGCCCGCGTCCTCGACGATCGCGACCGCGTTCATGCGGATGATTGGCTCATCTTCGACGATCAGAACGAGTCTTGTCATTGCGAGACTTTCGGCTGTGACACTTAGCCAACTGCAGTCGACGCCCGTTGTTGCCGCCGGATAGAAAGAATTGTCCGAGTTATCTTAGCGGCCGGTTAATCAGTCAGTCGCGGGGACCGGTCCCGAGGTTCACGACGACGTCGTCCGCATCCGCTTCCTCGCTCTCACGATCGAGGTCGTCCTCGGTCTTGGCACTGAAGTTCAAGTCAGCCCGGTAAACCTCTTTGCCGGTCTCGTCCTCGACACTGACGCCGAAATCGGCGCGCTTGCCGTCCGGGAGCTTCTCCCGGGCCATCTCCCCCAAGGCGACCTGCGCGTCGTCCGTGGCCGCCTTGGTGTGCGGGAATTCGAGGGGCTCCTCGGAGCGTTCGACACTCTCGCTGTCGTTGGTCGTGATCGTGTATTTCGGCATCGTCGCAGTTCCGGTGCACCCCCCGGTTCGAGCAACCGACAAATCCCTTTTTGGGTTCCCGGGAGGGAGGCCGTGACGGCCTCGAAAATCCGGTGATCCGCTACCGAACCCGCGGGAATTCGACCGCAAAGACCGAGTGGGCACCGTCATCGGACGGCTTCACGACGAATTTGCCGCCGAGCTGGTTCGTCAGGCTGCCGACGACCTTCATGCCCAACCCGGATCGCGCGAACGGGTCGAACCCTTCCGGCAGGGCCTTTCCCTCATCGCTGACACGCATCACGTAACCGGTCTCGCCCTGGTGCTCCAGAGCGACCGTGATGACGCCCTGGCCATGCTTGGCGGCATTGGTGACGAGTTCGTTCAGGATGAGCCCCAGCGGCGCGATTTGCTCCGTGGGCAGCTCGGTCGTGGTCGCCTCGACGACGATGGGGCCACGCCCCTCGGGCAGCATGTCGGATAGGTCCTGGCATAGCCGCCGGAGGTAGCTGGCGCATTCCGTCGTCTCGACCGTGTCGCTCATATAGATGTGCTGGTGGACCCGAGCGACGGCCGCAACGCGGCTCGCGGCCAACGCCAGCTCTGCGGATGCCTGCCCGTCGGCGACGCTGCGGCCGTGCAGCTTCAGCAGGGACGCGACCATCTGGAGGCTGTTCATGACGCGATGGTCGATCTCCTTGGCCATCATCGCGGAGCGTCTGAGCGCATCGTCCTTCTCGTCGATGACCTCTTCCAGCTTGGAGACGGCGCGGCGCGCGGCGAGCCTGAGCTCCATCTGGTCCATCACGCTAGCGGCGAGATCCTTGAGGTTCTCGATCTGATCCTGGCTGACGGTGCGCGGCTCCTTGTCGATGACGCAGAGGGTTCCGAGGTTGAAGCCGTTGCTCGTCTGTAGCGGGACGCCGACATAGAAGCGCAGGCCGAATTCGCTTGCGACCAGCGGGTTTGCGAGGGAGCGCGGGTCCGTCTTCGCATCGAGCAGAATCCACGGCTCGGACTGGAGGATCGCCGACGCGCAGAGCCCCGGCTTGCGGTCGATCTGACCGACGTCGACCCCGTGATGCGACTTGAACCAGATCCGGTCGTTATCAACGATGCTGATGATGGCGATCGGCACGTTGAACAGTCGCGAGGCGATCGCGGTCGTCCGGTCGAATGCGCCGTCGGGCGGGGTGTCCAGGATGTCGTAGCGGCGCACCGCCATCATCCGGGCGGCCTCGTTTTCCAGGATGATCGAGCGCGAAGGGCTGTCGACAAGCGTCATGTGCCGGCTCCTTGAAAAGGCGAACTTCAAACTCGTACGCTG
This sequence comes from Kaiparowitsia implicata GSE-PSE-MK54-09C, assembly GCA_019359435.1. GTDB lineage: Bacteria > Cyanobacteriota > Cyanobacteriia > Elainellales > Elainellaceae > Kaiparowitsia > Kaiparowitsia implicata. The sequence goes on from JAHHHI010000102.1 coordinate 45,421, forward strand.
CCGCCACCTTTTTTGACAGGTTGGGATGCGTGCCCGCCGGCGTGGCCGCCGCGACGTCCTAATCGATTGGGACACGAAAATGGCCCGCCGAGTGCCGCTCGACGGGCCTTTCCTTATACGTCGGTGATTCAGGCCGCCTTCGCTTTGGGGACCGCCGCCGCATTCGTCGACGTGCTGATCTTGGTCAGCAGCTCGTCGGTCTTGGTCTCCTCGGCCAGCGTGGCGTCGAGAAGAGTGACAGCCTCCTTGTGACCGAGCTGCTGCGCCCATGCCCGAAGCGTGCCGTAGCGCGTCATCTCATAATGCTCGACGGCCTGCGCGGAAGCGACCAGACCGGCGTCGAGGGCAGGGCTGTCGGCGTAGTCTTCCATGACGGCCTTGCCTTCCTCCAGGATGCCGAGGATCGCGTCGCAGGTCTTGCCGCGGGGCGCCTTACCGATCGCTTCGAAGACGTCGCTGAGACGCTCGACGTGCCCCTCAGTCTCGGTGCGGTGCGTCTCGAAGGCCTTCTTGAGTTCGGGCGACTTCGCCGCCTTGGCCATCTTCGGCAGGGCCTTCAGGATCTGCTTCTCGGCGTAATAGACGTCCTTGAGCATGTCGTGGAACATGTCGTCAAGGGCTTTGGGTGCGCTCGTGGCCATGTCGATGTCTCTCCGCGTGATAGAATGGAATGCCGGAGAAACACGGGGAGGCGCATCAAGTTCCGCGCGCGCGTCTTGTATCGACCACAGGCTTCCGGGACTGGCGAATATCAAGGGGCTGGCCGGCGCTTAAAACGGAAATGTACATGATCGCGGCGCAGCTGCGGATGACATGCGAACTTCAACCGCGCGTCGAGCGCGCGTCGAGGGAGGGTCGATCCGGCACAGCACCTCGCCTTGGGCCGTAGGCCTCGGCGGCCAAACCAACGACCTCACCGTAGTCTTACGCGTGATCGGCCGCTGCGCCGGGCCTGAGCCATCGTGCTGGAGCTTAATTCCGGTCCCTTTTCGATTTTTCGGATTCTGGAAAGGCTAACTTTGCGACCTCGTCGGGTGGCATTGTTTCGGCCATCCTTTTAGCCTCTCCACCTAGAGCTTTCGTCAGCTCTGGCTTCTTTTGGGCAGCATACGCGGCCCCCGCAGCTCGACTCTTTTCGCGCGGATCGATCATATTTTCCTCCTCGGCTTCGTCTAATTCCCGGATGAACCGCGCATGATGATCCATGTTCCGATATGGCGGAACATTGCGCAGTAGCCATACGTTTGCGAGCCATCACCAAGAGGAGGTTTTTTATGCCTACCAAAGAAGAACACCTGATGGCATGGCTGCGCGATGCCCATGCCATGGAAAAACAGGCAGAGACGATGCTCTCGGCAATGGCAGGCCGCATCGGAAACTACCCGGACGTGAAAGCAAAGATCGAGGCGCACTTGGCCGAGACGAGCAGGCAGGCCGATATGCTTCACTCGTGCATCGAGAGGCGAGGTGGCGATATCTCCACCCTGAAGGACCTCATGGGTAAGTTCGTGGCCATGGGCCAAGGGATGAGCGGCGCCTTTGTAGATGACGAAATCGTCAAAGGTTCGATGGCGAGCTATACATTCGAACAGATGGAAATCGCCGCCTACAAGGTTCTCATTGCGGCGGCAGAAGCGTGCGGCGATCCAGAGACCAGCGCGGTGTGCCAGCGCATCCTTCAAGAGGAGGAGGCTATGGCTAGATGGTTTAGCGAAAATCTTCCCGGCGTGACGGAGAAGTTTTTGGCACGCTCGCAGATGCCTGACACTACGGCGAAACACTAGCGTCTATGCGGGTGCGGCTCTGCTGCGGCCCGCAGTTCACCACCCACACAGATGTCCTGTGCAAAAACATGATTACCGCATATTCGACCGGAAATGAGAGAAGTCGCGACGAGGCCATCCATCGGCTCCGCACGGAGTTATTGACAGCCGAAGAGACGTTGACCCTCTGGAAGGTGATCGAGGATTGGAATGAAGTGGTTCGCCTTTTCAGGCGTCCACCTGTCAACGACAACACGCGTCGAAGTCCCCCTCAAGTTGATGGCGGTAGTTGGGGAAGCGATTTTTTTTTATAAAAGCAGCAAAGCTGCAATACCTGCGGCTCCGTCCAAGCTCGTTGGTTTCAATTCTGGCGTTTGCATCCGTCGTGCCATGGCCGGCTCTTACGAAATGGTCGGCCCCCCAGCGCACCCCTCGACCTCGGCCGGTGATTTAGCAGGGCGCCGTTGTCGAGTTGGTATGGCCTAACGAACCGCGATGCCCGTGAATTATCTGAAGGCATGATGACTATGCCATCAATCGCTGAAACGCTGCGATGGTCACGCGGTTCAGAGCCGCATGCAATCACATTCACCGACGATGCACGCCATGCTCGCGTCGGCAAAAAACCACCAGGCGGCCAAGGTAGGTCGGCCCTCTCATCGCTTGGTCGGATGCAGGCGGCAGCGGGAAACTTGATCGAGATGCTCCTGCGGCCCGCCCCGCTGAAACGTAATTGAACGGCGTGCGTTGACGGGAGCTACTCTCGCCCGGCGGTTCCCATGTCGCATGCCCAAATTGCGTCCGTGACGCTCGTCGCTTTGATGATGGTTGCCTTTTTGTGGGGCCGTTTCCGCTACGACATCGTGGCACTCGTTGGACTGCTGGCCGGTCTTGGGCTTGGCATCATACCCGCCTCGGAAGCATTCAAGGGGTTCTCCGACGACATCGTCATTATCGTCGGCAGTGCGCTTGTTGTCAGCCTGGCAGTCGCCCGCTCACGCTTGATTGAGAATGCCGTCGGCAAGCTTTCGCCGCATTTGAAATCGACGCAGCTTCAGGTCGCATTTTTAGTCGTGTCCGTGGCGATCATGTCCGCGGTGATCAAGAACATCGGTGCGCTGGCGATGATGCTCCCGATTGCCTACCAGTTTGCGCGCAAGCAGGGGATTTCGCCTTCCACTTTTTTAATGCCGATGGCGTTCGCGTCTTTGCTGGGCGGCATCGTTACGCTGGTCGGGACGTCGCCCAACATCATCGTCTCGCGGGTCCGGTCCGAGATGCTCGGGCAGCCCTTTTCGATGTTCGACTTCACCCCGGTCGGGATCGTCGTGGCTGCCTTCGGATGCGCCTTCCTGACGCTTGCCTATCGTCTGTTGCCATCGGATCGCCGTGGCTCAGTGGGCATGTCCCAGGCTCTCGACATCAAGGATTACGTCACCGAGGCCATGGTGGAAGAAACTTCGGAACTCGCTCGCAAGACCATCGCCGACCTGCGCGCGCTGGGCGACGACGAGGTTCACGTCATCGCCATCTTGCGTCAGAAGCGGGAAATGCCCGCGCCCTTGCCCGATGCGACGCTTCGTCCCGGGGATATCGTGCTGCTGCGTGGCGAGACGCAGGCACTCGAAAATATCGTGGCCGAAGGTGGCCTTAAACTCGTTGGTCGAGACCGCCCTACGGAGAAACCGGGCAATCAGGAACCCGCTTTGACGAGCGAGGCCATCCTCGGGCCGAGTTCCCCCTTGATCGGCCAAACGGCGAGCGATTTCGGTCTTCATGCGCGCTACGCATCAATCTTCTGGCCGTCAGCCGTTCGCGCGAACGGCTGACGGATCGCATAAGGGATATCCGGTTACGGGCGGGCGACATCCTGGTGCTTCAAGGAGACCAGGATCTGCTACCCGAGCGTTTCGGAGACCTAGGCTTATTACCGTTGGCTGATCGAGCAGTCTCCTTGGGCGGCAAGCGCCGCGTTCTCGTTACGTCGGCAATAGTAGTTGGAGCAGTCGTCGCGCTGGCACTTGGACTTGCGACGGTGCCGATCGTCTTCTTCACTGCCGCAGTACTCCTGATCGCATTCAAATCCGTTCCGCTCCGTGATGCTTATAGCACCATCGACGCACCGATCCTTCTGATGCTCGCGGCCTTGATCCCGATCAGCGACACCTTGCGGACGACCGGAACGACCGATCTCCTGGCGTCCTCGCTTGCACAGGTTGGAAGTGGGCTGCCGGGTTGGGCTGCGCTCGCTTTGATCGTCGCGACCACGATGGCGCTGACGCCGTTCCTCAACAATGCCGCGACCGTACTGGTCATGGCGCCGATAGCGGCGGGGTTCGCGACCAAACTCGGCTACAAGCCAGATGCCTTCTTGATGGCCTGCGCGATCGGCGCGGCAAGCGACTTCCTCACGCCGATCGGCCATCAGTGCAATACGCTCGTCATGGGACCGGGCGGCTATCGCTTCAGTGATTACCCTCGCTTGGGCGCCCCCCTGACACTGCTCGTCCTCCTCATATCGGTGCCGATGCTCATCCTGATATGGCCGCTGAAGTGAGTGAATTAACCGGATGCATCCACCCGGCAATGGCTATCCTGGAGCAATTAGCGTGAAGCATTTCATCGCGACGTACGATATCGAGGCGGCCCCCGGCGACCCGCACCGGCGCTTTCTCGAAGCGGCCTTGGCGCGAGGATGGCGCGCCACTCTTGGTGGCGCAGGACAGTTCGAGCGGCTGCCGTCTAACACGCTCCTCGGCGAGTTCAGCGACCTTGATCGCGCTCACCAAACTTTCGAGATTGCAATCGCCGATGCTTCCGCAGTCATGTCGCCCGCCAAAATCAACGTCGAGCGTCGATATATCGTTGAGCGAGTGCCAGCCGGCCGTCTTAAAGCAACTAAAAGGCAATGGGTCAAAACCAATATCGCGCGGCTGAATACGCTCCTGCGGCCTAAATCCTCGACCTAACATCACCGCTCGTCTTCGCAACTGACCGCCGATCTCACCGGGGTGATGTGTGTAACCAAGGCTTACTGCAGCCTGCGTCGCTCAAGATTCAAAATCTGAAACTCCTCCATTGGAGGCGCGTTTTCAGCGAGCATTTTCCGATTGGGGGCGATCGGCAAACTTGCCGCGTCCCGGTTTCCTGATAGGCGCTTCGCCGACTGGCCGATGATCGGATTGAGGTTGACTTCTCCTACAGCGCCGAAGTGAACTTATCATTCGAAAAAACGTTACGGGCCTCGATGGCGTCGATGCCGGGACCATAGGCACAATCGCTTTTCGAGGATGCTTGGAGGCACGGAATGGACGCGTTTCTGGTCAAATCCCTCATCTCGGGCAGTGTCGTGAGCGGCGTAACGACGGCTGTCCTCGCTCTTCTGGCACGTGTCGGGGGTGGGCATCCGGTCCAGCCCGTCAATTCGACGAGCCACTGGTACTGGGGTGAGGCTGCGGGACGCTCTCGCGCTATCGACCTTGGCCATACCTTGCTTGGGTTCGCTACCCATCACGGCGCATCAGTTTTTTGGGCGGGTGTCTATCAAGCGATCCGCCGGGTCCGTCCTGAGCGGTCGGTGGTGGTGGATGCCGTGGGGGTATCGGCCATCGCTGCGCTCGTCGACTATGGCCTGGTCCCTAAGCGACTGACCCCGGGCTGGGAGAAGGTTGTTGCGCCAAGCTCGATTGCCATAGCCTACGTAGCCATGGCCGTAGCGCTTTGGGCGACGTCGCCGCGCGACCAGCCAGAGGATGATGGCAGATGAGCTCTCTCGGCGAAAAGATGCTGTTGGGTGCTCTGGCCGGCTTTGCGGCGACTTTGCCGATGACATGCGCAATGAGGCGCATGCATGAACGGCTCCCCGTTAAGGAGCGGTACCCGCTGCCCCCCCGAGAGTTGGCCGAGGACCTGCCACGCTTCGGCTTGCGAACCTCGACGGCGACTCTGCTCCATCATTTTCTTTATGGCGCAGGGGCTGGCGGCGCTCTCGCCGCCTTAACCGCCCGACGCGACGCCGGAACGGGAGCCGTCTTTGGAGTGGGCGTTTGGATGGCAAGTTATCTCGGCTGGATACCAGGAATAGGCATCCTCCGCCCCAGCACCGATCACCCCGTCCGCCGCAATGGACTAATGCTTGTAGCCCATCTGGTTTGGGGAGCCTGCCTGGCGTTCGGGCTACGAGAACTCGAACTGGCGCAGACGAAGAGCTTCGCGCGGTCCACAAGCGCCTATCCCCATCTGAAAGATCGCTGGAGGAGCCACGATGAATACCGCCAACCTTCAGATGGAAGGACTATTGCTTGCGATTGCGGCCCTATGCGGTGAGTTGCGGCGCAAGAATGTCCTTAGCGAGGGTGAGATTGAAGCAGCGCTCGACCATGCCGAGAAGGGCACTTCAGCACGGGTGTCCGAGTTGAGCGACGCCAATGTCGAGGCAATTCACTTCCCGATCCGCTTTCTTCGCCTGGCGTTGCAACGCGACGGTCAAGCGCTCGACTTCCGAACGATCGCAGCGGAAATCGGTCGCCTGCGGGACCGGCCATTGCCGCCTTAGCCGAACAGCGTGATGGCGGGTCTGGCAATCATCAGCCACAGAATACCAAGTATCGCGCCGAAGGCCGGGAAGCCGAAGATAAACCAGGTCCAGAACAGGACGTTATAATTGGCGGGCAAGGGCGATCCGGTCGCCTCCGCTGCTTCGGCCAGATCGCGCATCCGCATCTGCATGACCACGACGGGCAGCCAGAAGACGCCTATGGCGAAGTAGAGGATGATCGACAGCACGATCCAGCCTTCGCCGAGATCGTATCCCACCTCCCGCGCCAGCAAGACCCCGGTGATCGGTTGGGCGACCACTGCAGTGGCCGTAAACAAGAAGTCGGCGGTCACCACGATCCTGGCCACGCCGGCGATCTTGGTCACATTGCCGGTGGCATGTGCCATCACCATGAAGAAGGCGATGCCAGCCCCTGTTCCGATAAGGACAATTGCCCCGATGACGTGGGCGAATTTCAAGAGGAGATAAGTCGTCATCGATCCCTCAGGGTGACAAGTGCAACGATGTGCAGCGCCAGGATCGGGGCGATCTTCAGAAGGGCCGCGAGCGGGTCGAGCCAGAGCCAGGGCGTGACGATCGTGCCGGCGACCGCATAGAGGAGTGAGATCGTCATACCGGCGAGCAGCGCCGCGCGCGCAGCTGGGCGAAGCGCAATTCCAAAGCCGATGAGGAGGTCTGCCACCCCCCCGCCGATAACGGCGAACGGCGCCCACGCGCCGGCGCCGCCCTGCTGCATCATGGCTATGCCGGTGGCATGGCCCGGGCCGATCGAGGCAAGGCCCGAGCCAATCCAGAAGACTATGAGGCTGACCAGCGCTACTGGCTTGACGAGGTAGAGGCCCGCAAACCAGCGTTCCTGCACTGAGGCTGGCCCTGCGTTCAGCATCATGCTTATCCGCTGAGGATCCACACCGGTAAGCCCGACCCATTCAGAATTGTCCGCCGCCGCGCCACGCGCAATCTCAAGTCGCGCAGTGGTCCGGACCGGGGGTCGCCAGCCGAGCCGTCCGGCTAAGTCGCCGAACTGATACAACAGGCCTCCCAGCCATGCAGGCAGGTTGACTTCAGGGGCCGGCCGAAAGCCGAGCCATTGGCGGTACAACTTGACGAGCTGCGTGAAATCGAACCGTTCCGGGCCAGCCAGATTGAGCGCAATTTTTGTCGGAGCCCCGGCGTCGAGAAAGAATCGCACCGTTGTGACGACATCATCGAGCGCGACAGGCCGGAGTGGGGCGGTGTCAGCCATCACCGGCAGAAGCGGAAGCGCCGCCAGACCGCGGATTAATGCGCTTGCGCCATAGGCCGACGCTCCGAGCACGACGGAGGGACGCAGGATAACCCAGTCGAGTTTGCTCGCGACCAGAGCTTGGTCTCCCGCCCACTTGCTTCGGGAGAATTCAGTAGGCGTCGCTTGATCTACGCCCATCGCGGAGAAATGAACGAAACGTCGGACCCCGGCCGTTTCGCAGGCGGCCACGAGAGCGCGCAGACCCGTCTCATGGGTTCCGACGAGGTCGTCCACCGGTCCCTCCTGCAGGGCGCCGGCGCAGTTCACCACCGCGTCGACACCTTCCAAAACCGCATGCCAGTCGGGTTGGCTGGCGTGTGCCAGATCCATCCGCGCCCACCGAACCACCGGGAGTCGGATGGGTCCCTCGGCAACGTGGCGGGCCATGGCAATCACGTCTTTCCCGTTCGCTGCCAACGCAGCGACGATGTGGGATCCAAGGAGACCTGTGGCCCCGATGACGGCGATGCGATGCATTTGAACGACCCCGCGCATCACGCAGATGCAGCTTTTGCGGTAACGCGCATCGGCGCGATCAGTTCGGCGGGTTTCGCCGCCCTAGAACGGACGAAAGTTTCGCTGCCCGTTCGATATCTGCGAGCGGGGGCTTGCGGATACGCGGCGGCCGACAATGGAAGCGGCGGGGCGCACGGCATCACTCACATGCCAGTTTTCGTGCCCAACCAAGAGTGAAGCGTCCTCTGCATGACCTCATACGCATTGAGCACGTCCTGCGCGATCCGGCGTGCTGCCACCTCCTGAGCAAATCGGATCGATAGCCGCGTTGCAATGGTCCGAACCCTGTCGATCTCGTGCGGATTTCGTGACGCTCGCTTCACTAACACTCGCATGCGAGTCAAATACCGCCGGCCATTATCGGCGATCCGGTAACGCAGCCACGCGATCAGCGCGCCAAAGGCGGTTAGGATGATGCCGAGGACACTCATTCCGAGATAAACAAGATCGCCAAAGCGCTCAAAGAAGCCTTGGCCTTCTCGGTTCATGAAGCGGGCGATCCCGTCATGGGCGCGCAAAACACTTTTGGTTTCATCGATGGGCGCGAGATAAACTTCGCGGGCTGCGGTGATTTCGCTCCGGGCCGAACGGATGACATCTGTGATCTGCATAGCGACATCATGGACGATCTGGCGATCAACCCTTTCCGTCGTAACCAACATTCTCGATACAGTGAGCGCGCGCGCCCGCCAGTCGTCAGCCTCTTCAGGCTCATCTCTCGCAGTTCCGAGAAACCACAGTTTGTCGGCCTGATCATCGGTGATCTTGAGGCTCGTCCGGGTCAGTAACGATCTAGGCGCGGTTTCGAGCCGCTTTGCCGCTCGAATATCCAATCCGTCCGCATTGACCGGCCTGCCGAGGATCGCTGTCAACCTTTCGCTTGCAAAAGCCAGATCGGGCTCGGCCGCGCGCGCATTCGCGTCGGTCTGAACAAGGAAGCGGGTCGTCAGAACCGCAACGGCGCGGATACCGCCTTTGGTTTCCTGATCGATCCGCATAACCGCGAACTGCACGGCCCCGCCACGCAAGGCCTCCAAGGCCGCAGTGCTGCTTGCCGCCGGCACCAGAACGAACGAAAAGTTTGTGCGCGACACCGCCAGTGCGTTCAAAAATGGTTGAACCCGATCCGCGCCGGGCGTGACGGCAATCTTCAGGATGGCACTGCTCCTGTACCACCAGAGCGCAGCAACGGCACCTCCCAGCAGTGCGAGAATGACCAGTGAAAAGACCCAATGGGTGCGCTTCATATAATAAATCCACCAGATGCCGACTGCTCTCCCGCGGTCTGTTCTTCGGCCTGAAACACCATAGGGGACACCTAGTTCCGATCGTCCGCCCGGCAGGGTTCTACGGTTACCGCGACGCGCGAAAGCGTAACCGCTCCCTCGGGCGAACGAACCAGCCCACAAATCGAATTATGTGGAACCTTCATAGGAGGCCTTCCGTTGCGCGAGAGCAACCGGAGGATTTCCCATGTTTATGCGCGTCGACAAGCTGCAGGCCGAGCTGCCTGTCCCGAAGAAGGCCGACCCCAATGCCGCCGCCGCCCTGCAGGAGCTGCTCGGGGGGAAGTACGGCGAAATGTCCACCCTGAACAACTATATGTTCCAGAGCTTCAACTTCCGCAGCAAGGAGAAGCTGCGGCCGTTCTACAGCCTGGTCGCGGCCATCACGGCCGAAGAGCTCGGGCATGTCGAGCTGGTCAGCAACGGCATTGCGATGCTCGCCAATGGTCCGGACACGCCGAATGGCGACGCCGGGGACGGCGGAGACATCTCCGGCGCACCCTTCGCGGACATGTCCGACATGCGGCTGGCGGCTGCCTTCCTGTCGAATGCTGGCGGTGCCACGCCCGTCAACAGCAATGGCGTGTCCTGGAACAATGATTTCGTCACCACGACCGGCAACGTCGTTACCGATCTGCTGCACAACTTTCATCTCGAATGCGGCGCGCGCCTGCATAAGCTGCGGGTCTACGAGACGCTGACCGATCCGACCGGCCGCGAGGTCTGCGGCTACCTGCTGGTCCGTGGCTCGGTCCATGCCCACGCCTATGCGCTGGCGCTCAAGCAGATCACCGGCGTCGCGATCGAGAAGATGTTGCCCACGCCCAACATCAACCTCGACAAGATTCCGGAGTGCCAGAAGTACCTGCAGGAGGGTTCGCACCGCCGGCTCTATACCTTCAGCCCTAACGACTACAAGGAAATGGCCGGCATCTGGGGCAATGGCGAAATGGCGCTTCCCGGCGATCCGCCGGGTGAGCTCGAGGTCGTCGACGGCATGCCGGAGGGCGGCAAGATCCATCAGTTCACCGGCGTGCCCTCGGCATTCACCCCGGACTATGCGCCCGAGGAAATGTTCGAGATCGCCACCAAGCTCTACAAGGCCTCGCGTTAGCAGTGCACGCGCCGGCCAGCGATGGCCGGCGCTTATCATCTACTATTCCAATGAGTTCGCCCATGTATGTTCACGAATATGGCTTCGGCGCGCAGATCGTCACGAACGGAACGCTCTTTCGTATCTGGGCGCCCGAGCATGACAGCTTGCAACTCGAACTGGCTGACGGCCCAGTATTCGACCTGAAGCCCGCCGGTGACGGTTGGTTCGAAGTTCTTCTCGAGCAAGCCCAGTCGGGCACGCGGTACCGATACAAATTGCCCGACGGTACGAGCGCCGCCGATCCGGCTGCGCGCGCTCAAAGTTCCGATGTTCACGGTTGGAGCGTGGTGGTCGACCCGACCAGCTATGTCTGGCGGCATCCGGATTGGCTGGGCAGGCCGTGGCACGAAATGGTCATATACGAAATTCATGTCGGCATTCTTGGGGGGTTCAAGGCGGTAACCGACAGGCTAGCTGGCCTTGCAGCCCTTGGGATCACGGCGATCCAACTCATGCCGCTCGCCGATTTCTCTGGCCGACGAAATTGGGGTTACGACGGCGTCCAGCTTTTTGCCCCGGCGGAGGCCTATGGCCCGCTCGAGGAGCTAAAGGAGCTCATCGATACGGCGCATGCGCTGCGCATGAATGTCTTCCTCGATGTCGTCTATAATCACTTCGGTCCCGATGGCGCGTATATTCGCGCCTTCGCCCCACAGATGTTTCGCTCGGACATCAAGACGCCCTGGGGAGATGCGATCGACTTCCGCCGGACCGAGGTCCGCTCGTTCTTCATCGAGAACGCGATCTACTGGCTCAAGGAATATCGCTTCGATGGCCTGCGCTTCGACGCCGTCCACGCGATCGAGTCGGAAGACTTCATGGAGACGGCCACGCGCCGTATCCGGAGCGCGCTGGATCCCGAGAGACAGATACACTTCATTCTTGAAAACGAGGCCAACGACAGCGCATTACTCGCTTCGCCGCTGATCACGGCGCAGTGGAACGACGATTTCCACAATGCACTGCATGTGATCCTGACCGGAGAAACGCACGCCTACTATCAGGCCTTCGCCGACCGCCCGATCCAGAAGCTCGGCCGTGTGCTCGCAGAAGGGTTCGCCTACCAGGGAGAGATAGTGCCCACTAGCGGCGAGCCGCGGGGAAAACCGAGCGGGCATCTGCCTCCGACTTGTTTCGTCAGTTTTCTGCAAAACCACGATCAAGTCGGAAACCGCGCCAAGGGTGACCGTCTTACGACCCTTGCCCATCCAGAGGCTCTCCGCGCTGCGATGGTCCTTCTGCTGTTATCACCGCAAATACCGATGCTGTTCATGGGAGAGGAGATCGGCAGCGAAACGCCGTTCATGTATTTTACGGATTATCACGACGAACTTGCAGAAGCCGTACGGCAGGGGCGCAACAGGGAGTTCGCGCAAGACCCGGTGGTCGCGTCGGGGGTGACGCTTGAAGAAGTTCCCAATCCAAATGCTCCCGAGACATTCGAGGCGAGCTCTCCCGCGCCTGGTGCTCAGGCCCAGGCATGGGAACATCTCGTACGGAAGCTTCTCATGATCCGCCGGAGGGAAATCGTACCGCACCTGGAGGACGCGCGCGGTTGCCCTGTGACAGTGCTTGGACCGAAGGCGCTCCTGGCCCGATGGCAACTGCATGGCGGCTCTGAGCTCGCCATAGCAATCAACCTGGGCAGCGACCCCGTCGCCACGCCGGCGTTGCAGGGTCGCCTCCTTTACCAATCGGCGCCCGAGGTCAAAGAACGAGTGCTGCGAAACGAATTGCCGAGGTACGCGGCAGCCGTTTTTGTCAGTTAGAACGTGCAGAAACGACCTCTGGATCGGATTGCTGCTGGCAAAAGGCGACGTGATGACTAATTCGCTGCCCCCACTGACATCTCGCGCCGCGCACATTTGCATCGATATGCAGCGGATCTTTTCCGCACAGGGTCCATGGTCGACGCCATGGCTCCCGAAGGTGCTGCCGCAATGCGTAGCTCTCGCCCAGCATCGACCTGAGGCGACGATTTTTACCCGGTTCGTCACCTCGGTCTCACCCGACACGGCCCGGGGAGCATGGAAGAGCTTCTATCGGGAATGGCCTGAGACCACGAGCGCCATACTAGATCCGGCCTTATTGGATCTCGTTCCCGAGCTGGCGCGCTTCGCCCCTCCGGCTCCGGTCTTCGACAAACCGGTCTATTCGGCGTTCGCCGGACGGAAGCTGGTCGCTCATCTCCTTGAGCGCGAGATAGACACGGTTATCTTGAGCGGGGCCGAGACCGATGTCTGTGTACTCTCCTCGGCTCTGGGCGCTGTGGATCATGGCTTCCATGTCGTTGTCGCCACTGACGCTGTTTGTAGCTTTTCGGACAAGGGACACGATGCCTTGCTCGATCTTTTCAAGCAGCGCTTCAGTCAGCAGATATCGGCCGCGGAGACAGCCCAAATTCTAGAAGAGTGGCGTGCATGACCATCGAGCAGTCGGACTGCCTCATCATAGGAGGAGGGCCGGCAGGCCTCACGGCCGCGACCTATCTCGCCCGTTTCCACATGCGCGTTACGCTCGTTAATGATGGGAAAAGCCGCGCGCTGTTGATCCCGCAGAGCCATAACCTTCCCGGATTCCCAGAAGGGATATCAGGCCACGACCTTCTGTTGCGAATGCGAGAGCACGCCCGCCAGTATGGGGCTGCTCTGGTCGACGGTCGCGTCGACGATATCCGGCGAACGGCAACGGGATTTGTCGCTCAGACGCAGGACGGGGCTTGGTCCGCGCGAGCCGTCCTTCTGGCGACGGGCGTCACGAACCGGCGGCCGTCACTCGATGACGATACTCATGCCGAGGCGCTGCGACGTGGACATCTGCGGTATTGCCCGGTGTGCGATGGGTATGAGGTCTCGGGGCAAAACGTGGCCGTCATCGGCTGCGACGAGCGAGCCGTCAGCGAATGCGAGTTCCTGCGCTCGTTTTCTGATCGCGTCACAGCGATCTCGACGGTCGGAGACGATTTCCCGGATGACTTACGGCATCGACTTGAACGGATCGGCGCAACGATACGGCTTGGCCCGATTACCGCAATACGTTTGAGCGTTTCGGGCCTGGAGGTCGCAGCGGAAGACGGGGTCAAAAACTATGATGCCGTCTATCCGGCGCTCGGATCCTCCATTCATTCGAGCCTTGCGAAGGAGCTCGGAGCCGCTGCCACGGAGGACGGATGTATCGAGGTCGATCGCCATCAGCGTACGACCGTCAAACATCTCTACGCAGCTGGGGACGTTGTCTACGGACTGGATCAGATCAGCGTGTGCAACGGCCAGGCGGCAATCGCCGCAGTGGCGATCAGGAACGACCTCAGCGCAGAACAGCAATTATCTTGGCCGCCTGCGGCACGTCAGGCTTTCTTGTCGCCGGAGCCGGATGTCGGCAATCCATGAAAAGTATCGAGATATTCCTCCCCATGAAAGCCAATGACGGGACGCCGTTCCGGGGGGAGGTCTTCGACCGGATCGAGGACGAGCTCACCGAAAAGTTCGGTGGCGTGACGGCCTACAAGCGTGCGCCGGCCGAGGGCCGATGGAATAGCGGCGGCGAGATGCAAGTCGATCAGATCGCAATATTCGAGGTTGTCGCCGACGGTATCGATCATGCTTGGTGGAAAAGGTTTCGTGCTGCCCTCGAGGAAAGCTTACGGCAGGAGAAGATCCTGATCACGGCGCGGGAGATTGAGGTACTCTGAGGGAAAGGCGGGGATACGGTATCCCCGCCTGAGTCAATTCGTGCTCCACCGGGCGATCGGTTCCCTCCCAACCTGATTGCCTAACGCTCCGGTAGGTTCGGCAATGGAGGGCTCGCCATCGTTCGCGGCGTCATGGTCTTCGCGTTTCATGCGCTCCCGGATTCCGCCGCCGATGCCGGCACCCTCAGCCATCGGCTCGTAGATACTGCCCGTCGTGTTGGGTGCAGGCCAAGCTTTCTGCACTTCGCGATCGGCGATGTTGGCCGACAGGCGCTCGGTTAGATCGGGGAAGAGAAGATGAGATAGGTTCGAGGCCTTAGCCGTCATGCCGACCGGCATCTCCTCCTCGGGATCGGTGCAGGCACGCACAATCGCGTCGATGACGATCTGCGGATCGTCCATGGCCATCATCCGGGGCTCATGGCCGGTGTAGTTGGCAGCATGCGTCCACCACGGGGTATCAACCGCCCAGGGCATGATCGTCGCTACCTTGATGCCCTGCTGCTTCGTCAGACGCAGCTCCTCGTTGAGCGACCGGCTCAGACTGAGAACGGCCGCCTTCGAGGCTGCGTAGGATGCCTGGTACGCAAGCGGCACCTTGCTGTCGATCGAGCCGACATTGACCAGCGTGCCGTGCCCCTGGGCGCGGAACAGGCCAAGCGCGGCATGCGCGCCATAGATCAGGCCTTTGAGGTTCACATCGATGATCCGGGCATGATCCTCGATCGGGATGTCCCAGAAGTAGCCCAGCGCCCCGACACCGACGTTGTTGATCCATACGTCGACCTTGCCGAAGCGCTCGACGGCCTGATCCTTCAATACGCCGACATCCACGGCGTTGCTGACGTCCGTGGTGACGGCGAGCGCCTTGCCTCCGCGCGCCGTGATCTGATTTGCAAGTTCCTCGATCAGGTTGGCGCGCCGCGCCGCCAGAACGACGTTTGCACCTTCGGCAGCAAGTTTCTCGGCAGAGCCGCGTCCAAAACCGCTGGAGGCGCCGGTGATGACGATGGTCTTAGCGTTCAGATCCGGGTTTGGCATGTGCATCCTCGCATTAGGGTTCGCCTCGCCAACACGTCGGTGCCGCCGTTGGTTCCTCCGAAGGCGTCCTAGGCACCGGTATCGCTGTGAGCGGCACTGACAGGCTTCGATTCCGGCGAGTTCCTGAAGCGAAGGAAGATCGACAACACGACCAGCACCGCCGTCGACAAAAATTCCGACTGCCAGTTCTGGAAAGACTCGAACCAGAATCTTGCATCCCCGAGATAAGACAATCGGGTCTTCACTTCGGTGCTGTGGAGCAGCGCCTCCTGATTGGCGGCAGCCGCGCTTCCCAACCAATGCGCCACGAAGCTGGCGACGAACAGCGCCGTCAACGCGAGCCCGAGCGAATGGGCGTAAATCCACTGCAACGCAGGATGTCTGCTGCGCCAAGTATCGGCCAGCTCGTCGCCGTCCCGTTCGGGCTCGTCGGGATCGCGCGACTCTGCCGAACCTCGCTGGAACAGCGTCGCGGTCAGCATTACGTATGCGCCCATTTGCAGGAACTCGCTCTCCCAGTTCTCGAACAGTGCTGAGAGGAACGAGCCTGAGGCCACGTACTCAAGAATGCCAATAGGAGGCTGTTGGTGGCTTGACAGCATCTCGTTTTCGACCGTCAGGCCGGACGCCACCATTCCCGAGATGCATAGAGCGGTCAGCACCAGCAGCGTGATCGTCAGACCGTTGTCGCGCAAGAATTTCATCTAACCGCCCACTGCTGTCATTCGGTTGCAGGCTCCAAACCGTTGGACGCGGTATTGGTTCACGCAAGGCGTGATAGCTAATCCACCATTCGGAAGCGTCCCCGGTCGGAACGGAGCGACCGATGCGTGCGCGAACTTTGGAATGTCTCGAAACCGAATTTACCCAGGGGCGTTGGAGGCTCGATAACCCGGGAGTTTCCGATGAACGCGATGCGAGAAGAGAGCCGGTCCGTCTGGATGGACGTGGAGGTGGCGCCCGATGCCGCCCCGCTCACGGAAGACACGAAGACGGACGTGGTAGTTGTAGGCTCCGGGATCGCCGGCCTGTCGATCGCCTACGAACTCGTGCTCCGTGGCCAATCGGTACTGGTGCTGGACCGGGGACCGATCGCCGGTGGCATGACGTCCAGGACGACGGCCCATCTCGCGCCCATCTGCGACGACTCCCTGGCCGAACTTCTTTCGATGCGCGGCAAGGAATTGGCCCAGGGTTTCCAGGCCAGCCAGAGCGCGGCGGTCGATCGTATCGAGACGATCCAGCAGGAGCTCGGCATCGACTGTGAGTTTCGCAGGTTGGATGCGCTTCTGTTCCTCGATCCGAAGAGCAAGCCATCCGTTCTGGATGACGAAGTGGAGGCCGCCGGCGAGATCGGCGTCGCGGTCGAGCGCGGTGAGGGATTGCCGCTGCGCACGTTGGAAGACCGGCCGTATCTACGGTATCCCGAACAGGCGACCTTCCATCCCCTGAAATATCTTCGTGGCTTGGCCGAAGCCTTGCAGGAAAAAGGTGCTCGCTTCCATCCTTTCTCCGCAGTGGCAAAGATCTCCGAAGATAAGACGGGCGTACACATCGCGCTGGAAACCGGGCACACGGTCGACGCGTCCTTCGTCGTCGTCGCGACGAACTCCCCGATCCACGACCTTTTCGCCCTCCACACCAAGCAGGCTCCTTATCGAACCTACGCGATGGGCTTTGAGATCGAGCGGGTTGCTCTTGCCGACGCCCTCTATTGGGACACCGAGGATCCGTATCATTATGTGCGCCTGACCTCAGGCTCTGATGGCAAGGACGTCCTCATCGTCGGTGGCGAGGATCACAAGACGGGCGAGGCCAACGACGCTCATGTGCGCTTTGCAGCCCTCACATCTTGGATCAAGACGCTCGTTCCGGAGCTGTACCGCTGGTCGGGGCAGGTCATGGACACGCTCGATTACGGCGCCTTTATTGGCCGCGAGGCCCATCGGAACCGAACCTTCGTCACGACAGGGGATTCCGGCCAGGGCATCACGCACGGCGTCGTTGCCAGCCTGATCATTCCCGACCTGATCGAGGGCAAGGAAAACAAGTTCGCGACCGTGTACGAACCGGCGCGCAAGCCGACCAAGGCCGCGATGACTTTCGTGAGCGAGAACAGCACCGCCATCACCAATCTGGCCAAGTATCTTGCGCCTGGGGAACTCGCATCCGTCGAGGAGCTGGAGCCCGGGCAGGGCGCGATCATCCGGGACGGCCTCACCAAGATCGCCGCCTACCGCGCCGAGGACGGAACGCTCTACCAGCGCTCCGCCGTCTGCACCCATCTCGGTTGTCACCTGCAGTGGAACGCCTTCGAGACGTGCTGGGACTGTCCGTGCCACGGATCGCACTTCGCGCCCGACGGCACCGTGCTCAATGGCCCGGCCATCGCTCCCTTAGCGGAAATCCCGACCGGCTCAGATGCCGAGGCGGAGGCGTGACCGTGAGCTGGGTCAGCATGGTGGGTTTCGCCGCGGCGCTCTGCTCAACGATCAGTTTCGTGCCTCAGGCCGCCCGCATCGTTCGGACCAGGGATACCAAATCGCTGTCGGCACCGATGTATGCGTTGACGACGACGGGCTTCTGCCTCTGGTTCGCCTACGGGGTCGCGCTCGGGCAATGGCCTTTGATCCTGACCAACGGCATCTGCGCCGTACTGGCAGGCTTCATCCTGTTCATGACCCTCGCCAGTAAGAAGGTGAAGGACGCCACGGCGGAGACGCTGCAATGATCCATCATCTATCGGTCGGCACGAACGACATCGCCAGCGCGCGAAGGTTCTACGACGCCATTATGCCCGTCCTCGGGATGCGCTTGCTTAACGGCTCGGCGGGATCGGCCGACTACGGCGCCGCCTCATTCCTGTTCAGTGTCGAAACGCCCTTGGACGGCAAGCCCGCGACGCCCGGCAACGGTGTGCACGTCGCCTTCGCCGCCGGCCGGCGGGCGATGGTCGATCTGTTCTACGAGACGGCCCTGGCCCATGGCGGGCGCGACGCCGGCCCTCCCGGCCTGCGCCCGCAGTACGATGCCCACTATTATGGCGCTTTCGTCCTCGATCCCGATGGCAACAAGATCGAGGCGGTCACCTACTCCAGCAAGTGACAGCTTCGGCTTCTTGTTGAGCCGCAGTTCGATCGCGACATAAACGGCTGAACCTTTTCACGAAGACGGGCGTTGCAGGGCTAACGGCGGGGGCTCATCGGGAAAAATCATCATGGATCGTCGCACGCTCATTCAAGCTTCCCTCGCAGCATCACTGTTTCCGGCCGCGGCCCTCGCCCAGACCAGCGCGAATATGCCGACGCCCGAAACACGCCACGCCGCTGAGACCCTGGAAGCCGGCATGGTTTCCCTGGAGACGAGCAAGGCCGCGCTCGCCAAGTCGGCTGATGCGGCGCTCAAGCGCTTCGCCGAATTCGAGGTCGCCGAGCAGGAGACCATCGCCAAGGTCGTGAAGGCGGCGTCCAAGATGCCGGAAGGAAACCCGCCGAAGCTTGGGACCGAAGCCCAGTCCATGATCGACAAGCTCAAGGCGATGCCGGCCGGGAAAGAGTTCGACATGGCGTACTTCAAGGGACAGATGGATGGTCACACCAAGCTGCTGAAGATCCAAGAGACCTATCTTGGCGCCGGCAAGGATCCGACCCATCGCGCGATCGCGATGCTCGCGATGGGCCATATCAAGGAACACCTCGCCAACCTCGAAGGCATGAAAAAGACGATGGCCGGCTGAGCGTCCCGTTAAGTTGCCCCGGCCCGATCGAGGGCCGCACCTTGCCGGTGTTCTATGGGCCCGCTCTGCCTTCGTAACAGTGTCCCGAGGCCGAGCGAGCCTGCCAAGTCAATCCGAGGCACACGGGTCTCGCCGTGCACGAAGCAGGGCCCGCCCTGGTCTCGCAGACAGGCTGGCGGGCGTGGCGGGACCCGCCCGCACATTCGGGCGCTTGGACAATCGGGTGGTATTCGATCGGCTGATCTCGCGCGCTCAACCCGGGAGGTCGGAGGGCATAGGTCGAGGCGACAGCGTCACGGCATTAGAAGGCTAAGCGCCCACGACGGACGGCGGCGGGCCGGGATCGGTGCCGCTACGGGCCTTCGCCGCGCGATCCTCGAATTGTTTGCGTATCTGCTCAATCTTGTCCTCGTCGAGCTGCTCCAGATCCAACAGCTCCTCGCGCGCTCCCTCCAGCCGCACGATCAGCTCGTCGAGCTTGATCTGCATCGCAGCCGTGTCGCGGTTCTGGCTGTTCTGGATGATAGAGACCATCAAGAAGGTGACGATGGTAGTCGAGGTGTTGATCACCAGCGGCCAGGTGGCGTTGAAGCCGGACAGCGGCCCCGACAACGCCCAGGAGACGACGATCGCGAGGGCGACGAAGAAGGTGGTGGGCTTGCCCGTCCATCGCGCGGTGCCTTGCGCCAGTCGGGTGAACAGGGACTGCTCGGTGCCGAGATCGCTCAGGCCATCGTTTATCGACTTGGGGTCTGGCTGGGTCTCGCTAGAGGTGAGGTCCTATAGATCAAGCGGCGGGCGGCCTTCGATTACGCGTCCGGGACGACGTGCTTCCGGTCCGCAAACCGACATTAGGGCCAGTTGCATCGACCGGGTAATGTGAGATGGATCGCGCCCGCGGGGGTCTTGCGACGCGGCGATCGCAGGGTGGAACCATTCCTGCGACGGCGGGTTCTGCATGGTTTGGCTGATAATGGAATGGGGGCGTTCCGCACTATGACTTCGGTGGAGGACGTTACGGGCGATCGCTATCGATTGCTGGTCGAAGCGGTCACGGACTACGCGATCTACATGCTCGACCCCGACGGCAAGGTCGTCAGCTGGAACCCGGGGGCTAGGCGTTTCAAGGGCTATGAGGACCATGAGATCATCGGCCAGCATTTCTCGCGCTTTTACACGCCGGAGGACCAGGCGACCGAGCTGCCGGCGAGGGCACTCAGGATCGCCCAGAGCGAAGGGCGGTTCGAGAACGAGGGCTGGCGCGTCCGCAAGGACGGGACCCGTTTCTGGGCCCACGCATCATCGATCCGATCGTCCATCCCGTGAGCGGACGCGCCCTGGGCTTCGCCAAGATCACGCGCGATCTGACCGAGCCCAAGAGGCAGCAGGAGGCCCTGCGGCGAAGCGAGCAGTCCTTCCGGCTCCTGGTCGAGGGCGTGACAGACTACGCCATCTACATGCTCGACGAAGCCGGCACCGTCACCAACTGGAATGCCGGCGCGGAGCGCATCAAGGGATATCGCCCCGACGAGATCATCGGCCGGCACTTCTCGGTCTTTTACACGGAGGAGGAACGCGAGACGAAGGTCTGGGAGCGGGCCCTGGCGACCGCGCGCTCCGCAGGGAGCTACCAGACGGAAGGGTGGCGGGTTCGCAAGGGAGGCGAGCGTTTCTGGGCGAGCGTGGCGCTCGATCCGATCCGCGACGATCAGGGCAACATCATGGGCTTCGCCAAGATCACCCGCGACATGACCGAGCGGCGCAAGTCCGACCAGGCCCTGGAGGCCGCGCGCGAAGCACTCTACCAGTCACAGAAGATGGAGGCGCTCGGGCAACTGACCGGCGGCGTCGCCCACGACTTCAACAACCTGCTCAACGCCGTCGTCGGTAGCCTGGAACTGCTGCGCAAGCAGGTGACAGACGAAAGGCAGCTCGGCCTGATCGAAAACGCCCTTAAGGGCGCGACACGCGGCATCACGCTGACGCAGCGCATGCTCGCCTTTGCCCGGAAGCAGAATCTCCAGGTGAGCTCGGTGAACGTCTATGAACTCGTCGCCGGGATGACGGACCTGCTGAGCCGCTCGCTCGGACCCTCCATCGAATTGGAGACCTCCTTTCCGACCAGCCTCAAGCCCGCGGCGGCCGATCCGAACCAGATCGAGCTGGCCATCCTGAACCTTGCCGTGAACGCGCGCGACGCCATGCCGGACGGCGGCAAAATCACGGTCTCGGCGCGGAACGAGACGGTCGCCGCCGGGGGCGCCGGCCCGCTGCAGCCCGGCGAATATGTCCGCCTGGTCGTCAAGGACGCCGGCACCGGAATGGACCCGGAGACCCTCGCAAGGGCCTCCGAGCCCTTCTTCACGACCAAGGGCGTCGGCAAGGGGACGGGCCTGGGGTTACCCATGGTGCTCGGCACGGCGGCGCAGCTGGGCGGTCGCCTAGAGCTTGAGAGCCGGGTCGGGGAGGGCACCACCGCGACGCTGTGGCTGCCGGTCAGCAAGCCGTCTTCTGGGCCGATTGCAGACATTGCGAGTGTGGATGCTTCGCCTGCCGAAACGACCCCCTCGATCCGGGTGCTGGCGGTGGACGATGACGCCTTGGTCCTCATGAACACGGTCGCATTGCTGGAGGATTTGGGGCATCAGGTCGTCGAGGCCAGTTCCGGGCGCGAGGCGCTCCGGATATTGGGCGAGGACGCCGCCTTCGATCTCGTCATCACTGACCAGGCGATGCCGCACATGACCGGAAGCCAGTTGATCATCGAGTTGAACGACCGGTGGCCCGACATCCCGATCATTCTCGCGACCGGGTACTCCGAGGTGCCGGCCAGTCTGCCTGCCCACGTCAAGCGGCTGGGGAAGCCGTTCTGGCAAAAGGACCTTGAAAAGGCCATCGCGGATTCCAGCGCGGGTAGGGCTCGACGTTAGGAACCTGAATTGAACAGTCGCTGAAGGCCAGGAACGGTGTGCGAAACGGGGCGGGCCGTTTCGATCTAGGTGGGCGTCGATCCAATCATGGCTTTGACATCCCGTCTCATGTCGACCAGCGGCGTGGACACACCCGCCAGCATCGATGAAATGGCTGGGGAGCCTGATGAAGATTGCCAAATATCCGCTGGTCCTTGCGGCCGTATCCGCTGCGATGGGCGTGCTGGCCTGTTTGGTGGTGGCAAACCTGCTGCCCGAGCGACGCGAGCTCGAGCAGCCGTTGCCCACCATCTCGCGTCTTCCGACGCCCAGTTCCGGACATCGATGGGAGCGCTGTTCGGCTCCAACAGCATTCCTGGAAACAGGGTGGAGACGCTGGTCAACGGCAACGAGATTTTCCCGGCATGCTTCGGGCCATGCGCGCGGCCAGTAACACCATCACCTTCGAGACCTACATCTACTGGCGTGGTGACATAGCGGACCAGTTCGCCGATGTGCTCGCCGAGAAGGCGCGTGCGGGCGTCAGTGTGAAGGTCCTGCTTGATTGGGTTGGAAGCATCCCGATGGACGAAGGCCTGATCCAAAAAATGCGGACGGCTGGCGTCGAGGTGGTTCGATTCCGCCCAGTCAAGTGGAACACGATCGACCGCATCAACAACCGGACACACCGCAAGCTCCTGATCGCCGATGGCCGCATCGGCTTCACGGGCGGCGTCGGCATCGGGGACGAATGGAATGGTGATGCCAGGACGCCCGCAGAATGGCGCGACACGCACTACCAACTCGAAGGGCCGGCCGTCTCGGAGCTTCAGGCCGCCTTCGCCGAGCATTGGATCGAGGCCACCGGCGAACTGCTGATGGGGGATCGGTACTTTCCGGCGCTGGCACCCATCGGGGACTTCGACGCGCAGGTCGTGGTGAGTTCGACCCATCAGCGCAACGTGATGCATCTCATGCTCATGACGGCCTTCGCATCCGCCGAGAGGAATATCCGCATCGGCACGCCGTATTTCGTGCCCGACGCGATCACCCGTAGCCAACTTCTGGAAGCGAGGAAGCGCGGAGTGGAGATCGAGATCATCGTCCCGGGCGCAAAGACGGATGCGCGGGTTGTCAGGAACGCGTCGCGCTACTTCTGGGGAGAGCTGCTCCGGGCGGGCGTCAGGATCCATGAGTTCGAGCCGACGATGTATCACAGCAAGGTCGTGATCGTGGACGGGATCTGGACGTCGGTGGGATCAACCAACATTGACGAGCGTGCGCTTCGCCTGAACGACGAAGCGAACATCAATTTCCACGACCGGCGTTTCGCTCAACGCCAGATCGAGCTGTTCGAGGCCGATCTCAAGCGGTCGACCCTCTATACGTTGGCCAGATGGGAACAGCGGACCTTTACGGAAAAGTTGTCCGACTGGCTGGCTAGCCTGCTGCGCTCACAAGTCTAGATCAGATCGAGGCATGGAAGCGTTCCGTACTGCGAAGCGGTCGCGCCTTTCGGCAAGGTAAGGAAAGGACGCCGACGGCGCGATAACCTTCTGGATTCAGCTTTTCGAACGGATGGCGATCTGGAGCAATTCCATTTTCGCCGCGAACTCATCAAGCGCAATTGGTTTGCTGATCGTGCCCAGCGACACTGCCGCGTGCTCGGCCGCAATATGTTCCTGACCGCTGATGAAGAGCGATACGATTCCGCGCTCATACAACCATGCTGCGGCTGCCGGGCCGGTCGCGCCATCGGCGAGATCGATGTCGACCAACGCCGCATCCATCTCAATCCCGTCGATGGACGCCTTGAGATCGGAAAAGCTGGCGAGCGATCCGGCGAATATGTGTCCAAGGTCTTCGATCATGGCTTCGACATGAAAGACGATCAGAGGATTGTCTTCCAGATAGAAAATGCGAAGAGGCCTGTTGGCGGTCATGAGCTCCGAGGGGTCTGTGTCAGCCGAGATAGAGGCGCCTGAGCCATGAACCGCAATCCCTCGGGCGCGAAAGCGAAGGTCGGGCGTGACCCGAACAGACCTGTCAACGCCGAGCGCATATAGCGTGTTCCATAGCCGACGCGGGTCGGCTCGACGACCGGTGGACCTCCTGTTTCGGCCCAATGCATCGTGAGGACCGGATCCGGGGCCGGGGACAAGTCCCACGTCACCGCCACGTGCCCTTCCGGCGTAGACAACGCGCCGTATTTGATGGCGTTTGTCGCCAGCTCGTGCAGGCAAAGCGCCAGAGTGGTGCCGGCCGCGCGCGACACGAGCACGGCGGGGCCGCTGATCTGGATGGCGGATCGCTCCTGGGAGCGGTAGGGGGCGAACGTGGCGCCGACGACCTGATCCAGCGCGATCTCGTCGGCTCCCTCGTCAAAAGCGACGGCGTGGACGTTCGATAGTGCGCTCAGGCGCCCGGCAAAATCTTCCGACAAACCGTCGATCGAGGTCGCACCCCGCCGCGTCATCTGGAAAATCGAAATCACACTGGCGAGGATATTTTTGACGCGATGATTGAGTTCGAGCCGCAGCTCGGTTTCGCGTTCGAGATAATCCCGCACCTCGCGTTGTCGGAACCGCGTGAGAAGCGCCGATTGAATCCCGCTGACCAGTTCCAGCGCGGCGACGGGGCGTTGATGGAACGTCTGGCGCGACCGTGGCCAAGCGGCGGTCAGCGCCGATTGAATTTGCCGGGCAGGCGCCGCCCGGTCGAGCAGGATGACGATCGGAATTTCTGACCAGTTCGGCTGGTCTGCCAAAAATTGCGCTATAACTTTAATCGCGGCGGGGTTCAGGGCCTCGTGGGTAACGACGACAACCCCGGGCAACTCCGCAAGACGATCGCCCAGATCCTCGGCGGTCGCCGCTTGAGCCCGAATTCCGTGCTCAAGCAGAAGCGACGTCATGTACGCGGCATCCTTGCGATAGGGCGCAAGGACGAGCACCCAATCGAGCATGCCGATACCGTCCTGCACGAAAAAGCTCACGCCTCAGGCAGGGGATTGTACGAGATCACGGAGACGCCCGAGCTGGCGATGAAGAGCTCCCGCACGTCGAGGTCATGCGGGCCATGCCTCTTCTTGACGACCGTGATGCTGCGCCTGAGCCGGCCTTCATGCTCCATGATGCGAAGCAGGAGCACTGTGTCTCCGAGGAAGCTGACATCGACGTCTATCCCGACGTTGTGCCCCAGCAGCCCATGCTGCGCCACGATGAGCATCGTCAAGACGTTGGCGCGGGCAAGATGCTTGAGGAGGGATTGGATATCCCGCACGGCTTTATCGCGATGCGGCAGCGAGTTCAGATAGCCCGTGAAGCTGTCGATGACGACGACGCGCGTTTTATTCTCGGCGACGACCTTCTGGACAATCTGCCCGAACTCGCCGGGCGAGATCTCGTTGGGGCTGAAGTCACAGATGACGAGCTGGCCGTCCTTGTGAAACTGGCGAAGGGCCATGCCAAGGCCCTCCGATCGGCGGAAGAAGGTTTCCAGCCGTTCCTCGAACAGGAACAGCGCCACGCTTTCGCCGCGCTGCAGTGCCGCCGTGGCGTAGAGCGATGACATCGTCGATTTGCCGGTGCCGGACTGGCCGATGACAAGTGTGATCGTTCCCGACTCCTGCCCGCCACCGAACATTTCATCGAGCGCCTCCACCCCTGATTTGATGAGCTGTGGCTTGACGACTTCGACTGCAGATCCTGGGACAATTCGTGGGAATACGACGACGCCCTGGCCCTCGCGGATCGCCATGTCGTGGTAGCCATCGGCGAATGCCACGCCGCGCATTTTGCTGACTTCGATGCGACGGCGCACCGCGCCGTACTCCTCAAGTGACTTGTCGAACCGGATCACGCCGTGAGCGATCCCTTCGATTTCCTCACCGCTGCGCTCTCCGCCGTTCGTCTGGGTATCCAGCAGTAGGGCGACGATCCCCTTTTTTGCCAGGAAGGACTTGAACCCCATCAGTTCACGCCGGAAGCGCGGCGTATCGCCGGTGATCAGACGAATCTCAAGGAGAGAATCGTAGACCAGCCTGTCAGGCTTGTGTTCCTCGATGGCACGCTCGATTGCCATGCGGGTTTCGTCGAGGCGAAGTTCCGCTGTCTGAAATATCGTCTGGTCGGCAGCTCCATTGACCGCCTCTGAACCCGAGAGTTCCTCAACGTGGATGCCGTCGAGCGTCCAGCCATGTGATCGCGCAATCGCGCGCAACTCCGCGGCCGTTTGCGAGAGGCTGACATAGATGCAGCGCTCGCCCGCATCGACGCCTGCCCGCAGAAACTGCAGAGCAGCCGTCGTCTTTCCCGCGCCAGGGGCGCCTTGCATGATGTAAAGGTTCGCGCTTGGGAGGCCGCCGCGCAGGATGTCGTCTAACCCAGCAATACCGGAGCTGACGACTGGTGGCTTTTTAGGTTTCGCCATGTTCTGCCGTGATGCTTTCAAATGAGCGCCTGCACCGATAGGCGTCGAAGCTCGGTTATCGAATATGCGACTCGCCGTAGCAGGTCTGGCTACCGAAAAGGGTCTCCGCTCATCGCATAGCGAGCCCTTGCCGCCGGTGAGGTTTGGCCGGAGAGGGCGGATCTGTCCATACGGGCCAAACGAGTTCGTCTTTGGAACCCCCGAGGACCATGGGTACTTCCATCAATTTTTAACTTTCCTGCACACGATGCAGTTCCCATTCCCGCCTACACCACCGGCTCCGTTCTCAAAGCCGCGCAGGTGCCATGTATCGAACATTGTCGTGCCTGATCGACGAGCATGCGGCATGGGTGCTTCCGTTGTCGGTGCTGGTCTGCTGGGTTTCGTGCCACGCAACGTTCGGCTTGCTCAAACAGGCACGTGAAAGCACGGGCTGGGCCGCTGCCATCTGGCTAGTCGCCACCGGTGCCGCCGCCGGCGCAGGCATCTGGAGCACGCATTTCATCGCGATGCTCGGTTACGATCCGCCACTCAGCGTCGGCTATGATGTAGGCCTGACGCTGGCATCACTGGGGGTTGCCATGGCGACGGCTTTCGCCGCCGTGTCGTTGATACGAGGTGCCGCCAGTGCCAGCGAGATTGTCGCGAGCGGCGTCCTGCTGACGATAGGCATCGCATCGATGCATTTCATCGGGATGGCGGGCGTCCGCATTCCCGGTCGCTTTGTCTGGGACGAGGCGCTCGTCGCCTTGGCACTCGCGTCCGGTATCCTGCTGACTTGCGCGGCGTTGTTCGTGTTCATCCGCCGGCCGACGCGCTACCCCCGTGCCGTTGCAGCATCATTTCTGGCCTGCTCCATCGGGACCTTGCACTTCGTCTCGATGGCGGCAGCGCGAGCGGTGCCGGACCCGTCGATTGCCGCGCCGGATGATGGGTTGGCGCGGGGGGCACTTGCGGCCGGTATAGCGGCCGCGATGCTGACGATCCTGGCGTTCTCGGCGCTGGTCTTGTTCGCCGACCGCCTCAGGCGCGCCAACCGCGAGCTAGCATCGCATGGTGCAGCGCTGCGCGTCAGCGAGGAGCGTCTGGGGCGAGCCCTCGATGCGGGAAGCGACGGCCTATGGGACTGGAATATCGGCACGGGCCAAACCTGGTTCTCCGACCGCTGGGCAACGATGCTGGGCTACGAGCCAGCAGAGCTTGAGGGCCATGTTCGTACTTGGCAACGCCTGATCCATCCTGAGGACGAGCCAAAAGCTTTGGAGCTCTTGCAGGCCCATTTCGACGGCCACTCGCCGGTCTACGAGTGCGAGCATCGGTTGCGCCGCAAGGACGGCAGCTGGGGTTGGGTGCTCGCGCGCGGAAAGATCGTCGAGCGCGATGCTCTGGACCGGCCCCAACGCATCGTCGGCACACATATCGACATCGAGCAACGCAAGATCGCGGAGCAGCGGATTGCGCACATGGCGCGTCACGACGGGCTGACCGACCTGACCAATCGGGCCTGCTTCCACGAACTTCTGCGTTCCGCATTGCGGGAGATTGCCAACGGCGGCAGCGGCTGCGCGGTGATGTGCCTAGACCTCGACCGCTTCAAGTCCGTCAATGATACGGTCGGTCACATGGTCGGCGACCAGCTGCTGAAGCTCGTCGCTGCGCGGATTGCCGGGTGCGTCCATCCCGCGGACACAGTGGCGCGGCTGGGGGGCGACGAATTCGCCGTTTTGGTTAAGAATAACCCGATGGAAGAAGGCCTCGGCCGCCTTGCCAAGGAGCTGATCCTGGCCGTCGGAAAGCCGTTGTTCTTTAATGGGCAGACCGTCGACGTCGGCCTTAGCATCGGGATCGCGCGCGCTCCAAAGCACGGCCTCGTCGCTGAGCTTCTCTTCAGCCGGGCCGATCTCGCCCTTTACCGAGCGAAGGCCGAGGGCCGCGGTTGCTATCGGATGTTCGACGCAGCGATGGACGAAGCCATTACGAGGCGACGCGAACTCGAACGCGATCTCAGAACGGCACTGGCGAACGGGGAATTGGAACTGCACTATCAGCCGCAGATGAATGCTAGGACGTGTGAACTCGTAGGCTTCGAAGCCCTCGCACGTTGGCGGCATCCGGCGCGTGGCTCCATACCTCCAAGCGAGTTTATTCCGCTGGCCGAGGAGACCGGCCTCATATCGGCGCTCGGAGAATGGGTCTTGCGGACCGCCTGCAGCGAGGCCGCGCGCTGGAGCCGGCCTCTCAAGATCGCAGTCAATCTGTCGCCTCGGGAGTTCCAGCAGAGCGACCTTCCCGACCTCATTCTCGGCATCCTGACGGAGACCGGTCTGTCCCCGGCCCGGCTGGAGATTGAAGTCACCGAGACGGCGATCTTCGCCGATAGGGACCGCGCGCTGTCGATCCTGCGGCGGCTGAAGGCGCTTGGAATCAGCATCGCGATGGACGACTTCGGAACGGGCTACGCTTCGCTGGCGACCTTGCAGGCCTTCCCCTTTGATAAGATCAAGATCGACAGATCCTTCGTCGGACAGGTCGAAACCTGCCCGCAGGCCGCGGTGATCGTTCGCACCGTTCTGGGACTGGGACGCAGCCTCGGCATCGGCGTCGTAGCGGAGGGGGTCGAGACCGCTGGCCAGGTGCAGTTCCTGATCGACGAGGAGTGTGAAGAACTCCAAGGCTATCTGTTCGGGAAGCCGCAGCCGATCGAAAGCTTCCCTGAAGCCATGTGCGGCCGGCAGACAACCGACGCCGCGATCAGGGCGGTGCCGGTTAGAGCTCGCGCGCAAATGGCGGTTGCATCGTAGCTCTAGTCCATTGCATTAAGCTGCAATGGCGGGGTTGGCCACTATGTAGTGACGGTGAATTACGACGCCCGTTCGTGACGGATGCACGTTTGCTCGTGGAAGATAATTCGTGATGTGTGACCGCGCGAGCAAGTTTGATTCCGAGGCATGCAGTGGCGCCAGCGCGCCCGATTTCAATCTGGTGTCTCAGGGTGGAATCGTCGGAAGCCATACCTGAAGCCATGGATCCGAAGCACCCGTGAAACGCTGCCGACGCCGAGCTTAACGCTCTCGCTATAGCTGTTCCGCTGGAACGCGGGCGTCGGAGTGGGCCGACCAAGCTGATCGTGATAGTGACCGCCCAAGGCTAGACCACGTCGTGGTTTCCTGACGGGCGCGTGAGCCTGCGGAGAGTTAGAGGGCGGACGCGATAGCCGTGACGGGTTGAAGTCGGGAGAAAGGCTTCCGGCGCCCGTCGCGGAGAACCGCGATGTCCAGAACCACCGCCCGCGCTCGTCCCAGTTCTGACCGGGCGAGCCTTTACGACGACATCACCAACAAGATCCTCGCCAAGTTGGAGGCTGGGCGCGTGCCATGCCCTTGGACTGAGGTTGGTGAAAAAAGACATCGTCGCGCGAGGCCTGGGTTTTTGGCCCCGCAAGCGCGGCGGCGCAGGCGCTGGCGGAGTTTGAGCGTCGCAGATCCGACGGCGAGCGCAAGCGAGTAGCTATCTTCAGGAGGCGCGGCAACTACATTGTCGCCCCGTGCCGGAGTGCGATTGACGAGACACGAATTTTTCGGTGCAGAGTTTGAAATCACGCGCCGTCGCTTGCCTGTGTGGGCTAATGGCCTAAAGCCATCGAAGTGCCCCGGAAATTGCGTATGACCTCGACCCTCTGCGCGCTGGGTCACCGTTACCAAATGATGCTTCCTCATCGGCGAAACATCCGTCGAAGCTCTCAACCTCATCGGCCTCGTCGTCGTAAAGCATCTTGCTGAGGACGACATAACGGCTGATCGTTGTCGGTGTAACATCGCGGATGCATCTCTCGCGCAACTTGGCTCGTGATGCACGATCATTGCGCAGCTCCGGGGGATGGATTACGTACTCCTCACTCCACTTCAGCATGCGCTGCAGATTCAGATCCCAACTGAGGCAGGCCTGCTGGATACGCGTCAGCGGCTGCTTTGCCCGAGCGGGTTCGAAGACCGTGAGAACTGCCCCTACCGCGAGTGATATCGACACCTGACGTCTCGCCATGCGGCCGCCCCCCAAGCATCTCGCTCGACATTCTCTTAGCGCATTCTGCAGAAGGCGGTAGTTCGACGCTCTGCATGAATGCCAAGGCGTCAAAAAAGGCCTCCCACCGGCCGACGCGTGATGTGGGAGAAGTGATTGACCGGCTCGTTGGCAGCCACCGCTGCTGCAATGGGAAATCGCCAGCGGCGCAATAAATCTGCCTGATCTAATCCGCACATCGCGTCATCTATTTGGAAGCTGCGGTACAATGCCTCGATACGACGTCAGAAGACATCACGCTGCAACCGGGGCGGCTGCGGTAGGGGCTCGTTTGAGACTGTGCGAAGCTCGACCTCCCTCTCGATCTCCAGGAGGGCACGCGCATACTCATGGGCGATTTCAGGGGCCTGCGCGGCCATTGAAACGGCCCAATGCTTCGAAGCGACTGTAGCAACCTCGTAATCGCCACAGAGCTCCCGAAGGAGTGGGTTGACGTCAACTGCCCGCGGCAGCGCCGCACGAACGTGGGGAAGCCGCAGCATCAGTCGTGCCAAACCCGATCGTTGTTCTGGGGTCATAGCTCGTCCAATCCGGTCGCTGCCAGCGCACCGTCTGGGGAGATGTGCACCGGCGGCTAGCTCGCCGGCCGTGGATCAACCCGTCGAGATGCGCTTGATTTGACCGATTAGGTTCGGTTCGCCAAGCACCAAGGGAATCCCGCAACCTTACTCATCCCAGCTGACTTCCAGGCCTTGAAACTGCACTCCGCGGCATTTTAAATTCTCGGAGTTGATTTCCGGCAAGGAGGGGAAAGTGCCGTTCTCGTCGTTGACCGATTACATTGACCTCGCTCGGGCCCAGGCCGCGTTAGAGGCCGCCTGGAACGACGTCAGTACGACTATTCCCGAAGAGATGGCTCAAAAAGAACGTAAACGGCTGGCCTATATGGTAGCGACCCTGGTCGGTACGGCCGAGAACGAGGCCGATCTGAAGGAGCGGGCCCTCGACCGGTTCCGACAATCGCTCGTCGCATAAAATGGCCGTGCAGGATTTATCGCTATTCGCTGGGCCCGCGCCCGGCTCACCACGTTCGTTTCGAGGTGGCGAACGTTACGCTTCTTCGCGCGCCGTTACGCGACCGCGTCGGATGGGTTCCCGGCTTTTGCATGAGGCCACGGCAAGGCTCTTCAGATCGCGTCCTTGGCGACGGGCTGAGATCGCCGCGCAATATCCAAGAGTTGACGAGATAGTCGGGGTCCGCAGACCTGGTTCTTGTCGTGGCCCTCGCGAGCCAACTGCTTGCGTATGTCCTCGACACACGAGCAGGCGCCAGAGCCTGCTAATTCAAAAGCTCTTTCAAGTGAGGTTTGGCCTGGCCTTATTGAGTTCATCTTCGTCTCGGGTGCTAGCCCATGCTCAATCGGTGGGGCGCTTACGGGAAGTCAAATAGCGCGATACCGCCTGCTCCAGGGAGGCTCGCTCACGGCCCAATGAAGATTGTTCGGCGCCTTCTCCAAAAAGCGCAAACGTACCAACGCCTCCCGGAACTGATCGCTGCTGGTGATGGCGAAGTCGACGCACTGCAAAATCGAACCTGTACTCTGGCGCATGGGT
Organism: Kaiparowitsia implicata GSE-PSE-MK54-09C; assembly: GCA_019359435.1. Classification (GTDB taxonomy): domain Bacteria; phylum Cyanobacteriota; class Cyanobacteriia; order Elainellales; family Elainellaceae; genus Kaiparowitsia; species Kaiparowitsia implicata. The sequence goes on from JAHHHI010000102.1 coordinate 77,430, forward strand.
ATCCTCCATGCGTAGTCTCTACCCGACCTGACCGGGCGCAATGTCAAATGACAGGTCTCAGCCGCGCGCTGCGGGGGGCGGCAGCGCATGGTTCGAGTCACTGGCGCCGCTAGGAGCCCTCAGGTCACCTCCGAGACCGTTCAATTCCTGGGGGCAAACTGAACGGAAATCGGGACATTTCCTGACCTTCGATCCGACGACTGTCGGATCGAAGGCTTTGGGGAAATAAGTCGCGGTCGAGATCCTTGATTAATTTGCGCGGTCGAACAGGCTTGGTCGCCGCAAAAAGCAAACCAATGACGACAATACGCCTATTACAAAAAATGTCGTTGCTTGCAATTAACCGCGACGATCCCGGTAATATTTAAGATAGGCATTCAATCATTTATCGTCGCCTTTCGAGCGATCTCGTTGCAATAGGCAGCGGGAATTCGAATATATTCGTAACGTCCCGCTCGCCTCATAAGAGGATATCTTCATTATCGGAAGCTTGTCTGCCGACCTTAGTCGGTCTTTCTCGCCAGCCTTTCCGCCGTTCCCCAGCCGGCCTCGGGCGGCTTTCTCTTGCCCGGAGCACCCTATGAGCTTGATGCGAGCCGCGCTGCTTCTACGGCTCTTGTGCGCGATCCCTCTCGGAGCGTTTTGCAGGCTGATCTTCGTACTCTTCCAAGGCGGCGATCAGCCTCTCCCGCAGTTCACGGATTGCAGCCAGCGTCGCCCCGCAACCTCCGCACGTGATCAAGCTTTCGTCGTGTGACCATTCCGGCACCTGCACGGCGAGCGCCCCACACGCTTCACACCCGAAGCGTGGATCATCCGTCGGCATAGGCAAGCCCGCTTTTCCTGTTGCGCAGCGGCAACCGTCGGCGTTCTGGCGGGTGGCGTCTAACGCTGCGCAGCGGCAATCCCCAGCGACACGCCGAGACGGTTAACCACCTCTGAAACCGGGCTTGCCCGAAACTTCGACTTTCCGGAGACATCCCATGAACACTCGCGACGTGCGGGCCGAAGACCAGAACGGCGATCCAAGCTCCAGCGGGGATGCGGCTGGCTGCGATGGCATCGTGGGCCCGCAGACGATCAGGGCACTGCAGGCGGCCGTCGCCGAGAGGTCGGAGCCCCGGGAGCCAGCGCGGGTCGTACCGTCCGATTGGATACCGGCGGTTCGGCTCGATCGCATCATCGTACACTGGACGGCCGGAGCGCATCGGGCATCGGGGCTCAACAAGAGCCACTACTACATCCTGATCGAGGCCGACGGCATGCTGGTTCGCGGCACGCCTTCGATCGCCGCGAACAGGATCGGCGGCACGGGCCCGCGCGCAAGCGGCTCGATCGGCGTGTCGCTCTGCTGCATGGCAGGCGCGATCGAGAGCCTGTTCAAGGCTGGCAGCGCGGCGATGCCAATGGCGCAGTGGGAGACCCTTCCCGCCGTACTGGCTGACCTCTGCCGGCTCTTCGGCATCCCGGTCACGCCAAAGACCGTTCTCTCGCATGCCGAGGTGCAAGCGATGCTGGGCATCAAGCAGCGCGGCAAGTGGGACATTTCAAGGCTGGCGTTCGAACCAAAAATCGTCGGCGCAAAGGCCTGCGGCGACCGGCTGCGGCGGGATGTACCGGCGATCCTGTGAGGCGCGCGCGCCCGCGATGATGGGATCCGCTGACAAAGATGCTCCCGCACGACTGAGCGTGCCAAAAATACGAGCCTTGTAGTCCATCCATGTGCCGATTTCTCCGCGACAGGTTGCGCAGCGGACGGTGCCGGTATCGGTGAGCGGTTTGGGGAGCGTCACCGCTGGCGAACCGCATGCCTGACACTCGAAATCCAGCCTGCAGTCCATGGCTATCTCCATCGGAAGCAACACTACGCGGATGATCAAAAACCGTTCCCGCCTGCGGCTGGCAGGCGCCTCGTTTTCCTAGCCCCCAACTACCGGCGCGGCACCGGAGACGATCCAAGATCCTTCTCGGTTTTGGGGGCGTGCGCCGGGTCGACTTGCCCGGCCTGCTCTCGCGCTGGGTCTTCGCATGTTGAAGGTTCAGCCCGACGAAGATCGCCACGACCATCAGGATGACCGCTGAGACGACCACGATGGCTGCCATGCCCAATCTGCGCGGCGATGGGTCTTCGGGCATCTGCGGCGTCCTCTGAAGCTTCATATCCCTCAACTCGGCGCTGCCTGAGCCGTTCCCCTTCCAAGCTGATCATCAACGGAGCACCACCATGAAACATGTCTCGCGGCAATCGCCTTCGCCTGCCTGCTCGCCGGCTGCCAGGTGCTCAGAAACCCGCAGGCGAGCGCGCTTGGGCCGGGCAATGATCTATGCGTTCTGATCCCGAGCGGCTTCGACAGGATCGAAGGGCTCACGATCCGGCCCAGATCAACTACCGCATGCCGCACGGGCTCTGGACGATATGGCAGGAGCTGCCCGTCGTGCGCGTACCGCCATTGCTGGCCTAGCGCCGGCCGTCGCCTCGCCCTCGTAAGGGGCGGCCCTCCGGGCGGTTCCTCCCTAAACTTGGGCCGGTCATCCTTCGGGGTGGCCGGCCCCTTTTTGTTTGGCTCCGGGAACGGCTGCTTCCTCCGCTCGTTGATTCCGTTCACAGACGAACGAGGAGCACGTCATGGACCATTCCAAGCATATCCGCCTTTCCGCGACAGAACTGACGCCTGACATCCTCGACGGCGCGACGATCTACGGCCCCGGCGACGAAACGATTGGCTCGGTTTCCCACGTACACGGGTCTGGGCCGACCAGCCAGGTCGTGGTCGATGTCGGGGGTTTCCTTGGCATCGGAGCAAAGCCGGTGGCGGTACCTCTGAGCCAGCTTGAGTTCATGCGGGACGACGACGGCGACGTTCATGCGGTCACGACCTGGACCAAGGACCAGCTCAAGGACATGCCTGAGCATATCGACCCCTAATCCGGCTATGCCGCGCATCAAAAGGCCCGCTCTCGCTTCGGCCGGGCCGGGCCTTTTTCGTCCTGGAACCGACCTATGAGTTGTCGGGTTGGATCGGTGCATTGGAGGAGGCCGCGATGCCCAAGTTCAACGTCACCACAGACATCGACGGAGAGGTCAGCAAGGACGCTATAGATTTTCCGAGCGAGAAGGCGGCGACCGACGATCTACAGGTAGGTCTTGCGGACGCGGTCAAAGAGAAGCTGCCTGATGGCTCGCACTCGTCTATTACCGGAAGAGTAGATGACGAGAAGGGTCAGGAGATTTATCGGGCTTCGAGCGAATTTCGAGCAAAAAACGCCACCGAGATACGGGACGAGGATAAGCAAGCCGACGAAGCGGTTGAGCAGATCGCCTCAACCCTTGACAAGCACGCGGCGCGGCGTTGAACTTTTTCCAGATGCTACGTTCGATTGTGGCAGGGCTTCTTGCTGTCAAAAGATATTGCCTCGCGTGTCCCCCTGCCTAAAATTCCCCAGAACCAGGGGAGCACCATGCCATTTTCGTCATTGCGCGATCCGTCCGACCTTGCTCGCGCCTATGCTGTGATGGACGCCGCATGGAAGGAAGTCGAAGACAGCATCCCCGAGCCTAATCGCGATGCTGAGCGGTTGAGGCTGGCGTACTTGATCGCCAGCTGTGCGGGGTCGGCGCTAGATGAGGACGCACTCCGGCAGAGCGTCCTGCTGCGTTTCAACGCCCGATCGTTGCAGGACGCAGCGGACTAGTTTGCTCGATTAAGTCCGGAACCAAATGCGCGGAGTGCGGTTGTGATGTCGCGCTGGCTTGCTGGCGCCGTGTGGCTGTGTTGCATGTCCCCCCTTAGGCCCAGCATGGCCGCACGTTTCTACCGCCGACCAGCGCGAGCCGCGGATGTACCGGTCGCTCTGGTTGGGCGGTAGTCAGATTTTCGGAAGCGGCCGTTCGCCCCAGCGCGACGACGGTCAGAAGGCCCGGCACTCCCAACGGAGGCCGGGCCTTTTTCTGTTGCACGCTCTTCAGTGCATTTTTTGGAATTTGGCCTGCTCAAGATTGGCGCTGGCCAGCATCGCCTCGAGCTTTGCGAGGGCTGACGCCGGCAACCTGAGCTCAAGGTTGGCCTCATCCGGGATTTCAAGGTTGATGAGCGCCCCTTCGCTGGGGTCCGAGCTCACCATGATCTGATTGATATCCGTCACGACAATGACGCGGCTCGGCTTCTTCGGCATCGCTCGTCCTTCAGTTGCGTCTGACGCAGAATTTGTCGCGTGCCGGCAATGTTTCAAGAGTGCCGACCGATCCTGGGAACGATTCGCCAAGGCCGCCGTTCCGACTCCCGTGAGTGGGAGTTGCGTCATGTGTGCCCAGCGAATGCTTCGTGCCGGTTTAGCGTCCGACATCATCGCCAGCCGGCCCGACCATCGCGTTGACGAGCGGCAGGGCGTGCTCGATCTGGGGGAACCCGATGCCCCCGACGGTGAGACTGCAGAGCAGATCATCTATCGATTGTCCTACGCGCTCACGGCGCTTCGGTCCCAGCTGGCGCGCGAGGGTCTCACAGAAGAGGTCTATCCGCGCTTCCGAGCCTATAGCCCCAGCCGAGGGTGGACCTACAAGCAAGACAAGATCGGGCATCAGGCGCAGCGCTTCGCCAAACATCTGGATCGCGTGACTTCAATCCACGCCGTTGGCGAGCTGACTGATGGCGACGCCGCTGGTGTCAACGCTGACATCGCCATGATCGCGGAGGAAGCGGACAGCCTCATCACGGCCCTGATCCGCGACGCCGAAGCGCGCGGCTTGGAGGCGACCGGCCCCTGGATGAAAATCCCGCTGGTCGAGTGTCAGGAGTTCGAGGTGGTCACGCCCGATCCTGTTCTGGCTGAAGCCGACGATTCCCACGACCGGAAGTTGAACTCTTAGACGTGTGGAGTTGCGTTGGTGTGTGCGCGTCGCGTTTTACGATCAGGCCCGGCAGCCGAGATCGCCAGGAGTCCGCTGCCGAAACGCCGCGATGCCCGCCAGCGGGCGCTGGCCTTCGATCCCATGCCCGATCGTGTCGAGCCCTGCCTGGCGCTGCTGGCGTCCAGGCCACCCATCGGCGATCAATGGGCCTACGAGGTGAAATGGGACGGCTATCGCCTGGCCGTTCACATCGAGCCGGGTGCGGTCAGGATTATCACGCGTGGCGGCCACGACTGGACCAGGCGTTTCCCGTCGATCGCTCATGATGTGCGCGAGCTCGCGCTCGACACCGCCATCCTCGACGGCGAGGCCGTGGCGCTCGATGCGCGCGGGGCTTCCGACTTCGGCGGGCTCCAGAAGGCGCTCGGCGGGCGCGGCGGGAAGCGCTTTGCTTCGGAGGCGATCTTCTATGCATTCGACCTGCTCTATCTCAACGGCCGCGATCTCCGCGCGCTGTCGCTCGACGAGCGCCGCAAGATGCTCGCGGACCGCCTGGGTGCCGGTCACAGCTCCATCCGGCTCAGTGAGGAGGTCGATGCCGACGGGGCGCAGTTTATGAAGCTGGCGTGCGAGCTCGATCTCGAGGGCATCATCGCCAAACGCCGCGACGCTCCCTACCGCTCGGGCCGCGGTGGCGAATGGCTCAAGATCAAATGCGTCCAGTCCGAGACCTTCCTGATCATCGGCTGGGAGGCGTCAGCGGCGGCCTTGGGCGGCATCGGCCGGCTCCTTCTGGCGGCGCGGCGTGGCAGCGCCCTGGTGTATGTCGGTAGTGTCGGGACGGGCTTGACGACGAAGACGGCCACGGAGCTGCGCCGGCGCCTGATGAGCCTCCTGATCGACAAGCCAGCCGTCACCGGCATTGCCAAGAAGGGCATGCGCTGGGTCGAACCGACGCTGTCGGCAGAGATTGCATTCCGCGCCTGGACGAACGATGGCAAGCTCCGCCACGCCTCCTTCAAAGGCGTCAGAGACGATGCCGACGCGGGTGAAATTTTTGTGATCGATCCGGTGAGGGATTGTGCCGCTACGATGCGGTAGATCCAGTGGCGTTACCTTGCCTTGCGTCCCAAAGCTCGACGGCTTCGATCAGCATCTGCAGCCGGGTCTCTTCGCGCGAACCTTCCAGAGCGCCGGTCAGCTTGTGGATGAGACTCATGGCGACTTCCCGCTCTGCTGCGGATGAAGCACGGGCCATTTCTTACGCTCGACAAGGCCTTGTCCGAAATCGAGACTTTCACCCGATCGACCTGCCGGCTCGCACCTGAGGCTGAGACAACTTCGGCCGGCTAACGTCCTGGCTATCCGCAACGGGCCCGCTCACCCGATAAGCGGAAGGAGCACGACCGCGCCGATCACGACTACAATTGCAGTCCGGATCAGTATTGCGTTTGTGCGGACCATGTCGGCCTCGGACGATTTCCACGAAGACATGCCGCAACTCCTTCGCCCTCGCCCGATAGTTCTGCACCTGGCGAGCGGGCGCAATCGAGAATGCCGACCTCCAATGATTCACGCGCCGTGCGTGACGGAAATGGCACGCCGGGGCCTGGATCGGACATCAAATTCCCTCGGCCCGGGAAACCAAAATCAGCGCCCGATCCCGTACCAATCGCAGGTCTGATGAAACCTCAATACGAGACCGGCCAAACGTTCGGACTCGCGAATGGCTCGGTCCATCCAGCGTTGGCGATGTAAGCTTCCGCGTCATCGCGACTCGCGAAGCGTAGTGCCGAAGCATATTCGGAGATCCATTCCCCGTTGCAGTCGAGAAAGACCCGTGACGAATTAGCCCCCTTCAGTTCGATCGACCAGCCAATATGTTCTTGATGGGCGTCAACGAAATCGGCGACCTTGTTCTGCGCTTGTTTGAGCAGCTTGACCGCATCGATCAGCAGAGGGTGCGCACCGGCCTGTTCCACAAGGCCGACGGCGTCTTGAATAGCGCGCTCGGGAGGCGTCATCAGGTCGACGTTGCCTTTGCGGAGGATGTTGGACCTCGAGACTCTCATTGAAATCTCTCGGGTTGTACGCTCACAACAGAATATACGCTGCGGTGATCGTCACGCTAAGCACTACTAAACATCGCATCTTCAAAAGAACGCGAGCAACACGAGCTGGTATGCGCACCAGCCTAAAGCGGCGAACCAAACTGCTGAAATAACGGCAAGCGCCGCCATGAAGAGGCGCTCAACCGTCACCGGCTTTAACGCTCGCGGTGGGTTCTCGGCACAGATATGTGCCTTTTGTGACCGAAGGTCTAACAGATGTGTCATTGCGAAACGCCCTTACGCCGCTCGACGGAAGCGTCGCAAGCAGCGAGCCAGGCCCGCAGCCTTCACATGAATGACGGCTGGTAATGCCCGATTAGGGTCGCGCGAGATGGGGCTGGCCGCTAGTCTTTGCTTGGTCGGGGTAGCCGGGCATTTTTCGTGACATGGCAACGCCTTGCCATAGCTAGCGGCGGTAGTGACGATTAACCTTCAGCGTGATGAATTAGGAGTCTTCGCACACCGCGGCGCGAGCTCGTCGCGCAATGCCGAGGAGTTGTTGTGTCAAGACCGGCCCAGCGATCTCATGTCGTTGAAGCCCGAACCCTTCACGGTGCAGTTGTCGCCTTATGTCGTCAAGCGTTTCGCAGCGCCCTAACCGCGCTATGTCAATCGCTCGTTCTAGCGCAGTCTTTCTGGAGCTTGTCAGTTTCGCAACTGGCATAATGAACCTCCCGTTGAGGCTTTTTTCGTTGGCAGCGCCACAGTGAAAGCACCGAATGACGGATTTTGCCCTTGCTAACCATCCACGCGCGGCGCGGGAACTGAGTGGGCTAGATCCGACATGGCCGCTTGGAAGAAAGGATAACTAGGCGCACGGCGCGGCTAGCTGTCAAATTACAATGAGGCTGCATGCAACGCAGGCCATGGCAGCGATCAAGGCAGCAACCCCGAACCACAGCCAGAATTCCAAGGGCGGAGGCGGAAGCATCTCGATCCGACTCCAACGACGACTGACTTCGGCCGCTGGTCGCGATTCCGGGTTTATTGGGAGGGACGAGCCGAAGCAGGGGCGCCCGCCCCGGCTCTGGCCATACGCAGTGGAGGTCGGCAGCGCATGGTTGCCTTCAGATCGCACCGAAACTGGCAACCAAAACAAGAGACCAAGGTCTTAGCTGTTGCGATCTAAGCCCCCGCATCCGTTGGTTACTCCGTCGATCGAGAGTGTTGTATCGGCAGTGCATTTTGGAGCCCGGCCGGCCCAATTTCATTGCAGGCTGCGCGTTTAGCAGAGTGTGGCCGCGCTGCACAAACCGACGGACGTTCCGTTCCACCAGCTTCTGTGCGTCCCGGTCCAAACTGCCCAAGCGTTTCGTTGGAACCGGCGAGAGGATGCACCGTTGACCATTCGACCGGCGAGGGCCGCTCGATACACTCGGTCCAAGATTCCCCAATTTCGGGGAACACCCTATGGAGAGAGACAATGCCGAACGACAATTTCGCCGACGATCCGCAGAAGGCGTCCGAGGCCGGCAAAAAGGGTGACCAAAACGGCCATGGGGGACAGCAGTCCGCCTCCAACAGCGACCGAAGTCAGTCGGGCGCCACGGATAACAACCGTGGCGAATCTGGAGATTTCACAAGCGATCGCGAGCGTGCATCGGAAGCTGGCCGTAAGGTCGGAAAGAGCTAAGTTCATTCAAGTATGGCGGCGGGCCCCGTTTGGGCCCGTTGTTGCGCTGCTGATCTATGGCAGCCTTCCCTTGGATCTTTCATCAAGTCTCAGTTCAAGGCCCATGCAATGATGCCCACAAACCTCCGGTCGCAATTCGATTATCAAAACGCGGTGGCCGAACTGACCGCTTTGCAAGTGAACGCTGGGGATACTGGGCGGGCAGAGGCTCTGGTCCAGGCTATCCGGCACTATGAGGCGGTAAGTCGAGCGTTTTGGGATCAAGGGAACGTTTCTCCGTCCAAATCACATTTCGCCAACGCCGATCCAGAGTGGCACTGGTTTGAAGGCCAGATGGATTAAAAAGTCTGCCTTTTGCTCCTGTCGTCGTGCCATGATGCGGTCAAGCTTTGTCAGGATGCGGACGCGCAGGAAGTCCAACGACAGACCGAGCTGAACGACACGGCATAGCGCGAGGGCGGCAAGGTCTATGGCTTCGCAAGCTTCACGACGATGTGGCGGAATGGGGCGCGAGCTGCTGTCCCAACCGGGTTGCGCGGCTGACGCGGCTTGCCGGCATCCGGGCGCGGAGCGGCCACAGACGCCCCGGCCAATATGGAGGTAAGCCATCCCTGGCGGTCAACAACACGCTCAATCGCCGGTTTGACGCGGAGGCACATGCCAAGGACTGGGTGACCGACATCACCTACATCCGCACCCACGAGGGCTGCGCCGATCTGGCGGTCGTGATCGACCTCGTCTCCCGCCTCGTCGTCGGCTGGTCCATGCAAGCCCAGCAGACGACCATGCCCCCAAAAAAATTTAGAACGCGCCCGACCTCCCCGTCCCGGTCGAAGTTCTCGACGAGGGCGAGCAAGACCGGATCCGTAGCCCTGCATCACCGTGCCCTCAATGCCGTAGCGGGCCGCGGCGGGGAAATCGTCAACGGATCCAAGGCGACCCTTCGCTCCGCGAATTTCCGCGCCCATCGGCCTCACCGGTCGGGGAGGGGGCGTGCTGCTGTGTGGAGTGGGAACGAATTGACTCGTGTCACAGCCCCGTCCTCACCTGCATCCCATTGAGCAACCAGCCGTCGGCATTCCTGTTCGGGAGCGAGAGAGTTGCCAAAGCTGTGGCGCAGGACGAGGGCGAGTTGGGAACTGGCGGGGGGAGCCCGTGTTGCTTTGGCAGCAACAGCCCACTATCCCGCCAGGAAACCTTGCATGCGCCGCTTCCACCCCATGCCTTTCGGGGCCCAGATCGTCGAAGGGGCCGTCCAATTTTCTTTATGGGCGCCCTCCGTGCGCGAAGTCACCCTGCTGATCGACGGTGCCGAGCGGCCCATGACCGCCGAGGCGGGCGGCTGGCACCGGCTTACCGACCAGCAGGCTCAAGCCGGCTCGCTCTACCGCTACCGGATCGAGGGAGGGCTCTCGATACCTGACCCCGCCTCCCGCTTCCAGCCGGACGACATTGAGGGTCCGAGCTTGGTGGTTGATCCCGGCGCCTTCGTCTGGACCGACGCGGATTGGCGCGGTCGGCCGTGGGAAGAGGCGGTGATCTACGAGGCCCATGTCGGAACCGCCACGCCGGATGGAACCTTCGCCGCCCTGACGACGAAGCTAGACCACCTCCGCGATCTTGGCGTCACCGCGCTGGAGCTCCTACCGGTCGCCGATTTCCCAGGCGATCGTGGCTGGGGCTACGACGGGGTGCTGCACTACGCACCGGACCACGCTTATGGCACGCCCGAGGACCTGAAGCGGCTCATCGACGAGGCGCATCGGCATGGGATCATGGTCTTCCTCGACGTCGTCTACAATCACTTCGGCCCGTCGGGAAACTACCTGCCTACCTATGCGGCCTCCTTCTTCACCGAGCGCCATCAGACCCTGTGGGGCGCGGGAATCAATTTCGACGGTCGTACGTCCCCAGTCGTGCGCGACTACTTCGTCCACAACGCGCTCTATTGGTTAGAGGAGTATCATTTCGACGGGCTTCGCCTCGACGCCGTCCACGCCATCGCCGACGACAGCAGCAGGCACGTGATCGGCGAACTGGCGGAGCGTGTCCGCGCCGGCCTGCCGGAGCGCGAGATCCACCTAGTGCTTGAAAATGCAGCCAACGAGGCTCGCTGGCTCGAACGCGACGGGGATGGCCGGCCATCGCTCCACACTGCGCAGTGGACCGACGATACCCACCACGCCTGGCACCGACTACTGACCGACGAAGCGGACGGCTATTATGCCGACTATGACGATCCGGCAGGCCATCTCGCCCGCTGCCTGGCGGAGGGCTTTGCCTATCAGGGAGAATTCTCTGCTCACGAGCGGGCGACACGCGGCGAGCCTTCTGCACATCTGCCGCCCTCAGCCTTCGTCAACTTCCTGCAGAACCACGACCAGATCGGCAACCGGGCGCAGGGCGAGCGCCTCGACGTCCTCACGACGCCCGCGAAACTTGCCTTGGCCCGGGCGGGACTGCTGCTCTCTCCGCAGATTCCGATGCTGTTCATGGGCGAGGAATGGCAGGCATCGACGCCGTTCCAGTATTTTGTCGATTTCCCTGACCCGGAGCTGTCGCAGGCGGTGAAGGACGGGCGGCGTCGGGAGTTCGGCGGCTTTGGCGGCTTTGGCGCCGAGGATATCCCCGACCCGACGAGCCGGCAGACCTTCCTGCGGTCCCGCCTCGACTGGGAGGAGACCGAGCAGTCGCCCCATGCCGATGTCCTGGCCGATACGCGGGCCCTGCTGCTGCTGCGCCGAGAACGGATCGTCCCTTTGACGATGACGCGTTTCCGAGGCGGGGAGGTCTTTCGCCCGGCTCCGGAGACGCTGGACGTGCGTTGGACCTTCGACGGTGGAAGCCTGCGCTTCGTCGCCCATTTCGGCGAAGGTGAAGCGGTTCTGGCCGGGCCGGGCTCGTCGGACGCGATCTGGTCCAGCCCGGGGATCGAACCCGCCTCTGACATCCGGCTGCGGCCATGGACCGGCGCGTTTTTGGTGGGCCGGCCATGAGCGCCCATGATGCGTTGGTCGTCCGCCTGGCCGACCTCGCCGGCGTCGCTGCCGGGTATCGCAACGCCGCCGGTACCCTGGTCGATACGGGACTGGATGCGCGCCGCGCCGTGCTTGCGGGCCTCGGCCTCCCAAACGAAACCCTCGCGGACACGCAGGCCAGCGTCGAACGGCTCGAGCGGCGCCGCGACAGGCTGGCCGCGCCTTTAATAGTCGCCAAGGCCGGCCAGAGCCTGACATTGAGGCTTGGTCCCGGCGCCCGGGCCGGGCGCACGGTCTTCAACCTTACAGACGAAGCGGGCATTGTCCGCGAGGGCACTGCCCTGGCCTCGGTGGATGCCAGTGGGGGCATGCAGATCGAGATTCCGGCTTTGCCAGGGGGTTACTGGCGGCTGAGGTCCAGCCAAGGCCACCGGCATGCCGAGAGCCTCATCATCAGCGCACCCGAGCGTTGCTACGAGCCAGCGCCGCTCACGCAGGGCAGACGCTCCTGGGGCGTGACGGCACAGGTTTATTCGCTGCGCTCGGATGAGAATTTCGGCATCGGGGACTACGGCGACATCGCCGTGTTGGCCGCGCGGGCCGCCAGCCTGGGTGCCGATTTCCTGGGTCTGAGCCCAGTCCATGCCTTGTTTGCGTCCGATTTCACCAAGATGTCGCCCTACTCGCCGTCCTCGCGGCTGTTTCTCGATGTGCAGTTCATCAATCCATCCCTCGTTGCCGGCTTTGCAGACAGCGCGGCGAGACGGTTGCTTGAGACGCCGGACGTACAGGAGGCCTTGGTGGGGTTGCGCGATGCTCCGCTGGTCGACCGGCAGGCCTCCTGGAAACTGAAGCTCCCGCTGCTGGACGCACTTTGGCGGGAAGTCGGACGAGACGATATCGGCTTCGCTGCCTTCCGGGCTGCAGGCGGGCACGATCTGCAGGCCCATGCACTGTTCGAGGCACTCGCAGAGCATTTCAAGGCACAGGGCGCGCATTGGGTCGGCGACTGGCCGGAGGCCTACCGCGAGGCCAGCAGCGAGGGTGTCCGGCGGTTCGCGGCGGAGCATGAGGACAAAACCGCCTTCCATGCCTGGCTTCAATACGAGGCGGACCGGCAGCTGGCGGCCGCACAAGACAAGGCGCGTGGGGCTGGCATGGATATCGGGCTGTTCTGCGACCTGGCGGTCGGCGTCGACCGCGCGGGCTCGGAGCTCTGGGCGGCCCCCGAGCGCTTCGCATCCAAGCTTTCAATCGGCGCTCCGCCCGACCAGTTGGGACCGGAGGGTCAGAACTGGGGGCTACCGCCGTTCAGCCCCATTGCAATGGAGGAGGACGGGCTAGCCGCCTTCCGCCGGATGGCTGCGGCCGCGATGCGCCATGCTGGCGCGATCCGAATCGACCACGCCTTCCAGCTCGCGCGGCTCTTCCTGATCCCCGAAGGCGCGCCGACCAGCGAGGGCGCTTATGTGGCGATGCCCTTCGAAGCCCTCCTCGCCGTGCTTCGGGTCGAAAGCCACCGAGCCCGTTGCATGGTGATCGCGGAGGATCTCGGCACCGGACCTGAAGGCTTCTCCGATGCCATCATGGCCGGCGGGCTCTACAGCTATCGCGTGCTTCCCTTCGAACGCGAGGCGGACAGTGCCTTCAAGCCGCCCGCAGCCTATCCGCGGCGCGCACTTGCCGTGCTCACGACACATGATCTCCCGACCTTCCGGGGTAGGTGGCGTGGACTCGATATCGACATGCGCCAGACCGCGGGACGCATGTCCCCTGCCCAGGCCGCAAGCGAGCAGGAGGAACGTGTACGAGATCGCGATCGACTGACCGCGGCGCTCACCGCCGAGAGGCTGCTGCCGCCCGACCCGGCGCCGGCTGAGCCGCCGGTGGAGGCGGCCTGTGTCTATCTTGGACGCTCGACAGCGGCGCTGGCGGCCATCCAGCTTGAGGACGCAGCCGGCGAGCTCAACCAGCCCAACCTGCCCGGGCTCGGCACCGACCATCCCAACTGGCAACGCAAGCTCTCGCTCGATCTGGCGGAGCTGACGGCGCCGGGCCGCAGCCTGGCGCGGCTCGGCGCGCTGCTCGCCAATGAGGGGCGTGGTGGCGAGGCGCATGATGCCACGGCCCTGGCGGCGCCGCCACCGCGGGCGACGTACCGCCTGCAGTTCCACGCCGGCTTCACCTTCGACGACGCCGTTGCGATCCTGCCCTATCTGGCGCGGCTCGGCATCAGCCATGTCTACGCCTCGCCGATCCAAACGGCACGGCCCGGCTCGACCCATGGCTACGACATTGTCGACCACACGCGGATCAATCCGGAACTGGGCGGGGAAGAGGGTTTCCTGCGCCTCTCGGAGGCACTGAAGGACCATGGCCTCGGCCTGATCCTGGACATCGTGCCCAACCATATGGGCATCGGCGGCGCAGACAATGCGTGGTGGCTTTCGGTGGTCGAATGGGGCCAGTTGTCGCCTCACGCGGTCAGCTTCGACGTCGATTGGGAGCGGCTTGGCGCCAACGGTAAGCTGGTGCTGCCCTTCCTCGGCAAGCGCTATGGCGATGCGCTGGAGGAGGGCGAGCTGAAGCTGGCGCGCGACGACAGCGGCGGCTTCAGCATCTGGCATTTCGAGCACCGCTTCCCGATCAGCCCGCTGAGCTATCCGATCCTGCTCGACCGGATCCTGATACTCGTCGCTGACCAGGCAGGGCCGGAATACCACGAGCTGCTCGCGATCTCATCGCGGCTGCGGGCCCTGTCGGAGATGCCGGCCGGCGCCGGCCGCGATGGCGTCGTCGAGGCGTGCGAGGCACTCAAGCGCCGGCTGGCGCGGGTCTTTGCCGCTTCGCCGGGGGTGGCGGAGGCGGTGGAGCGCGCGATCGGCCTCGTCAACGGGGCAAGGGGCATTCCGGAAAGCTTCGACACGCTTCACCGCATTCTCGAGATGCAGAGCTTCCGCCTGGCGAACTGGCGCGTGGCGGCCAGCGACATCAACTACCGCCGCTTCTTCGACATCAACACGCTGGTGGGAATGCGCGTTGAGGAACCTGCCGTCTTCGAACGGACCCATGCGCTCATCCTCGACCTCGTGCGGGAAGACCGCATCCATGGGCTCCGGATCGACCATGTCGATGGCCTCGCCGATCCGGAGGCCTATGTCCGGCAGTTGCAGTCGCAGGTCGGGCCCGGCTTCTACATCCTCGTGGAGAAGATTCTCGGCCATGGCGAGAGACTACGGCCCTGGCCGATCTCGGGGACCACCGGCTACGAGGTCCTCAACCTGATCGACGGCATGCTGGTCGACCGCGAAGGGGCTGCGGCGATCGAAGCCGACTACCGGGACATCACGGGCCAGCACGACAGCTTCGAGGAGCTGCTGCGGCGCGCCAAGCGCAAGACCCTGCATGCGAGTTTCGCGAGCGAACTCGAAGTGCTGGTGTCAGATCTGGCCCGCCTGGCCCATGGCGACCGGCGCAGCCGCGACTACACGATCCATGCGATGCGCCAGGTGCTGACGGAAATTATCGAGCGCCTGCCGGTCTATCGCAGTTACATCGCGACGGACGCTTCGCCCGCAGACAGGACGCTGATCGAGGAGACGGTGGCCGTGGCAATCGCCGGCACGTCGATGCCGGATACCTCGCTGCACCGCTTCGTCGCGCAGCTGTTGCTCGGCGACGGCGGAGAATTGATGACGGCGGTGCCACCTGCAGAGCACCTGGCGCGATTCCGCCGCCGCTTCCAGCAGCTCAGCGGCCCGGTCACGGCCAAGAGCTTGGAGGACACGCTGTTCTACAGCTTCGGGCCGCTCCTTGCCCTCAACGAGGTCGGCGGGGAGCCGAGCCAGCACGGCGTCTCTCAGGAGAATTTTCATGACGCCAATGCCGCAAGGCGCCGGTCTTGGCCGCATGCGATGATCGCCACGGCGACTCACGACACCAAGCGCGGCGAGGACGGACGGGCCCGTCTCCTGGCGCTGACGGAAATGCCGCAGCGCTGGGGCGAGGAGAGCCGGCGGTGGCTCGCCATGAGCCGGGAGCTGGCACCCGGCGACGAACTGCCGGACGCAACCGACCGCCAGATGATCCTGCAGCAAGTGCTGGCCTCATGGCCGTTCGCGTTGCTGGAAGCGAACGATGCGTCGGCGCTCGACGCCTATCGCGAGCGCATGCAGAACTGGGTCGAGAAGGCGCTGCGGGAGGCGAAGCGCCGAACGAGCTGGACCAGCCCCAACGAAGCCTATGAGCAGGCGGCCAAGGACCTGATCGGGGCGGCGCTCTCGCAGGACAGCGCGTTCCTCGACGACTATCGGCCGTTGGCGCGCGAGATGGCACGGCGCGGCATGGTGCGCGGATTGAGCCGGACCGTGCTGAAGCTGACCCTCCCTGGCGTGCCGGACTTTTACCAGGGCACGGAGTTCTGGGACCTCGCGCTGGTCGACCCCGATAACCGCCGGCCCGTCGATTATGGAGCCAGGTCGCAGGCGGTGGAGGAGAGCGCCGATGCCGGCGTCCTGCTCGCCACCTGGCCGGACGGCCGGATCAAGCAGCGCGTCATGTCCGTTTTGCTGGCGGACCGGGCGCGTGCGCCGCGGCTTTATGCGGCAGGCGATTACCAGCCGGTCGCGCTCGAAGGCGGGCGCGCGGCAGATCTCACCGCCTTTTCGCGCACCCACCGGGCCGACACCCTGCTCGTGCTCGCCACGCGGATCGCGGGCGGCGAACAGGCTGCCGAGGGGCTGCCTGTTGGGCAGCATTGGGCAGGCACCAGCGTCGCAGTGAGTGGCAAGTGGGAGGATGTACTAACTGACCGCCTCCTCGACGTGGGCGAGGCGGGTCTGGCGGTCGACGAAGCGCTGGCGGTCTTGCCGGTGGCAGTGCTGCGGAAACGCTAGGGACGAGGGCGCCTACAAGGGGGCGCCCCGTCCAAGGCTAAGCATCGCCTTCCGCGACGAAGACGAGCGCACCCAGAGGCGGCAGCACGATTTCGATGAAAGCGGGCTCGTCGCCCAGGCTTTCCGATCTCGCATCGACCCGGCCGCCATTGCCGACGCCCGAGCCGCCATAGGCGCCGGCGTCGCTGTTGAGAATTTCGCGCCAGCCGCCGGCGAGGGGGACACCGATGCGATAGTTCCAGCGGGTCACCGGGGTCAGGTTGACGACGGTGAGAACCGGCTTTTGGTCCGGCGCCTGCCGCAGATAGGCGTAGACGCTGTTCTCGCGATCATCCTGGACGAGCCAGCGGAAACCGTCCGGGGTGGCATCGGTCGCGTGCAAGGCGGGCCAAGCGGCATAGACGCGGTTGAGATCGGATACCAAGGCCTGCATGCCGCGGTGAAGCGGGTCTTCCAGCAGATCCCAGTCGATCTCGCCGTCATGGTTCCACTCGCGGCGCTGGGCGATCTCGCCGCCCATGAAGACAAGCTTCTTACCGGGATGGGTCCACATGAAGGCGAAATAGGCCCGCAAACCGGCGAATTTCTGCCAGAGATCGCCCGGCATCTTCTCCAGCAGCGAACCCTTGCCGTGGACGACCTCGTCATGGGAGAGCGGCAGCACGAACTGCTCGGAAAACGCATAGACGAGCCCGAAGGTCATCTCTTCGTGGTGGTGGCGCCGGTAGAGCGGGTCCCGCTGCAGATAATGCAGCGTGTCGTGCATCCAGCCCATGTTCCATTTGTAGGCAAAGCCAAGCCCGCCCTCCTCGACGGGGCGCGTGACGCCCGGCCAGGCGGTGGATTCCTCGGCGATCATGATCGCGCCCGGCTGCCGCTGGGCGACGAGGCTGTTGAGCTCGCGCAGGAAGGCGACAGCCTCCAAATTCTCGCGTCCTCCCTGTGCGTTGGGTATCCATTCGCCGGGCTGGCGGCTGTAGTCCCGGTAGAGCATCGAGGCCACCGCATCGACGCGCAGGCCGTCTACATGGAAATGCTCGAGCCAGTGCAACGCGCTGGCAATCAGGAAGTTGGAAACCTCCCGACGCCCGAAATTGTAGATCAGCGTGTTCCAGTCCTTGTGGAAGCCCTCGCGCGGATCCTCATGCTCGTAGAGCGCAGTGCCGTCGAAACGGGCGAGACCGTGGGCGTCGGACGGAAAATGCGCCGGCACCCAGTCGACGATCACGCCGATCTCCTCACGATGGCAGGCCTCGACGAACAGCGCGAAATCCTCCGGCTCGCCAAATCGGCGTGTCGGCGCGAAAAGGCCCAGCGGCTGATAACCCCAGGAGCCGGTGAAGGGGTGTTCGGCCACCGGCATCAGCTCGACATGGGTGAAGCCCATCGCTTTCACATAGGGCACCAGCCGGTCGGCGAGATTGCGCCAGTCGAGCATGTCGCCATGCGGTCCCCTCACCCAGGAACCGGGGTGCAGCTCGTAGATCGAAATTGGAGCTTCCTTGCCCTGCCGCGCGGCGCGACCGGCCATCCAAGCATCGTCGCCCCAGACATGGGACGCTGGGCGCGGAACGATCGACGACGTGCCAGAGGGCAACTCCGCCGCGCGCGCCAGCGGATCGGCCTTCTGCGGCAGGAGGTTGCCGTCCCGGTCGATGATCTCATATTTGTAGAGCTCGCCGCTGGACAGTCGCGGGACGAACAGTTCCCAGACCCCGCCCTCGCCGCGACGGTTCATCGGGTGGCGGCGGCCGTCCCAGCTGTTGAAGGTGCCGACTAGCGAAACGCGGCGCGCATTCGGCGCCCAGACAGCGAAGCGCACGCCCTGAACCCCATCCATGGTGCTGAGGTTGGCGCCCAGTGCCCGCGCCAGTTCGAGATGACGGCCCTCGGCGATCAAGTGCAGGTCGAGATCGCCAAGCAGGGGTCCGAAGGCATAGGGATCCTCGGTAACCTGCTCGCCGCCTGGCCAGCGGATCGACAACGTATATGGCCCGTCGGCAAGATCGCCGACGAAGAGTCCGTCAGGTTCCGCGGGCCGCAGTCGTACGTCCTCGCGCCGGTCCTGGCGAACGGACACGGCCTGGGCACCGGGCACGAAGACGCGCAGATAGCGGCCCGCCGCACCCTGGTGCGCGCCCAGGATGACGGCTGGCGCGCCGCAGCGCCCATTGGCAAGCGCCTCGGCGGTGTCCGCCGGCAGCGGCGGAACCCGTTCGACCGTGGCCTCGCTCATTCCTCATCTCCTTCCGGCAGCAGCCTTGCGAGCAGATCGGTGAGCCCGCGCAACGGCACCGCCAGCCATTGGGGACGGTTGGCTGCCTCATAGCTGATTTCATAGGCGGCCTTCTCCAGCATGAAGAGGTCGAGCAAGCTCTCGCCCGCTTCACCCCCGCCCCCGGAATCCGTGCCGGCCGCTTCGCGATAGCTCTCCAGAAGAGCCACCGGCATGACCTGTCCGAAGGCCTTGGCCAGCATGTCGAAGCGCCCGTCCTGGGACGCTGCGGCGGCTGTTTGCCTGCCAGCGGCGAGCGCATAGTCCAGCGAGCGCAGGATGCCGGCAACGTCGCGCCAGCCGCTGTCCCTGGCCCGCCGTTCCGACAGAGGCTGCGCGGGCTCGCCCTCGAAGTCGATGATCATGACGTCGCCGCTGGCCACGAGCACCTGGCCGAGGTGGAAGTCACCATGGATGCGGTGGAGGCCGCTGCCCTTGCCGCCCTCGCAGAGGCGTTCCGCGAGATCGAGCCACGCGTCGCGCCGCGCCACGACGCTTTCAGCCAGGGCTCGTTCCGCATCCGGCAGATCGTCGAGCGCGCGCTCCAGATGCGTGCAAGCGTTCTCGATCCGCCCGATAATGCGATCGCGCCAGCGTCGCACCTGCTCGTCGCCCGCAGGCACAGGTGCAAATGCCGCGTCCTCGCTGTCCTGGGCCAGCACGACGTGCATTTCGCCGAGCCGTTGCCCTAAAGTCCGCGCGAATGTCTCGTATGTAGCCAGCAGGTTTTCGACATCGACGTCCTCGCGCGACATCTCGTCGAGAACGCGGCCGAGATAGGAAGCAGTCCATTCCCAGGCATCGCCCTCGCCGGGAATGAAGGCCTGGATCACCGCCATGACCTCTTCGTCGCCTTCGGCCGGAACATGGACGATTTCGCCCAGCAGTGCCGGCGCATTGCGGAAGCCGCGCTGCGTCAGCATGCGCGACATTTCGGCCTCGGGGTGCTGGCCCGGCGCCAGGCGCCTGAACAGCTTGAGCATGACCTTGTGATCGACGATGACCGAGGAGTTGGACTGTTCGGCCGAGAGCCAGCGCACCGGATCCTCTGGCTTGACTTCGACGTCCTCGAAGGCGGTCGTAGGCCGGAAGGAGACTTCTCCCACCGCGCTTTTGATCGTGGCGCCGGCCTTCAGCAGCGCCAGCAGCTCATGGACGAAGCCCGGCAGTGCAAAGGCATCTGTTAGGAAGCCGGTGCGCCGGCCACGCCTGACACGGGCGAGGGCGAGCTGCTGCGGCAACGCCGCGACGACCTCATCATCCCAGCCGATGCCCAGCGGCAGCAGGTAGCGTTCCGTGCCGCCCGCATGGGTCGCTTCCACGGCCATCAGCGCCGCCTCGCGTTTGCTACCGATCCGTGCGGTGTATGCGATCTGAGCGCTTTCGAGCTTCTGATCCTTGCCGGCAAACCAGCGGCGCTTGGCGAGATAGGACGGCAGGATTGAGGTCTCGAACTCACGGCGCGATTGGGGCGTAATCATATCGTCGGTGCCGCCCTTGAGGACGAAGGTCGTATAGTCGGGCATGGGCTCTGGGGTCTGCGCCAGCCAGGAGGGGGCTTGGGCGTCCTCAGCCAGGACGAACCAGTAGAAACCGTAGGGCGGAAGCGTCATTAGATAGGTCAGCTGGCCGATGGCCGGGAAGACGGATTTGCCGAGCATCTCCACCGGGTGGCGGCCGGCGAATTCGGACAAATCGAGCTCGAAGGCCTGGGCCGAGCGCGAGAGGTTGGCGACGCAGAGGATGGTCTCGCCTTCGAACTCGCGCAGATAGGCGAAGGCCTTGCGGTTCTTCGGATAGAGGAAGCGCAGGCTGCCCCGTCCGAACGCCTTGTGCTCCTTGCGCGCCGCCAGAATGCGCCGCGTCCAATTCAGCAGCGAATGCGGATCGCGAGTCTGCGCCTCGACGTTGACGGCATCAAAACCGTAGAGCGGATCCATGACCGGCGGCAGTACAAGGCTCGCCGGATCGGCCTTAGAGAATCCGCCGTTTCGGTCGGGAGACCATTGCATTGGCGTGCGCACGCCGTCGCGGTCGCCGAGAAAGATGTTGTCGCCCATGCCGAGCTCGTCGCCGTAATAGATCACGGGCGTGCCGGGCATCGACAACAGCAGGCTGTTCATCAGCTCGATGCGTCGGCGGTCGCGCTCCAGCAGGGGTGCCAGCCGGCGCCGGATGCCGAGATTGATGCGGGCGCGCTTGTCGGTGGCATAGAAGTTCCAGAGATAGTCGCGCTCCTTGTCGGTCACCATTTCGAGGGTCAACTCGTCATGATTGCGCAGGAAGATCGCCCATTGGCAGCCCTCGGGAATGTCTGGCGTCTGCCGCATGATGTCGGTGATCGGGAAGCGGTCCTCCTGCGCGATCGCCATGTACATCCGCGGCATCAGCGGAAAGTGGAATGCCATGTGGCATTCATCGCCTTCGCCAAAATAGGCCTGCGTGTCTTCGGGCCACATATTGGCCTCGGCCAGCAGCATCCGGTCAGGGAAGGAGGCATCGAGCTTAGCTCGGATGCGCTTCAGCACGGAATGGGTCTCGGGCAGGTTCTCGTTGGAGGTGCCGTCGCGCTCGATCAGATAGGGCACCGCATCGAGCCGCAATCCGTCGACACCGAGCTCCAGCCAGAACCGCATCACCCCCAGGATGGCCTTGATTACCGCCGGATTGTCGAAGTTCAGATCGGGCTGATGTGAATAGAAGCGGTGCCAGAAATAGGCTCCCGCCGTGGCGTCCCAGGTCCAGTTCGAGCGTTCGGTATC
Source organism: Kaiparowitsia implicata GSE-PSE-MK54-09C (assembly GCA_019359435.1). GTDB lineage: Bacteria > Cyanobacteriota > Cyanobacteriia > Elainellales > Elainellaceae > Kaiparowitsia > Kaiparowitsia implicata. The sequence goes on from JAHHHI010000102.1 coordinate 98,933, forward strand.
GAGAAAGATGATCCGCGTGCCGGAATAGAGCTGGTCGTTGTCCGACCAGACGTAGAAATTGCGCTGGGGCGAGCCTGGCTTGGCCAGTCTGGCCTTTTGGAACCAGGGGTGCTGGTCCGAGGTGTGGTTGATCACCAGTTCGGTGATGATGCGGATGCCGCGATCATGCGCGGCCTTGATGAAGCGCTTGACGTCGGCGGCGGTGCCGTAATCTGGATGGACGCCCTTGTATTCCGAGATGTCATAGCCGTCGTCGAGCCGCGGCGAGGGATAAAATGGCAAGAGCCAGATGACGTTGACGCCCAGCGACACGATGTAGTCCAGCTTGGCGATCAGCCCGGGAAAATCGCCGATGCCGTCGCCGTTGGCGTCGAAGAAAGACTTTACATGCAGTTGGTAGATGATTGCATCCCGATACCATTGCGGGTCCCGCGCGTCGGTTTCGGGGGTGACGAGGCCGTCGGTCGCAATCATGGAGGACCTGCAGGGGCGCCGATGCGCCAGATCGAGAAAGTAAGCGTGCGGGGATCGAGATGGATTGTCTGTGACTTGCCGTGCCAGGCGAACCGGTCGCCGGTCATGAGATCCTCGACAGCCACCGATGCGTCGTCGGGCAGGCCGAATTCCCAGAGCGGTACCTCGATCCCAGCCGCATGGGCCTGGAATGGATCGAGATTGACGGCGATGAGGATGATGTCGCCGCCATCCGGAGCTCGCTTGCCGAAATAGAGGATGTTGTCGTCGAAGGCATTGTAGAATGTCAGTCCGAGATGGCTTTGCAGAGCGCGGTGACTGCGGCGGATCTGATTGAGCTGCGTGATCTCGGCGATGATGTTGCCGGGCGCCTGCCAGTCGCGCGGCTTGATTTCGTATTTCTCGCTGTTGAGATACTCTTCCTTGCCGGGAACCGCATCGGCCTCGCACAGTTCGAAGCCGGAATAGACGCCCCAGAGCCCCGACAAGGTCGCGGCCAGCGCCGCGCGGATCAGAAAGCCCGGCCGTCCCGAGTTCTGCAGGAAGACGGGGTTGATGTCGGGGGTGTTGACAAAGAAATGAGGGCGGAAGACATCGCGCGCCGGCGCCTCATTCAGTTCGCTGAGATAGGCAGTCAGCTCCGCCTTGGTGTTGCGCCAGGTGAAGTAGGTGTAGGACTGTGAGAAACCGACCTTGCCGAGCCGGTACATCACCTTGGGCCGGGTGAACGCCTCGGCTAGGAACAGCACGCCGGGATCGCGCGAGCGAATATCGGCGATCATCCATTCCCAGAACGGGAAGGGCTTGGTGTGGGGATTGTCGACGCGGAAGATGCGAACGCCCTCGTCGACCCAGCCCTGGACCACATCCCGCAGTGCCAGCCACAGCCCCGGGATCGCATCCCCGGCATAGAAATCGACGTTGACGATATCTTGGTATTTCTTGGGCGGGTTCTCCGCGTAACGCATCGACCCGTCGGGGCGCCACTGGAACCAAACGGGATGCTCCTTGAGCCAGGGATGGTCTGGGGCGCACTGAATCGCGAAGTCGAGCGCGATCTCAAGCCCGTGATCGGCCGCCTCGCGCACCAGCGCGCGAAAATCCTCGCGGCTGCCGAGTTGGGGGTGGATCGCGTCGTGGCCGCCATCCGCTGAGCCGATGGCGTAGGGGCTACCGGGATCGTCGGGGGCCGGCGTCAGCGTGTTGTTGCGGCCCTTGCGATTGGTCTTCCCGATCGGGTGGATAGGGGGAAAGTAGAGTACGTCGAAACCCATCGCCTTGACCGCCGGCAACCGGCCGATGACATCGCGGAAGGTGCCGTGCCGCGCGGGATTGTCGGTGATCGAGCGCGGAAACAGCTCGTACCAGTTGGAAAATGCGGCGGCCTCCCGGTCGGCCTCGACCGGGTAGATTATATCGGCACCGGTGGCGTGAGGGCGGGGGTCCGCACGCGTCATCGCTACATCCAGCGCGTCAGAGAGGAGGATCGCGGCGTTCTCGGCCTGTGAGGCGCCGAGCCGGCCAAGATGAGCCTCAATCGTTTCCCGGTCTGGCACGGGAGCCACGGCTGCATATCTCTCAAGGATCAGGCGCCCCTCGCGGATCTCGAGCGCAATGTCGAGGCCGGCGTCGCGTATCTTGGCGAGGTCGCGGCGGAAGGTGCCGAACTCGCTCCACCAGGCCTCGATCGCGAAGAGATAGCGGCCGACGCGCAGGAGCGGAAACTCGCCCTTCCAGACATCGTTGGTCCCCGGCGTCATATGCGTCCGCGACCATTCCTCGTCATCCTCGGCGCGCCAAAGCAGATCGGCCGAAAGAACCTCGTGTCCGTCGCTGAAGATGTCGGCCGTCACCTGCACGCTCTCGCCGGCGGTGCGCTTGGCCGCAAACCGCCCGGCTTCGACCGTCGGCGACACAGCCTCGATGGCGATGCGGGCGGCCGCCTGTTGGCCCCGGTCCTCTGGTGCTGCCGGTACGGGGCTGAAGACGGGCGCCATCACCTCCAAGCCGAGAACCATGCCCCAGGCGGGCGGCACCATCACGGGCATCGCCTGGGTCGGCTTCAGCCCCAGCCCGGCGACCGGGTATCGCGCGTCAAACGTCGCCGCGTTGACTACGTCCTCGTTCAGGAGCGTGAGGCTGGCCAAGCCGCTGGCGCGCCTAAGGGCAATCCCGGTGGCGCCGGCTTGACCTAGAAAACGCAGGCTTCGGTCGCGACCGGGAGGCAGGGCCGCCGCACCGTCATTGGCGGCTCGCACAGCCTGCCGCAGCCCTGTCACGGCCGCAGCCTGGACCGGAAGATCCTCTGGCTCTGCATGAAGGAACGGGGTCTCTAGGCCATGCTCGAACCCCATCGGCATCAACCAGCCATCCGCCAGCAGCGCCGCCGCCATGACAGCCGATTGCCGCGCCCGCTCGGGGCTGACCGGCGCAGAGGCCGGCCGACGGGCCGCGAAGGGATCCTCCGGACAACCGATCAGCAACTGGCCCGGCGCAAGCCCCTGATGATCCTCCAGCAGCGTCGATGCGGTCTTGCCCTCGGCGATTGGAGCGGAAACGACGTCGAAGACATCCGACGCACGCCTCTGGTGGGTTGTTGCCTCGGGCATCCAGCCGAACGCCAGGAATTCGGGCCGGGTGTCCTTTATGGGCGCCAGCATCTCCCGCCAGACCTTTGTCGATAGCGCAAGAGCCTCGTGGCAGCGCACGCCGCCGATCCCGCAATCGATCCAGACGCTCAGCTGCCTCTGCCAGAACTCGATCAGACGAGACCGCGCATCGAAATCGTCGAAGTTGGCATCCACCGAGGGGCGACGCAGGTCGGTGCGAGGGTCGAGGCCTGCTCGATGCGGCTCGCGCCAGCAGCCACGCAGATGCGTTGTCAAGGCACCCTGCGCTTCGGCGCGTGTCACGGCGAGATCCATCCAGAACGTCAGGCCGGCGAGCCGACAGGCATCGCCTAGAGGTTTCAGGACCGCTACCGTCTCCTTGCCCGCTATGTGGGAGACATCAGTCGTTGCGAAGAGATCGCGACCCTCAGAAAACGGCCAGGCCAGAAGAACATGGTCGAAACCGAGGTCACGTGCCGTTTCGACATGGTCCGCCCATCCGGGGGGGGCTCCGGCAAGACGCGGATGCAAATAATAAATCCGCGGCAGGCGAGATTTAATCCTGACTTCCGGAAACGAAACTGCGGCGGAAAGGGGACCTGTTTTTTTCGACACCGCGACTGCACCACCGATCCGACTATTCACCATGATCTGCAACGGTTCGATGGCGACAGGGTTCCATGGCCACGGGTCGCCACGGTGCATTCCGTGCCGGGATCCGGCCTTCCCCGCCTGCAGTGGGCTGGTCAGTAGAGGCCCAGGACATTCGAGCGGCGGCGGGCAATGGACGTCGCATCCAGCACTGCGAGGCCGACCCTCCGGAACGAGACGGCTCAGGATATCGTTGACGACAGGTCGCCGGTACGCTCCGCTGCAAGCCCCGCATCGCTGTGGCGGGCCCCTCAACGGGATGGCCATGGTCCAGAATGCCGCTGACGCAGTCCAACTGGTCCGGATCGGTCTTCACGGCAACGACGGCGCCGCCGTTTCGGACAGCCTCCGTGAGATGGGTGTCCCGCGCCGTCTCGGGTCCGGCCTGTGAGTAGGCGCCGAACGCTGACCCTACAAATTCTGCCTTTAAGTCACTGACTTCAAAGGCCTGTTTTGTTCGAGGAGGGGATTGCGATCGGCGCCGCAAGGACCCCTCTCCCGAGGGAGATAACCTCATAGATGGAATGGTTTAGACAACGTTGAGGCGGGTCACGCTTCGGTGCTGAATCACACCCATAAGGCAGCAGGACGCGCTGCGGCCCAGCGAACAGTCGTTTCGGCTGCTCGTCCAGGGCGTGAACGACGAAACGAACATCAGGGGGCCGTTATGAAGACGCACCACGAGCTCGCCCTGACCGAGCGCGAGCACGCCAGCATGATCCAGGTCAGGGACCTGTTCGCGAGCGGCGCGATCGAGCACAGCCCGACCAATGTCGAGCTACCGAGCGGCAGCGTGTTCTACATGGGCTCCCCCTGCTTTCGCTGTGATCTCGGGGAACCGTCTTCCGGCGCGCTCATGTGCATCGGCGGCTGGTTCAAGGCCTACGATCTCGGCATCGTCGATGCCGACGACACGTACGAGACCCTGGTCACCGAGGCCGCTTCCGACGTGATCTGCGACTTCGTCTCCGAGGCGGAAGGCGAGCTGTGCGAGCTCTTCAATCCCGCCATCGGCTGGGCGGCAGTTACGCCGGCGGTTGCGGCATTGGCGATCGACGGTTTCCTGAAAACGGGCAAGGTCAATTGGCCATCCGTCGTGGGCGCGGGCAGCATCTGAAACCGCAGCCGATTGTGGCTCAAGCCCGCAAAAACTGGCGGGCTTCTTCATTTTTGCGCGGGCCTGATACACGTCCAGGAGATCACCTTAAATTGGCTCTCCAATGCGGTTATATTCGGAAGTGAAAAGCCTTGCAGAACGTCGGGAAGAAGATGACCTCAGACGCCATCGACAAAAAACGGCTGGAACGCATCTTCATCGCGATGGACGATGCCGCAGCGTCCGCAAAGCGCGATCATCAGATTCTGTGCATCTTTGGCGCAGCTGCCATACTTTCTTATGGCTCGAACGAGCGGCAGACTGAGGACATCGATATTTGGCGACCTGCCAGCAAGCTCAATGACAGAGCATTGCGGCAAATGGCTGAGGCCGCAGGGCTTGATTTCAATCCGACGGAGCTGGAGCCTGATAAGGCATACCTCCAGGTGATCGACGACGGCGTCGTTCAGATGCCTTCGTTTGATGCGCAGAATTACACCTGGTCAAACGGTCAGAAGAGCGAAACGCTCTGGTCTGGAGATGCACTAACGATCGTTGCTCCTCCGCCTGCCATTGTCGCCGCCGCGAAGATGGTCAGAGCCAATCCTCAGGACATCGAAGACGTCGCGTTTTTGATGAACGTCAAAAGTATATCAACTGCTGACATTACGATCGCCCTTAGACACTTCCCTCAGGAGGCAAGGCATAAGGCTCTCGAGAACATGATCATGCTGGATCTTGCCATTCCCAGTCAGCTCGACCGTCCCCTACAAAAGGGGCGTGATGACGGGGGCTATGGGCGATGAGTGCTCGCGAAATCCATGTCGCTGGAGTCCGACTCCTGGTCTCCCTCAAAACTGATCGCCTCGCTATCGCGAAGGCGATCAAGGCCCGCGATGTCGTTGCGCTTCACGGGGCGGCCGAAATCGCATGGTCCCGACCGGATCCCAGCCTGGCCGCGACCGACCCGGCATTGTTCAAGGCCTTGAGCGATGGCGTGACCGCATTCTTCCTGAAGGGATATGCGATCCTGAATCGAGACACGCTTGCCGAGCGGGCAAAGCAGGCTCTGGCGAAGAGATAACAGCCAAAGCCAACTCATCAGCATTGTCGCTCCACAGCGAGCCTATCAGCCCTGTCCATCGTGACGGGGCTTTCTTTTGCCTGCCCTGACAATGCCCAGGCCAGCTTCGCTGGGATGCTGGGAGGCGAACGCGGATGAATCGCAGAACATATGAATCCACGAGGACCGCGACCATGACCATCACCGAGATCGCCCTCACCTTGCCCTTCGCCTGCGCCGATGGCGACGAGATCATCATGATCGGCGACGTGCATGGTTGCGCGGCCCAATTCGACGCGCTGCTCGACCATGCATCCGCGATGCCGCGCGCGCCCGGCCGCCGGCGCAAGCTGATCCTCGGCGGCGACATCATCGACCGGGGTCCGGCCTCGCTGCTCGCCATCGACCTCGCGATCGGCGCGAAAGAGCGCGTCGGCGCCGACGAGGCGATCCACCTCATCGGCAACCACGAGCAGATGCTGAAGATCGCCCTGATCGACGAGGACGATCCGGTCAGCCAGCGTGCGGCCGAGATCTGGCTGCGCAATGGCGGTGGCAAGGTCATCGAAGAGCTGATGGAGGCCAACCCGGGCAAGCGCCTCGATGTGCCGGCCGCGCTCGGCCCCGACCGGATGGCCTGGCTCGATGGCCTGGTGCCCTATCACCGCTCCCGCCGGATCCTCGCGGTGCATGCCGGCCTCAACCCGACAGCGTCGTTCCCGAAGTTCCTTGCCCAGCCCTGGGCCATCAACCTGCGTCATCTCGACGAGGACAACCATTGGGCCTGGGTGCGCGAGCCCTTCCTGAGGCACCTGCCCCGCCCCGACTGGGGCCACCACGGGCACTTCGTCCTGCATGGACACACCACGCCCAGCCATGACCCGACCTCGACGCAGGAGCAGATCGAGCGCTGCCGGCTCAACCTCGACGGTGGCTCCTTTGGGACTGGCGAAGTGCGCATGGTGCGTATCGTCGGCAATGACGCCGTCCTCGTCACGAAGCGGATCTGACCGATGGCTTCCAAGGCCTACTTCGCATCCCTCGTCCTGCTCCCGACGATCGTGACGGGGCCGGGGAACTACGTCACCCGCGCCGGCGAGATCGTCACGATCGAGACCTCAACGAGATGGCGCGACTTCGCCTGCCGCGGGACCTACCCGAACGGCGTTGCCGACGGCTGGCATCGGAGCGGCCGCCTCTATGCCGGCATCGAATGTGCCAACGACATCGTCGGCCATGAGGCTGTCGTCGTGACGAAGATCTGACGGCGACACGATCAAAATCGGACTCGGACGATCGAGCTTCGATCCGATCAAAATCCCCAGAGAATCCGGAGGCCTTCATGGCTGCGCGCATCATCTTCTGCACCGAAGGCGTTGACGGCCGGCAGGACCCCAGCATGGTCTGGAACCTGGTCGAGGGCGCTCCGCCTACGCGCCGAAGCAAGTCGATCGTCTTCAGTGCCGCGACGAGCAGCGCCTCCCCGTCCGAGCACAGCGTCCGCTACCGGGTCTGCTGTGCCGATGCCGATCACAAGGCCGTCCTTCAAGACGCCGTCGTCGAGCAGGCGAAGCCGGATTCGACGGCCTGCTTCATCGTCCTGCTGGAGGATCACCCCAGGCACGATCACGTCCCCGTCTTCCATGCGGAGCGCGTGAACAGCGCCGAGATCCAAGCATCCTTCGACGAAAGCTGGGCTCAGCTGCAGCAAGCCGGGCGCAATTCCGCGCGGGAGCGTGTGAGGAGGGTCCGGGAAGGGCAGAAGGTGACGGGAAGCGTCGAAGAGGTGTTCTGATCCAAGATCAGGATGCAGTTGGACGAAAGGGAATTCCCAAGTAGGACAAGGGCAGGAAACACCGGAGAGTTGCTACCTCCCCGGTGACCTGATCATCAGCCGAAGACATTCCTCAGGATGACATAAAGCCATCCCAAGGCACCCCGGAGACTGATCGCGAACTCGAAGTTGATGTTCAAGTTCGCTTTGGCCGATATATTCATTGTTCTTGTCCTTGGGCGAAACGTCGCCATCGCAGCCGCCTTCTGACGACCTGGCCGATATCGGCAGAAGGCTTCGTGCGAACAGCAAAAGGACAATCACGATCGACCGAGACCAGAGATGCACCTGGAGTCGTTTCAGCCACGTCAACCGTAATGGTTGACGGAACCGACCCGGGATCTTTCAGGCCTCGGCCCGATCGGCGACATCAAACCCCGCCCCTCACCGGGCGGGGTTTTTCTTTGTCCGTCCAGCCAATCCCCGGATGGCGGGTGGCATCGGGTGCGGTGGTCAACCGGTGAGGGTGAGGAGGTCAAAAAGCTCGCGGGCGCAATTCCCAGGCGTAGCGGATCGACAAGACACGGCAGAGCAAACCGGGGCGTCGAGGGTCGATCGACAAGGGACACTGGGCGAAACCCAGATTGAATCGAAATCCCAGGAAGGATCGATCTATGGCTGTCCAGCTTCCCAACGACATCACGATCCTCCTCAGGAAGCCGCGCCTCAAGTGGCGCTTCAAAGACCATTGGTCCGGAGAAAGCGCTCTGTTCGATCTGGGTGGCGTTCGCGTCCACGTGAAGGATATGGACGGGGATTCCACCTGCTGGACCATCCGCCGCGGCAAGGATGGCCCCGTCATCGCGGAGGGCAACAGCTGGGAAGCCGACCATTGGGATATCTGCCTCCTTCAGGCCGAGAAGGCACTGCTGAAGATCGTTAGCGAGCGCATCGCTGAACTGCGGGCGAACGCGTCGCCCTTGCCGAATGCAATCGCGGAGATGAGTCGATGACGCAGGTCGCCACAGGGGCCAACATCGCCGTCTATCTCGACGGGGAATGCCTCAACATCATCGAGAGCAACCGCCCCACCGCCCAGGCCTACTGGTCCGAGCGCCAGTGGCGCTTCCCCGACCGACGCTATCGCCTCGTCGACATCCCGTCGGCCCAGGTGCCCCACCCGAAGCTGAAGGATCAGCTCAGGAGGGCCGCGTGATGGATGCGCTCTCCCGCAAGCACAACGACAGCACCCAGAACAGCAGCACCTACCACAAGAAGGACGGCACGGACGTCCGGGCCATCCTCAAGGAGGAGACCCGCCGCGAGATCGACGCCGCCCTGCAAGCTCCCGGAGAGCCCACGATGACCCGCTACCTCGACAGCACCTTCCCGAAGAACGCTGCCGATCGCCTGTTCCGACAGGTCGAGCGCCAGATCGAGACGAACCACGGCAACCTCATCAGCATAGGTGCCGACAAGATGACCGTCGAGATCGCGTCGGGCCATCTGCGCGACCTCGTCGAGCAGATCCGCGCCGAGACCGGCCACCGCGACCATGCGTCCAAGGCCCGTGCCGGCTGCCCGACGGCCATCCGGATGATGAAGGCATGAGCCTCAAATTCACCAAAACCAGGCGCGGCCTGCCGATCGTCAGGTTCAAGGATTGCTATGGCTCGCATTGCAGCCTCCAGAAGTCATCGCTCCCTTCCGAGAAGGCCATCTGGCTTGGCGTGGACGAGCCCTTCGATCGCAGTATCGACCGGGTCCGCATGCACCTGACCCAGGACATGGTTCGCGACCTGCTCCCGGCGCTGCAGCGGTTCGCCGAGACAGGCGAGATCACGGAATGATGCAGGTCAGCGAGCGGGTCAGCCATCCCGTTCGCTGCCTCAAGGAATAGCCAGCGTGCAGACGCTGGCAGGCGCGCCGCAGGCGGTCGTGCTTTGAGAAACAACACCTGCAGCCAGGGTCCGGACCACTCCCCCGGATGACCTGGCATTCTGCAGGGGCGGCGCCGGCCTGCCAGTCGGTACCGCCCCTCCCCTGTCCCTCAGCCTGACGCAACTTGTCGTGGGCGAGGACGAATCATCATGACGAAATCACCGTGATGCGAATCCCCAAGGAGAGCCGCACCTCATGCCCGCGATCTCGACGTTCGCCAGTCTCGAAGACCTTCACAGCTTTCAGAACCTCCAGGCCGAAATGAAGCTTACGGCAGGCGGCGACCCCTGGGGGTGGTGCAAGGGATGGTGGTTCGCAATCGCGGGCCGGCTTCACGATCTCGGCGGGGAGGTTCCTGCCGACTGGCACTACCGGCCGAGCCCCCTCGGCGGCGTCGACCTGGATGCCTACGAGGACAGGGTCGTTGCCCAGCTCGAGATCACGCCGCCCGCATTGATCTACGCAGGCAACTTGATGGACCGCTACGCCCGTGCCTGTCGGCACAAGGGGCTCAACTACTGAGCGCTGAGCCTGCCCTCACGGGCCGACGCTACGCGTCGTTGGATCAGGATGAAGTCGATCACGAAATCATCGTGATGCGAATTCCCAAGGAGGACAGCATGATCACGCAGTTCCCGTTCCTGATGGCCAACGCCGCCGCCCTCGGCATGGGCGCCAGCGTCCCGCGCGAGATCACCCGCGTCATCCTCCACCTCGACACGCTGACGAACAACGGCAGCGACGAGAGCCCGCGCTGGAAGCGTGACGGCGATACGCAGATGCTCGTGGCCACGCTGGTCGCCCCCACCGAGGCCGAGATCACCGATGCCGTCGCCAAGGCGACGGCGAGCCTCTGCACCCGCAGGCCGGGCGACGGCGTGATCTACAGCTGCATCCGCTCCGAGACCGTGCGCGGCGACGAGCTCTGCGAATACGAGAGCGAGCAGGTCAGCTTCGCTCGCCAGTACCCGGACTACTACCGCGACGGCGATCTCGTGTACGGCGCCTGCAGCCGCCCGGACGTTTCCGGCCGCACCTGGTCCCCGCCGGCCTTCGCCAAGGCACTGGTGGAGGCCCGCGCGAAGGCTGTCATGAACCCGCTGGCCGCCTGATCGGCGCGCCCATCCAAGCGACAGCCTCGCAGCCGCCAACGAAAATGGCCCCACCTATCGGCGGGGCCATTTTTTTGCTGATGCGGACAATCCCGCTGGGACGTGGCGGTTTACGAGTGCTGGACCAACCGCCACAGGCCGTCTTCGCTCTTGGCTTGGCCTACCGCCTGCAAGCGGGAGAGCTGACCGCCTACGCTGATAGAGTTCAGAGCCCGTCCAGCTGCCTCCGATGCTTTTACGATCACATCGGCGCGAGACAGGCCAGCCGGAGCCGAGGCCAACGCCCGGACGATCGCGGTAGCAATCGCCATTCCACCCTGACGGCCATCCTTCGCCTCACCATCAGTGCCGCTCGCCTCCCGCTCCACTGAAGGTCCGCACGCAGATTCGTATGCGAGCGATGGGTCCACAACCGACCTGTCCGGCGGGGCCGAAGTGACCATCTGCCGAACGGCCACGTAATGGCCGTCGACCTCGTCGATCACGCCACTCGCCACAAGACGCTTGGCCGCGTTGACGCCCAGCGTATGGGCTATTTCCACACCCAGGATCCCGTCGCTGACGCAATCAGCTGCGATCGGCTTAAGGGCTTAGACGCCTGCTCGACGGCGATCGCCACTGCCTCGTCGATCCCGAACGTTCCCCAATCGCTCTTCAGGATCGAACCAGCCGCGAGATGCTTGTCACCGGACAAGTTCGGAATGCGCTCGCTGACATAGGGATGATCGTCTGGGGACGGCCAGATACGGCCATCGACAAAATCGATGCCGCCCCAGGCTACAGACTCAAAAATTGCATCCACCAGCAAGACGGCGCCCGGCACCCGCGGGCCGCTCTGCGGGGCCCGGTCCAACTCATACGCCAGCAAGGCCGGCGACACGACGATGCCCGCCCCCGCCTCGCTATCGCGCGGCAGAGGCACCTTCCTCATCACGTTGAGCAGTTCGAGCATCACCAGCGCCTGCGGCGGAAGGCCATCTTCGCCCAAGGTATGCGCCGAAGGCCGGTCCTGCTCGATGGAGATCCTATCCCACGACTCGAGCCGCTCAAGGCTCCTGCGCAGCTTCGCGATCGATAGCTCCACCCCGAAACGCAAAGCTACGAGATCACGCAAGGAAGGTAGAGATACCGACCTCGGTATCTCGCGCAGCGTCCACAGGACGCAGGCGTCGACGGAAATCGCCGCGAGGTGGCGCGCCCACAGGCACGCCCCCGGCAAGAAGCGGCTACGCAGATCCAGGCGCTGACGCATCCTCGTCAGCATCAGCGACCGATCGCCAATTTCGGCATCTCGATCCTTGGCGCGCCTCTCGTGAAGCTCGATTTCCTCGCGCAGTCGCAGCACTTCGCTGCGATGGAAATGGCGATCCGACCAGCAGCGCGCGAACGCCATGTCGGCTTCGATGAAGCACGCCGCCGCATTCTCGGCCTCGATATCCGGGAGCCGGTGATCCCGGCGCCCGCCTGTGTGCCAGAAGTTGTACATGCGGATCATGTCGCTCCGGAGCGCCTTCGACGCTTCCGTGCGGCCGATCAACGTGATCATGAGCGCCTGGTCGCGATTGAGGTAAAACTCCTCAACCTCACGCTTCGCGCCGCTGCCGATGTCGACCATCGCCCCACGACGGGGCAATGGTCCATACGATTGAATTTCCTCAAGATTCCGCTCGATGAGGTCGCGGATCTTGCGGTCCCGCTGATATCCAAGGCGCTTCGCAAGCTCCGCATCGCGAATATAGAACTCGCCGTCGATCACAATGCCTTCGAAATCCTGGAAAGTGACGACTTCTCTGGGCTCGGCGGCATCGGAATTCCGATTCAAAAATGACATGCAGTTGATCCTCGATTCGGTGTTTGAAAAACGAAACGAATGAGGATCGCGCTTCAATCCGATCTGGTCAAAGCCCAGCCCGAAAGCGCGAGCTGCGGGCTCGTGTATTGGCCATCCGGCCAATCCCCAGACCACCAGCAGGCCTCGACTCATCAGGAAGTTGGCCCGGTTTCCCTGCGCCAGAGCGCGCTGACAGGGCCGGCAGAGCCACCCCGAAGCGCAATTGGCAGGGCCGCAGCGGTGGATTCATCACCTGGTCTGACCCGGAGCGAGGTGGATTCATCGGGCCTAATCGGCCCGGTCTGGACCTCGACTCAACAGGCAGAAGGCGGGCTCCTCATAGGGCTAAAACGGAACTACCCCGCATTCGCTCCCGTTTATGCCAGAACCGCCATTTTCGCCTCTCAACTACCCCGACGCCGGCTCGGCCATGACGCGGTCCGAAAGGGCATAAACGGAAGCGACCGCAATCGTATCCGTTTGCGTTTTTTAGCGCCGATTTGGCGGCTATCGTCGACCCGTCGCATGAGGCCGCTGACCACCCCAAAAATGCCTCCTAAACGGACTTCCTCGCAAACGTTTCCGTTTAGCCTTTTCAGGCCTCATAAACGGAACTCCCCCCACTCAATTCCACATGGGTCGTTTTGCCTGTTTTCCTGATAGGGCCCAATACCGCAGTTCTGACGCAGGGCGTCATATCTGCTATCCGTCCCGGACCTGGCTCTGCGAGGCTCTACTGTCCTTGGAAGGCCCGATCCCGCGCATTCTGGAGACTGGTCCGCGCGCCCTCTGACGAGGTCGCACAATGCGCCGACGGCGCATCGTGGCGGATGGCTGAAGGGGAGGCTTGAGGAGCGATCTGGTCCTGCCCGGAGCCGGCCACAGGGCCGGCCAATCCAGCCCTCCCCGTGCCGCCGCATCCGCGGCGTCGTTGGCGCCCACAAGGGCGCCTTCGCGATCCTCCCGATCGGTCTGCCGAGCCTGGGTCTGAGGGGCCAGGAGAGCGGCTCCCTGTTGAATGTCGCATGGAGAGCTCAGCCAGTCCCCCCTCCCCTCCCACGCGTGCCTCGTCGGAGCACCGGGGCTCATTGACTAGCAGTTCCCCCGGAATGAACTCGCCGCTATTCCCTGGAGGCCAATCAAAGAGCTGCAGCCGCGGCGATCCCATCAGGAGAGCTGCGCGACTCCACGGGCGCCTTCGCCTTTACCGTCGGGCGAGCCTTGAGCTCATGATCTCGATCAGCCTCAGCCAGCGCGCTTGTCAGGCTCCGCCCCTATCATGGGGGATATCCGAAGCTGGGTCTCATAGCGTTTCGAATATCATTGATCTCGAATCGAATTCGAGTTTTAATAATTCGTGATATCGGAATCGTAACGAATCCAAACAGGGATCATGATGTTTGGGTGGTCACCGTTCTCGTTTTTCTTGCCGCAGAGGCGATCGTGTTGGGCTGCGTTTCAGAAATCAGCTTGCCCTCAGCGCCTGTCCTGGCCATCCAGGCCTTTGTCGCAGAGGCGCGTCTCTTCACACGGGGCAGATTGTCGACTGCGGATGACGAGCCCTTCATAGAGCTGATGCAGGCCAGCGCCGCCAGTATGCAAGGCGATTTGTTCGGGTTCTCTCTCCCAACCCTCATCGGTACTGGTGCCATCGCCCTTACGGTCGCGTCCCGAAGCATGGTGCGATCTATCCATGCGTGATCTAGACGATATCGCTCGCGACAAGCAGGCTGCGTTTGACGAGCGCCAGGCCAAGAGCCGTGCTCGGAAGGATGCATTACACGCTCAACGCGAGCTCGAGCAGGACAGGCAAGAACAGTTCTCCGAGCTTGGCCGCGTCGCGGCTCAAGCCTTCAAGCAGATTTCGCGCGTTGAGGCTCAGGCGCAACGCGCGCTTGCTCAGAAGATTTACGGCCCGGATGCGCTTCGCGACGTCGGTCGCCTATTCAATAAGCCTGGCATCCGCACCGCTGCGGGTCTCTCCAGTCAGAAAGCCCAAAAGCAAACGACCCGGCCCCAGGGCAAAGATGGCGCGGTCTCTTTCCACTTCTCAGTGACATCGATCACCAAGCGAGGCGAGCTAGCCGCTGTCCTGAAAGGACAAAAGAGCGTCGCCGCTGCGATGAGCGTCGCCACGCCGCACCAGCGCTATATCGAGCGTGAAGATGCCGCCGAACGGGTGCCGGCTGTAGCGATGCAGGCCTACATTGAAGACAAGGACAGGGCCGAGCAGCAGAAGGCCGAACCGCTCCGGGATTTTGAGGTCTCGTCCTTCGGCAACATCAGCAACGATGCCGAAGGACGAGCTCGTTTCTGGGAGGTGGTTGAGGAGTCGGAGGCCAAGCCCAGCCCAGCAAAGGTGATCATCGACCCAACGGTCGATCAGGCGACATGGGACAACCTCCGGACGATCCTGCCGCAAGAGAGTTCGATTCCCTCGATTCTGACGCTGGCGATGACGACCGGCAAACCGGTTGCCGACACGGTTTCAAATGCGGACGGCCTTCGGCTTGTTCAGCTGTTCCAGAAAGCAGGCTTCACCAAGTTCATTGCAAGGGAAACGGAGGAGAGCGACGAGGTCGGGCCCATCAATTTCACCCTGGGGCGCGGCGGACGTGTCCAGACCCGACTTGTCGTCGAACTGCCGCACGAGATGTCCGCTCAGCAGCGACTAACGCTCGCGAAGGAATATTGCTCGACCTATGAATCGAAAGGCCTGCGCTTCTGGGCGGTCATTCACGCTCCGAACAAGCACAATGACAGCCGAAACTTCCATTTGCACGTCAATCTCTATGACCGCCCGACCAAGCAGGTCCCCGATCCGACGGGCACGCCCATCTGGGATTTCGAGCATGTCGAGGAAACTATCGACAAATGGCGAAACAAGCGCTCGGGGCGACCGTTCCAGCAGGCGAAGCTGCGCGAGGTCGCTACGATCGACTGGGTGAAGAAGGAGCGAGACCGCTTCTCGAAGCTTGCCAACGCGCATCTCGCAACCGCTGGCATCGCCAAGCGTCTCGACCCGCGCCGCTACGAAGACATGGGCGTGCAGGACAAGGCACGCGACCGCATCGCGCCGGCCTCCTACGCGCGTGAGCGCAAGGGTCTTGAAACGAAGGACGGAGTTGCTCTCGCAACCAAACAATGGGCCGCCAATCGCGACGCGGTCGCTGCGATCGCAAAAGCCGACGCCTCATACGAAGCTTATCGGCGAGCATGGCTCGCCCAAAGCCTGCAGCCGCAGTTGCAGCGCAAGACCGCAGAGGCCGTGGTCGCGCGCAGTACCGGCATCGAGGTCGCCAGGCTGTCCGCGAAGAAGGCGGCGCTCGTCAACGAGCGCAATGCCTATTCGCATGTCGCAGCAAAGCTTGAATCCCGTGCACGCCTGAGGCCCAAGCGCCAACGCGACGAAACCGATGAAGCGGCGATCACTGTTGCGGCCGAGCTCTCCTCCAAGGTCAGCGATATCGACCAGCGCATCGCCCTGCTCATCACCAGCATCAAGAAAGCCGAGCGACGCCTGATCAAAGTGAAGCGCCTCGATGACGCCGCGATCGCCACCGAGCGTCTGAAAGACCTCCAGCGTCGCATGCGCTCGATGTCGGCTACACTCATGGCTGACACCGTCGTCGATACCCAGGCGCCCATGAAGGCTGAGAGCCAGCCGGCGCCGGAAAACCAGGCGTCGACGGCATCTGTGGACCCATTGCATGTCTCGCCCGAAAAGCAGCGGGCAAGCGACCTGCTCACTCGCGTCCGCGAAAGAGCCCGCGAAATCGCACAGGAGCGCGCGGAGAGCGCTGGCTCTACACCGTCCTGGCGGCCCGCTCGGGTCGCGCCGGCCGTCCCGCCTCCGGTATCGTCGGCCATCGAACCCCGACCGCTCACGAAGGATCCCCAGCTCGGTACTCCTATTGCCGCCAACCCGATCCGGCCGGAGCAGCAGGCAGAAGCCGAGGACGAGGCAATTCGTAAGCAGCGCGAGGCCGATGAACTTGCCGCGCTGCAGAGGCGCTTGGCGATTGCTCGCCAGTTGGGCGGAAGGTCGCGATAATCGAGCGACAGCTGATATTTATGTTGTGTTTCGAACGATCGCCTCGACTTTACTGATGATTCGAAAACATCTCTTGCGGGAACCGTTCCATTGGTGATTTCGACACTGACATTGTTTTCGTAACGATCATGAGCCGCCTGTGGCCGATACATGATCCATTAATGAACGTGATTTAACGCGCTCGGGGGTACATCGTGGGTGGAAAACTAGACATCGAAGCAATGGACCTTTCAGCGCTTCGTGAGCTCCGTAATAAGATTGATATTGCGATCGAAGCACGGCTCGATATCGAGAGAGAAGCGATGGCGAGGCAGGTCCGCGAGATGGCTGCAAGGGTTGGCTTGTCCGTTCGCCAACTCGTAAAAATAGGCAGCACTCCCCATGAGTGCCACAAGAACCAGAAGCCACGTCCGAAATATCAACATCCCAAAAATGCGACGATCACCTGGAGCGGCCGCGGGGGTGTTCCAGGTTGGGTTCGTGATTGGGAAGGTGGCGGGAACAAGAGGGAGGAACTCCTGATCAGTCGTGCGCGCTGATCCATCCAAGAGCTACAGGAACGGTTCTCCAGGATGCGTTGCGCCGCCATCGCCGCCTTCCTCGGGCGATGAGCGAGCCGAACGCGCCTGCCGTAGACGAGACGGGATTGGGCTATGTCCGGCGCAGGAAACCTTGCGCCAAGATCGAAGTCTCCGACGTTACCATAGGTGACCGCTGACAGAATGGGGCCCGAGGCCTTCGGCCGAGGGAGTGTCACTCACAAACAAGATCTCGCTCGGCCGCCATCCGAGGCGTTGGCACACCAGATGGAAAATCCCAGGGTCCGGCTTGGCCGCCGGCGAACTGGTCTTCCATGTGTTCGGCCTTAACTCCCATTGCGAGTGAATCCTGAGCTCGGAATGAGCGAAGGATGGTACCGTCGCTGCGAGGGCATCCGCACCGGCGCGCGAAAACGCTTCTTCAAAGTCGTGGACCTCAGGTCGAGGCCGCGCCGGCCGCCAGGGCCGCATGGCCGATTATCTCTCGCGCATGGACTTCATCGGTCTAGAGTGACTTCCGGATAATCGGTGGCGGCAATGGTCGAGATTCAACCCATAAGCCTTGTGCCGCCGGTTGGCTAATATATATTCCCTTCGAAGGGAGTAATTATTATGCCCAATGAGTTTTCCGCACGCGAGGTGGCCGAATTGGCCAACGTGCCCGTGCGCGCCGTGGATAAGGCGATCGAGGAAAAGGTGCTGGCAGGCATCCGCGCAGACGTGCGCAGTCGACGGCGGATGTTGCCGCTTCATGCCGTGCCCTACGCAGCGATCGTCGCGCGGTTGCCGTTAACACTCTCGCTCGAGATCAAGCGCGATCTCGCCCGCGCGTTGGGTAAGCGTTCGGCCGCGCGGATGACGACCGAGCCGATGGAGATTGCACCTGCCGTCACAATCGACCTCTCCACACTGGTCGGCCCTGACCTTGCCGAACGGGCGGAGCGCTATGGCAAGGCACGGGAGGACTTTGTGGAGATCAATCCGGACATCATGGGCGGCACGCCCGTTCTGCGCGGGACGCGGATGACAGTATATTCGGTGCTGGGCCGCCTCGACGGCGGAGACAGTACTGACGACATATTGGAGGACAATCCGCACCTGACTCGCGAGGCGGTGGAAACCGCCGCGCTCTATGCCCGCACGCATCCCATCGTCGGCAGACCTGGCGGACGCCCTTGGGCGAAATCCGCTTGAAGCTTTCATCGACGAATGCCTGTTGCCGCAGCTTGCCCGTCACGTCAATGAAGTGGGCGGCCATGCCTCAATACACCGTGCGACATGAGCCGATTGGGCGAGCCGGGTCAGCCCACAGATCCGACGATCCGAGTACCCTCCCCGCCCTATGCGCCGCGGCGCCCGAACGAGCTCGCCGCCGACCGCCTCCGCGCCGGGAAGAAAACGCGGCCATCCGGATACGACATCAACGAGGCCGCCTTCCAGCGCGCGAATGGTCCCATTCCAGGCAATCTGATCGTTGCCGGCGGTGCATCCGGATCCGACGCTTATTCACGACAGGCCAAAGCCGCAGGACTGCCGCTGCATCCTGCCAGGTACCCAGAAGAAGTCCCCCGCCGGATTATCCTACTCACGTCGCGGGAAGGCGATCTTTGCTACGATCCGATGGCCGGATAGGGCACCACAGGAAAGGTCGCCCTCGCTCGTCTCACGGCGCACAAAGATTGCCACCGCGATGCCTAATTTGGCACCGACACGCAGAAAGTTTGGCACCTGATGTGCTTTGGTACTTTCTCGAATTGCGAGAGATGCGGAACTAACAACGGACCGTCGTGCCAAATTGAGGAGTCGTGTTGAAAAGCGATGCAAAGTGTTGCCGCGATTGTCGCTTGAGTTCGGCAACGAACTCGATAAACGACGCCCGGTACGACCGGGCGTCGCTCCTTTCCCAACCACACCCGGAAGCACGTGATCGCGGGCAGCGAACGCGAGAGGGTGTTGCGGCGTGATGAGTTCGCTTGTTGCGCGAGTGGCTCTTGCTCGGCGGCCGCTCGGTTGACCTGATTCCTGCAGCCCGCCCTCCCCGCCTAGTTCGGTCGGAGCTACGATTGAGCTCAGGTAGCCGCATGACGTCTCTTACTGCCCTTCTGGCACGTAAATCATGCGACCGTCCGGGAGCTTGTAGGCGACGCCGGCTCGAACGCCCTGACCTTGCCCGATCTCGCTATTGGACTCGTAGCGGGTCAACTCCTGTCCCTGCTTCACCGTGATGCGCATGTCCGGCTTGCCTTGGTTCTCCACCACGACCGCATTCTCGGCAGCGAAGGGATTGAGCGTGTTGCGCACGATGACGATCATCAGCATCGCGATCACCACGAGGAAGACGTCGATCAGGTTGACGACCGACAGCAGCGGATCGTCGTTCTCATCCTCGTCCAGGAAACGCATCAGCGGTGCTCCGGGGCGCGTTCAAGCGTGCGCAGTTCCTGCAGGAGCCAGCGCCGGCGGACTGTGAGCACGAGATGGGAGATGGCGGCCGCGACGAGGGCGAGAATCACCGCCGCGAATGCCATGGCGAGATTGTCCCCGATGCCCTTGGCGTCGTTGTTGGACAACGCGAGCAGCGCCGGCCCCATCGGAATCATCGTGGCCACGAGGCCAAGCATCGGTGCGGATCGCGCGACGATGCGCAGCCATTCCAAACGCTGCATGATCCAAAGTTCGAGATCGCCGCTCTCAGCGCCGCTGGCCTTCTGGAAGATTGCTAGCTGCGAATGATAGCGACCGCGCCGACGTTGCAGAGCCTCGATCAGGAAGCTCCCCAACGACATGAAGGCATAGGCCAGCGCCGCGACGATCAGCACGAGAACGGGGACGAGGAAAAGTTTGGCGAGGTCGTAGAGCCCCGCTTCAAAGAGGTTCAAGATGGTGCTCCGGTTGCGATGCGGCTTCTGTTGGCGAGTGCCTGGGACAAGGCTCCGGCGAGCAGGCAGACCAGGATCAGGACGGCCCCGAGCCAGCGGCGCCAATCAGGTTCGGTCTCGCGGGGCGGCGGAACCGGTGTCATGACCTGACCGGAGACGGTCTGAGGCTGCGCTGTATCGCCGGCCGACGCCTGTGAGGCCGCGGTCGCTGCTGCTGGTTGGGCAGAGAGCCCGAAGCCCGGCGCCATCGTCGCCACGAAGTCCTTCGTGAGTTGCGCACCGACCTCCACGCCGTGCCGCTCGGCAAGTTCCTGCCAACGTTCCGCGAGCTCGCGCCGGGTCTCCTCGGGCGCGTCCCAATAGCCTTTGCGGATCGCTTCGACGAGGCGCTCGATGAGCTGGCCCTGCGCGGTCGGGTTGTTCTGCTCGAACCAGCGCGCCAGATCGAGCTTGCGGACATCGCGCACGAAGGTGTCGTGCACCGCCTGCCATTGATCGGCGCGCACCAAAGCGGGATCCGTGACCTGCCAGCCCCAGAGATTGGTGACCGCATTCAGAATCTCGAGCGTGCCGGCATAGCCCTCCTGCTTCATGCCGCCGATCCAGTGCGGATTGATATAACGCGTGCGCATCTCCTCGGAGAGGAAGGCGGCCGTGCTCGTCACGCGCGCCTCGGGCTGGCGCAGATCGGAGACGTAGAGCGAGGGCGAGCGGCCGGTGAGATGACGCACGGCGAGGGAGAGCCCGCCGAGAAACTCGAACGGGTGGTCGGTCGAGAGCAGCCCGTGCAGCGTCGAAGAACGCGACAGCACTGCCGCCTCCACACCGCGTAGCTGCTCGGCCAGCAGGTTCGTGCCGCTGACCTTCACGCCCCAGTCGGAGGCACCATAGCCATACTGCATGCGCTTGAGGAAACCCGACGCCAGGGTATCGTCCTTGTCCCAGGACGCCGAGGCCAGCACGGCTTCCGGCAGGCCGGTGCCGTAATCGCCGGGCTCGCCGGAGAAGATGCGCAATCCGGCGAGGCGCGCGGCCTCCGTCGGCTCGCTGCCCTGCGCTGCAAGACCCGCAGCGACGGCACGACTGTTGGCGAACACAGGATTGCCGGGCTCGTCGAGAACTGCCAGGCGGTCTATCGCTTGCGCCAGCAGACGCATGAAGCCGTCGAACTGGTCCCGATAAACGCTGGTGACCTGCAGCACCACGTCGATGCGCGGGCGCCCGAGCTCCGCGGCGGGCACGATCTCCAGCGCAGTCACACGCCCACCCGCATCCCAGACCGGGCGCAGACCGAGCGCGTGCAGCACCTGCGCCTCGAGCACGCCGAGATGGCGCATCGCCTCCGACGACCACAGGCTGAAGGCGAGCTTGGTAGGTGCCTGACCACCGTGACTGGAGCGATAGGCCTCAACCAGTTGCCGCAGCGCCTTGTCGCCGGCTTCGAAAGCCGCCTGCGTCGGCACCTTATCGGGTTCGAAGGGAAACAGGTTCCGTCCGTTCGGCACCTCGGGGTTGCGCACGGGATCGCCACCAGGCCCCGGCAGAACGAAGCCCCCTGCGAGCCCGGCGAGCAAGGCCGTAATCTCATGGTTCTGCGCCAGATGACGATCGAGCGTCGCGCCGCGCTCGACCATGGCACGCAGGGCCGGATCGCCGATTGCCGCGATGGGCTCACCCCGGCGCAGATGCTTGTCCAGGAGGGCATAGGGCGGGCTGCGCTTCAGGGCCTCGGCGTCGACCGCGAAGAACTCGTCCGGCTCGTGGCCGAGCAGCTTGTAGAAGTCGCGGCCGAGCTGTTGCATCACCGTCGAGAGGCGCTGGTCCGGAGCCGGAGGCTGACCGAAGATATGGAGCCCGAGCGGCATGGCCTGCCCAGCCAGTCGGTGCAGATGGTCGTGCAGCAAAGGCAGGAAACTCGCGAAGTCGCTGCGAAGGGCGCCTTCCTCCCAGCCGATGTCGCGCTGGATCGACCCAGCGGTCACGGCCTTGACGATGCGCTCTTGAGTCGCGTCGCGAACGGGGCCTTCTTCGAGCTGCTGGTATTCGTGGATCAGAGCGTGGAGGTCGCGCAACTCGTCATAGAGCCCCGCCGGCGCAAAGGGCGGCGTCTGGTGGCTGACGGTTACCGCCCTGCCGCGACGCCGCGCCTGAACCGCCTCTCCGACATTGTCCTGGATATAGGGGTAGAAGACCGGCAGGTCGCCGAGCGTGATATAGGGGAAGTCCTCGACCGAAAGGCCGCGATCCTTGCCCGGTGTCCACTCTTGCGTGCCATGGGTGCCGAAATGGATGAGCGCGTCCGCGCCCGATCTCTCCCGCAGATAGAGGTATTGCGCGAGATAGAGATGGTCGGGCGCGAGCTTGCCATCGTGGTAATGGCCGCCCGGAACGCCGTCGCGCGGAAGCTGCGGCATGATTTCGAGGTTGCCGAGTTTCAGTCGCGGCAGAACAAAGACCTTCTCGCCATCGATCTCGCGCAGCGCGGCGTGCTCCTCCGGCTCGCCCCAATGGCTCGCGATCTCGAACTGGCGCGAGACTGGCAGGCTTTCGAACCAGGTTCTGTAGGAGGCGAGCGGCAGCTTGACGGCGAGTCCTTCTGCGAGAAGCGCGGTTGCGCGCTCAGGGTGGTAAACCGCACCGAGCATTGCTTGAGCCGTGGCCGTGAGGCTCGTTTCGTCCGCCGCCGCAACATCATAGCCGGCCTTGGCCAGCGCCGCCGTCAACGCCTCCAGACTGCGCGGCAGGTTGAGGCCCGAGGCGGAGAGGTTCTTCTCGCCGGGCGGATAATTCCAGAACATCAGCGCCAGCGTATTCTCGGCTGCAGGCTTGCGCCGCAGAGCCGCGAGCTTCAGCGCCTTGGCCACGAGCGCATCCATCTGCCGTGCCAGCGGCACGAGCTCGCCGCCCTCCAGTGCCTCGATGACTATCGGATCGCTTGCGCCCCAGCTCTCGGGCACCGCGAGAAAAGGCGCCACCATTTGCATCGGGCTGCCGCTCTTCGCCGCCTCAAAAGCCTCGGCATTGCCGTCGCGAAACCCCGTCGCCTGGATCACGGGGGTACCGAGCTCGCGGAATTCCGCCGCCCGTGCCGCGCCGTTCTGAAGATGGGTGCCGATCACCAGCAGGTCCGCCTGCGCCGGCTTCAGCAGCGAAGTCAGCCCGTCCGCCTTGGCTGCGTCGAACCAGAAGACCAGGGGCATGGCGCCTGCAGTCTCGGCCTTGCGCATGAAGGCATCGATCGTCCGCGTCTCCATGCCGGAGATCAGCCCGGAATGGATCACATAAGCCAGCCGCGGCGCGCCTTCCGCCCAGCGGTCCTTGCCCCAGTTGAGATAGGCCTCAAGACTGGCAAAGGGACCGGGAGCATCGGGATGGTAGAGACCCGTTGCGCCAATGCGGGAAGGCTCCGGAAACACGCTCAGGTCGCCGCCCGTTTGCCGCGCCTGTGCATAGGCCGCAAGCCGGCGGAGGTTGCTCTCGCCTCCACCGGCATAATAGCCGATGAGACGACGGGCCTGCTCTGGCGGAAGATTGCCGAAGGCGGGGGGGCCGCCGCCGACGCGGATCCAGGCGACCGAGCTTGCGGCCAGCGCTGCCCCGATCTCGCCTTGCACCCTAGCAAGGTCATTGGGGCGCGGCGTGTCGAGGACGACGAGATCCGCATCCCCAATTTTGATCGTCTGCTGTGGTGTAGCGCCCAGCCGAACCGAGCTGACGGTCACGCCACCTGCGTCGACGATGCGGGTGATCTTCTCAAGCTTCCCGGGCAGAACGAAATCGGTCGTCACGATCAACAGACGGAGAGCCTGCGGCTGCGGTTCGCCACTGCCGCCCTGCGCAACGCTGGGTGAGGCGAGCACACACCAGGCCAGCGCGGCAAGGACAACGAGCGCGAGACGCCGCAGCGCTCCGATCATCCTGTGAATCTGCCTGCTCATTCTCAGAACCGGTGCGTCAGGCCGGCGTACACGGCGCGCCCGTCGCCGGGGCGCACCTGCGGCGAGGTGCGCGCGACGAAGCGGCCCGGCGGACCCTGCTGGACGACGGGCACGGTCGGTGTCGAGGCAAATTCCGAGACATAGGTGCGGTCGGCGAGATTGCGGCCTTCGATGAATACGGTCCAGACCTTGTCACTAGAGGTCCAGCCGACCTTGGCGCCGAAGAGCACATAGCCTGGGACGATGAAGGCGGGACCGCCCGAGCCGTCGAAGGTGGTGCGTCGGTCGCTCAGCGCCCGCAGGTTACCCGAGACGAACCAGCCAGTGGGATGGCGATAACCGAGCTCGCCGAAGAACTGGTGCTTCGGGATCACCGGCAACCGCCCGTCGCCATAGATCGGGTCGCCGTCGAAGGCGAAATCGGTGAAGTTATAGACCGCGTTGGCAAAGATGCTGTCGCCCGCGGCGAAGACATCGACGAATGGTTTGGTCTTCAGTCCGAATTCGATGCCGTTATGGATCGTCTTGTCCGCGTTGAAGGCGACGGTGGTCGAGCAGCTCGCGTTGATCTCGGCGGCGCAGCGGGTCAAAATCTCGTTCCTGAGCCGCATATGGTAGAGCGTCACGTCGTAGGAGAAGCGATCCCAGCCGCCGCGAGCGCCGACCTCCGCCGTCCAGGCCGATTGCGCACGCAGGGGCGCAAGGCTGCGGCCTGTCTGCGATTGTAGGCTCAGCACGTCGGAGAGATCGGCTCCGGAGGGCACCTCGTAGCTGCGGGCGATATTTGCGAAGAGGAAGTGGCCGGCGCTGTGCTCCCAGTTCACACCAAACTTGGGATTCGCCGCTCCGAAATCGCGATCATACTCCTGAAGCCCGGCCGTGCGGCCGGGCTGCGGTCCGCCTGGCGATGTCGGCCCGAGCGCTGCGACCGCGCCGCCGCGATAGTGGTCGCCGAGATCGCGATTGGTGAAGACACCCTGTAGACCGGCGAAGGCGCGAAAACCCGGCAGGAGTTCGATCGAGCCTTCGCCATAGCTCTCGGCCAGCCAGGAGGTGAACCGGCTATCGAAGATCTTCCGCCCCTTGTCACGGCCGCTGTCACGATGCTGGAACCGCTCGAAGTCGGCATCCGTATAGTTGATCCGCGCGCCGCCGACGAACTCGGTCGGCAGTCCGCCGATGCTGGTCTTGTGCTCGACGCGGAAGGAGGCGCCGTAGTCGCGCCAGGCATTGTCGATGATCCCAGCGAAGGGCGACGGCAAATGGTCGAGCTCGGTGTTCAGGACATAAAGGCCGAGCTCGTAAGTCGTGCAGCCGTCACGGATGGTCGTGCGGTTGGCGAGCCGCTGGTAGTTGAAGTTGATGTCCTCGTCGAAAAGGTAGGAATTGGCCGGCGCGGTTTTCCGCGTCCATCTCAGCGTATCGAGCGCCAGCGTCTCGGCGAGGTCCTGGCGCGACGCCCCCGCGGAGAAGAAGGTGCGGTTTTCGATGTTGGGCGCCAGCTGGACACCGATATTGCCGCTGAATCGGTAGTTGCGATCCCGGGTATGACGTTGATAGCCGTCGCTGCCCGTCACATTGCCCTGGACATACCAGTCGACATTTTCCTTGGATCCGCCGGTTTCGAGCTGGCTGCCGAAGTTGCGGAAGCTCCCGCCTGACACGGTGACACTGCTGCCGGGCGCGGTCAGCCCGCTCTTCGAAACGACGTTGAGCGCGCCGCCGGTCGCGATCGAGCCATAGCGCAGGCTGTTGGCGCCACGATAGACTTCGATGAAATCGGCGGCCAGCGGATCGATCAGCACATTGGTCAAGCCCGCATCGGTGCGCCCGAGCGGGATGCCGTCAATGTAACCCCTGATGCCGCGGCCATTGCGCGAACCGTCGATCGAGATGTCGCTGCCGCGCATCGAGATGAAGCCGCTCAAGCCCGCGCCGCGTTCGGACAGGAAGATGCCGGGCGTGCGCACCAGCATGTCGTTGAGATTGGACTTGCGGCCAGGTTCGGCGTTGGCGACGCCGACGACGGTCTCAGCGCCCGGGCGACGCGAGAAGCGCTCGCGCTGTTGTTCGAAGGTGGGGCTCGTAGTGTCGGGCCCGTTTCCTGAAACATTGATCGTCTCAAGCAGAATTTCTGGGGGCTGCGCTCTTCTCTGCGCTTGCGCCACCACGGGCGAGGCGCTGATCAGCGCCAGGCCGGAGACGAGGACGGCGCTCCGACTTCGTCTTGCTCTGCCAGTGTCGCGCAGTGCTGACCCATAGACCCATCCCCCAAGACGCCCCGGCATCGAAAACCTCAACGATATAACATTGCAGATGTGGATTGGAATGCTCTGGTCACCGGAGGACGCGCGTCGTCGCTCACGGGGCGTGCAGAGTGCACCGCCTTGTACATCAGGCGGCGGTCGCCCGGCGCCAGGCCGGGAACGGATCGGGCAGGTCGCGGTAACGCTCGGGCTTGAAGGCGATGGTCGGCGTCTCGCCGAGGAGGCAGGCATCGAGCCCGGCGCGGATGGCGCGCTCGTCCATGCCGGAGCCGATGAAGACCAGCTCCTGCCGGCGGTCGCCCCAGACCGAATGCCAGTGCCGGTTCAGGATGGCGCGCCATTCGGGATGATCGGGCCAGCGCGGGCGCGGCACGGCGGCCCACCAGAAGCCCATCGCCTCGGTGCGGCAGATCGCGCCGGCAAGGGACATCTCGCCGACCCATTCGGGCCGCGTCGCCAGCCAGAAATGCCCCTTGGCACGGATCAGCCCGGACCAGCTCTGGGCCAGGAAGGCGTTGAACTTCTCGGGATGGAAGGGCCGGCGCGCTCGGTAGACGAAGGAGGCGATGCCGTATTCCTCGGTCTCCGGAACATGATCCTTGAAGCCGTAGAGCTCCTTGTGCCAGAGCGGATGCTCCTGCGCCTTCTCGTGGTTGAAGAGACCGGTGTCGAGGATCGCGTCCAGTGGCGCACGGCCGAAATCCACCTCGATCAGGCGCGCATCCGGGTTGAGCGCCCGGATCACCAGCTTCGCCTGCGCCGTCGCCTCCGGCCCGGCGTCAGCGACCTTGTTGAGCACGACGACATCGGCGAACTCGATCTGCTCGACCAGGAGATCGACCAGCGTGCGTTCGTCGCCCTCTCCGGCCGTCTCGCCGCGCTCGCGCAGGAAGTCGCGCGAGCCGTAATCCTTGAGCAGGTTCACCGCATCGACCACCGTCACCATGGTGTCGAGCCGGGCGAGATCGGAGAGCGAGAAGCCGTCCTCGTCGCGGAATTCGAAGGTCGCTGCGATCGGCAGCGGCTCGGCGATGCCTGTGCCCTCGATCAGAAGGTAGTCGAAACGGCCGTCGCGGGCGAGCCGGCCGACCTCGGCCAGGAGATCGTCGCGCAAGGTGCAGCAGATGCAGCCATTGCTCATTTCGACCAGCTTCTCGTCGGTGCGGGAAAGATCGCCGCCGCCTGAGCGGACGAGGTCGGCGTCAATGTTGACCTCGCTCATGTCGTTGACGATGACCGCGACCTTGCGGCCGTCGCGATTGTTCAGGACGTGGTTGAGCAGCGTCGTCTTGCCGGCGCCGAGGAAGCCGGAGAGAACGGTGACGGGGAGGCGGGCGTCTGGCATGTGAGAGACGGGGGACATGAACAAGCTCGGCAGCAGATTGAATGGAGCTTAGTGTTACATTATAACATCACATGTCAATCGCTTCCTCGGCTTTTGGGGACAACCAAATCCTATGTCTGACCTCACCGCCTCTCCGGATCTTGCGGAACTGATCGCGTTGGGCACCGCTCGCGCACGCTCGCGGGGCCAGAGCTTGACGCCGCTCCGGACCGAGGTTCTTGTCGCCCTGGCTGCGCAGGCGCGCCCCATGGGAGCCTATGACATTCTCCGGGCCATGAGCAGCAGCAGGCGATATCGCCGATCTCCATCTATTGCTGCCTGGACTTCCTGATCGACATCGACTTGGTGCACAGGCTGGCGACCCAGAGCGCCTATGTTCTCCTGAAGCGACGGCCGGTGGAGAACGAGACGCTGCTTTGTCTTGTCTGTCGGTCATGCGGCGAGGTCGACGAGGTCGCTTCAACGGCGGTCGGGAAAACGCTCGGCTCGACGCTCGCCGCGGCGAGCTTTACGCCAACATCGCGCCTGATGGAGGTAGAGGGAGATTGCTCCGACTGTCGTCGCCGCATGAGCCTTTCGCAGACCAGTTGATTCAATCTTGCACGACCGCTGCCGCACGGTTATTGCGCAACACTATAACATTTCATGGAGCTGTGCTGTGACGACAAAACTGGTTGCGATCGCTGTCGCGGTGCTGTCCATGACGGGCATGGCCGCAGCGAAGCCCCTGAAGGTCGTCGGTCCCTGGGAGATCGCCGGCATCGACCCGGCTCAGTCCGGCTTCGTCTTCAGTAGGATGCAGGTGGCCGAGACGCTGGTTTCGGTCGATGCCGATGGCAAGCTGACCGCTGGCCTGGCGACCTCGTGGTCCGCCGCCGAGGACGGCCTGACCTGGCGCTTCCGCCTCCGCGAAGCAGCACGTTTTCATGATGGCAGCGCGGTGACCGCGGCGATCGTGGCCGACACCTTGCGCAAGGTCCAGGGCGGCGCCGGGGCTTTGAGCCAGGTGCCGGTGGCGGGCATCGAGCCTGACGGCGAGGACGTGGTCATCCGCCTGTCGAAGCCCTTCGCCGCGCTGCCGGCCTATCTCGTCAACTACACGACGATCATCCTCGCCCCGTCCTCGATCGGAGCCTCGGGCAAGGTTGAGCGTATCGTCGGTTCGGGCCCCTACCGCGTGAAGAGCCTGACGCCGCCGCTCAATATGCAACTCGAAGCCGCCGCGGAGTGGGCCGGCGCCAAGCCCGGCATTGCCGAGGTCGATTATCAAGCCGTCGGGCAAGGCGAGACCCGTGCCCTGATGGCCGAGAGCGGCGAGGCCGATCTGGTCTTCTCGATGCTGCCGGTCTCGGTCGAGCGCCTGAAGCGCAACCCGAACCTCGACGTTCGCATCGCCACGATCCCGCGCACGAGGCTGCTCAAGGTCAACGCAGCCTCCCCGCTCTTCAGCGATGTGCGGGTCAGGCGCGCGATCAGTGCCACGCTCGACCGCGAAGGCACGACGCGCGTCATCTTGCGCAACGCTGATCTCGCGGCGACGCAGCTCTTCCCAAAGGCGCTGGCCGGCTGGCACGACCCGGAGCTGCCGCCGCTGAAGCGAGATCTTGCTGCCGCAAAGGCGCTGCTCGCAGAGGCGGGCTGGACACCAGGCGCCGACGGCGTCCTGCACAAGGACGGCAAACCGTTCTCCTTCACGCTGCTGACCTATGCGAGCTGGCCGGAATTGCCGCCGATCGCCACCGCCATCCAGGCGCAGCTGAAGCAGGTCGGAATCGACGCCAAGGTCTCGGTCGGCAATGCTTCGGAGATTCCCGCCCGACACAAGGACGGCACGTTGGAGATGGGGCTGGTCTCGCGGCTCTATTCCATTGTGCCGGACGCCATCGGCACCTTGCGCGACGACTACAAGTCCGGCGGCAGCGACTGGGGCGCCACAGGATGGTCCAATGACGAGCTCAATGCCCTCGTCGAGACGATGGCGCAGACCAGCGACCCGGCTGCGCGCGCGCCGATGCAGAGGCGGGCGATTGCGATCCTGCAGAGCGAGCTGCCGAGCATTCCGGTGACCTGGTCGGAACTCGCTGTTGTTGCCAACAAGCGGGTCACCGGCCTGCGCATCGACCCGCTTGAGGTCAACTATGGGCTCGCTGCCATCCGCTGGGCGCAATAGGATGAAGCGCCTCGTTCTTGCCCGGCTGCTCCAGGCCGGGCTCGTCATGCTCGTCGTCGGCATTCTCTGCTTCGTGCTCGTGCGCGCCCTGCCGGGCGACCCGGCGATGCGCATCGCGGCCGGCCGCTACGGGCCGGACGCCAACATCACCGAAGCCGCCGAGCAGGTTCGTCGCGAGCTCGGCCTCGATCAGCCGCTGCTCGTCCAGCTTGGCGCTTCGCTCGGGCAGCTGGCGCGGCTCGATCTCGGCCACTCCGTCGTGACCGGCCTGCCGATCACCAAGGAACTCAGAATCCAGCTCGGCGCGACGCTCTGGCTTTCGGGATCAGCGCTCGCTCTGTCGCTGCTGCTCGGGCCGCCGATCGGGCTACTCGCCGGGTTGCGGCGCGGCGGCTGGGTCGACAACGCCTCGCTCGGAGGGGCTATCGTCCTGCGCTCGCTGCCACCCTTTGTGCTCGGGCTGCTGTTGATCCTCGTCTTCGCAATGTTGCTGGGCCTGTTCCCGCCGGCGGGTTACGGCACCTGGCGCGATCTGGCGCTGCCGGCGCTGACACTTGCGCTCGGGCTTGCCGCCGTCTCGAGCCGCGTCGCCCGGGATGCGGTCGCGGCTGTGGCGCGCACGCCGTATCTCGCCTTCGCGCGGCTGAAAGGGCTGCCCGAGGCGGTGGTCGTGCGCAGGCATGTGCTGCGCAACGCAGCCATCCCCGTCATTTCCTATCTCGCCTTGCAGGCGATCTACCTGATCGAGGGCGTCGTCGTCGTGGAGACGCTGTTCGGCATTCCGGGCATCGGCCACGCTCTGGTTCACGCCGTCATCGCGCGCGACGTGCCGATGGTGCAGGGCACGGCGCTCGCCATGGGCCTGCTCTTCGTCGTCATTGCGATGGCGGTCGATCTTGCCTGCCACTGGCTCGATCCCAGGCCCAAACGCACATGAGCACCGCCGACGCCACCCTCGTTCCGATCACGCAGCGGTCCTGGCTGACGCCGTCGCGCATGGCCGGACTCGCGCTGCTGGGTCTGCTGGCGCTGTTTGCCCTGTCCGGGCCACTGCTCGTCTCGGTCGATCCGAGCGAGCAGGACTTCGCCGCGAGCCTCGCGCCGCCAGGTTCCGATTATCTCCTCGGCGCCGATCATTACGGCCGCAGCATGCTCGCGCGACTAGCCTATGGCGCCCGGCTGTCCTTCGGCATGGCACTGCTCACCGTCGCGACCGCCGCCGTGCCTGGAATCCTGCTCGGCCTTCTCGCCGCCTGGCGCGGGGGCTGGCTGGAGCGCGTTCTGGATCTGGTATCGACCGTGCTGCTCGCTCTGCCAGGGCTGCTACTGGTGCTCATCCTCCTGGCCTTCGCACCGGGCACCTTCGGCCCGCTCTATCTCGGCCTCGCGCTCACGCTCTGGATCGAGTTTTATCGCGTCACCTGGGTCACGGCAGGCGGCGTGCTGAAGCAGCCACATGTCGAGGCGACCCGGCTGCTGGGCTTTGGTACGAGCTATATCCTGCGCAGCCTTGTCTTGCCCGAGATCCGGCCGATCCTGATCACTTTGTCGGCCTTCGCCATGTCGACCGCAATCATCGCGATCTCAACCTTGAGCGCGATCAGCGTCGGCCTGCGCCCGCCGACGCCGGAACTGGGCGCGATGATCGTGGAGCTCTTGCCCTATTACGCCGAGGCGCCGTTGCATGTGCTGATGCCGGGAATTCTCATCTTCCTGCTTGTGCTCGGGCTTCAGCTCGCGACGCGGAGCGATGCACGATGAACGCTCCAGTTCGTTTTCAAGCCCTGACGGTTTCCGATCTCGCCATTTCGGCTGGCACGACGACGATCGTTCGAGACGTGGCCTTCACTCTCGCGCAGGGTCGGCCGGTCACACTGCTAGGTGCCAGCGGCTCCGGCAAGTCGCTCGTCGCGCACGCCATCATGGGAAGCCTGCCGACCGGCCTCTCGGCCCAAGGCGTGATTAAGCTGGACGGAGAGGATCTTCTCGCCGGCACCCCCGCGCAGACGCGTGCCCGTTGGGGCCGGACGATCGCCATCCTGCCGCAGGAGCCCTGGCTCGCGCTCGACCCGACCATGCGCATTGCGGGACAGGTCGACGAGGTCCACCATCACCTGCATGGCTTCGGGTCGGCGGCATCCAGCGACCGAGCGCGAGCCGATCTCGCCGACGTCGGACTCGCCGGCCGGGAGCAGGCATATCCGCACGAACTCTCCGGTGGCATGTGCCAGCGCGCGGCCATCGCGGTCACGCATGCTGCAGGCGCATCGGTGGTGATCGCCGACGAACCGACCAAGGGGCTCGACGCCGCACTGCGCGACGGCGTGGTCGAGAGGCTGCTTCAGGAGGTCGAGCAGGGCCGGCTCCTGCTCACCATCACGCATGACATCGAGGTTGCTGCAGCACTCGGCGGGATGGTTGGGGTTATGCTCGACGGCGCGCTCGTCGAGTTCGGCCCCGCGGAGCAGGTTCTGGAACAGCCGCGTCACGACTACGCCCGTGCCCTGATCGCGG
Organism: Kaiparowitsia implicata GSE-PSE-MK54-09C; assembly: GCA_019359435.1. Classification (GTDB taxonomy): domain Bacteria; phylum Cyanobacteriota; class Cyanobacteriia; order Elainellales; family Elainellaceae; genus Kaiparowitsia; species Kaiparowitsia implicata. The sequence goes on from JAHHHI010000102.1 coordinate 131,190, forward strand.
CGAGCCCGACGAAGTGGCCAGCGTCCCTGCTGCCGGCGGCCGGAGAAGCCGTGGTCTCGGCGTGCGGGCTATCCAAGCGTTTCGGCGAGAGGCCGCTCTTCGACGAGCTGAGCATCTCGGTCAGGCGTGGGGAAATCGTCGCGATCGTGGGTCCCAGCGGCTGCGGCAAGACGACGGTCGGCAACATCCTCCTCGGCCTCGTCGCACCCGATCGGGGAGAGGTCGAACGCACGGCCGGCATGGCGCCAACCCGCTTCCAGAAGCTCTACCAGGATCCACCGGCCGCATTCGTACCGCACCAGACGCTACGGCAGAGCCTTGGCGACCTGCTCAAACTGCATGGGCTCGACTGGATGAGGGCCGAGGCGAGCATGGAGCGCTTCGGCCTTGGGCGGGAGCTGCTCGACCGTCGCCCAAGCGAGGTGTCCGGTGGCGAATTGCAGCGCTTCGCGATCCTGCGCGCGCTGCTGCTCGACCCGGTGTTCCTCTTCGCTGACGAAGCGACCTCGCGTCTGGATCCGGTCAGTCAGAAGGATGTTTTCGCCATCCTGATCGAGGCCGTCCGCGAGCGCAGCCTCGGACTTCTGATGGTGACGCATGAAACCGCGCTTGCAGAGACGGTCGCGCACCGCATCTTGAAGCTCGGCTAGCGGTGCATGCCTGAGTTCGCGTCGGTGCAGGACGGTTGAGGGCCCATGGCGAGAAGCGACATTGCGATCAGGGCTGCGCGCGAAGGCGATCTGCCGGCGTTGGTCGCGATCGCCAATCATTACATCGAGCATACCCATGCGATGTTCACGACGGAGCTGCAGACGGTCGAGGGACGCAAGACGTGGTTCGACATCTACGGTGCCGGGCGCTAACGCCTCCTCGTCGCCGAAGACGAGACGGGGAGGCGTCGACGAACTTGGGAAGGGCATTGAAGGACTAACGCATCCAACCGGTCGATACCGAAGGACAGGAAAACCCTCTTGCGCTACTGCGCCTCAAAGCGCGCGGAATTGGTAGTGACCCGTCCGGAAGGCATTATGGCCAGCGGCTTTATGTGCCGCACCGACAGGTCGAACATAAGGCCGCAGCGACCAACGCTGTCGCCATCTGCGGCCAATCCCCGCTGCTGCTCGAACCCGAAAAGCAAGATGCCGCCGGACTTCGTTTGATCCCTGCGGATATCCATATAGTTCCATGTGGAACCGCGCTGGCTCCCAAGCGATCAGCGAGGTTGTTCCACATCAAACAAAAATTCGAAATACTGAAAGCCGAGCACTTTCAGTCGCTCTCGTGGATTTCGTTTTTGCCGCGCAGATGCCGTTAACTGCGGGGAAGACCAACTTCCACAAGATATGGCTGGGCATAACTATCAATCTGGCCCTAACGTCACCTCCATGTTGCCTCGTTTTGTGGCGATTTGCACCACGTTCCCCCCTCCTGAATCGTGCTGCGCGCCAGTTACAACTCAAGATAGAATCAATAGAGAGCGCCGGCCGACCGCATTTGCCATTTGAAACGGACTTCCGAACGCCGCTACCCTCGATTCGTTCGAATCTAACGCGCATTCACAAGGCGGTTATTCCGTCAAGTCTAGTTGAATCGATTAGTACAGGTTCGCACAAGCTCGGCTCCCGATGGTCGGTTTCAGAGATGCCTCTCAAATCTCACCGACAAGAGCCGCAGACCCAGAACGGGCGAATAGTGGCCGGGCGAGAAAACCGTAGGTTATGGAGCTGCTGGCTATGCGTAAAAACCTGATCGCAATGCCGGAAACCCACGCCAATGCGAACGTTTGCGTGGGCTTAATCGACGCAAAACGCTTGCGTGAGCGGGTTCCCCGCTGAGGATCCTCGAACAACGATCGACATCCTCGCCGAGCCTTTCCCAAGCCTAAGCCGGTCCGCCTCCTGCCGACTGAAGTCGCCAAGGCGCCCTGCCCCATATGGCTGAAGAAACTCATCCCGAAACGCCGGTTTGATTTCAACCTGCCTTAGCCAGGCAAGACAATGTCATTTAAATTTTCGACGCCCTTTGGTGGGCGTCCGCTTTCGCTCGCCCAAGCGACGGCGCAAGTAACCGCGACAGTCGCCCCACCCAGCATCACGATGAACAAATGGACCGTGTTGGAGGATATCACTGGCGCGAAAAAGTCGTCTCGGTCTGCCCGATCGGGCAGTCTCGGTTCTTCGCGCGTTGCTGAGCTTCCATCCTGAGGTCGCTTTGACCTCCGGCGACCAGAAACTGACGGTCTTCCCGTCGAACTCCTCACTGTCCAATCGTGCCCATGGCATGGCCAAGGCGACGCTGAAGCGTCAGATCTCGAGCCTTGTCGAGTCCGGCCTCATCGTCCGGCGGGATAGTCCTAACGGAAAGCGTTACGTCCGGAAGGGCGATGACGGCGGCGTTGAATCCGCCTTCGGTTTCGACCTGTCACCGCTTATTTCCCGCGCCGCCGAGTTCAGCGCACTACGCAAGGCCGTTCATGACGAGCGCCGGGTGATCCTTCTACGCAAAGAAGAGATCACCCTCGCCCGCCGCGACATTGCCAAGGCTTTGGACCTCGCCAGGCGGGAGGTGCCGAAAGCGCCGGCAACGCAATCGCAGTACCGCGCCGACATTCTCGTCGCCGGCATAACCAAAGCAAAATCAGCGGACGCGGTGACGGATTTGGCAGCCCAAATGGGCTCGCTAAGCCGCGAAATCGCTATGTCTCTGATAAATCACATTAATTCCAATATTATGAGCCCCAATGAGGCCCAAAATGAGCCCCATATATGGAGTGCGCCCCTGTAGATAGACAGGATCATGCTGCGGATTTGGCCGTGAGCCGGGCGTGCTGATCCTCGAACTGCTGGGGGCTGAGATAGCCGAGTGCGGAGTGCAGTCGACTGGCGTTGTAGACCTGATCGATGAAGCGTGGAAGGTCGGCAGCGGCCTCTTCGAAGGTCTCGTAGGCCATCGGATAGACGGCCTCGACCTTGAGCGTTTTCATGAAGCTCTCGGCTTTGGCGTTATCGTAAGGGTTGCCGCGGCGCCCCATCGATCCGACGAGACCGTGCTCGGCCAGTGCTTGCCGGTAGCGTCCAGCCGCGTACTGCGACCCGCGGTCCGTGTGATGGACGCAGCCGGGTGGCGGTCTTCGCGCGTCGATGGCCGAGCGCAGGGCCGCCAGCGTCAACCTGACGTCGATCGAGCGGCCGATGGCATAGCCGACGACCTTGCGCGACCATGCGTCGAGGATCACCGCGACGTAGACGAAGCCCGTGGTGATCGCGACATAGGTGATGTCGGCCACCCAGAGCTGGTTCGGCCCATCCGGGATCATGTCCTTCGCCAGGCTCGGGAAGATCGGCAGGTCATGATCGCCATCGGTGGTGGCGACATAGCGCCGGCGCCGACGTAGTTGAAGACCATGCTCGCGCATCAGGCGCCGGATCTTTTTGTGGTTCACGACCAAGCCGCGGTGCCGCAGCTCTGCCTGCATCCGGCGATAGCCATAAGCCTCGAAGCTCTCGGAGATCGCCGCCATCGTCTCGACGAGCGCGGTGTCGTCGATGCTGACGGCTGGCTTATCGTAGTAGGTCGAGCGCGAGATCCCCATCAGCCGGCATCCCTCTGCGGCAGAGATGCCGCTGGGCCGGTGACGACGGATGTAGTCGCGCTTCTCAGCCGCGGTCCGTGCTTCAGAGCCCCCTTTAGGAACTCGATCTCCAGAGCCTGTCTGCCAACGAGCCGCTCCAGCGCGGCGATGCGCGCCTCGTAGGCTTCGATCGTATCGACGGCGACGGCCTCGTCGTCGAAGGCGCCACCCTCGAACTTCTGAATCCAGATGCGGATCAGATTGCGCGACAGGTCATGTCGACGGGCGAGGCTATGGAGCGTCTCGCCAGCCAGGTAATCCTGCGCCACCTGGCGCTTGAACTCGATGCTGTGGGAACGGTGTCGGGCCATGGGCTTCCATCCTTCGAAAGCCCGGCTCCCAGGTCAATTGCTCGCCATCACGATGCCCACCTCAAGGGGCGCACTCCAATACAGATTCAAATTACAGACTCATCTGACTCTGAACCGGGCTTCCAAGGAGGCGGGGCGAGGGCGAGATCGTTTCGGGTAAGACAGCCCCCTTCCCTAAATCAATCAAGGCGACGGCCTCCTCGCCCACGGAAACATCCGCCGCCCCAGATGCGTTCATACCCACCCTGCCCTTGGTGCTGCGCGCATGCCCGTCGGTCGTCGACTATGCGCCTGGGCGAACCATCCGCCATTACGCCGAATTGCGCCAGGTGGCGGAGCTATTGCGGACGTTCCTCGGCATCAGCCCGTCGGCCTGGGAAACTGCCATCGAGGTCCTGGGCGAAGTCGACGCCGTGCTGACGATCGTCATGATCCACGAGAAGGGGGAGAGCATCCGCTCTGCTGGTGGATATCTCCGTCAGCTCACGCAGAAGCGCCGCGATGGCGCCTACGCCGTCGGCCCAATGCTCATGGCGCTGCTCAACACCCAGCTACGCGCGCAGACCGCCGCGGCTGGCTCATGCCATCCCGAAGGAGCAACGAAGTGAACGCTCACAACTTCAGCGACAATGATCTGCCCGCCGACGTCATCTATTTCGATTTCGCCCACGGGCGCCGCTGCAGTGAGCCCCGGCCCGCACAAGTTGGCGCAGACATCCTGAGCGAGATCGCATCTTTCATAAGCGCTTCCACCGGTTGCAGCGAGACCGTGGCTGGCGACGTTCTCGAAGTGCTGTTGGAAACGTTCGGTCTTGATCAATCCGAGGTGTCCAGAAATGACTGAAGAGCATTAGGCACTTCAATTCCGCCCTCGGCCTCACGTCGCACCGCCAGTTAGTCGCGACTAATTGGCCGCCAGCCCGGGCGCCCCTTGCTCACGAGAGAGCAGCGCAGCGACCTCGCGCTAAGATGAGGCCGTTAGTCGCGACTAAACAGAGATCGATCGGGGTGGGTAAATGGGAGCAGGCTAGCTCATCAGCTGTCCAAGGGCTTCGTCGGGTCGAAACAAAACTGGCCTGAGAAGTAAATGTTCGTTAACCCTTAATTTGTTGCCAGAATCATCGAATCGGGCATAGTCGAGGCACATGCGGAAAATTTCGCAATCCCGTGAACGTACCGCAACTAGCCTGGCTGTGAGAAACCGTGATTTCAACCGCTGCTCAAACTGATGACGAGCTCGCCGGCGGGCTTAAAGAGCTCATCCAGCAGCAGTCCGCGCTTCTTGCCGCACAGCTGCAAGCTCATCACCAAACTACGTTTCCCCCGAATGCCCAAAAAGGGATCAGGAACCTTTCTCCAGCGGAAGTTGCAAAGCTCCTTGGTGTGACGGAGGGCTACCTTCGGCAGGTTGCCTCAGAAAGTCCCGAGCTTGGGACGGTTTCGGCCGGGGGCAGGCGATCATACTCGGTAGAAGCTGTCCATGAAATCCGCGCGCTACTCGACAGCGGAGCGCGCGGAAATCGGCGCTATCTGCCGTGGCGCTCCAAAGACGAGGACCTTCAAGTCATCACCGTGATGAACTTCAAGGGTGGTTGTGGAAAAACGACGACCACCGCCCATCTCGCCCAATATCTTGCGCTGAGAGGCTATCGCGTCCTCGCCATCGATCTGGACCCGCAGGCGAGTTTATCCGCGCTCTTTGGTCATCAGCCCGAATTGGATGTCGGTCCTAACGAAACGCTCTACGGCGCCATCCGATATGATGAACGCCGGCGCCCAATGGCAGAGATTGTGCGGTCGACCTACATCCCGGGCCTCCACATAGTTCCGGGAAATCTCGAGCTGATGGAGTTCGAGCATGACACGCCAAAAGCGCTAATGAAGCGCACGGCGGGTGACACGCTTTTCTTTGCGAGGATCGGTCAGTCTCTGTCCGAGGTTGCTGCCGCCTACGACGTAGTCGTGATCGACTGTCCGCCGCAATTGGGATTCCTGACGATGTCTGCGCTGACTGCCGCAACATCCGTCCTCATTACTGTCCACCCCCAAATGCTGGACGTGATGTCGATGAACCAGTTCCTGGCCATGACGGCTGATCTCCTAGAGGAAATCAGCCGTCATGGCGCTACGTCGAATTATCGTTGGATGAAGTATCTAATCACCCGCTTCGAACCCAGCGACGGTCCTCAAAACCAGATGGTTGCCTTCCTTCGCTCAATCTTTGGCAGCCACGTCCTCAACCATCCAATGCTCAAGAGCACCGCGATCTCCGACGCCGGTTTGACTAATCAGACCATCTTCGAAGTTGAACGCAATCAGTTCACACGCACAACTTACGATCGCGCGCTTGAGTCTGTTGAGAACGTCAACGGCGAGATCGAAGCCCTGATCCGCAAAGCGTGGAGGAGGGCCGCATGAGCCGGAAAGACGTCTTCGGACAACTGCCGACGATCGAAGCCCATGCAGCGGGCGTCGCGCCCGGGTCGCAGCGGCGGCCTGTCACTCGCCCATTGATGGAGAGCCATGAGGCCCAGGCTACCGACACCGCGCGCAGGTCACCCGTTGGGGCGCTGGGGCAATCGTTAGGCGAGATGAGCGAGCGCTCGAAGCGGGCAGATGAAATCGAGCGAATGCTATCCGCCGGCGAAAGGGTCGTGGAACTTGACGTTGACGATCTCGAGCCGTCCTTCATACCGGATCGCATGCAGGTCGACGACGAAGCCTTTGCGGGCTTCGTGGAATCGATCAGGGTTGAAGGACAGCATGTGCCAATCCTGGCCCGTCCCCATCCCCACAAGCCTGAGAAGTACGAAATTGCCTTCGGCCATCGCCGCTGGAGGGCGGCCAAGGTTCTCCAGCGCAAAGTCAAGACGCTCATCCGACCGCTAACTGACAAAGAGCTGGTAATTGCACAGGGTCAAGAGAACAACGCGCGTCAAGACCTCTCCTTTGTGGAGAAAGCTCTGTTTGCTCAGCGCCTCGACAAGCAATTCTCGCGAGACGTTATTACATCTGCCATGGGAATTTACAGCAGCGACTTGTCCTACATGTTGTCTGTCGCGAGTAAGGTGCCAGAAGATTTGGTCGAAAAGATTGGCCCCGCTCACTCGGTCGGCCGGCGGAGTTGGGTTGCCTTCTCAAATCTGCTCCTTACGAACGAGAATCTCGCGAAGGCTCGTAGTTTCGCGTCCGAGTCTGCGTTCGGAGCAATGCCATCCAAAGAACGATTTGACGCTATTGTGCAAAAGCTTTCCGAGGCTCCGCTCTTGAAGCCTGACGCGATCCCCGTCTCGCACGCCGGTCGGCAGGTCGGGAAGATCATTGAGACCAAACAGAAGCTCACGCTGACCGTCGATAAAGCGAACTCACCGGAGTTCGCTTCCTTCGTTCTTACCGAACTGCCCCGCCTATTCGAACTGCATCAGAAGCAGGATCGATAGAGCGCGCATAATTCTGCAACCAGGAGTCCA
>JAHHHI010000060.1 GCA_019359435.1 Kaiparowitsia implicata GSE-PSE-MK54-09C
GCTGCACGGTCGAGCACGTCTTCGGCACCATCAAGGGCTGGATGGGTGCCACCCACTTCCGAACGCGGGGGCTCAAGAACGTCGCCACCGAAGCCAGCCTGGCAATCCTGGCCTACAACATAAAGCGCGCCATCGCCGTTGCCGGCGTCGGTCCAATCCTCGAAGCGTTGAGGGGATGAAGCGCGGTCCCGCTGATGCCATCGCATCACGCTCAGGCCAGACGCTGCCGCGAGTTCTCACACAGCCTCGGGTGGGAAGGCGACAGTCTGGTTTTGGTCAGCTTGGTGGTGAAACGGACACTTTGTCATCTGGAAATGCTCTGGATGCCGGCCATGTTCGATTCCTAGGCGTGGCAGTGGGCCTGCTGCCATAGAAAGGCCGCCGTCACCGACCACAGGCCATGGTGATGAGGTGCCGTCGCTGCTCGCCACTCCGGTGGTGGCAGCCAACGCGCATTCGCACGCCATCGGCGCCGTCGTCGAAGCGGTCGGTACCCATGGCCATGTGCATGACGACCTGGGCGGCGATGTCCATGATGCCATCGACCATGCCCACGACGTACCCCACCTTCTGCTGGAGCTGATCCTCCCCATCGACAGCTGGCAGCCCGCCTGGCCCGCCAACGTCGCGTCGCGGATCGATAGCTCGCCTCGATCCAATCCAGAGCGACCACCCAGATCCCTGCTGTGACCTGACCAGGGGACAAGCGTCCCTTTCGTTCACATGCACGGACCTATTCTCATGAACCCGACCTCTCGCGGGCGAGCTGGCTATTGAAGCCAATTGCGACCGCCTTGCTTGCGCTGACGGCCCTGCTGGCCCTTGGTGTCGCCGCCCGTGCCCACGGCGTCGATACGTCGGACGCTGGCTATATCGCCGAAATCTCCGGCATCAACCTGCTGCCCTACGTCTATCTGGGCGCCAAGCATATGATCACCGGCTACGACCACATCCTATTCCTGCTCGGCGTCATCTTCTTCCTCTACAAGATGGAGCATATCGGCATCTATGTGTCGCTGTTCGCCATCGGCCACTCCACCACCATGCTGCTGGGCGTCTACTTCAACTGGGCGATCAGCTCCTATTTCATCGACGCCATAATCGGGCTTTCGGTGGCCTACAAAGCACTCGACAATTTCGGCGCCTTACAGCGCTTGCTCGGCTTTCAGCCCAATACCAAGGCGGCCACCCTGATCTTCGGCCTGTTCCACGGCCTGGGCCTCGCCACCAAGGTGCTGGAATACGAGATGTCCGAGGATGGCCTCCTGCCCAACCTCATCGCTATGTCGGGGTCGAAATCGGGCAGTTGCTGGCGCTCGGCACCATTCTCATCGTCGTGGGTTTCTGGCGCCGCACGCGCTCATTCTGGAAGCTCGCCTATTCTGCCAACGTGGCCATGATGTGCGCCGGTTTCGTGCTGTTCGGATATCAGCTCGTCGGCCTCGTGGTCATGCCCTAAGGATCGACAGACAATACCGATTTTCCGGCCAAGGCCGACCTGCCCAGCACGGAGCGCCTCGTTCGCTCCACGATCACGCCGGCATCAGCGCGCTGGCCATTCCCCTCACCGTGGTCCTGCCGTCCGAATACGGCATCGACCCGACCGGTTTCGGTCGGCTGACCGGCCTCACGACGATGGGTCAGATCAAGATGCAACTTGCATTGGAGGCGGCCGCGGATGAGGCCCTGAGCGCCGCAGTGGCCGCCGGGACGGCTAGTCCAAGCCCGGTTGCAATGGCGAGTTCGCCGGACACCCAACAACTGGCGGCCCGCGTCGATGCCCTGGAAGCCCTCATCCTGGAGCTGCAGCCGGCTTAACTGCCACCCGTGGCCGCACCGATCGAACCAGCGTCGGTATCGGCTGCACTGGTTCCGGTAGCGCCGGCGCCAATGCAACAGGCAGCGGCACCCGCAGCCGTTGATACCCCGGCTCCGGTTGCCGCACCGCAAGGGCGCGACGAGGTCACCTTTACCCTCACGCCCATGGAAGGGACCGAATACAAGCTGCATGCAGGCCGGCGCCGTCGCCACCTATGAGTTCGTGGTCGATGGGGGCGTCATCAACTTCGACGCCCATGGCGAGGGCGAGAGGCAGTCGCTGACCTATGAAGAAGGTCGCGGGGTGGCCAGCGACGCCGGTGAACTGGTCCCGCCTGTTGCCGGCACCCACGGCTGGTTCTTCCGCAATCGCGGCACCGAGGACGTCGTGGTCACCCTTCGTACCGGTGGTGATTACCAGGAGCTCCGCAAGCTCATCTGATCACGGCCCGCAGGAACTGCTGCCGAGGAATTCGCTCTCGGCCTTAGGAGGCCGGGAGCCTCAACGCGCTATCGAGGCTTGCCCCATATCCCCCAGGGGGGATATGCCTATCGCATGACCGATATTGAATCGCAGCCGCACCGCCACGCCACCCATCCCCAGATCGTCAAGCGACTCAAGCGCGCCGATGGGCACCTGAAATCCGTTATAGACATGATCGAAGGCGGGCGGCCCTGCCTCGACATTGCCCAGCAGTTGCACGCCGTGGAAATGGCCATCGCCCAGGCCAAGAAGACGCTGATCCACGACCATCTCGACCACTGTCTCGCCGACGCAGTTGGACCACTCGCCGATGCGGACCGGGCGCAGATCGACGAGTTCCGCGACATCGCCAGATACCTTTAGGAGGCCCAATGCTGGCCGTTCTCCGCAATCGCACCTATCGTCACCTCTTTTTGGCGCAGGTGATCGCCCTCATCGGGACGGGGCTCGCCACAGTGGCGCTTGGCCTGCTGGCCTTCAACCTGGCCGGCGCCAATGCGGGTGCAGTGCTGGGCACAGCCCTCGCCATCAAAATGATTGCCTATGTCGGCGTGGCGCCGATTGCCTCGGCCTTTGCCGAGAGGCTGCCGCGACGCGCCATGCTGGTCACGCTCGACTTGGTGCGAGCCAGCGTGGCGGTGATGCTGCCCTTCGTGACCGAAATCTGGCAGGTCTATATCCTTATCTTCTTACTGCAGTCAGCCTCAGCGGCGTTCACGCCGACCTTCCAGGCGACCATTCCAGACGTCCTTCCCGACGAACGCGACTATACCCGCGCCCTCTCGCTATCCCGGCTGGCCTATGACCTCGAAAGCGTGGTGAGCCCGCTGCTGGCGGCCGCGCTCCTGACGGTCATTTCCTTCAACAGCCTGTTCGCCGGAACTGTCATCGGCTTTGCCGCATCCGCCCTTCTGGTGGTGTCGGTCGTGCTGCCCAGTCCGAGGCCCGCCGCGCCCCGTGGCATCTATGATCGAACCACCCGCGGCCTTCGTATCTATCTCAAGACACCGCGTCTTCGCGGCCTGCTGGCGCTGACCTTTGCCGTGTCGGCAGCGGGAGCCATGGTCATCGTCAACACCGTGGTCCTGGTGCAGGCGGGGTTCGGCCTGGACCAACAGTGGACAGCCTTCGCCCTTGCCGCCTTCGGCGCCGGATCGATGGGGGCGGCATTCGCGCTGCCAGCGCTCCTCGACCGGTTTCCCGACCGGGCGGTTATGCTGGTGGGTGCCGCGCTGCTCGTCGTTGCGATGCTGCTGGGCAGCCTGCTTATCGGCTACGCCAGCCTGCTCGTCCTGTGGGCTGTTATTGGCGTCGGCTACTCCGTGACGCAGACCCCCGCGGGTCGCCTGATCCGAAAGTCGTCAAACCCCGAAGACCGCCCGGCACTGTTCGCCGCGCAGTTCGCGCTGTCACATGCGACTTGGCTGGTGACCTATCCCCTCGCCGGGTGGCTGGGCGTTGCGGCTGGATTGCCGCTGACCTTCCTCGCCATGGCCGCCATTGCCGCTGCCGGACTTCTTGCGGCCTTGTATATGTGGCCAGCCCACGATCCGATGATCGTGGAGCACAGCCATGCTGATTTGCCAGAGGGTCATGCCCACATCGCCGACGCGCGACGTGCTGGCGCCGACTATGTCCACGCCCATGATTTTGTCATCGACAATGAACACGTCTCCTGGCCGGCGCGGTGACAGCGATCCTGGGCTGGCTGGTCGCGCTGCAGGCGACGATCCATGGCGCCATCGCTGAGCATATCCAGGCCTTTGCCGGCACGGGCGACTGGCTGACACTGCTTGCAGTCTTCCCCATGGGCGTGTTGTTCGGCGCAGCGCACGGGCTCACTCCCGGTCACAACAAAATTCTGCTCGCCAGCTATGTGGTGGGAGACGGTGTTCGAGCCTTGCAAGCCAGCCTGATAGCATTGGCACTCACTGCCGTTCATGTGGGCTCCGCTGTCGTGATTGCGCTGGGCGCCAGCTTCCTGGTCTCGCGCACCATCACCAGCGCCGGACAGGCGCCGCTGCTCGAAACGACAAGTCGAATTCTGCTCGTCGTGCTTGGGTCCTGGCTGGTGCTGCGCGCCGTTCTGGGACGACCCCATGTCCATGGAGAGGGTATGGGCTTCGCGGTCATCGCCGGTCTCATACCCTGTCCATTGACGCTTTTCGTCATGGTGCTGGCTATGTCCCAAGGCGTCCCCGAAGCCGGCCTGGTATTCGCCATCGCCATGTTGGCGGGCGTCGGGTTCGTCCTCATCTCGGTTGCCCTGGTGGCCTCGTTCGGAGGCCGGGCGCTTGCACGATCCCTCGCCCGCCATGGCTCCAATACCGCCTATGCGGCCCGGGGCCTCGAGGTGATGGCTGGAGTGGCACTCATAGGGATGGCCGGCTTTCAACTAGTCGGCTGACGTCCGCTATCGTGCATCCCGGGCTCGGGGTATTAAGTCTAAAATGGGGTCGTCAGCGGTTCGTCGCCTGTGGGGCGGAAATCAGTCCCACTGCTTTCCATGTTATCACGACAACGAGACTTTACGCTCAGGCGGGATCACTCCCTGTCTTTTCCTGCTGCTTATCAATTAACACTGCTTGCCATCGGCTTGGCTCTTCGTGGACATCCCGGAGGCGACGAACGACAGCCTGACGCCGATCAAGGCGGCCAGGCGTGCGGTGGATGCGATATGGCAGTCGGGCTTCCGTTGCTCCAAGGCCGGCATCATCACGCAGGACCTGGTGCCGCCCCCCATACCTCAGCGGGCGCTGTTCGACAAACTGGACACGAATGGGCGGCGAGGTCATGGCCGCCATGGAAGAGGCGAACCGGCGTTGGGTCGTGCCACCGTCCTACCGGCGGCGACGGTGGGCGGGCCGGCGAAGGGGCACGTTCACGACGAAGTTTGAGATGCGGTCGCCTCGGTTTACGACCCGATGAAACGAGCTGCCAAAATGTCCGCTAACAAGACAGCGCGAAATGCTATAGGCTGTTAATCTCACTGACCAGTGACCCGGGCGCGGATGACTGAGAGTCGCTATTCTCGTTGCCTCTACCGGAAGCACCATGTCATCCAAAGAACCGAACTTTGCGGCGGTCGAAGCCGAAGCTGCCCGCTTGGCCGCCGTGAGGCGCTACGACATACTCGACACACCGCCGGATGGATCGTTCGACCGTATCACGGCGCTTGCAGCTAATCTGTTTAACGTGCCGATCTCGATCATCAGCCTGGTTGATACAGACCGGGTCTGGTTCAAATCCCACCACGGGCTTGAGGGTGTTCAGCAGATCGGCAAAGAGCCGGGCCTGTGCGCTTCGGCGATTGTCCAGGACCAAGTGTGGGTTCTCGAGAACGCAGCGACAGACGTTCGCTCACTGGCCAATCCTCTGGTCGCCGGAGACTTCGGTCTTAGATTTTACGCAGGTGTTCCGCTGACCACGGCTGACGGTTTCAACCTCGGAACGCTCTGCGTGATTGATCGCCAGCCTCGACCAGTTACCGAAGAACAAATCCAACAACTTCGTCATCTTGCTTCGGTTGTCATGGACCAGATGGAACTACGTTTGGCCGCCCGAAAGGCGGTGTCGGAGCTCTCCGGGGCACTAGAGACAGCTCGGATGCTTGGCCAGGAAATCGACCATCGCGTGATGAACAGCCTGCAGCTGGTTTCCTCCATGCTTCAGCTCCAGGCAAGGCAGGTGGAGGGATCACACGCCGCCGAACAGCTTCAAGTGGCGGCTATGCGAATGACGTCAGTTGCCCGGGTACACCAGCATATCTTCAGGAACCAGAGCGCAGGGTCGGTCAATGCGAAGGGTTACATAGAGAACCTCATAGCCGAACTGCAAGGCACGCTGAACGCGGATATGCCCATCTTGGTCAATGTCCGCCCCGCGTCATTGGCGGCAGACCTGCTGGTGCCTCTTGGGTTGGTCCTGAACGAGCTAGTCATCAACGCGACCAAACATGGTGGCGGTCAGATCACGGTAAGCTTCGAGGAGCTGTCCCCTGGGATGCATAGGCTCGCGGTGGCCAATTCAGGCAAACGCCTTTCCCCGGACTTCAATCCGGCAAGTACTAGCGGCCTAGGGATGAAGGTCGTCGTGGCGTTGGCCCGTCAGCTGGGCGGCATGCTCCAGTTCGGAACTCAGAAAGACGGAGCCGGCGCTAGGTTCTGGGTCGACTTCCCAGGGTCGAAAGACATCGTTCACTGACATCGCCAAGTGGGAAAAGCCGGAGCGGGCGGGGTAAGGGCTCGCTGCCATTTCGTTGGACAGGGCGGAAGACTGAGAAAATCATCCCGGGTCCCTATGCGGCAGGTCCAGCTGACGCGCGTCAGTCTCTGATACTTTGGCATCCGGCTCGATCAATCAATCTTGATGGAACTAAGTATCAGCCTATGCACTCGCGCGAGCTGTAAAACCAACCTAGATTACAATATTCTTCACAACTGTCATTTATTCCATTGTTATCGACTTTGCTGCGCACGAACAAATATAAATCGACGTGAGCTTTTGAAACTTCCAGTGCTGCCTCCCGTAACTGAACATAAGCGTCAGTTGCAAACACGGGAAAGTTCTCATGGAAATCCAGCACGACAACTCTCGACGCCGCCTCCTTAAGTGGAGCGGTGCCGCCGCCGCTACCGTCGCCGTATCGGGCGCCTGGCTGCCCAATTTTGGTATCTCCGCCGCTCTCGCAGCCGATCTCGGCGAAGGCGACGTGGGTATCCTGAACTATGCCTATGCCCTGGAACAGCTCGAAGCTGCCTTCTATACCCAGGTGATCGAGACGCCCTACGAAGGCATCACCGACGAAGAAACCGTCCTGCTGACCGATATTCGCGACCACGAGATCGAGCACCGGGATTTCCTCAAGACGGCGCTAGCCGACAGCGCCATTCCGGCGCTCGAAGTCGATTTCTCGGCGGTGGATTTCACCGATCGGGCGAGCGTGCTGGGCACCGCCATGGTGTTCGAAGACCTTGGCGTCTCCGCCTATAACGGCGCCGGCAAGCTGATTGAGGCTGTTGCATATCTCGCCGAAGCCGGACGAATCGTATCGGTGGAAGCGCGCCATGCCGCCGCGATCCGCGACCTGCTCAACCCCAACAGCGTGTCCTTTGCCGGCGACGATGTCATCGACGAAAACGGCCTCGATGTCGTGAACGATCCTGCGACCGTGCTGGCCGCCGCCGATCCGTTCATCGCCACCGAAGTCACCGCCAGTTCGCTGGTTTGAGGAGAGCCATTATGACCATTCAAACCAATCACCTGATCGCCGATCTTAATCCCGAAATCAAGGATATACTGGTCTCCAACCGCCGCGCCTTCTTCAAGAGTTCGGCCCTCAAGCTTGGTGCCATGGCTTCGGCCCCGGTGCTGCTGGCGATGACGGCACAGAACGCCTTCGGGCAGGAACTGCCGCAGGAAGTCGTCGACGTGCTGGTGTTCGCGCTGACGCTCGAACATATCGAAGACGCCTTCTACCGCTCGGGTCTGGAGAGCCCTGGCCTAATCCCGGACGAATATGTCGGCATCTTCAACCAGATCGGCAAGCATGAGGCGGCCCACGTGGCATTTCTTAGCGCCGCGTTGGGTAGCTCCGCCATCGAGCGGCCAGCCCTCGACCTCACCGCCGGCGGCAAATATGCCGACGCGCTGACCAACTTCGACACCTACCTGACGCTGAGCCAGACCTTCGAAGACCTTGGTGTGGCCGCCTATAAGGGCCAGGCCGGCGTGGTTGCCGTCAATGACGACATTCTCACCGTTGCCTTACAGATCCATTCGGTCGAGGCGCGTCATGCCGCCATCGTCCGCAAGATCGGTGGCAAGAAGCCTTGGGATGGCGCCTTCGACGAGCCGATGACTAAGGAAGAGGTCCTGGCTGCCGCGGCGCCGTTCCTGGCCTAGCGGCTCCAGGCCTGATCCCGAGCGTGCCCCGGTTTGCGCTGGAGCACGCTTTTTGCTGAGCATGCAGCTCAAGCCAGCGCGTGTTAAGGCCGGATCGTGGACAGCGCGGCGCCGAGTTCACCCCGACTTCCCAAAGTCCGTCCCAACGACGGTGGATGCAAGCAGATTGCTTATTTCTCGCGCCTAGTTCCTGTTTGGTCAGGCTTTCCTAGCATTGCTGGGATTAACAACGCTTGAGCGGATGGTCGTGCACGGCCTGGCCGAGCCGGCGAAGATCGGCATCGGCGATGGCATCGGTCATGGCAAAACCCATGCAGGCATCGCGCAGACGGGCAAACTCTGCACGGATGGTGGCGACGTCTTGACCTATCACATCGTAGCGAACAAGGCCGACCCGGCGCGCCGACTGGGCGGCCATGGGGTCGACCAGGCTCGAGCGCCGCATGGGGGTGAGCGGATGATCCTTCATAGAAGAATCCTGCAGCAACTGGTTGCCAACAAACAGGTGGCCCCGATAGACCGTCCGGCCATTGGCCGGAAAAGCCGGGCAGACGACGGCAAAATGTGTGCCCAGCGCCTGGGCCAATGCATCGGCCACCGGACCGATAGTGCCGTCTTGTCCAGCGAGAGCCAGGCTGTGGCAGAATTGCCCGACGTGTCGGCCAGCCATTCAGCGAGCAACGTCGTCTTACCGAAACCTGCCGGAGCTGAGATCAGCGTCAGCTTCGCTTGGGCGCGGCGCTTCAAGCGTTCCCGAAGGTGCAGGCGCTGAACAAGGCCCCCTCGAAGCTTCGGAATGAACAACTTGGTAGCAACCAACGGGCTGGCCATGACATCGCACCCTGCAACCGACCGCATGACTTAGCACCCAATTCAGGGTCGCGTCGTGCACGGTCTTGCACTGCACTTTCGCGTCCCACCGCGAAGCGGGCTAGTGCATGTGCGCATTTGGTCGTGCCCCAATTCGTTCACGATCGTTCGCGCCGGTGTTGGGCCAGAGACAATTGCCTGGTTGCGCGAAATAAGGATACCGAACTTCGGTTCAACATCGATTGTCGTTCCCGAGTTGGGCGCCGTTGAACGTGAACTCTAGCAACCCAAAACTGACGAGGCGCAGCCCCTGCTGGACGCTGTAAGCCCCAGACCTCGGGCGACGACGGGTGAAAATTCGGCCCGGATAATCACTCGGTCAGCGTGTTACCCGGAACCCGTCACGCCCATTCAAAATACCACTTGACCTTACCACCGTGGCCACCCCGACAAGGTTCGGCAGCACTTCCAGTTTGCCACAAGGTCCCTGACAATGAGCAATCTCAACACCAGCCTCACCACTATCGCACCGGCCGCTGCCGGCCGCGCTTCTGGCTTCGTACCTCATCCTTCCACCCTCGGACGTCAGGGGCGGCCGCTTGCGGCCGCAGAGCCTGCCAATCTGCTTGTCGCGTTCGCGCTCTGGATCACGAAAGCGCAGACCGCACGTTCTCGCCGGGCAGCGCTATTGGGCCTGCTAGAGCTAGATCGTGCCCGGCTGGACGACCTCGGCATCTCCCGCGACGATTTGATCAATGCCATGACCTCAAACGCCCGAGCCGGATCTATCCTCCACGCTGCTCGGGCCCGCAACTCGAGCCTCTGATCGATCTGAGACGCGTCGGCGGGAACCCGATCCGAGCCCTGGGGGAGCTTTGCGACCGGCCCCTTCGACGGCTGACTGAAACTTTATTGTAAGGCCCCGGCGCGATTTCCCGGTCTTCAAGAAGGCCCCTTACCCGAAGACGGCGGCGAAGCTTGAACGACATGTTCACCGGGATGGTCCCGGCACTGCTGCCGGTGTTCCAGTCGCGTTTCGGCCTCGAGGAAAGCTCGCTAGCGCTACTCATCGGGACGTTTGCCTTCAGCTCCTCGTTCCTTGGGCCATTCTTCGGTAGTCTGGCCGACCGATACGGCGCCAGGCTAGTTGCTGCGCTGGCCATCGCATTCGCGGCCGCCTTGCTGAGCCTGCCGGGCTTGGTGACGGAAGCATCCATCCTTCTGGGCCTGCTGGCACTTGCAGGATTGGGGTCGGCCGCATTCCATCCGGCCGGTGGTGCGATTGTGCGCGAGAGTGCCAGCACCCAGGCGGGACTGGCCCTCGGATTGTTCAGTGCCGGCGGCATGCTCGGCTACGCTCTCGGTCCGATTGTAGTCATGTTCCTCCTGGGTGGGGCTGGACTCGGGGCCGCCCCCTGGTTGGTGCTTCCCGGACTCCTAGCCGCCTTCGTGGTCTTCCGGTTCGCTCCGACACCGCCTCCTAGGGCGATGCGGCCTGCCGTATCAGGCAAGAGCCTTGGTCTGCTCAAGGGGCCAGTGGGCCTACTCACCGTCGCTGCCACGCTAAATGGGCTGGCGATGCTCACCTTCACGAGTAGTTTTCCTCTCTGGATGGTGAGCGAGTATGGGCTCGGTGCTAATGATATCGCGCTCGGGCTGACGCTCACGATCTTCGCACTTGCCTCGGCAGTCGGCGGTATCGCTGGAGGAGCATTGGCTATTCGGTTACGTCGCGAGCGGGTGGTCGCTCTGACCATGACGGGCGCCATCTTACCGCTGTATCTCTTGTTTACGCTGAATCCGGGCACGCCGGAGTACTACGCCGCGGTAGCCGCCGCCGGCCTCTTGACCTATGCTGGCGTTCCTCTCCTGGTACACGGAGCGCAGGATCTCGCCGGCGGCCGGACCGGAGCAGCATCAGGCATGCTTTTCGGACTCGCTAGTGCCTTCGCTGCCGTAATCTACGTCGGAATGGGATGGCTTCAGACCAAACTGGGAATAGCCCCCGTCCTCGCAATCACCTATCTCGGCTTGCTGCCGGCGGCCCTCCTGGCTTACGTGACCCTGATCAGAGCACCCTACCAGCAATGTCGTCGGCAGCCCACATGGCGATAGCGTGCAGGTGCTTTGAGGGCTTGGTCGTGGCTACCTCGCCAATCCAGGCGCCCATTAGCGAACAGGCCTGTGGCTGCGTGGAACAGCACGGTTGCGCATTGCCAGCCTAGCGGGAAGAGCGCGGTGTACTACCTACTGCGGTGACAGAGGCAAGTCCTTGGCGGCTATGAGCGGCCAGATTGAATCCATGCGGTCAGCCAGCGGTAGCGCGGGTACACTCTGCGTCCCGCATTCAGACGATTGGTTGACCTCAATCAGCCGGGCTGCCCGTCGATACTGAGGCGATGGTGACTGGCGCCGTGTGCATACAGCGCTCGCCCCTTGGGCTTCGTTCGATTTGATCACACAACGAAGTTGCCGGTACCACGGCTGCCGCTCACCGAGCGCAATCAAGACGACAATAAGCGGATGCTATACTTTACCTCCAGGTCCATCGGTGCCAATTGCGTCGCCGGGGACGTCCGTCTCTCCGCCACATTTGGAAAGTTCCGCTCAGGTCTGCCCGTTTCGAGGCCCTGCACTTCCTGATTGACCGCCAAGGATGGCCATAGGGCACGACGGTGGCTAACTGGCTTAAGGCGAATGGATTGCCGTTTCGTATCGGTTATTCGGAACGGCGGATCACTCGGGTCATCGAAGTTCCAACAGCGAGCAGGCACAGGGACCGTTGAAAGGGCCGTGCTGCCCGCTCGACCATTTCCTAGTCTTCAACCCACCGCACATGAGCCTGGTGGCAATTGTCCCCTATGAGTTGCTGCAACTTGTCGGCTTCCACACCGATGGCTTGCGGGTGGGTATTATGACGCCCGTCGGGTCCGGAAACGGAACGGGAATTTCTGCCACCCGGCTTGGCGGGGTGGACCAGTAGATCCTTCTGAGTGTGTATGAAGCGATTGGCCGAGTAGCCCTCCCGCTCGATGATGTCGAGCAGGTGCATCCCCACCCGATCCAGTGTCGTATGGCGACCCGGAAAGTTCGTCCGCAGAGGTGGTCACCAGCGGCGGGCCGACGCCGGTTCCGGTGACTACTGGTGCCGGGGAGCTCTGGCCATCGCGTCGGCGACGCGCAGGACCACGCTGCCGCGCTTGCGGCCACTGTCGACGTGGCGGTGCGCCTGGGCTATCTCGTCGAGCTCGTATGTCCGGTCGATAACAGGACCTAACCCACCCTCATTGTACAGTCGAAGAGCGAAGTCGATGTCCCGGGCGGCGGGCGTAAAACTGATTGGGATGACACGCTTGCCGGAGCGCCGGCTGTGGCCTTTGGCTGCAAGTAGCGCCTGGAGATCGACGACGACCTGGAGCAGCGCCCCGCCGGGCCTCAGGACCTGGTCGACGCGCTCGAAGGGCGCGTTGCCGACGCATTCGAAAATGACGTGGTACCTGTGCTCGCCCGCCGCGAAGTCCTCCACCCGGTAGTCGATGACGCGATCGGCGCCGAGGTGGCGGAGCAACTCGGCGTTGTCCGCGCTAGTTACTGCGGTGACGCGAGCGCCGAAGTGTTTGGCCACCTGCACCGCAGCACTGCCCACCGCACCAGACGCGCCGTTGACGAGAACGTCATCACCGACCCGGATTTCGCGGTGGCGAATGCACTCGCTGACCGTGTGACCGCCGAAGACGAGCGCCGCCGCGTTCTCGTGGCTGAGATCCTCCGGCTTCATGGCAATCGCTGCTGTTTCCGGAAGCACGACGAACTCGGCGTGAGCCCCGAAAGCGCCGCCGGTCACCCCAACGATCTCGTTGCCCGGGGTGAAACGGGTGACGCCCGCGCCCACGGCTTCGACAGTTCCCGAGAAGTCCGTCCCGAGGACTCGCCTGCGCGGACGAAACAGCCCGACGACCGGAAGGGCGAGCAGGCCGAGGCCCTTGGGAAGATCGCGCGCCCGCATCCGGTGATCGGCCGCGCTCACGGTCGAGGCTGCTACGCGGACCAGGACGTCCTTAGGTCCCGGCCGCGGGGTGGAAATCTCGGTCACGCGCACGACGTTCGGGCCGCCGAACCGTTCAAAGACCGCGGCCCGCATGGTCTGTGCGGTCGCACTCGCGCGTGCCGGCATGGCAGTGGACATGCTCATTTCATTGTCTCTCTTGTTGGAATGGGTGAGGTGGGACAGGCCTGCCTGCGAGGCGTGGTTGAGGTCGGGAAGCGCCTTGGCGTCTTTCCCGACCTCTTTGCCTGCTACTGGACAGCGGGGGTGTGCTCGAGCGCCTTCACGGCGGCGGGATTGAACCCACGGACCAGCAACCAGATGCCAAGCAGCAGTTCCCAGAAGAACTCGGGGGCAACGGAAAGGCTATGGGCGGTCGAGCCAAAGTCGAAGTAGCCGAACATCACGCCAAAGCTGCCGAGGAGGAGGGCTGGGCCACCGATGAGACCGAGGATCGAGAGGAAGCGCGGCAGCAGCCGAGTCTTCCACATCATGTACCCAAGGATCAGTCCATTGCCAACGCCGACCACCACACCGGGCCCCATCTTGAACGTCCAGTCGTGAATGGCGACCAGAGCCTGTCCGACCACGGTGAGCGCGGCTGGGTCGGCGTCTCCGGCAGTCGCCCGCAGAGTGACAAGAGCGAGAACCGCGATGATGCCAATAGCAATGAATGCGCTCTCCATGACACGCGCGGCGACGAAGCCAAGGCTTAGCACGGGGAAGCGCCGCTTGAGCACCGGATAGAGAGTGAGAGCCGAAGCGATGTTGGCGGCGATGAGCAGGAGCTCGAGGATGGCGCCCCACGTGACGCCGGCGTTGGACGGCCCACCGAGGACGAAGGCCGGATCGCTCAGCGCCGGAACGTAGAGCGTCAGTACCGGCGGTATCGAGGTTGCGTACGTGATGAGAAAGAAGAGACCGGTGAGACGCGCCAGCAGCTGGGTGTCCTTCTGGTCCCCGCGGGTCGTGGCAGCGAGTCTGGCGGTGTCACCGCCGGGAGGGGTGTAGGTCGAGGCAATGGTGCTCATTTCAGGTTCCTTTGCGAGGTGGGGTCAGTGTTCGAAGGGGCGTCTGAGGCAGAAGGGACACGAATGACCGAGACCAGCGCGATACCCAGATCGCGGACCCTTTGGAGCAGGCCGTGAAGCGCGGCTTGATCCACCCCAGCGGCGCGCAGCGTCGTCGTGCCGTCGCTTTCATGGGTAAGGTTTGGGACAGCCAGGCGGGTTGCCCATCGCGGGTCGAGATGGCCGCGCAGGCGGATCTCGTAGGTCTGCCGTTCGGGCCGGTCGGGCGGGTTAGCGGGTGGGTTGCTCATCTTGTCTCTCGTTTAGGTCGCCAGCGACGTGGTTGGTCGCCGCCAGCGGTGCACTTATGAGAGGGAACTTGGTGAGCGCGCCTCACCAAGTTTGGTGAGCGGATGCGATTTATTTCTGTGAGGGAGGTCGGGCGCCGGTCGGCGCTATAACTTCGGCCGCGTCAACAGGTGAAGTTCTTCCGCGCGGCTCACTGCGGCGCGGCGGCTGTTGACGACCAGCTTCTCATAGATGTTCTTGGTGTGAGTGCGCATGGTATTCTCGGAGATCGCGAGCTCGCGTGCGATCTCCGGGCCGCCGAGGTCGCTGCCTAGCAGTCGAAGCACATCGAGCTCACGCTCGCTCAGCGGTTCGATCAGGTCAGCGTGCGTTGGGGGCTTGGGCTGCCTCGGGCCAAATTTCCCAAGCAACAGGCTTGCGTAATCCCTAAAGACGTTGCGTTTCGCGGCAAGTTCCAACAGCGCCTTCATTGGCGCGCCCTCACTGACGAATGTCCGCACATAACCCTCGGGCCCCGCCAGTGACAGCGCGCGCTCGAGGTGCCCAAGGGCCGCGTTCATACCGTCGTGCCGGCGCGCCAGCGCACCGAGGACGGAGAGTTCGATGACGCTGCCGTTGCGCCCGCCCCGATGGGCCGCCAGGAGCAGCCGGTCGAGGAACCGAAGTGTGCTGGCATCCGTCTTTCCGGCCCTCTTGGCCGACTCCGCGACCCGCAGCCGCCCCAGCGTTATGTGCTCGTATTCGCGCTGGTAGCTGAGTTGGTCATCGAGTCCGACGCCCGACTCGCGCTGCCAAGACGCGGCCTCGTCCAGGCGCCCTTGGGCGATGAGCAGGCGAGCACGCGTCGCCGCGACGGGCCGGACCTTAGGAAAGAAGTCCGCAACATAGACGCGAAGCGCGTCTTCGATTGCCGCACGGGCGCCATCCGGGTCGCCCTCGTCATGGCGCAGCAGCGCGTCGGCGACACGCCAGCGATAGGGGTGCTGCGGCAGGCCCGCCACGTCGCCGAGCTTAGCAGATACGTCTAGGTGGAGGCGCGCTGCGGCAACATCGTTGCGTTCGCGCAGCACCATGGCGAGTCCAGTATGCATGTCTGCCGTGCCGCGCAGGACCGGCTGTCCTTTTTCGTCCGACACCTGCAGCGCCCGCTCAAAGACGTGCCCGGCTTGCAGCAACCTACCGAGGGTCAAGTCGATGTCACCCAGCGCAACCGACACCCCAAGCGCATCTGCCACGTGCCCGGCGCGCATGAGGCCATCCCACCCCTTTCGCCATGCCGCGTAGGCCTCCTCCAGGTGGCCCTCAGTCCAAAGCGCAATACCGATAAGCGAGGAGGCCGCAGCGCGGCTCAGCTCGTCCCCAGGGGGCGCCAGTTCGATGACGCGCCGAGCGTGAGCGATGCTGGCAGTCAGGTCCCCCTTCGCCTGCCCGAGTGCGGCTCGGTAAAGCGCCACCTGCGCCGGCGCGCGGGCCAACTGCGTCGTGTCGACCACCACTATGCCGTTGGGCGGCGTACCCCCTGCCGCCTCAATCATCCCGAGCCCGCACTCGACGTCGCTTAGCCTTTCTGTGAGGCCGTCGAGTTCACCGCTGGATGCCAAAGCACTGGCAAGTCCGATGCCGAGCACCGGCCGCGCCCGGACCAGCTCCGCAGGCAGCGCGCGAGACCAGTCGCGCAGCGTCGTCTCCTGACGCGTTAACAGCATCTGAGGCACCGCCAGCTCAATCAGCTCCGCCGCCCGCTCGAGGTCCTCGCCCGCGAGCGCGTAGCGGATGGCCTCGGCCCTTTGGCCGCTTGCCTCGTACCAGTCGCTGGCCCGTCGGCGCAGCAGCCGCACCCGGTCGCGGGCCGCCGCATCGAGCTGCGTCTCCAGCACATCGGCAAAAAGGTGGTGGTAGCGGTACCATTCGCGTCGGTCGTCCAGCGGCACGAGGAACAGGTTGGCGCGATAGAGCTCCTCAAGAGTCTGCCGACTCCCGCTTCCGACGGTGACCGCGTCGCAGAGGGGACCGCTCAAGCGATCGAGAAAGCATGTGTCAAGCAGGAATGCGCGCACGCTCTGGGGCTGGCGTTGCAGCACCTCCTCCACGAGGTAGTCCAATACAAAGCGATTATTGCCGGCGAACTTTGCGATG
Organism: Kaiparowitsia implicata GSE-PSE-MK54-09C; assembly: GCA_019359435.1. Taxonomy (GTDB): domain Bacteria; phylum Cyanobacteriota; class Cyanobacteriia; order Elainellales; family Elainellaceae; genus Kaiparowitsia; species Kaiparowitsia implicata. The sequence goes on from JAHHHI010000060.1 coordinate 16,517, forward strand.
AAGCCAGCGACATCCTCCTGCCCCTCGATCGAGAGCGCCGCTAGTTGTACCGCGGCGATCCACCCTTCCGTCTGCTGCCCCAGCGCGGCGATGTCCTTTGCAGAGAGTCCGAGCCCCATGGCACCGTTCAGGTAGGCCGCAATCTCGTCGGACGTGAAGCGCAAATCAGCGGCACGGACCTCTACCAGCTCACCTTGCGCACGGAGCCGCGCTAGCGGCAGCGGCGGGTCGGCGCGCGTTGTCATCACGATGTGCACGTTGGGCGGGAGGTGCTCGAGCAGCGCCGCAACGCCCGCATGCACGGCCGGCTGGTCGATGACGTGGTAGTCGTCGAAGACGAGCTCGAGGCTCTGGGGCAGACCGGCGAGTGTATTGACGATCGCGCCAGGGACGGCGTCGTCGAGCTGCTCGCCCGGACCGGGGATGTCGAGCGGTGGCGCGCCAATCCGCACCACGGCATCCTGAAGGGCCGCGAGTACGTGCGCCCAGAATATCGCCGGCTGGTTGTCGGTCTCATCCAGCGACAGCCATGCCGTCACCCTGCCTAGAGGGCGGGACTGCAGCCACGCGACGACAGCGGTGGTCTTGCCGAACCCCGCCGGCGCGGAAACCAGCGTGAGCTTCGCCGCCGCGCCGCGCTGCAGCCGCTCATTTAGTCGGCCGCGGTCGACAATCCCAGCACGTAGCTTCGGAACGAAGAGCTTTGTGGTGATCAGCGAGCCCGACATGATGGCGCACCATAGCAGGAGTCCCGCCGTCGGAAACACTCCCTGGTTCTTCCTCAACCTCTATCTGCCGCAGATTCTGGGGCTTGTCGGCCCTTTCGAGCGGATTTGCCCTGCGGCTTATAGGGCCCGCACTGCTGCTGTTCGCCAACCTGCCGGCGCGTGCATAATTCGCCACAAGAAATCACAACAGCCAGCGCGTCTGCCTGAATGGGGCCGGCGGAATCAGGCTGTCCAACACGGCATTAATCGCATGCTCCTCGAAGGCGCACTCCAGCTCTGCCTGCGTCTAGACCTGTGTCCCGGCGAATAGAGCCCGCTGGGCTGCCAAGCCGTCCCCCTACTGTTTCCAGGAATGCCTTGATGCGCGCGGTCCCTTTGAGGTCCTCATGCGTGACGATCCATAGCTCGCGTGTCAACGACGCGATCGGATCCCTGACACCTCTGACCAAGCCCGGCTCGAGGTCGCCCAGATAACAGGGCAGTATCGCCAGGCCCATGCCCGCGCGCGCGGCGGTGAACTGGTTGATCAGACTGTTTGTGCGGTATGCAACGTTCATTGGCCGCAAGCTTTCATTCAACCAATCCGCAGCAGCCACGCCCCGTGTCGGGTCGCTCCAGCCGACGAACGGATGTTGCCTCAGATTCGCGGGATCATCCACCGCACCCTCCCCCACTACTTCGGGGGCGCCGTAGATCGTCCAGGCGATATTGGCGAGCTTCTTACCGAAGAGTTCCGGCTCTCGCGGGCGGGTTACCCGGAGAGCGACGTCCGCCTCCCGGCGCGAAAGGTCGAATACCCTATTGTCGACCGCCAGTTCGACCATGATCCCGGGATGCAAGCTGCGGAACCGCGCCAGTTGTTCGGTGAGAACCCGGAACGCGAGCGTCTCCGATGAGGTAACCCTGAGATTGCCAACAAGTCGGGTGTCGCTGCCGGTGATGTCGCGATCGAGGGCATGCGCCTCCGTCTCCATGCGTTCGGCGGTGGCAGCAGCCCGTTCTCCGATAGGCGTCGGCTGATAGACACCGCCGGGAAGCCGTTCAAAGAGACGTGCTCCAAGCTTTTGCTCGATCGTGTTCAAGTTGCGAAACGCGGTCGAGTGATTGATGCGGAGCAGGTCGGCTCCGCCCTTGAGTGTTCTTGCGCGGCTGATCGCCAGGATCAGCCTGAGATCGTTCCAGTTTTGCATGCGAGCATTCTAACACGATACTCGCTTGCAGACATGAAAACGCGGTTGGAGAAAGCGCATCAACACTTTCGCAGTTGCCTGAGCTATTCAAAACGCCATCGCAACATTCCAACCGAGTTCCGAAAAATGAAACTCTACTATGGCGTCAACGCCTGCTCCCTCGCGGTCTTGATCACAGCACTAGAGGCCGACATTCCAGTCGAGCTGGTCAAGGTCGATATCTACCATTCGCCCCATACGACGCCGGATGGCAGCGACTATTCGGAGGTCAACCCCAAGCTCAATGTTCCCATCCTCGAGTTTTCGGACGGGCGCAGGCTTTCCGAAGTAGCTGTTCAGCTCCAGTATCTAGCCGATCAGGAACCGGGATACGGCTTGGCGCCAGATCGTCTTTCCGATGAACGCTATCGGCTCCAGGAGTGGCTGAACTACATCTCGAGCGAGCTGCACAAATCGTTCAGCCCATGGCTTTTTCATTCGGAAGTGGGGAGACCCGCCCAGGAGGCAGCTCGGAACAAGATAGCGTTCCGTCTCCGGCTGGTCGAGGAGAGGCTACGGGATCACCAGTATCTCATGGGCGGCTACACGATCGCCGACGCGTATCTCTTCACGATCCTGGCCTGGAGCGCATTCGCAAAGGTTCCGCTCGACGAGTTCCCAAGCATCCGCACCTGGCAGGCCCGCGTCGGAACACGCCCGGCAGTGGTCGAAGCGCTGCGGCGACACGTGTGACGGGAGTGGTCCATGCGCAAGTTCACTCTCATCAGCTTCAAGCTGTGCCCCTATGTGCAGCGGGTGGCCATTTCGATGCGGGAAAAAGGCATCCCGTTCGAGCTCGTCTACGTCGACCTGGCTGACAAGCCCGAATGGTTCAATGCCATCTCTCCTTTGGGCAAGGTCCCATTGCTTCGGGTGGACGACGGATCGGATACCGCGGTCCTCTTCGAGAGCTCGGTAATACTCGAATACCTCGAGGACATCGGCCAGGGCCGACCCATGCATTCCGCCGAACCCGTCGAGAAGGCGCTCCAGAGGGGATGGATGGAATTCGGCTCCTCGATGCTGGCTGATATCTGGTCCCTGGAGACTGCAACGGGCGCCGCTGCATACGAGAGTGCAGTCGTCTCCCTGAACAGGAAACTGGACCGGCTGGAAAATACTCTTGGCACTGGGCCTTTCTTCACCGGCACGGAGTTCAGCTTCGTGGATGCGGTTTTCGCCCCTGCCTTTCGGTACTTCGATGTGTTCGACGGGTTCATGGAGCGATCGTTACTTGCGCGCTTTGCAAGGGTTACAGCATGGCGCCAAGCCCTTGCTCAGCGTCCAAGCGTGGCCGCCGCAGTGGTGCCCGAATACGCCGAACTGCTGCATGACTTCCTGCGAGGTACGGGCGCTTGGCTCATCAATCCCGCCAACGGCCGCAGTGTCAGCGCTAACGCCTGATAGATTAACCTTGACCTAGACGTCCACGTTACTCAGACCGCTCCTGACCAAGGGGTCGGCCTTCGGGCCGCCCCCTCGCTTAGTTGCCAAAGGCAACCTGAGCCGCCCCGCCTTTTGATCTAGGGGCGCTTGCGAATGATTTGATCTAGCGACGCTGCGCCTCGTGATCTCCTCGAACGGCTGAAAGCGTTCGTCATCCACGGTGTTGGCTCCATCACCTGGGACCACCAAAGTTTAGCTCATTCGATCCGCGCGGAGCGCAGCCGAAGCGAATTTCCGATGACGCTGACCGAGGAAAGCGCCATGGCCGCGGCAGCAATCGCCGGAGACAAGGTCAATCCAAAGAACGGGTAGAGCACGCCGGCGGCCACCGGGACCCCCGCGGCATTATAGGCGAAGGCAAAGAACAGGTTCTGGCGGATATTGGCCATGGTTGCCTGCGACAGGGCGCGAGCCTTGACGATGCCCATCAGGTCGCCGTTGAGCAGCGTGACGCCAGCGCTTTCGATGGCGACATCGGTGCCAGTTCCCATGGCAATGCCGACATCGGCCGCGGCAAGCGCCGGGGCGTCATTCACGCCGTCTCCAGCCATCCCAATGATACCACCCTGTTCGCGCAAGCGGTTGACGACCTCGCTCTTGCGCTCCGGCAGGACGTCCGCTTCCACGGCCTCGATGCCCAGTTTGCGGGCGACGGCATCGGCGGTTACCTTGTTATCGCCCGTCATCATGACGACCTTGATACCCTGCAGTGCAAGCTCTGTCAGGGCAGCTGGGGTGGTCAGGCGAATGGGGTCGGAAATCCCGATGACTCCGGCGAGGCGCTTGTCGATGCCTACCAGAATCGCTGTAGCGCCATCGGCGCGAAGCGCATTGGCACGATCCGTCCAGGTGTCCGTGTCGATGCCCATGGATTTGAGGTATTTAGCACTACCGATGTGCAGTTGCTGCCCCTCGACCATTCCGGTGAGGCCCTTGCCGACAGGCGAGTCCACGTCCGTTGGGTCCGAGAGGGTCAGGCCGCGCTCCTTGGCCGCGTTGATAATGGCGAGGCCCAGAGGATGCTCGCTTGCCCGCTCGAGGCTCGCCGCAAGGCGGAGAAGGCTTTCCTCGCCGCCGTCGTTTGCGGGAATGATGGCCGTGACGGCCGGCTTGCCCTCGGTGAGCGTGCCGGTCTTGTCGACCACCAGGGTGTCTACCTTTTCCAACCGCTCCAGAGCCTCGGCATTCTTGATCAGCAGACCGAGAGTGGCACCCTTGCCGACGCCGACCATGATGGACATCGGCGTCGCCAGGCCCAGCGCACAGGGACACGCAATGATCAGCACCGAAACCGCTGCCACCAGACCATAGGCCAGGCGCGGCTCGGGGCCCCAGATGCCCCAGGCGATGAAGGCGACGATCGCAATGCCGATCACCAGCGGCACGAACCAGCCGGACACCTGGTCGGCGAGCTTCTGGATCGGCGCCCGTGAGCGCTGGGCCGCGGCCACCATCTGGACTATCCTCGATAGCAAAGTGTCCTGGCCGATCTGCACCGCTTCCATCACCAGTCCACCGGACTGGTTGATCGTGCCACCGATCAGTCGATCGCCAACTTCCTTGGTGACGGGCATGGATTCTCCGGTGACCATGGATTCATCAAGCGCACTGCGGCCCTCGACGACCTTGCCGTCGACGGGCACCTTTTCGCCCGGCCTTACCCGCAAGCGATCGCCGACAATGATCATTTCGATGCCGACTTCTTCATCCGATCCATCGGCGCCAATACGCCGCGCCGTCTTGGGCGCAAGATCCAACAAGGCCTTGATGGCCCCGGATGTCTGTTCGCGCGCCCGCAGTTCGAGCACCTGACCGAGCAGGGCCAACGCGGTGATCACGGCAGCCGCTTCGAAATAAACTGGCACCGCCCCACCCATGCCGCGCATGTCAGCCGGGAAGATGCCAGGCAGGACAGTAGCGATGACGGAGTAGAGCCAGGCCACGCCAATGCCCATGGCGATCAGGGTGAACATGTTGAGGCTGCGGTTGACCACGGACGCGGCCCCACGCTCGAAGAACGGCCAACCGGCCCAGAGCACCACCGGCGTGGCCAGGACCAATTGAACCCAGTTCAGGTTCTGCGGCGATATGAAGGCATGGAAATTGAAGAGATGGCTGCCCATCTCCAGCAGGAACACCGGCACCGCCAACGCCGTGCCGATCCAGAAACGCCGGGTCATGTCGACCAGTTCGGCGCTTGGACCAGTCTCGGCGGTCGGCATCTCCGGCTCCAGCGTCATGCCGCAGATCGGGCAGTTACCGGGATGATCCTGGCGGATCTGGGGGTGCATCGGACAGGTATAGACCGTGCCGGGAGCCGCCGCGGGTGGCGGCGCTTCCGCCTTGACGAGGTAGGCGGCAGGGTCGGCCACGAACTTGTCGTGGCATTTGGCAGAGCAGAAATAGAATGTGTCGCCTGCATGCTTGGCGCTGAATTTGGCCGTGGCGGGATCGACCGACATACCGCAGACCGGATCCTTCGCCTGGTGCCCGGCATGGGTCTTAGGCTGGGCGTGGTGATCATGATGTTGGGGCGTATCGGTGGTGCCGCTCATATCACTGTCCTTTGGTTCGATCGCCGAAGTGTGCGCCTTCCCACCGTGACAAGGTCAAGCCCTTTCGTCACTTCGTCGTCATCCGCTCAGCTGCGCTCGTCAGACCGACTTGTGGAGGGTATTCTCAGACGTTGGTACCTTGGAGTTCGGCGAATGGATTCGCGCATCCCTGGAGTCAGTTGCCCAATGAACCTCCTGCTGGCGCTGACTGTGACGATCTTTGCGGCGAGTACAGCACTGGCGCAACCGGCACAGCCTGACGGTGAGGCGCTCTACCTGGAGTATTGCGCCAGTTGCCACGGCGCCAACCTCGAGGGCCAGCCCAACTGGATGGAGCGGCTGCCGAGCGGACGATTGCCGGCGCCGCCCCATGATGAGACGGGACATTCCTGGCACCATTCCGACGAGCAACTGCTCAGGATCGTGCGCGATGGCCTGGCTGCCATAGCCCCCGGATACCAAACGGACATGCCCGCATTCCGGGGAACGCTCAGCGACCAGGAGATCGTGGAAATCCTCGACTACATTAAACAAACCTGGCCCGATCGCGAGCGGGAGGTGCAGCGGAGCCGATGATCTCCCTCGCACCTCGGCTCTATGCAAGGCGCTTCTGACCCGACCACGGGCAAAGCCGGACAAAGTCTGGCACGCATCCATCGTCATCTGGTCATAATGGAAAAGGGGCGCCGAAGCGCCCCTTAGGTCTTGCCAGTCCAGCTTACTTTGCGGCGGCCTGTTCTTCGAGCCACGCCAACATCTCGACGATCTCGGCCTCCTGGGCGCCGATGACCTTCAGCGCCATCGCTTTGGCCCACTCGTCGTTGCCATGCGCCAGTTCGGCCTTGGCCATGCTGATCGCACCCTGATGGTGCGGGATCATCCCGCAGACAAAGGCCACATCGATGTCCTCAGCCTTGGCCCCGGTCATCATGTCCCGGTTCATGGCATCCATGCCGGCCATCATGTCGGCATGGGCCTGGTCCATGTCCGGGTCCATGGCCATTGGCATCATCGGCGCCTCGCCGCCCGATTTACAGATCTCGGGAAGGATCGAGGCGACTTCGCCGCCCATGGCGGCCATGTCGTGACCGGGCATGGCGTCCTGGGCTGACGAAGAGGCAACCGTGCCGGCCAGTAGCGCGAAGGTAAGCAGTGCAGTCTTGAAGGTGTGCATTTTCATTGTCCTGATTGGTGGCATCAAGGGCTTGCGCCCGACTCAGTCAGGTCAATTTCGGAGGGCGGTCCACTCCTGCATTGGCCCAGCGAAGCGCGATCTCGAAGGGATGGTGCGGATAGGCGGAGAACAGCGACACGCGGGTGGAGGCGCATGGAGGCGCGGGCAAAGGGACACCGCAATGGCCCAAACCGCAGCAACTGACCTGACCCTCGTGATGCCCCCGGCAATCCTCGCCCGGGCAATTATGCGCGGCGAGCACACTGGCAGCATGCGCCTGGGTGTCCAATTGTGCGGCATGGCCGGCATGGTGGGAAATCATGCTGAACACGACAAACATCGTCAGGGCAACGAACCGCCGGATCGTTCCCCAAGGCGCTGTCGCATTTTTGGCAGGGCTCTGCATGGTTGGCTAACTCAAGGTGGGAGCCGACGGTTCCCTCATTCGCAGGACCAGGAGTGTGTCACCGCTTCGCTGCGGAGACCAGTTTGTCGAAAGCATCGAGGATTTCTGCGCCGGACCCTTTGACGCCTGCATCGATCCATTGGCGGATTGCAGCCAGCAGCGCCCCGCTCAGCATGGCGATCATCGTAGCCCGGTGTTCATCTGGCCCGACCTCTGCTGCCACCACCTCTTCAACGATCGATCGGAATTCGGTCTCTGCAAGCGCGCCCCCGCCGCCACCGAGGAGAGCGGCAAAGAGCCCGGCATGGGACTTTGTATGGCCAAGCAGGGCTTCCATGAACCCCCTCCGTTCTGCCGCGGTGGATTTGGGCAAGGATGTCAGTTCGTCCCGCCAGCGGTTGAAACCGAACTGCAGCAGATCCTCCTTGGCCTTGAAGTGCGCATAGAATGTAGTGCGCCCGACATCGGCTTCATCAATGAGGTCCTGGATCGAGAACCCGTCATAGCCCCTTTCGGCGACCAGCGCGACGAAGGCCGAATATAGGGCCTCCCTGGTTTTCCTAACGCGACGATCCATCATTTCCGAACACTCCGTCCAAAGCTGTTCCATACGGAATGTCGGCGGGTGGACAGTCATCCAGTTTCAGAACATTTGTTCGGTAACGGATATCTTGTCCGTCATCAAGGATCAGTCATGTTCAAGACCACTCCGGCTCTCGCCTCACTCGCAACACTGGTGGCCACCCTTCTCGCCACCGGAATTCATCATATCTTCCGGTTGGGTCCGGCGCTCATTCTGCCCACCGGAGTGGGGTTGGCGGTCCCCATCGTTCTCTGGGCACTCTACTCACGCTCCGGCAAACCCGCGTTGCTCTGGGCGTACGGCGCCTACGCCGGCCTCGTCGTGTTCTGGTTCGGCTTCCTCGACGGGTTCCTGGACCACGTCGTCAAGGCCGCCGGGCTGGAGAACATCACGTTCCTGCCCGGCAGCGAGGAGGCGGTCGTGGGGACTGCGATGCAACTCTGGTCCCAATCCGCGTCGACAGCCTTCTATGAGGGGACAGGCATCTTGAGCGCCATCCTTGCCCTCCTGACCGTCATCGCCACCGGTGTTTATGTCTATCGGGAGCTTCCCGCCCAGGCCGAGCCCCGCCAGGTTTAAGCAGACGAACAACCGAACCGTGCTGAGAATAGGGCCGCTGCGGTGTCGCAGCGGCCCTATTGGGTAGCTTAGGTTCGAAGTTGCCCGGTATAGCCGGCATCTTCGATTGCCTGGGCGAACCGCTCGACCGGCTCGTCACTCTCGATCTTCACGGCGAGCGAACCTAGATCGATGTCGACTTTGGCGGCAGCGTCGACGCTTTTCACCGCCTTCTCGACCGTGGCCACGCAGTGCGAGCAGGTCATGTCGCTGACTTGGAAATTGTACATCCGTATCCGTCCTTCTTGTTGCGATGCACCTAATCTGGAGCTTCCAACAATGGGAAGGTCAAGGACCTTTCGACCAAGCCAAATAATCGCCAGTGCAGCGAATGCCAGCCAGGGCAGCAACGCCAGGTTCAGGCTTTGCCAGCCAATAGTATTCTGCAACATCCCAGCACTGAGCGAAGCAAGCAGGCCGACGACGAAGATCGTGAGATCGTTAGTGGCCTGCGCCTTGCCCCTTTTGGCGGTGGTGTAGGTGCGGGTGAGCAGGTTGGTCCCGCCGATATAGAGGAAGTTCCAGCCCACCCCCAGCAAGATCAATGCTGCGGTGATGGAGTAGAACCCCGTGCCCGAGAGGCTGAACAGCACGTGTCCGGTGAGCAGGACGATGCCGGCGAACATGATGCGCAGCACGCCGAAGCGGGCGATCAACGAGCCGGTGAAGAAGGACGGCAGGAACATGCCGAGCACGTGCAACTGGATGACCGTGGCCGTGGCGCCGAGGCCATGGCTGTGGTGCACCATGGCAAGTGGGGTCGCGGTCATGGCAAGGATCATCACGCCATAGCCGGTCACAGCGCCAAAAAGGGCCACAAGATAGGTCGGTTGCCGCACGATGTCCTTGAGCGATCGAGCCGCCGCGGTGTCTTCGGCTGTATCGAACGATCTGTGGATGTTAACGCCCCAAGGACAGCTACAGCCAGCAAGGATATGAGGGCCAGGAACAGGAACGAGGCGGTGTAAGCGGGTTGCAGGAGATCGCCACCAACGCGGCCAGGAGCGGCCCCACCAGCGCGGCGACGACGCCGCCTGCCAGCACCAGCGATATCGCTCGCGGCTTGAATGTGTCGTTGGCGACTTCGGCGGCGGCGAAGCGATAGAACTGGGCGAAGCCCTGATAGGTGCCCGCCAGAAATGTGCCGAGGCAAAGCAGCGTCAATGACGACGTGAGCATGCCGACCGCGGCGAACAGGCCGCCCAGCGTCCCGAGGCTCGCGCCAGCAATGAATCCAATCCGGCGGCCGACCCGCGTCATCCACATCGAGGCCGGTACGGTTGCCACCGCAGTGCCAAGGAACATCGCCGCGATCGGCGCTGTCGCCCATTCCGGAGATGGCGCCAGGATGCTGCCCGCGAGGCCGCCAATGGTCATCACACCGACACGGTCTGAAAACAGTGCCTGCGCCGTCGCCAGCAGGAAGCATAGGCTGCATGGATTATGGTCTCGGTTCTTGGGTGGTCAGGAAGCGACGATGTTGCCGGATGCTGCCCACTCGGGCATGCCGTCTTCAAGGCGTCTGGCCCTGAAGCCTCGCTTCCGCAGGCGGGCCACTGCCTCGAAGGACATGACGCAGTAGGCACCGCGGCAATAGGCGACGATGTCTTTGTCGGGATCGAGCGTTGAAAGGCGGGTATCGAGCTCGGCAAGCGGCACGTTCAATGCTCCGGGTACGTGGCCGAGAGCGAATTCGTCGGCCGGTCGGACGTCGAGCACGGTGACCATGCCGTCGCGCAGGCGGCCAGACAGTTCTTCGCGAGTGATCGGCTCGAGGCTATCCCGCTGCTCGAAATAGCCTCTGACGATCTTGTCGACTTCGGCTAGGTTATTCTCGGCCACCCGCTGGATCGCCTGCATGGCCGCCAGGGCGCTGGCGTCAGCCAAGCGATAGACGACGTACTTGCCCTGGCGCTCTGCTGCGACCAGCCCTGCACGCCGCATGGTCTGCAGGTGCGGCGAGACATTGGCGATGGGGGAACCGAGTTTTTCTGCCAGCAGATCGACGCTGCGCGGCCCCTGGCCGAGTTGCTCGATCAGCTCAAGCCGTTGCGGGTGGCCTAGCGTCTTGGCGACCAGGGCGAACTGCCCGAACAGGGCCAGCTTGGGTGAGGGGGTTGACATCAGGACATCGCTCGATCATTCAATGGAATTATTGAATATAATAGCCTGGACCGATCCGCAAAGGGTTGGTCTGACCGGAGTTCCATCATGATACTGCGTCAATTTCTGCACTTCGACCCCGTAGGTTTCCTACCTCTTGGGCTGTGGCGGCAAGGCATCAGCGGCCGTGATTGATCCCATCGGCGCCATCGAGCCTTACCTGGAAGCTGCTGCCGCCACCGGGATGAAGATACTCTATGTGGTCGACACCCATATCCATGCCGACCACATCTCGTCGGGGCGTGCATTGGCCGAGGCGACCGGCGCCAAGTACACCCTGTTCGCAGGTGCCAACACGAATTTCGACTTTTATGGCGTGGACGATGGCAGCGTTCTTGAGCTGGGAAACGTCCTGCTCACCGTCATGCACACGCCAGGCCATACCCCCGAACACATCTCGCTGCTGGTCACTGATCGGAGCCGCGCCGAGGAGCACTGGTTCGTGCTGACCGGCCATACATTGATGGTGGGCGACATGGGGCGAACGGAGCTTGCCAGCAGCGCCGAGGATGGTGCCAGGGCACTGTTTGCCAGCGTGGAACGTCTCAAGGCATTGCCTGACCATATGGAGGTGCTGCCTGGAGCATTCTCCGGCTCGGTGTGTGGGCGCAGCCTCAGCGGCAAGCCGACCTCGACCATCGGCTTCGAGAAGCGGTTCAACAAGGCATTCCGAATTGCCGACGAGGACGAGTTCGTGGCGAAAATGGTTGCTGACATCCCACCACCACCGCCGGAAGCAGCCGCCAACCGTGCCCGCAATGCCGGGCTGGAAATCGCCGCATGACCGATAGTGCAGCGTTTTCAGGCGACAATGTAGGCACGCTCACGCGCGGCATACGGGAAAACCTGACGCAATTTGTCCATCAGCTTCTCCAGGTCATGCTGGTGGGCTTTGCTCTGGGCATGATGCGGACGGTCGTACCGGCCCTGGCCGAAGCCGAGTTCGGCGTGGCCCGTGGCTCCTTCATCCTCCTGACGGCCTTCGTTGTCGCTTTCGGCATGGTCAAGGGCGTGTTGAATTTCGTTGCCGGTCGGCTGTCCGAGCGAATTGGACGAAAACGCGTGCTGCTGGCCGGCTGGATCGCGGCGCTGCCTGTTCCGTTCATGATCTACTTCGCCCCTGACTGGAACTGGATTGTCGTGGCAACCGTGCTCCTGGGCATCAATCAGGGCCTGGCTTGGTCGATGACCCAGACCTCCAAGCTCGACATTACCCGTGCTGACCAGCGTGGGCTGACAATCGGCCTTAATGAATTTGCCGGGTATGTCGGAGTGGCGGTAGCGGGCATTGTCACCGGCTACGCAGCTTCGGCGCTCGGCGCTAGGCTGGGGCTGCTGATCTTCGGACTTGCCGTCGTGATCACGGCGCTGGTGCTCACCATGGTCTGGGTTCGCGACACCCTGCCATGGGCCAAGGCGGAGGCTGCGACGCACGCCACTGCCAAGGCCAACGATTATCGTCCGCGCTATCCGCGCAACATCTCCGACAGCCCCACGACCTGGGAAGTGTTCACTCTGATGTCCTGGCGCGACCGGCGCATGGCCGCGATCAGCCAGGCCGGGCTGGTCGAAAAGTTTGTCGATGCACTGGTCTGGGTCATTTTTCCGGTGTTTCTGTTCCAAAAGGGCCTGGACCTCGCCTCAATCGGCTGGATCGTCGGCGCCTATGGTTTCACCTGGGGCGGCTCACAGCTCTTCACAGGGCGACTTTCCGATCATGTTGGGCGTCATTGGCCCAATGTGCTTGGCATGTGGATTTCCGGGTTTGGCGTTGCCATGGTGGTGATGGGCAGCGGGGTCTGGTGGTGGGCCGCATCGGCCGCCATCGCCGGTTTTGGCATGGCCCTGCTTTATCCCAATCTCTCGGCGGCAGTGGCCGACATAGCGCCGCCCAGCTGGCGCGGTTCGGCCATCGGCATCTACCGGTTCTGGCGTGACCTTGGATATAGCATCGGCGCGCTCGGACTGGGGCTCGTGGCTCATTTCAGCGGCGCACTTGAGGTGACCTTCTGGTTCGTCGCCGTCTCCATGCTCGTTTCGGGCTTTACGCTCTGGTGGTTCGGCGAGGAAACCTATCCGCGCCTCAACCCGGCGCCATCAATTTCCTCAATCCGAAGCGAGTGAAGCCGGTCTTGAGAACACTTATCGTTATCAACGACGCGCCTTACGGTACGGAAAGAACGTACAATGCGCTTCGCCTCGCCCTGGCTCTCCTCAAGAGTGACACCGACGCCGAGCTGACCGTGTTCCTGATGGCGGACGCCGTGGCGGCGGGACGACGAGGGCAGACGACGCCGGAAGGCTACTACAACCTGGAGCGGATGCTTCGACGCGTCTTGGCGGGCAATGGACAGGTTTTGCTCTGCGGGAGCTGTATGGATGCGAGAGCCATCGCAGAGGCCGATGTCGTCGAGGGGGCGACCAGAAGTACCATGGATGCCTTGGCAGCGGCGACCATCGCCGCCGACAAGGTCTTGGTGTTCTAGCTCAAGCACGCACCTGTCCGTCGGCATGGCGTTGCTAACCGTGACGGTGGCGGTGATGTAGGTCCGGATAATGTGGATGGCTGTGTCGGAGCGGCTCGTGGCGGTGCCAGTGGGAATGCGGTTCTGATATCGGGCCGTCGTGGCTGTGCTGGTGGTGCTCGTCATGCACGTGCGCGTGGTCGTGTTCGAGCGCTTCGTGATCGTGCCCATGCTCATGGCGTTCCGCGAGATGCAGATAGAGCCCGACGGCCATGAGCAGGCCGGCCCCGACGAGTTGCAGCGTTAGTGGCTCGCGGAATAGCACAATGGCCAGAACCGCCCCGATAAAGGGCGCCAGGGAAAAGTAGGCGCCCGTGCGGGCCGTGCCGAGGTGGCGCAGGCCGAGCATAAACATCACAAGGCTGATGCCGACGCCGAAAAAGCCCACCAGGGCACCGGCCGCCACCATGAGCACTGCGGGCATGGTTGCTCCGAGCGACAGTGCCAGGACCAGGTTCGTCGTGCCGGCGACCAGCCCCTTGATCATGGCGATCTGCACCGGATCGGCCGAGGACAGCTTGCGCGTCAGGTTGTTGTCGATGCCCCAGCTCAGGCAGGCTGCCGCGATGAACAGGCTCCCGGCATCGAACCGCATTCCATCGCCAGTCCAGGACAGCAGGATCGCACCGGCCAGAATGGCTCCTGCGCCCAGGATCAGCTTCCGATCGACGTTCTCGCGAAAAACCACCCAGGCGATCGCGATGGTGGCAAGGCCCTCGAGGTTGAGCAGCAGCGACCCGGAGGACGCCGTGGTTTGGGAGAGCCCCAGCATCAGGAACAGCGGACCGAACATACCGCCGAAGACGATCACCGCGGCCAGCCACGGCCAGTCGGCTTGCTGGAGCGAGGCTTCTGGACTGGGCAAGCCGACCAGCGACCGCCCCCGGTGAACGATGGTGAGGCCGATCCCCGCGCCCAGGTAGAGGATGCCGGCCAGCAACCACGGGTCAACCGAGCCGATGAGCAGTTTGGACAACGGGGCCGCTGCGCCGAACAGGACGGCAGAACCGAGGGCGAGTGGCACGCCCGGCCACAAATGGGAGGTTTTGGTCATGAGCTAAGGCTAGTTGAAGCCCGCGGTTCTGCAAACCGGGCATCGGGTAGCATGGTCATCGGCTTTGCTGGATGTTACGTTCGCGCTCCGGCCAGGTGCCCTTGGTGTAGTCCAGGATCGCCTCGATCTGGGCATCGTCGAGAACGCCGGCATAGGCCTGCATATCGGTTTCGTAGCCTGGCGCGAGGGCGACCAGCCCTTCCTTTACGATGCGAAAGAGCTGTTCATCCGAATGATGCCAGGTGTGTCCCGTTTCATCGTGCGGCGGCGCCGGCAGCCATTGGGCAGGCGCTGCCGTCAGTCCGGTTGCTCCTGGAGGTTCGCACCGTGGCAACTGGCGCAGAACCGTCCATCTCTTGCGGCATTCCTGCTAAGGCGGACGCCGACCAGAGCGCAAGCCTAAGCGCCGCTGCCCTACGCATGGTCATCAATGCTCTGACCGACAGTGGCTGTGATCGGCCAGAGCTTCGATGATGCGGCAATCGCAGACGCGGCCATGTCCACATTCATCCACCATCCGGGAGAGTTCTGCCTTGAGGGCCGTCAGGCTGGCGATGCGGCGGTCGATTTCAATCAGATGGTTGTTGGCGATGCTGTCGACTTGGTGGCAGGACGATTGCGGCTGGGCTGCCATGGCCAGCAATTCGCGGATGTCGTCGATCTCAAAGCCGAGTTCGCGCGAATGGCGGATGAAATTGAGGCGATCGACTTCGGACTTGCCATACAGTCGGCGGTTGCCTTCCGTCCGCGGTGCTTCCGGCAGCAGACCGATCTGCTCGTAGTAGCGGATCGTGGGCACTTTGACAGCGGTCTGGCGCGACAGCTCACCAATTGGAAATTTCATCATGACGCCTCTTGCTTCTCTAGTGGCTAGAGGAAGTAGCATCGTACGGAATCGAATGGAAGGACCGGCAATGGCTGAAGCAATCACGACGAAATACCGCGTTGGCGGCATGGATTGCGCCGCTTGCGCCAGCAAGATCGAGACTGCGGTGAGCCGTATTCCCGGGGTGACGGAGGTCGGCGCGAGCTTCACCGCCGGGACGATGAACGTCGTTCATGACGCGGTGCCGTTTGCGGCAATCCAAAAGGCCGTCAAGTCGCTTGGATATACCGTAGCGCTGGATGGCCCGACGCCTCCTGCCGCAAGGGGCCAGGGTGACAATGCCGACCACGGCGGCAGCGACAGCCATTTCGAGATTGGAGACGGTCCGTGGTGGAAGACACGCAAGGCCGTGTTGACGCTCGCCTGTGGCATTGCTCTCGTCGTGGCCTACCTTATCGGGCGCGTGGTGCCCGAAATCGGGCATTGGGTATTTCTCGTCGCCCTTTTGGTTGGCCTTGTGCCCGTTGGCCGTCGCGCCATCGCCGGGGCGCTCGGGGGCACTCCGTTCTCAATCGAGACGCTTATGACCATCGCCGCCGTGGGCGCCGTCATTATCGGGGCCACCGAGGAGGCCGCCACCGTCGTGTTACTCTTCCTTGTCGGTGAGCTGCTGGAAGGCGTTGCCGCCAGCCGGGCTCGCGCCAGCATCAAGGGGCTCGCCGATCTAGTTCCCAAGACCGCTCTGCTGGTCGAAGGTGAGCATACCCGTGAAGTGCCGGCCTCCAGTCTGGCCTTGAACGCCGTGATCCTGGTGCGCCCGGGCGATCGTATCCCCGCCGATGGCGACATCCTCGAGGGCCAGAGCGCGATCGATGAGTCCCCCGTCACCGGCGAGAGCCTGCCGAAGGCCAAGCAGGTTGGTGATCAGGTATTCGCCGGTACGATCAACACCGACTCTGTCCTGAAAATCCGGGTAACGGCTACGGCAACGAACAACACCATCGCCCGCGTGGTGCGGCTGGTCGAGGAGGCCCAGGAGAGCAAGGCGCCGACTGCCCGTTTCATCGACAAGTTCTCGACTTACTACACGCCCGGCGTTCTGGTTGTCGGTGCGCTGGTGGCCATCATTCCACCGCTGCTGTTCGGCCAATCCTGGAGTGAGTGGGTCTACAAGGGCCTTGCCGTTCTCCTCATCGGATGCCCTTGCGCCCTCGTCATCTCCACTCCCGCCGCCATCGCCGCCGCACTTTCGGCTGGGGCGCGTCGCGGGTTGCTGCTCAAGGGTGGTGCAGTGCTCGAAAGCCTTCGCTCCATCACGATGGTCGCGCTCGACAAAACCGGTACCCTGACCGAAGGCAAGCCGCAGGTAACCGACATTGTCGGTGTCGGTCGTCCCAAGGGCAAGGTGCTGTCTTTGGGTGCGACGCTCGAAACGGGGTCAAGCCATCCACTGGCGGTCGCCATTCTGGCCAGAGCCAAGGCCGACAAGGTGCCGGTGCCGCCCGCTGCGGTCGCCAAGGCGATTGCCGGCAAGGGCGTTTCCGGCACGGTCGGCGGCGAGGAAGTGTTCCTCGCCTCGCCCAGCGCCGCCGCCGAGCGGGCGCCAATCACGCCAGAACTCCAGGCCACGATCGATGGCTTCAACGACGCGGGCAAGACCGTCTCGGTCCTGATCGTCGATGGTGAAGTTGCCGGCATTTTTGCCATTCGCGACGAGCCGCGCAATGACGCGTTGGCCGGAATTCAGGCGCTCAAGGCGGCTGGGATCGGCATCGTCATGTTGACAGGCGATAACGAGCGGACGGCCAAGGAGATCGGTTCAAAACTCGGCATCGAAGTTTGTGCCAGCCTGCTCCCTGAGGACAAGCAGCGCATCGTCCGCGAGCTGCAGGCTCAGGGCAAGGTCGTCGCCAAGGTCGGTGACGGCATCAACGACGCTCCCGCCTTGGCTGCAGCGGATATCGGCATCGCCATGGGCGGCGGCACCGATGTGGCGCTCGAAACCGCCGACGCGGCGGTGCTGCACGGTCGCGTTCTCGACATCGCTGGGATGATCGACCTCTCCAAGGCCACCATGTGCAACATCTGGCAGAACATCGCCGTCTCGCTGGGGCTCAAGGCCGTCTTTCTGGTCACCACCATCATCGGCGTGACCGGGCTCTGGCCGGCCATCCTGGCAGATACCGGCGCCACGGTGCTGGTGACGCTTAACGCCATGCGCCTGCTGGCGTGGAAGGCACGCTGAGGTCATGGTCCAGAGTGGGCCAGGGCGTCAAAATCAGGACACGCGTGACGCGGGACAGTGTAGCCCTCTAGAGTGCTGCCATGGTCGAGAACGAACCGACCGAACAGTCGCCATTCAGATCGAGCGACCCGCGACCAGCATCGGCTCGATTGAAGATGTAACGCTTTGCGCACACGTCCACTATGGGCGGCACCTGGGTGGCATCGAAAATATCGGTGCCTTCCTTGAGGTTGAGCCAGAAGGATGAATGAGCGCTAGCAGCGTTGGCTGCCAGGTTCGTCTCGTTCATGCGAAACGGCAGCAGCTGCAGCTGGAAGGACCGGTTGCCGCCCTTGAAGGATTCGCGGGCCATGGCATAGATCTCCTTGATGCCTTCATCGGTCATGGCGTAGCACCCCACCGACTTGCAATCGCCATGGACCATCAGGTAGCTGCCATTGCGGCCCCATGCCTGGTCGTACTTGTTGGGGAAGCCAACCTTGAACGACAGGAAGTAGCTGGATTTAGGGTTCATCAGAGCAGGTGTGACGTCGTAAAATCCCTCTGGCGACTGGTAGTCGCCTTCCTGGATCTTCGGCCCGAGCTCGCCCGACCATTTGCAAATTGGATAGGTCTTTAGAAGCGCGTACCGACCGGTATTGGTCCGCTTCCACACCTCCAGCTCAGAGGTCTGCTTGTAAACGCGGATCATCATCGGCTCGCCCGGGGAGGATCCAATGATCGCCATGCGGTCGACCAGCGCCTTCGGCAATGGTACGTTGTGGCGGTTGTCACCAGCGAACTGGCAACCCGTTAGGGCCGCCAAGGCCACAACGATGGAAAAGAATTGAAAGACGCGGGCAAGCATGGGCAGTCCTGCTGGGTTTCCCGCAACCATACCGGCCGAGGGTTACCCTCCGGTAACTCCCGTCCAGTTGGGTGCTACCGGAGCCCCCTGCATCATCAAGCCTAGGTGATGCAGGATCGATCCAGTCGCCTTGCAGCCCAATTTAACCGTAGGTTGACGATCATCGGCTCAAATGACCGCTCAGCTGTTGGGTATCAAATGAACTTACGATTTCGTCGTGGGCTGTTACCCGTCCTGTGCGCCATGATCGCGCTGATATTGTCCGTCCACCAGGCCGGCGCCTTGGAGCATGAACACTGCGTCGGCGTCGAGACGGTTGCTCATGCGGATGCCCACGACCCGAAAGACACCGCGTATGGAGCGCATCCGATCGCTTGTTGCGCGATCGCAGTTGGTATGGCCATTTCGCATTCGGATGCAGAGTTCTTCGGCTTGCGGAGGAGCCGTTTCGCCGCCGAGGCGGCTGACTTGCTCCTATATCCCCGCCTGCGTTCTAAGCATTTCCGTCCTCCGCGCCACTCCTGATTCGTAGCCGCGCCATCCAGATCGACCAGTATTCGGGCGACGGGTCGGCGTTCCATGATTCTGCACGCATTGGATCGAACAATGAAAAGACGAGATTTCCTTAGGCTTCTCCCCGCCGGCGCCATCGCAACCTTGCCCATCATGCAGCCCGCCCGAGCGCAGTCACTCTGGGACATGATGAACCAAAGGCAGACCTTGACCGATGCCGAGCGGGAGGCCAACAGCGCCGCCGCCATCCAGTCAATCGACACGGTCGAGCCGATATTGTCCTACGACACGGTCAACAACCTTCATATGGCCATTGCCCAGTATGAGCCCTTCGTCGCCCGGGGCGGCTGGGAGCAGGTGCCGCAAGAGACCTATGGCGTGACCATGGGCGTTTCCCGCGACGGCGTGGTGCAACTCAAGCGGCGCCTGCTTGCGTCTGCCGACATGCCGATGGTCGAGAACGTAGATCAGACCTTCGATGCGCCGACCGACGCAGCGCTGCGCCGTTTCCAGGCGCGTCATGGCCTTCAGGTCAATGGTCAGGTCGATGAGGCCACCTGGTACGCTCTCAATGTTCCCGCCGAGACGCGCCTGCACCAACTACGGCTCAATTTGCTGCGCGTGGAGGCCATGGCGCCGGCATTGGCGGATCGATACGTGGTGGTCAACATACCAGCGGCCTTCATCGAAGTGGTGGAAGGCGGCATGGTGCAGCGCCGACATACCGCAGTGGTCGGTCGCATCGACCGACAGACGCCGATCCTGAAGAGCCGTATCCACCAGATTAACTTCAACCCGTATTGGAACGTGCCGGTCTCGATCATTCGCCGGGATCTCATCAAGTACATGAATGAGAACCCGAATTACCTCACCGAGCAGCAGATCCGCATCTTCGATGCAGGCGGTCAGGAACTGCAACCGACCCAGATCAACTGGCAGACCGAGGAGGCGGTGAACTATAGCTTCCGACAGGATCCTGGGCCGCAGAACTCGATGGGGAACGTGAAAATCAACTTCCACAATCCCCACGCCGTCTATCTGCACGATACGCCGACCAAGGGTCTTTTCGGCGAGAACGCGCGCTTCTATTCGTCTGGATGCGTGCGCGTTGACCAGGTGCAGGACTTCGTCGGCTGGGTGCTGCGGGACAACGGGGACTGGGGTCCGGCTGAGATCGGCAACGTCTTCGCCACTGGCGAGCGCAAGGACGTGGAGGTCCGCAATCCCCCCGAAATTCACACCACCTACATTTCCGCCTGGGCAAACCGGAATGGCGTGGTCAGCTTCCGCGACGACGTTTACGAGTTCGATATGGCCGGCAAGGTCAGCTTCGAGGCATGACCTCAGGCAAGTTGACTTTCGCCATTGGCGGCATGCGATGTCCCGACTGCGTCACCGCGATCGAGAATGCCGTCATGCCGCTGCCGGGCGTTCTCTATGCCGGGGCATCGCTGGCCGGCGCTACGTTGACAGTACGACCTGGTCCGGGATTCAGGCAAGCAGACTTGGTCTCTCGGGTCGTGGCCTTGGGATACACTATGTGCGACCAGGCGGATGCGATCGCACCTTCGCCGGGACCTTGCCCCTGTCGGCGGTAGATTCCGGGATGAGAGAGGGTCGGCCGATGCATCGGCCGACCTAGAACCTGTCAGCAAGGATATCGTCGCACCCCAGGCCGCGCACCATTTCGGACATCGACGTTACGAAACCTGCCGGCCCGGCAATATGCACGGACCAGTTGCGCAACTGGGAGATGCAGGAAGCGATCAGGGTCTGGGGCGTCGCATCCTCGTGCATGGCCCGCGTGACGATTGACCGATAGCCTAGATTGCTGTGCCTGGCGGCCAACTCAGCGAAGTGGCGATCGAGATATAGGTGCTGGGTCTCGCGAGCGAATGCGAAGATCCGCACCGCCCGCTGGTCGCCGCTGGCCAATAGGCCATCCACGATCGACTTGATGGGCGCCTGCCCCGTGGAGGCGGCAAGGGCAAGAAGTGGCCTATCCTGGTCGCCGCGGAAGCACGCGTCGCCGAAGGGACCCGCAAGCTGGATACGGTCGCCGATCGAAAGCCCAGCAACAAGAGAACTGGCCTGCCCGCCAGCCACCACTCTGATGTGGAACTCGACGTCCTGCGCCATCGGTTGGCTCGCGGGTGAATAGCTCCGGGTGACGCCGCCGGGCAGAGTGATGTTGACGTATTGCCCGGGAAGGAATGACAGCGGCTGTGACGGCCGAACCAGGAGTCGTTGGATCTGGGGCGCGATCTCGTGCCGAGCCACCACAACGGCGTCGATGGGCGGCATCGGCGGCAAGGCCCCGACCGCGTCGGGCCAATACACGGTGACGTCGGAGGTCGGTACCGCCCGACAGGCCAGGACCAGGCCCTCGGTACGCTCGGGCGCTTCCAGGGCGAAGGGGGAATGCGCCAGCATCTCGACCTTGCCTTGCAGCAGCCGGGACTTGCAGGAACCGCAGCGGCCCCTTTGGCATCCATGAGGATAGGCCAGCCCCTCGCGCAACGCCGCCGCCAGGATGGTTTCACCTGGCAAGGCTATGATGGCACTAGCCGCCTGCGGAAAAAGGATGAGGTGCGCCAAGTCTACGCTCCTCGCGGCAGCGAGAGAAGATCGGCCAGCGTCGGGCGCTGGGAGGCGAAGGTGCCATAGGACACGTTGGTGCCGATGACCGTGATCGGCGCTACCCGCACGCCGGTTCGTGCCTTTGCCTCCTCGGCCACCGCTGGATCGGTCAGATCCCGTTCGGTGAAGGGGACCCCCCTTGAAGTCAGCCAGGCCTTGAGTTGGCGGCAGTCAGGGCATGTGGGTGTCGTGAAGATTTCGACATCGGGGAATTCGGTGTTGGCCATCCTGGCCTCCTGTGCTTGATCACGTAACGGGGTGCGGCTTCCAACGCTGGTCAAGTCAAGGGCGTTACCCCAGACGTCGACCGATCAGTTCTTCGCCGAGGCCAATGTCGCGCCGAAGATGCGCACTGGTCGGCGCGGCCTTGGGGCGACGTGAGCGGATGGGCGCAAGCAAGCGCTGCAGCCAGTTCGGTCGTGCCAGAGGTGACCTGAGATAGAATTCGTAGTCTTCGATCATGGTGTGCTCCTTAAGGGGTCAAGGGTCGGACCGGGTTGCGCCCGGTCCGACCCGAGCATCAGCCGACTGGGACTTCGCGCTGCGGCGCGGAGCCACTCACGAAGACCAGTGTCGCCGCTGCGCCGAGGAAGGCTGCCACCGCGGCACCGAAGAACGCCGTCTGGAAGCCGGGCAGCAGGGCTGCCGTTTCGGCTCCGCCATGCGGCGCGACCGAGGCCGCCAGGGCCACCATGACGGCCAGGCCCACGGCGGACCCGACTTGGTAGGTGGTGTTGATGAGGCCCGAGGCGAGGCCGGTTTCTTCCGGCTTGGCGCCGGACATTCCGGACATGGTGGCGGGGATGTAGGCGAGAGCCATGCCGAGCGCGGCCAGTAGCGAGGCCGGCAGGACGTTGACCAAGAAGCTTCCGTCCGTGGGCAGGTTTGCGAACAGGAGCAGTGCCGCGCCCATCAGCAATAGGCCGATGATCAGATTGGCCTTGGGGCCGAACCGGCCGATGAGGCGGCCTGAGAACCCGACCATCACGACCATGATCATCACAGTCATCGGCAGTAGGGCCAGACCGCTGGAAAGGGCGGAGAGACCCAGGATCTGCTGCAGATAGAGGTTCAGGAAGAACCAGAGCGGGATCCAGGCAGCACCGAGCAGTGCCATGACCAGATTTCCTGCGGCAAGGTTCGGTGCCTTGAAGATGGCCAGCGGCAGCAGCGGTTCGCGGCGGGCCGCCTGGATCACGAGGAAGATCACCAGCAGAATAGCGGCAACGGCGAGCAGAATGAGGATCTGCGCCGAGGCCCAACCCACCGTCTCGGCCGTAACGATGGCATAGACCAAGGTGACGAGAGCGCCAGTAACGGTGATGGCGCCAAACCAATCGACGCGGCCAATGCTTCGCGGAGACTTCCGCAAGACGGCCGGAATCAGGGCCAAGACCAGAAGACCAAGCGGCACGTTGATGAGGAAGGTCCAGGGCCAGGCGAGCCACTCGGTGATCACGCCACCGAGGAACACGCCAGCCGAGCCGCCCGCAGCAGCGGCAGCGCCCCAGAAGCCGAAGGCCTTGCCGAGTTCGGCACCATTGTGAGCGAAGAGGCGCATCACGATGGTGAGGGCTGAGGGAGCGATCAGTGCGGCACCGACACCTTGCAGTGCCCGGCCGGTCAGCAGCAGTTCCTGGCTGTTGGCGAGGCCGGCAAGCAGGGATGCGGCGGTGAGGATGACGAAGCCCGTGGTGAAGATGCGACGGGCGCCGAAGAGGTCACTGAGACGACCGCCGAGCAGCAGCAGGCCGCCGAAGGCGATGACATAGGCGTTGAAGATCCAGCTAAGGCCGCCCGGGCTGAAGCCCAATTGGGTCTGGATCGCCGGCAGGGCGACGCCGATGATCGAAGTATCGAGGATGACGATGAATTGGGCGGCGCAAAGCAGCGCGAGCGCCAGCCACCTCTTGGGATCGGGTCTAGAGAGTTCCATTTCGAAGTTCCTTTGGGTCGTGTTCCGGGCATCCGGAACATCTTGGATCGCGCTTCAAAACCGCGACTTTCTCGACGCCTAAGGCTTCCAACTCTTGGAGGGTCAAGAGCCAAAATGGAGGTGTTTGCGGGAAAATGAACCTGACCCCGGTGGCGGCACTGAACAACGACGGGAAGCGTCGTCCATCAGCCGACCAGCAGTGGAGGAAATGCAAAAGGCCGCAGTGCGACTGCGGCCTTTTGGAAATGACATTGGCAGGTTGCTAGCCGGCGTGCGCCCGATCCGGCGCGATGTCAGTGACGCCAAAGCGCGGTTGCCGTTTCTTCGGTTCCGGCGCTGCCGCCGAGGCGAACCCTTCGATGATCGGGCAGTCGGGCCGCCCGTCGCCATGGCAGTTGTTTGCGAGATGACGCAGGGTGTCGCTCATTGCCTTGAGCGCTCTTGCCTTCTCGTCGAGGACGCGGATGTGCTCGAGGGCGATCTCCTTGACGTCTGCACTTGCCCGGGACCGGTCCCGCCAAAGCGCCAGGAGACTGTTCATCTGATCGACCGAGAAACCGAGATCCCGCGCCTGGCTGATGAAGCGAAGAGCATGAATTTCGTTTTCGGAGTAGACCCGGTAGCCGGACTCAGCGCGCAGCGGCGACTTTATGAGGCCGATGGACTCGTAGTAGCGGATCATCTTGGTGGAGACGCCGCTTGCCTTGGAAGCTTCGCCAATGTTCATGATGCAGGCTCCAGAAGGGTCGAACCAGGTGAGGAGGAGGCACGCGACGTGCGCGCCTCGAGGGTGAATTCAAGGGGTCCTGCTACGGGCGGGACGGGCCCGATATGGGATGTCGGAAAGCGCATTTTCGGCAGTCCTTCAACTGATTGCCGATAGTGATAGTCCTTCCAACGATTGTAAGGTCAAGCGTTATTGTCGGCGTCGCTGTTGAGCAGGTTCCAGCCGTATCGAGTGAGGCCGCGCGGCTTGTAGACGGAGAGCGCAGCCGCAAGCAGCAGCACTATGAGCCCGCCACCTGCATGCAGGACGGTGGAGAAACGGGCCGACGTCCATTCAGTAGCGTCAAGAGTTTTGGGCGGAAGTGCGGAGAGCAGCCGAATGGAGTCGGTCTGCAACAGGAGGACCACGAGCGCCAGCACCGTCAGGGCCAGCTTGATAACGATCCAATAGTGCCTGAACAGCCCCCACGGGGTTGCCAGCGACTGCAGAACGCCGATCAGGAGGCCTGCCCAGGCCAACGGGATGATTGAATAGGTCGTGATAAGGTCCATCGCCTGGTAGACGGTCGATTCTCTGGCGCCCAAGCCGACAACCGCAAGCACCAAGAAGGCCGCCACGGCGCCCAGCATGCCAACAGAGCTGACGATATGTATTGTCAGCAACATCTTGCGCAGCGGCCCCCCGATCGTCATCGCGGCGACGGTTCCGCAACGCCTGCTCGAGGGAAATGCCGTCCCGGACCGTGGGATCCGCCCAGTCCCGTGACCATGACAATCGTGATCAACACCGTCACGATCAGGGCGACAGCACCCGCGATCCTCACCCATCGCGGTGCCGCATAATCCTCGCTTCTGGGTCTCTTTCCCGACGTTCCCATCCACGCCTCTCAACACTCGACTGAAATTTATCAGTACACATTGTCTCCGTCAATACATGTTGTATAGTCGGCGCCGTTCCCTCTGGATTAAGGTGGTCATGCCGAAGCTCTGGACCAACACCATAGAAGCCCACAAGCAGTCCGTGAGGGACGCGGCGCTCGACGCGGCGGCCTCCTTGGTCCTGCGACGCGGCCTGGCCGCCGTCACTATGTCCGAGATCGCCCAAGAGACGGGGATCGGTCGCGCCACGCTTTACAAGTACTTCCCAGACGTTCAGGCGCTGGTCCGTGCCTGGCACGAACGTCAGATCGGTAGGCACCTGACGACACTGGTTGCTATTGCCCATGGCCAAGGACCACCGCTCAATCGCCTTGATGCGGTCCTGCGGGCATATGCGGGGATGGCGCACTCCCACCAGGAGGGCGAACTCGCCAGCATGCTGCACGCGGGTGGCCACGCGGCGCACGCCTTGGACCACCTCTCTACTTTCGTTTCCTCGATCATCACTGAAGGCGTTGCGGCGGGTGAGGTGCGCGAGGACGTGCGGGCTAAGGAACTGGCGACATTCTGTCTGGCCGCGATGTCCGGCGCCCGTGGCCTCGGGTCCGATGCCGCAGTCGTCCGACTGGTAGCGCTAACGCTAGATGCGCTTCGGCCCGGGTCGTCGACGGGAGGATCCGAAGGAACGAAAAGGGCCCCCTGACCTTCCTGCGGTGGGAAGCCCCAATTGCGTTGCCACCGTCGAGAAGGCAGTGAAGAGTGTCGGCGGTGCCGCCAAGGTCGACATCGACCTGGACCCCCTTGCTGTCAAGATCGAGACCGACAAGCTGGTCGAGCGGTTCGCCGAGGTGACGCGGACTATACCGGCCAGCTTCGTAGCCCGTCGAAATGACCGTCACGAGCGCCAGGACGGCGCTCAGGATACCAGTCCACTCGTAGAATGCCGGCACCCCCTCCTAGACGTAGACCAACTCCGACATCATGCCGGTCGCCATATGGTAGAGGTTGTGGCAGTGATAGAGCCACCGCCCTGGATTGTCGGCATCGAAGGCCACTGTGACCGAGGCCATGGCAGGGACCAGGACAGTGTCGCGGACCGCTCCGGTAAGCGTCTGGCCGTTGATGTCGACCACCTGAAAATGGTGCCCATGCAGGTGCATGGGATGAGCCATCATCGAGTGGTTCATGAACTGGAGTTCGACCCGCTGACCGGCCGAGACCTTGGGCTTGCGCCGGGTCCCCCAGGGCTGGTCGTCCAGGCTCCACAGGTAGGGAGACATCGAGCCGCCTAACATCACCGAATGGCGTACATCGGGTGCTCTTGAGACGAGTGGGGAGTTCGACCGCAGGCGCGCTTCCAGTGACATGTCGATTGGGCCAGCCGCGACGTCGGCAATGCCGGCGAATTTCGGAATCTCGGCTCCGGGCGCCGCCAGGATCACGCCGGTTCGGACCCGGTCGCCCTCCCGCTGGGCGAAAACGGGGACGACCGCCCGGGCAGGCACGTCCACCAGCAGGTCAATGCGCTGCGCCTGGGCCAGCGGGAAACGGTTGCCGGCAACCGGCTCGACCGGATTGCCGTCGACCGCGATGACGGTCGCCTGGTTTTCGCCCAGTTCCAGCCAGAAGGCGGTCGAGGCGCCGCCGTTGATGACCCGGAGGCGAACGCGCCCGCTCCGCTCGGTCCTGACCACGAACGGGTCATCAAGAGTTCTGTCATTGGCCAGATAGGCGTCGAACTCAACGTCATTGAGGTCCATCCCGCCCATAGCCATCATCGAATGATCCATCGCCGCAGGCGCGCCGTGGCCGGCCCCATGATCCATGGTGGAACTACCGGTCAGACCTTCGAGGATTTCCTCCGGGGAGCGGAAGGAAAAGTCGTGCAGCAGGACGACCACTTCCTGGACGTCCGCACGGACTGCTTCAGCATCCCGCACAATGAGCGGCGCGGCCATCAAGGCCTGCTCCTGCAGGCCGTGATGGGAATGCATCCAATGCGTGCCCGGCCTGGCAGCGAAGTCGTAGCTTCGGGCTTCCCCCGCTCCGATGGGCCCGACATAGCCTGTTTCGGTGATGCCATCGGCCTCTGGTGCAGGGACCTGCCCGTGCCAATGGATGCTGGTCGCTTCCGCTGTTCGGTTCTCCAGCGTCACGTCGAACCGTTCGCCCTCATCGAAACGAAGTCCGTGAGTGCCGTCGGCCCCAGTGAGGCCAAATACGGTCGCGGACCGGCCAAGCACCTCGATCGTCCGGGTTTCGGCCACGAGCAACTGCCCCTGGGCACCGAACGCCGAGGGCGGCAGTATTAGGCCGGACGCGCAGAGGGCGGCGGCCGATTTGAGGACGGTGCGGCGGGTTACGGGAAAGGTCATGGTCGAATACCTCGAAGGATGGGATGCCTGCCGGACCTTGTCCGGCTTGGCCCGGTGGCAAGGTCAAGCGGTGAAGCACGATGTCCGGCTGCAAGGCCGGCCACCTGTTGTCAGTTCTTTGCAGCCTTGAACGTGCGCAACCGGAGTGCATTGCCCAGAACGAAGACGCTCGAGAGGGCCATGGCGCCCGCCGCGAAGACCGGCGAAAGCAGGATGCCATGGGACGGGTACAGCACGCCGGCGGCAACCGGGATCAACGCCGTATTGTAGGCGAAGGCCCAGAACAGGTTCTGCCGGATGTTGCCGATGGTGGCCTTCGACAGGGCTATGGCGTTCGGCACCCCCAGCAGGCTACCGGACATCAGAACGACATCCGCGGCCTCGATGGCGATGTCGGTGCCGGTCCCGATGGCGAGACCAACATCGGCTTCCGCAAGTGCGGGGGCGTCGTTGATGCCGTCGCCGACATAGGCGACCTTGCCGTACTGGCTCCTAAGGCGGCGCACCGCGTCGACCTTGCCGTCCGGCAGCACTTCGGCAACCACTTCATCGATGCCGAGCCGGGCGGCGATCGCTTTGGCCGTGCGAGCGTTGTCGCCGGTGATCATCGCCACCTTCAGGCCGAGGTCGTGCAAGGCCTTGATCGCCGCAGGCGTGGTTTGCTTGATCGGATCGGCAACTGCGATTACTGCAGCCAGCCTACCGTCAATTGCCGCGTAGAGCGGAGATTTTCCTTCATTGCCCAGTCGCGAAGCCGTCGAGGCGAACCCGGCGACGTCATAACCCAGCTGGGTCATGTACCGGTCCGCGCCGATCTCGACACTCTTTCCGGCCACGGTGGCATTGACGCCAAAGCCCGTGACCGACTCGAACGCCGAGACGGTAGGAAACTCGAGACCTTCCTTCTGTGCGGCATCCACGATCGCGGAGGCGATCGGATGCTCCGACTTGGCTTCGACGGCGGCAACGAGACCGAGGACCGTGGCCCGGTCGAAGCCGATCGCCAGTTCGAGGTCGGTCAAAGCCGGCTTGCCTTCCGTCAACGTACCGGTCTTGTCGACCGCAACGACCTTGGCATCCTTGAGCAACTGCAGCGCCTCACCCTTGCGGAACAGCACGCCGAGTTCAGCTCCCCGTCCCGTTCCGACCATGATCGAGGTCGGCGTAGCGAGGCCCATAGCGCACGGGCAGGCAATAATGAGGACCGCAACGGCATTCACCAGGGCGAATGACAGCGCAGGGGACGGACCGAAGACGAACCATGCCGCGAAAGTGAGGGCAGCTACTGCAAAGACCGCGGGCACGAACCACATGGTGATCTTGTCGACCACAGCCTGGATCGGCAGCTTTGAGCCCTGAGCTTCCTCGACCATGCGGATGATCTGGGCCAGCACGGTGTTGCCGCCCACAGCAGTCGCCTTGAATGCGAAGGCGCCCTTCTGGTTGATGGTGCCGCCCACCACTTCAGATCCCGAGGACTTCGCGACAGGTATCGGCTCGCCGGTGATCATGGATTCGTCGACATAGCTGTCGCCTTCGACCACTTCGCCGTCCACGGGGATGCGGTCGCCGGGGCGGACTTCAATAATGTCACCCGAAACCACGTCGTCGATGGCGAGATCGATCGCCTTGCCGTTCCTCCGCACGCGGGCCGTCTTGGCCTGAAGCCCAACCAGCCGTTTGATCGCTTCGGAGGTGCGGCCCTTGGCCTGAGCCTCGAGCAAACGTCCCAGCAGGATCAGAGTAACGATGACCGCTGCCGCCTCGAAATAGACGTTGACCGTGCCGGCAGGCAGGAAGCCAGGAGCGAACGTGGCCACCAGCGAATAGCCATAGGCCGCCAGCGAGCCCACCGCGACCAGCGAGTTCATGTCGGGCCCGAGCCGCCACAGGGCCGGGAGCCCCTTCTCGAAGAAGCGGATGCCGGGGATGAACAGAACAAGCGTCGTCAGGACGAACTGGAAATACCAGCTTGCCTGCATGCCGACCGTGGAGGCGATAAGGTCATGCGCGCCCGGGATGAGGTGCGAGCCCATCTCGAGGGCGAACACCGGTGCGGTAAGGAGTGCGGCGAAGGTGAAGTCGCGCTTGAGTTCGCGCTGTTCGGTTTCCTTCCGCTCTGCTCGCTCGTCGGCTTCCGTCCGCCCCGAGGCTCCGACTGTGCCGCCGACCGGCTTGGACTCGTATCCGGCATCGGCGATTGCCTTGACCAGGGATGCGACGTCAGCGTTGCCATGAATGGTGGCACGCTCCGTCGCCAGGTTCACCGAAGCGCCGGTGACACCATCCACGGCCCTGAGTGCACGCTCGACGCGACCCACGCACGAGGCGCAGGTCATGCCCTCGATGGCGAGCTCGACGGAGGATGCAGGGCTGGCTGCGAAGCTCGAAGATACGCTGTAGCCGGCTTTCTCGACAGCTTCGACGAGCCTTGCACGGTCCACGGTCGAAGCGGCCGTGATGCTTGCGCGCTCAGTCGCCAGATTCACCGACACGGCGACCACGCCAGAAACCGCCTTGATGGCCTTTTCTACGCGACCCACGCAAGAGGCGCAGGTCATGCCTTCGATCGGCAGGGAAATCGCCGCGGACGTCATGTCGGCAGCTCGAACAGGGGCATTCATTGCCGTCTCCTTCTCGTTCAGAATTCTTGTTCGAACGGAAAGTGGGGCTTCCAGCCGTGGGAGGGTCAAGGCGTTGTTTTGTTTTATTTCGCCCCTTGACCCTCCAACGGCTGGAAGCCCCATCTAGTGGTGCATGAGACACAAACACAGGAGATTCTCATGCAGTTGCGTATCGAAGACATGACTTGCGGCGGTTGCGCCAAGTCGGTCACCGCCGCCATCAACTCGGTTGATATAGGTGCCAAGGTGGAGGCCAACCCGGCAGCCCGCACGGTCAAGGTCGAAACATCGGCGTCGGAAGACCAGATCCTGAAGGTTCTTGACCAAGCCGGATATCCGGCAACCGTCAGCTGATAGAGGCGGTCCGATGAACAAGCTCACCCCAATCTTCATTGCAGGAGCCCTGGCGATCAGCGCCGGTCTTGCCTTCGCGCAGAGTCAGATGAACACGCCAGAACCGATTTCCGGTCATGCCGGTCACAGCATGTCCGCACCGGCAACCGATGCGGACGGCCCCTCCACCTCTACCTACCGTGTCGTCAACGACAAGATGCATGCCGAAATGGCCATCGCGTTTACCGGTGATGCCGATATCGACTTCATGCAGGGGATGATCCCCCACCACCAGGGCGCCATAGATATGGCTCGCGTGGTTCTCGAGCACGGCGGGGACCCCGAGGTTCGCAAGCTGGCCGAAGAAGTGATCTCCGCCCAGGAGGGCGAGATTGCGATGATGAAGCAATGGCTCGCAGCACGCGGCCATTAGAAACGGGGGGCGGCGTGCTGAAAGAGCATTGACCGCCCCTTCATCCCCGGCCCCCTGTTCAGCCCGGTTCGACAGCACTGCGGCGAGGACTGGCCAGTTCCGCGACCAGCAGGTCGAACACCACGCGGACGCGCCGGCTGGTGTCCAATTCCCGGTGCACGACCAACCAGACCGGAAGCACCAGCGGCTCGAACTCGGGCAAGACACGCCGCACCCGGGGTTCGGCGTCGCCGAATACATCATCGAGGATGCCGATCCCCAGCCCTTCCTTGACCAGCTCCCACATCACCAGGATGTTCTCGGAGAGGATTGGAAAGTTGCGCTCGGTCAGGTTGAGGCCGAGCGCGTTCAGACCTTTGAGGAACATGCCCGAGCTGTCGATGCTGATGAACTCGGCTTCCCGCAAATCGTAGGGCAGCTTCGGCCTGCCTATGCGGTCGAGATATTCTGGCGTGGCATAGAGCCGGAGGTGGGCATTTCGGACCTTCCTCGCGATCAGGTCCGGCTGGGTGGGCGGAAAGTTGCGGATCGCAATATCGGCCTCGCGCCGTTGCAGGTTGCTTGCCGCATTGGATGCCAGGATCTCGATCTTGATGAGCGGCTCATGCCTATGCAGTTTTGCTACGATAGGGGGGAGAACGAGCGCCGCGTAAGCTTCGCTCGCCGAGATGCAGATCGAACCTTCGATGGAGTCCGAGTTTCCAGCGGCCGACAGTGACACGCGGGTGGCCGCGTCCCCCATGGCGCGGACCTGCTCAAACAGGGCCTGCCCGCTCGGCGTCAGTTGCAAGCCCTTGCCGACCCGCTCGAACAGCACAAGCCCTAGCTCCTGCTCAAGTGCGTCCACCTGACGGCTCAGGGTCGACTGCGAGAGCTTCAAGGCCCGGGCAGCAGCGGACAGGGAGCCTTCCTCCACCGTAGCGAGAAACGCCTTTGCCTGGTTCCAGTCGAAATTAACGGCCCGCCAATCCATCCGTAAATGGATATCAGACTGCCGAATTTGGTCAATTTATCTCGGCGCGGGCCGGGCGTAAAAACCGGGCGTACCGGACGACCGGAAAAGCATCCAAGCCTGAAAGAACATATCTCACGCGAATTGTCGCGGCGGGGATCAGCGGAGCATTGGCTCCAAGGAGACGACATGACCACCGAGACATCGACGCTGAACTCCAACCAGAACAACAAGAAGAGAGCCAGGATCGCTGGCGTACTCTACCTCTGCGTGGGCATCTTCGGAGGCTTCGCGCAGGGTTTCGTGGCCCCCAAGATATACGCCGCTGGCGATGCAGGAGCGACGACGGCGAACGTGGTCGCGAATTCCGGACTGGTGCGCCTCGGCGTGGTGGCCGATCTTGCCAATCAGGTCTTCTTCATTTCGCTGGCGCTGGTTCTTTATGGCTTGGTCAAGCACGTGCGGCCCAGTGTGGCCCGAGCAATGCTCGCTCTGGTCTCTATCGCCGTTGCCATTGGCAGCCTCAACGCGGTCTTCCTGTTCGAGGGCTTGCAGGTGGCAACCGGCACCTCCTATCTGACCGCTTGGGGACCAGCAGGCATCAACGCCATGGTCATGCTGTTGGTTGAAATGAACCACTACGGCCTGCTCATCGCCCAGATTTTCTTTGGGCTGTGGTTAGCCCCGTTGGGCATCCTGGCCTATAAGTCCGGGCTCTTCCCCAAGGCGCTGGCAGGTGTGCTGATTCTCGGAACCATCTGTTATCTGATCGACGTGCTGGCCGCCTTTCTGGCTTCCGACATTGGCCGGATGATTCATGGCTACGTGGTCATTCCCTGCGCTGTCGCGGAAATATCCATGGTGCTCCACCTGCTTATCGTCGGTGTCAGAAACACGACGAAGCCGGTCCCCGCCGTTGCCTGAGCGTCTGCTCTGTATCGGGCGATCCCAACACGGTCGCCCAATCCTCTATCCATTCTCAATCTGCGCCTTTGGTTGCCTTGCGCCCAATGCCAGATCACCATTGCAGGACCAAGAAATGAAAGCCGCCACCTACCGTCGCTATGGACCACCGAGCGTGGTCACCGTGGCCCAAGTGCCCAAGCCCGTGGCAAAGCAGAATGAGGTGTTGATCCGGGTCCGGGCGACAACAGTCACCACCGGCGATTGGCGGGCGCGCAGCCTGCAGATGCCCCCGGGATTTGGGTTCATGGGGCGCCTCGTATTTGGCATCTTGGGGCCTCGGCAACCAATCCTGGGAACCGAACTGGCAGGTGTGATTGAGGCCGTCGGCGCGGCGGTATCACAGTTCAAGATAGGTGATGAGGTCTTCGCCTTTCCCGGCGCGAGATTCGGTTCACATGCCGAATACCGGACGATGCCCGAAGATGGGCTGATCGCTCTCAAGCCGGCGAACCTGTCATTCGAGGAGGCGGCCGCCCTGTCGTTTGGCGGCACGATGGTGCTTGGTCCCCTGCGTGACAGGATCGGCATCAAGCCAGGCCATAAGGTGCTGGTTGTCGGCGCCTCGGGCGGTGTCGGAACGGCGGCGGTTCAGATCGCTAAGCATCTGGGCGCCGAAGTGACCGGTGTCTGCAGCACTGCCAATGCGGATCTGGTTCGGTCAATCGGTGCTGCGCGGGTCATCGACTACACCAGTGAAGACTTCGCACAGCTGGGCGAGAGCTGGGACGTGATCGTCGACACCACAGGAAGCGCACCCTTCTTGCGCTGCGAACCAGTCCTCCGTTCGGGCGGGCACTTGCTTGTAATTCTAGGGTCGTTTGGAGATATCACAGGCCTCAGGCGGCCGTCCAAGGCGAGTACCAAAACGGTCATTGCCGGAGGAGGCAGGATCGACGCGCAGAACCTCCGCGACCTGGCCAACCTTGCCAAAATTGGCGCCTATCGGCCCGTTATCGATCGCATCTATCCACTTGAGCTGGCAGCCGAAGCCCATGCTTACGTGGATACCGGGAGAAAGCGGGGTAGCGTGGTGCTCAGCGTCTGACAACGCTGCGGCATAGGGTCTCCCAGCCGCCATGGTAGCGGCAGCGGACATGACGCTGGTGCCGCGCCCCAAGGCGAAGGTGGTTGCGGTCGTCAGAGCCAATGCAAAAAAGACGGTAGGCCGGTCGGCGTAGGACAGCCATGAGCCCAGCGCGAACCAGGGCACCGAGTCGGCATCTGCCCTGCGCCGT
>JAHHHI010000061.1 GCA_019359435.1 Kaiparowitsia implicata GSE-PSE-MK54-09C
TGTCGCCCTGGGCGCGGCCCTGATCGCCCGTCATCTCGAAAGCACTGCGCCCAGAACAACATAATCGGGGGAGTGCGCCCATGTGCGTCCAGTCCTCTGCCCATCCTGTCGCATCGGTGCTTGGCGTGGTTGTTTTGACAACGACGTGCTTCTTGTTCGGCGGATCAATCCCCCTGATGCTGGAAAATGGGGCTATCCGGGCGGGTGGATTGATCCAGGCGAGACCATGGCGCATGCGGATGTGAAGCTTTTCGAGGAAACAACAGTGCGGATAGAAGCTCGATCTGTTTTCAATGCGCTGGAGGCATTACGATGACGAGTGTGCAATCCGGCCGCAATTCGTGATGGTCGCAGTGCGATACACCTAGGTTTGGGAACTACTTGGCCTGGCGGACCAGAGAGGTCGCGCCGATCACCAGGAGCTTCCTCAGATACCGATCACCCATCTTGGTGATGCGACCGAGCCGGTCCTTGCCACCACTCGAGTTCTGCGAGGGTGTAAGTCCCAGCCAGGCGGCGAACTCTCGACCTGAAACGGAACTGTCCCGGGTCGGCAACCGATGCCGCCAGTGCTGTAGCGCCAACAGGACCGATGCCAGGAATGGTCGATAGTCGTCGTGCCACCGCGTTAGTTCTCTGCAGAGCAATGATCGCGCGGTCGATCGCCTGCAGACGGACATGGGTGTCTAGGATCTGAGCACATCGAAGATTGAGAATCTGCTTGGCTGCAGCGGGTACATCTGGTTCGCATTCGTTGTCCGCGATCTGGCGCGCCAGCCCAAGCGCCCGCTCTAAACCTACTGAGATGTCGATGCCGAACTCGGCCAAGAGGCCGCGGATCATGTTCACCAGCTGTGTGCGCCGTTTGACCAGAAGATCGCGTACCCGATGCAACGACAGCGCTGCCTGTTGATCGGCCGACTTTATCGCCACGAACCGCATAGTCGGGCGTGTCACGGCTTCACAAATCGCTTCGGCGTCCACAGCATCGTTCTTGCTGCGCTTCACATAGGGCTTCACGTAGGCCGGCGACATGATACGGACCTCATGACCCAGCTTTGTCAGCTCTCGAGCCCAATGGTGGGATGTGCCGCACGCCTCAATGCCAATCAGACAGGGCGGTACCCTGGTGAAGAACGGCAGAACCTGCGATCGCCGGAGTGTTTTGCGCACAACAACATCTCCAGCCGCATCAACGGCATGAACCTGAAAAACACTCTTGGCCAGATCTAGGCCCACGGTGGTAATCTGCATGGCGGATGGCTCCTTTGCTTGGGTTGCCTGATAGCAAACCCACTTTGGCACTGAGATGCCGGGAGCGGGAGCCATCCACCTCATCTGAAATGGGGGTCGGGAGCTGCCCCGCAGCACTGGGGGTGATGGGGTGGACGCCCCCGGCGGCATCGATGTGCCAAAGTGGAGGTGTTGAACACACCACTTGAGGAGGCGCCCATGTCGGAAGTTACCACAATCGGTCTGGATATCGCGAAGAACGTTTTTCATGCGCATGGCGCAGATGCCAGCGGCAGGCCGCTGTTCAGTCGCAAGATCAGCCGGACCAAGTTGCTGGAGTTCTTCGCCAAACAGCCCCCTTGCCTGGTGGCGCTGGAGGCCTGCGGCGGTGCGCATCATTGGGCCCGGGAACTGGCGTTGCTGGGTCATCGGGTCAAGCTGATCCCACCCGCCTAAGTGAAGCCCTTCGTGAGGCGGAACAAGAACGATGCCGTCGATGCCGAGGCCATCTGCGAAGCAGCGCAGCGACCCAACATGCGATTTGTGGCGATCAAGAGCGAGGAGCAACAGGCCTCGGCGCTGGTGTTTAGAACCCGCGATCTGCTGGTGCGGCAGCGGACCCAGTTGATCAACGCGATCCGCGGTCACCTGACCGAGTATGGATGGGTGGCACCCAAGGGTCCCTCGCACATAGCTGTGCTCGGTGACCTACTCGATGGCGAGATGGGCACGTCGCTTCCGGATGTGGCCACGCCCATGTTCCGCACGATGCTCGATCTGCTTGAGGTGCTGAACAGCAAGATCGTCGAACTGGACAAGGAGATCGCTCGGCGCGCCCGAGAGGATGTGATTGCCAGGCGGCTCATGACGATACCGGGCGTGGGTCCGATCACCGCTACGGCGATTGCCGCCCTCGCGCCACCAGCCGAGACGTTCACCAAAGGGCGGGACTTTGCGGCCTGGTTGGGTCTGGCGCCGCGTCAGCTCTCGAGCGGGGGCAAGCAGAAACTGGGATCGATCACCAAGATGGGCGAACGAACGCTGAGGCGTCTGCTCATCATCGGATGCAGCGCGGTCGTCCTGCAGGCGAGCAAACGTGGTGCGCCTGCAGGCTCTTGGCTTGAGCAGATGATGGCCAGAAAGCCGCGCATGCTGGTCACCGTCGCACTGGCCAACAAGACGGCGCGCATCATCTGGGCGCTACTCATCAAGAAAGAGGAATACAAAGCTCCGGTTGCAGCCGCGGCATAGGCCAAGGCGGACCAGAGGTCGTCGGAGACGCAGTCGGTCGAAGGAAGGTTGGCACAACAGTCGGTGAGACGGGATCGGAAAACCAGGGCTTCCCACTGTGCCTTGAGCACGCTGTGGGTGATATGGATCCGGTCCGCGAACTCCCATACGGGCCCGCAGCCTCTGGTGCTGCATCAGAGGCCGGACAGATGGCAGCATCCGACTACGGGCCAACCTTCAAAAACCGCTTGCGTCTTACGGGGCGTCCACAGATGGGTAGGGGGCCACGGCGAAGGCCGTGACCCACACGCACGTGCAGTCTACTCGCCTGCCTTCTTGTCCTGGCCGGGCGCAGAGTCTTTACCCTGGCCTTGGCCATTTTCGGAGCCACCGTCACCCTGGCCTTGGCCACTTTCGGAGCCACCGTCGTCCGCCTTCTTGACCTGGCCGGGCGCGAAGTCCTTGGCGTCGCCGTCTTGTTGACCAGGCGCTGCTTCGTTGGCCGGCCCTTCCTGCTGGCCTGGCGCAAACTCCCTTGCGCTGTTGTCATTGCTGTCGTCCATCTCGTTGATAGCGGCAACCAGATCGTCGGTGGACACGGATGCCACGCAGGTGTCCGCAATGGTGTCCACTTCGACCCCGCACACCTCTGCGGCCAACGCGGCCGGCAAGTCGATCGAGGACGGTAGGTCATCGACATCGATGCCAAGTTCCGCAGAAAGTTCTTCTGATATGCTGGACAGGTCGACGGCAACGGTTTCCGCCTGGGCAAATACGGCAGTCGAAATCGTCAAGGCAGCTGCCAAGGCGACCAGAGGGAGCTTACGCATGGTTGTTCTCCGTTTCAGAGCCGGTTCGCGGGGATGAACCGGTCGAGGCGTCACGCTACCAAACTCCCCATGAAACCTGCCTTATGCCGGATGTCAGCGATGCGTAAGGACAGATCCGACATCTTCAAACGGCTCCTCTGATCCCGGTCGACAGACCGCCCCCGCCTTCATTGGACGAGGCCCCAACCAGCCTTCCAGGCTTGCGCACGATCCCCCAGGGGGGATAGTGATGCCGCATGACCGATGTAGAATTGCACCCGCACCGCCACATCAGCCATCCCCAGATCGTCTAGCGTCTCAAGCGGGCTGATGGACACCTCAATCCGTTATAGACATGATCGAAGGCGGGCGGCCCTGCCTCGACATTGCCCAGACCCTGCACGCTGGTTTGGCAGCAAGGCCGGTTTGCGGGCGTGCAATTACTCGCTCCCGAGGAAGCGGCTTTTCCATAAACGAAACGGGCCGAATAAACCGCACATGAAATAATGCTGGAGTGGCTGTTAGCCATTTGTCAGGTAGAGGGTGTTAGAAGCACTCAAACACAAGGGTTGTTTGATGGTCATCGTCAGTCTCACCAGTGCTGTAGGCCAAGGCCGTCCGGCAATTTATATCAACGCCGCTCAGATCATATCGTTTGCGGACCAGTCCTCCGGCGGCTGCCAGATTAAGTTTTCCAACGGCAATGTCGTCGTCGTGGTCGAGAACGCCAATACTGTTTCGCAGTTGATAGCCGAGGCATCGCGAAGCTGACGTGCCAGGAGACTGCATCGATGCGGCCCAGTCCATCGCATTATCGACTGGTCTGGACCGTCGTTGCGGTTTCGATCAGTGCGCCTTACTATCGGAGGCTGAAAAAACTGATCGATCGGTGAAGGTGGTCGCCATTCGGGTCCGGCGCATTCCCTGCAGGCCATTCCTACCTATAGGCTCAATGCGTGAGCGGCATCACGGCGGCGGCTTTCGGGATTTCGCCGTGTCGTGTTGAAGGTCCGAAATGGGGTCGGTTGCCGCCGTCGGTAACGCGTCCTATCCCAGCCGTTAAGACTGCCTCTCCAATTTCTTCAAAGCATGGGGTGATCGGGCTGCTCAGCACGAGGCGGATTACAGCCTGTCCAGGGCCATGCGATGCAATGGCTGTGATAGTCGCAATAGAGCGTAAAAACCGGCATGAAGGGCAATGTCCATAAGTTGCTCCGTGAGCTAGACGCGCAACATGCCCCAAGCCTCGTCCCAGGCCGCGCCATCCATTTGGATGAGAAACTGAAGGCCATTCTGCGAGGCAATCTCTTTGCCTCTTTCGAGGGCTTGAGGGACGCTCATGGGTTCCGAAATTGTATCAGTGCCCTCGGTGTCCGGCCCGCCGTTGTGCAGTTCCGCTTCAGGTTCCTGCGCGCCATTAAATATACGGGCCTTGATGTAGGATTCAGTTTCGTCCCCTTGAACGCGATCATAGATCTGCATGGTTTCTCTCCCTTGGGTTGCCACGCGCAAGGCAACAACGCGCGGTTCGAAAATTAGTCGCCTACGGCAGCTTTTGGCAGATGATGGAGGTCCGCCGAACGGGGTCGGAGGCGTGGTATCCGATCAAGTCATGGGCGGCTAGGGCTTCCAATCCTCAAGTAGTTCCTGGGTGGTGCACGTTTCTAATTGGAGTGCGAAGCGACTCTGGAAGATCCGGAGCATCGCATCATGCGTCTCGTCCGCAGAGCCGAAGACCGCGTCGGTGGGGACCACGACACGTAGGCCGTGATCGATGGCGCCCATAACCGTCGCTGCTACGCAGACGTCCGTTTCGCCTCCAGTGACCACAATAGTGTCGGTATTGGCTGCCCGGAGGCTCCTGATGAGGTCCGGCTGGAACCAGGGGGAATAGACTGTCTTGTCCACGATGGTGGCCGGCGGGATGTAACGTGCAAGAATAGGGACCAAGTCCAACAGCTCGGGAGCCATTTGTGATCGCGTCATCCCTGCCCATTTTTGGTAATAGTTTTTCCAGGCTCCAACCGCGTCGTCCTCCGAATAAGGTGGCAAGAAGCGCGTGAAAATCGTCCGCGCAGGACGAATGTCGACCAGTGCCTCAACGGCCGGAAGCACGCCAATTAGCCAGGGAGCGTGCCACGGCGTGGGCTCGGCGAACATGCGCTGCATATCGATACACACATGGACGGTTCTGTCTGTCGTCAGTTCACCCATCATCCTACTCGCAGACACTCATACGGTTATCGTCCAGAGAACGGTCCACGGTCCCAGGCGCCCCTCCTCCGCAAATCCCTGAAGATAAATTGTGCGACCGATCAGGGGCGGCAGCTCTGTCTGTGCGTCGTTATCCAGATTGGCATAGAGGCGAAGCACGGACCCGTCGCCCATTTTCCAGCTCACCAGAACGGCTTTAGGCCCCAATACCTCGTAATGGGACGCGAAACCCTCCTGACCGAACAGCCTGGGTATGATTTCCATCTTCCGGACATCGAGCAGCGACCGATAGTGCCCGAGCCAGCGGGCATGTGGTTCTTGTTTGAGATGCTCCCAGTCCAATTTCGCCGACCTGAACGTCTTGACGCTGGTGGGATCGACCGCTTCTTCCACGCTGGGCTTGGTGGGGTCCTCGTGCTCGGGAGTGCTTTTCAGCTCCTCCTGACGCCCCTTGCGCACAACTTCGCGTAGTTCCGCCGGAACATGGGAGAAGAACGGGAAAGGTTTTCGGCTGGACCACTCCTCGCCCATGAATAGCATCGGTATCTGCGGCGACAGCAAATAAACGGCTGTCAGGGCTTTCACTGCGTCCTCGTTGGCCAGATTGGCGATGCGATCGCCCTTGACCCGATTTCCGATCTGGTCGTGATCCTGCATGTAAACGACGAATGATGTCGCCGGCAGGCCCACGCTGGGCTCGCCCCGCTTCATCCCTTCATGCGGCTTGACCTCACCCTGGTAGGCAAAGCCTTCCGCAAGGGCCCGGGCAAGCTTATCAGAACGCTCTTCCAGGTTGTCGAAGTCCGCATAATAGCCGGTGTTCTCGCCGGTCGCGGCAGCGTGAAGCAGATGGTGGACGTCGTCGTTCCACTGCGCCGTATAGTGGACGGGTTCTGCCCCGCTGTTCCGTCGAAGCCAGATTTCCTGGTTTTCCGAGTTTTCCACGATGAGGTGGGTGTGCCGGTGTGGCCTCGCGGCGCGAATGCGCGCCGCCAGAACTTCCAGGATATGCGTGGTGCTGTCGTCGGCAATGGCGTGTACTGCATCGAAGCGAAGACCATCAAAGTTGAACTCGGTAACCCAGTAGAGGGCACTTTCGATGACGTATTCCCGAACTACAGCACCCCCAGGGCCGTCGAAGTTGATCGCCTCGCCCCAGGGACTCTTGTGCTTCTTGGTGAAGATCGGTGCGATTGCTGGGAGGTAATTCCCGTGCGGGCCGAAGTGGTTATAGACCACATCGAGGAAGACCATCAGCGACCGGCGATGGGCCGCGTCGATGAATGCCTTGAGGTCTTCGGGTCGGCCATAGCTGGAGTCAGGAGCGAACCACATGGCGCCGTCATAGCCCCAGTTGAACTTCCCGTAAAAGTCGGCCAGCGGCATGATCTGGATCGCCGTGATGCCGAGCGCAACTAGATGGTCGAGCTTCGCCATGGCTGCCCGGAACGTCCCCTCTTCCGTGAACGTGCCGATGTGGAGTTCATAGATGATTGCCTCTTCCCAGGGGCGCCCCCGCCAATCCACATCGCTCCATGCGAAATCCATGGGCTCGATGACCTCGCTGAAGCCATGCACATCGTCCGGCTGGTGGCGCGACGAAGGGTCCGGTATCTCCGAACCGTCCGGGAGCACGTACTTGTAAAGAGCGCCCGCCTTCACGCCATCGACGTCTAGCCGATGCCAACCTTCTCCTACGGCCTCAAGCTCCAGCAGGGTCCTACGTCCTTTGAGCTTCAGCCGAACGCTCTTGCATTTGGGCGCCCAGATTTTGAAGCGAGTCCCGCCGTTCCGCGGTTCGGCGCCAAAACGCATCTTGTGACTGCGGGCAATGGTATTGGGCGATGGACGCAGCATGTCATAACACCTGGGGATCAATGGCCAGTCTTGGAGTGGGGGTCGGCTACCGCTTTGGATTCCGGGGATCCGCGGTGCCTCAAAATGATCGAAAGCACCACCAGGACTGCAGTGGACAGGAATTCGGATTGCCAGTTCTGGAAGGATTCGAACCAGAGCTGGGGATCGAGGAGATACTCGAGGGGCGCTTGTGCCGCTCGGCCGTGCATGACGGCATCTTCCCCCGCGGCGGCCGCGCTCTGCAGCCAGTGCAGCACAAAAGATGCGACGAATAGGAGCAAAAGAACAATGCCAAGCGAATACGAATAGAGCAGTGACCAGAGGCCTCCGGCCTTAACCGGCCACGGCGCTTGCTTATTGCGGCGCTTGCCGTTTGGATCTTCGTCCTCGGGATTAGCTTTGTCAGGGTCCTTGGATTCTGAAGACCCGCGTTGGAACAGCATCGCCGTCATGATGACGTAGGCCGACATCTGAAGGAATTCGCTCTCCCAGTTTTCGAAGAGTGCGGATTGGAAGCTGGCGCTGAAAAAGTAGTCCACCAATCCGATTGGTGGCTGGGTGTGTTCGAGCAGCATGGAATTCTCTTCCAGCCACCCCGACCAGAGCATGCCCATGAGACACAGGAAAAAGGCGGCCATCAGCGCGATGGTAAGGCCATTGTCGCGAAAAAAGCGCGTTGTCTTTTCCATAGATGCATCCACGTGGACCACCGGCCACCGACAGGCTGATCAATGGCCGGCGATCAAAACCGTTCCGCAGGGGCCCTATGGCAGGTCCAAATGCGGACTCGGTTTGGATCGTCGAGCGGATGCGCCGTTGATTGGCGGCGAACTATCGGCCTCGCATAAGTGTCAAGGCAATTTAACCGCCCGCATTGAGCCGGCGAGGTTAGTAGGGTGAGGACGGGATGACCGGCAATCGCAGAGACTGCCCAGGGTGAAGCTCGCCGGGGTTAGAAAGCTTGTTTATGTTGGCCTGGAAAATCGCTCCCGCCTTTGTGGGCGTTCCATAGACCTGCTCGGAAATGCGCTCAAGGGTATCGCCGGATTTGACAATGTAAATCAAAAAACCATCGGCCCCATGCTCCGGCGCCTCCACAATGCTTTCCGCTAGTGCGTCAAGCTCGACGCAAAGAGCCTGCAGGGTTGTCGGCCGATAAGGGTGAGCTTCGGGCAAGTTGGAAGGGCGCTCTTTCCACCGTCTCCTTGCTATCGGGCTGACTTCGTGCAGGCGCGTCGGCCCCGGCCACCGGTCGGCAGTCGGCAATCTGTCGAGGACGAAGCGGACCGCGTTGAAACCCGGCTGCCTGTCCCGATTGGTGAGATTTTCCCGGTGCGACGAAGACAGCTTGCCCAGATGCGACCGGGGCGAGACGTCGAGGTCCAGCCCGGCATGCCGCGCGCCGTCCCATACCCATTCGAGCGCCAGGTCGGAAAGGCCGCGTCGCTCTCCGCCCCCACCGACCGAGCCGTGGCCCCCGGGGAACCACATCTGCTGATAGGGTGCACCGGCGCTTTCAGGGTTGGCGCCCCGACCCTGGTTGAGCTCCTGGAGATTTTCCCAGAGCGTGGGCTCGAAATCGACCTTGTGCTCGTCGATGGCCACGGCGTGCCGTGCATGCTCGACGATTGGTGACAGGCTGACATCATGAAACTGGTGGATACGGTTGATAGTGTCGGCCAGGACGAAGTAGCGTGGAATGCCCAGGGCGCCCACCGTGTCCCAGACCCCTAGATATTTCAGCTTGAGCAGCGGACTCGATCCGGGCAGATACTGAGCGACATGCTCCGCCCGCCAGGCATCCTCCTGCTCCGACACGCAGATATGGGGCGAGCACTCACTCCTGAAGCGCAGCACCTCGTCCTGGAACAGGTCGGAATGGCGCCGTCGCTTGTAGAGAGCGACTGCCTCGTTGGCGCGGCGGGCGTGCTGCCGGTGCAGGATTCCACAGGTGCTCAGGAGCCCAACAAAGGACCGGGCGGTATAGGCCCCTCGCGAGAAGCCAAAAACATAGATTTCGTCGCCGGGCGAGTAGTTGAAGATCAGAAATCTGTAGCCGTCGCTCAGATTCTTGACCAGGCCGGCGCCAAACACACCGCCGACAAAAGCGTCTCCCTCCTCGCTGCCGACACCTTCGTCATAGAAGGTGACCTGCCCGACACCTTCGGCCATCGGGAGCACACTTTCAGCCGTGAGCAGGACATTGGTCGGGTACGGCGCGTCGAGCCTGTTCCAGCTGCCGTCGAAGCAGAACACCAATCGCTTCACTGCATTCCTCCGCTGGACCAGGCCGAAGGCCTCACGCTACTGTCCGAGCGCCGCCTTTATCGCCGCCAGATGGTCAGCGTAGACCACCTCGTCACCATCGAGTGCCACCGCCTGCTCGGCGAGGGGCAGCGCATCCTCATGCCGCCCGGACACGTGTAGCACCCAGGCAAGCGTATCAATCCGACCGGCCATCTCAGGACCAGCGTCCACCGCCTGACGCGCGAGTTGTTCGGCCTCGCCGAGCCTGATGTCTTCCACGGCGAACATCCAGGCCAGATCATTGCTGGCGTCACCTCTTACCTTCTCGTCGCCTTCGGCAATGGCAAGACGGAAATACTCTTCGGCTCTTGTCAGGTCCTTGGTCACGCCGGCGCCCTGGCTGTAGTGCCAGCCCAGGCTGAGAAAGGAGAGCGGCCAGTGCTGTTCCGCCGCGAGTTCGAAATACTTGATTGCCTCGACGTCGCTCTTCGCCAGGCCGCCGCGTCCCCTTGCATGCATGACCCCGATATTGTGCTGGGCGAAGGCCTCGCCACCATCGGCCGCGATCTGATAGAGCCGCGCTGCCTCAACCTCGTCTTTGGGCATGCCAAAGCCGTTTTCGGCGAGCCACCCGAGTGACCC
Organism: Kaiparowitsia implicata GSE-PSE-MK54-09C; assembly: GCA_019359435.1. Classification (GTDB taxonomy): domain Bacteria; phylum Cyanobacteriota; class Cyanobacteriia; order Elainellales; family Elainellaceae; genus Kaiparowitsia; species Kaiparowitsia implicata. The sequence goes on from JAHHHI010000061.1 coordinate 10,233, forward strand.
GCTGGCATAGGGTGAGCCGGTTGCCGCCGCCTGGTTATATAGCTTGATCGCACGTCCATAGTCCTGCGACACGCCGCGACCATCTTCATAGAGCTTGGCCAAATTCTCAATGGCGACAACAACCCCTTCCGCCGCGGCTTGCTCATAGAGCCGAGCGGCCTCTACCGGATCGGCGTCAATGCCATAGCCGCCCTCATAGAGTGAACCCAGCGACGACAGCGCCAACGCGTAACCCTGGTCGGCCGCCTCCCGGTATTCGGCGATCGCCTTTTCGAACTGTTCGGCGGCATCATAGGACCGCGCCAGCTGAAAGCGCAGCTTGGCATCACCAGGATTGGCCGCGACGGCCGCCGCGCAGGCCGCGATGGCCGAGGCGGCATCGACGTCCTCAAACCGGACCCCATTGCCCATGGGCACGGCCGGATCGAGGGGGCTTGAAGCCAGTTGATCGCAGCTGGCTAGGGCTTTGTCCTTGGCCTCCTGGGCAAAGACAGGCGGCGTTGACAAGGCGAACCCCATCGCGACCAGTCCGACCAGACGTCTGATTTTCGAGCCCATAGCACCCTCCATGCCAGTTTTCGCTCTGGCTCACGAAGAGTGTCAGGCTGACCACCCTGCTTGGCAAGTCGAATTTCGGAAAGTGATGCGTCCAACATACCGGCGACGAGGAATTATTCATCGATGGCGCCCCACTGTTTCCGCACCCCCCCTCTTTTGAGGCGGCCAAAGTCGAAGCCGATGCGGCTCGCAATATCAATTGCCCTGCGTTACTTTCGTCCCAAGAGGGCATCAGGCCCGGGCACAGGCCCGCGATCTTGGGAGTAAGTGAGGATGGAGGGGCCGGCACCGATACCCGAGCCGAAAAAGGCGCCTGCGCGCATAAGGAAAAGCGCACCAGCGACCTCCGAAGCCATCATCTCGCCCATTCCCAGGCCACTGGTGCCGGTCATCGGGCCGACAAACAAGTCTTCCGACCTTATGCCGAAAATCGCTAGTCTCACGTCGGATATCCGCACGCTCGTCTTCAATCTGTTTGTACTGCTGCTTGTCGGCCTTTTGGCGCCCGTGGTCCTGAGCCAGTTCTGGCGCAACGAAGTCGTGGTCGAGGCGATCACCGTACCGGCGCAATTGCAGACAATGGGCCTCACCCCCGAGGTCGCTTCCGCACGGCTGGTCGACGCGTTGCGCGAGGTTGAACATGCGGGAGGCAGCGCCATCGAAGCGATCGATGTCGTCGCTTCCACCGACAGAGTGGACTTCTCCATCCCGGATTCCGGCCTTTCGGTGGACTCGCTCGTCTATTATGTCAGGCGCTTTTTCAACATCTCGGAGACCAGGATCGGCGGTGAGTTCCGGTGTGCTGATCCCGATTGCGCCACCCCAGGAGTCAGCCTCCGCCTGCGCGTGTTTTCTGGCCAATCGCACGTGCTGCAGATCCGGGAAGTGGGGAATTCCACCGAGTCCCAATATTTCTATGATGCAGCTTTGCGGGTGATGGAGGAGTATCGGCCGATTGTCGCGCTGGCGGCGATCCTCGACGATCAGCCGGTGCGAGCCGAGGTCATGGCTCGCAGCATCATCCGTTCGCGTGCGGCCGAGGCTCATTGGGCCCACAATCTGCTCGGCATCCTCAAGAACAACGCCAATCAGCCCAAGCTGGCCATCGGGGAATTTGAGGCGGCCCTCGTGCTGGTCCCCGATTTCTTGCCCGCCAAGGCTAATCTGGCGAACACGCTCCTGGCCGAGGGCGACGCGCAGCGGGCGCGCACGCTGTTCGAAGAGATCCAGCGCGCCGATCCGAACAATGTACGGGCTGCCGAGGGCCTGGCAGACCTGGCCAGCGCCGATGGCCAGCTGGACCAGGCGGTCGTACTCTACCGGCGGGCCACCGAACTCGATCCGTCCGCCCCGCGCTATCTGATCAAGGCTGCCCTGATGCGGCTAGGCGCCGGCGACGAGCCGGGAGGGGTCGCCCTGCTCGAGGAGGCGCTCCAGATCAATCCAACTGATCCGGCAGCGCTTGGGCAGTTAGGATTGCTGAACTTTATGAAGAGCGATTACGCCGCTGCGGTCCCCTACTATCGCAATGCAGCGGACTTCGAACCTACGGATGCCGGACTGCAATACCAACTCGGTCTGAGCATGCTCATGTCCGACGACTATGAGGGTGCGGTGGAGCGGTTTGACATCACGGTCACGCTGGATCCGGGCAATGTCGACTACAGGCGGAGTCTCGCCGAAGCGCTGGACAAACTCGGGCGATATGGGGAGGCCCAGACCGTTCTGGCGGAGGTAGCGGCGATGGCCCCTGATGATCCCAGCCTGATCTATCAGCAAGCCATGAATTTCCAACACCTCGGTCGGAACGCCGACGCTATCGCCGCATACAAACGGGTGGTTGAACTCGATCCCGACAGCATGGATGCGATCATCGCCCAGCGCTTCATCGAGCTTCTAGAACAGGGGGATACATTGGACAACCAGGCCAGTAGCAGCGACGGCGCGCTCTAAGAGACAAAGGAAGGCATGAGCGTTGCCTGACACGCCTTTCGGCGGACCTGTCCATGACGCCTGCGGTATGCCCAGAGCGTCGCTCGTCCCATTGTGACATACTGGCGGCATGCGATCTCGTTGGCGATGCCTTGGCATCACGAGTGCCCGCGCACGGTTATCTAGGCCTGGGCAGGTTTTACCGCAATGTCCTCTAGTGCTTCTTCACCAATAGCGGTTAGGCAAAAGGGCCCCGGCGGCCAGGAACGGGGCTAATGTAAGGGACTTCCTGTCATATGCCGGACAGTGGTAGCGATCTCGTCCGGCTCGTACGGCTTTGCAAAAAATCGGGCCTCGACGGGAAGATCTCCAAGGGCGAATCTTCTACGTCCGGAGGTGACGATTATGTTGATTGGCGGCCACCGGTCACGAACGGTCGCCGCAAACTCTAAGCCATCCACATCTCCTGGCATATCGACGTCGGTAAACATGGCACAGATGCGAACCGTGGACTTCAGGATCCTGATAGCAGCGTCAGCGTTGTCCGCCTCGAACACCTCAAAGTGGTGGTCCTCAAGGAAATCGACGATTCCCATTCTAACGAGGGCTTCATCTTCAACGACAAGCACGGCAATCCGGGAATAAGCCATTCGAGTTCAAACCTGACTTGAAGTGGGAGCTGGGTTAGCTCCAGGCTTGACGCTACCGGCCGAGTGCGACCAGGATGCACACAACCCCTCGGGACCGTATTCGATCCCACCTTTGTCACCAAAGTCCGTTGACAGCAGACCGTCTGCCCTAGGCAGCGGTGAAGAAGGACCCCCGATCCAAACCACCACATTAAACCTTCTTTTTTTGGGGACTGCGCGTCAGACTCGCTTGGAGCAGAATGACTGCAAGCAGAAAGAGGCCGCGGACTACCGATTGCCACGCAGCGGACAGGGTGATCCAGCCTTCGCCGTTCTCGAAGTTTAGCACGTTGAACAGGATGCCGAGCAACAGCACGCCGGCCAACGTCGTGATGACCGAACCACTGCCGCCGGTCAGCAACGTGCCACCCACAACCACAGCCGCGATGGCAAAGAGCTCCCAGCCAACGCCCTCTGTGGGTTGACCGGCATAGCCAAGTGCCGCGAGCAAGACGCCTGCAAGGCCCGCCAGGGCACCACTTGTCAGATAGACGAGAAAAATTACACGAGCCACGGGCAGGCCCATGAGTCGCGACGCATCCTCATTGCCTCCGATCGCCAGGACGGTCCGCCCGGTGGCCGTATAATTGAGCACCAGAGAGCCCAGTGCATAGGCGATAAGGGCCACGGCAGTCGGGATCGGAACGATCCAGAGCGCTCCCGTACCGATGGAGATGAACCCGCTGGTGGACGAGACTGGGACAGATGTCTGTCCAGAAAGCAGCAGCGCACTGCCACTCGCCGCCAGAAGCGTGCAAAGCGTGGCGACGAACGGCATGATGTTGGCCCTAGTGACCAGCAGGCCATTGATGGCGCCGACAAGAACACCCACGCCGATACCTGCGGCAATGCCCGGGATGATGCCGAAATGGCTGGAGAGCGCCGCTGCAACGCTCCCGAGTGCGGCGGTAGATCCAACGCTTAGGTCGATACCCCCGGTCATGATGACAAAGCACATGCCGAGCGCGACCAGCGCGAACATAGAATTGTATCGAACCACGGTCGTGACATTGAACGGGCTCAGAAAGTTTTCATAGCGCAGCCAGCCGAACAAGATCAGCGCAACCAGCGCGATGAGCACGCCATAGGTACCGACAAGACGGGCAAGGTGAGCGCGGTTCATACGCGTCTCTGCTGTTGGAGCCATACCGCCACCGCGATAATGGCAGCCTTGACAATCATAGCCGCAGCATCGGGCACGCCGTTGGCTAGCAAGGTGTAGCGCACGAGCTGGATGGTTAAGGCCCCGGTCAGCGTGCCCATAATGGTTGCCCGTCCGCCCACGAGCAGCGTGCCGCCAACGGCGACGGCAGCGATCGCGTCGAGCTCCATGCCGAGGCCGACCAGATTGGCGTCGCTGGCTGAGTTGATGGCGATTACAACAAGGCCAGCGATGCCAGCGCAAAAGCCGGAAATGGCATAGACCGCGAGCTTGGTGCGCTTCACTGCAATGCCCGCCAGTTCGGCTGCGCGCTCATTGCCGCCAGTCGCCAGGACGGAACGCCCGAAGCGCGAACGACGCAGCAGCCAGGCAGTGACGACGACGAGCGTGACCATGAGGAGGACTTGCACGGGTAGGCCAAATGGTCGGCCAAGGCCAATCCACTGAAACTCCGGCACGCGAAAGACCTGAAGGTTAGAGTTGGTCATCGCCTGGGCAATGCCCCGGCCGGCGATAAACAGCACAAGGGTAGCAACGATGGGTTGGATGCGGAATTGTGCGACCAGCCAGCCGTTGAAGAGACCGCAAAGCGTGGCGGCGGAGATGGCAGCCACCATGGCAATAGCCACGCCCAGTGCAATGTTGTCGCCAAATACTGGGCTAAGAAAAATAAGCGGTGCCAGGGCTCCTGAGATCGCCATGATCGAGCCAACCGAAAGGTCTATACCGCCGGTGGCAATGACCAATGTCATGCCGGTTGCTACGATGACGATGGTACAAACCTGCGTCAGGTTGACGTTGAGGGTCTGCAACGTCGCAAAATTGCGTGTGAAAACAATGTTGAAGACGATGAGCAGACCGAGCGCAATCAGCGTTCCGTAGCGCGCCAAGAACTCCAGCACGTCAAAGCTGTCTAGGCGGCGGCCGGGGGCATTGACGGTCATCGCGTGGGGTCCTCATGGGTAATATGCCCCTGCGCCATGGCCGCGAGAATGCGGTCTTCGCTAATCTCGTCGCCAGCGAACTCGGCGACCGTGCGCCCCTCACGAAGCACGAACACCCGGTCGGCGCCCTCCGCCACTTCCTCGAGTTCCGAGGAAATCATCAGTACGGTTAGCCCGCTATCGGCGAGCGAGCGGATCAGGCGCTGGATTTCGCCCTTGGCACCGACGTCGATGCCGCGGGTCGGCTCATCGAGGATGAGGAGTTTGGGGTCCATGGCGAGCCAGCGTGCTAGCAGCACCTTTTGCTGGTTCCCCCCGGACAGTTCGCGGATGCGCTGTCCGGGACCGGAACATTTGATGCCCAGTTCTTTTATGAAGTGATTGACCACTTCGCGTTGGCGCTTTTCGTCCACCACGCCATTGCGGCTGATGCGCGGCAACAGCGCCAGCGTCATGTTCTCGGCCACGCTCATTTCCGGCACGATACCCTCAAGCTTGCGATCCTCGGAGACGAAGCCAAAGCCGGCTGCAATGGCATCGCGTGGATGGGCCGGCGTAAATCCCTTGCCATCAAGTGACAGGCCGCCGGCGCGCGGGTGATCGGCGCCGAAGATCAGCCGGGCCGTTTCAGTTCGTCCAGCGCCCAGAAGCCCGGCAAAGCTGGCAATTTCGCCGCGACGCAGCCGGAAACTGACATCATGGACCGATTGGCCAGCCGCGAGCGACCTGCCCTCTAAAACCACCTCGCCGTCGCTTGCCTGAGCCGGGCGGCTGAACGAGGTCGTCTGCCCCTCCGTCTTGGCGACGTCGCGTCCCAGCATCTGCGAAACCAGCTCGAGCTTGGAAATTTCCGTCATGCGGGCGGTGCGAACGGTGCGTCCGTCCCGCATGATGGTCACTCGGTCGCAGACTTCATAGAGCTCATCGAGCTTGTGCGAGACGAAGATGACCGACACGCCGTCGGCCCTGAGCTGACGGATGACGTTGAAAAGAACCGCGACTTCCTGTTCGTCGAGAGAAGAAGTCGGTTCGTCCATGATCACCAGGCGTGCTGAGAACCCAATGGCGCGGGCGATCGCCACCATCTGCTGGGTGGCGGTCGAAAAGTCCATAAGCGGCCGGCGGACATCCACCTTGACGCGGAAGCGACCAAGCAGGCGCTCGGCCTCGGCATGCATAGCACGCCAGTCGAGCAGGCCCATTCGCCGCGTCTCCCGGCCCAGACAGATATTTTCGGTCACGCTGCGGAGCGGCACAAGGTTGATCTCTTGATAGATAGTGCTGATGCCGCCAGCCTGGGCCTGCTGGGGGGAGCTCACTTCAAATGGCTTGCCATCGAACGCCACGTCACCATCGTCCCGGCGATGATAGCCGGTTAAAACCTTGATCATCGTCGATTTGCCGGCGCCGTTTTGGCCGATGAGCGCGTGCACCTCTCCGGGTTCCACCTCGAGGGATGCATCGGTCAATGCGGGAATTCCGGCAAAGCGCTTGTCAATTCCGCGCATGGAAAGAAGCAGGCCATCGGCCATCGAGGTCCCCCGGGCAAGAGCGGGGCCGCCCACCATTGGCGGCAGACGGCCTGCAGGCTAGTGAGATCAGTAGGCGGAAGGCAGAAGTTCGGCGGCGTTGTCTGGCGTGTACATTTCGTCCGGATTAATGATCACCGGCGGAATAGTCTCGCCATTGGCATAGGCCACTGCGGTATCGAACGCTTTTGGCCCGAAACGCGGATTGCACTCGACTACCGCCTCGACCTTCCCATCGACAACGAGCTGCACGATTTCCTTGCCACCATCGATCGAAAACACCAGGCAGTCGCTACGACCGGCCGTCCGTCCAGCGGCCTCCAAAGCGGCAATGGCGCCGATCGCCATCTCGTCGTTATGGGCGTAGATTACGTTGGCATCAGGGTGAGCCTGCAGCAGGGTTTCTGCCACCTGACGGCCCTTGTCGCGGGCGAAGTCACCCGACTGGGACGCGACGATGGTGTAGTCTGGATGCTGGGCGATGACGTCATCAAAGCCCTTCTTGCGATCATTGGCCGGGGACGAGCCGACCGTGCCCTCCAGCTCGATGATGGTCTTTTTGTCCCCACCCATGGCGACCAGATACTCGGCGATGCGCTGGCCCTCTTCGATGAAGTTGGAGCCGATGAAGGTTACGTAGTCTTCGCCTGGCTTTGCTAGATCCTGGGCAACATTGCGGTCGAGCAGGATCACGGGAATGTTGGCGCCCTTTGCCGCCATGATGGCGGGAATAAGCGGAACCTCTTCGCGGGGTGCCAGGAAGATGAGGTCCACCTGCTGGGCAATCATCGAATTGACGTCGGCAACTTGCTTGGCTGCAGAGCCGGCAGCGTCGGTATAGATCAGCTGCCAGCCGCGCTTGGCCGCTTCATCCTGCATGGACTGGGTCTGCGCCAAGCGCCACGGGTTATTGGACTCAGTCTGGGCAAAGCCGACCTTGTAAGTGTCCTTCTTGGGCAGTGGCGGCGCAGCCGCAAATGCGCGGCTTGCCATGGTTGCTGCGGCTGCCGCGGCAGCCGATGTGATGAGTAGTCTGCGTCGGGTAATCATTATTGTATCCTCCCTATGGATTTTTTCTTGGGTAGGCACGTTTTAGGCAGTCGGTTTCCCCTCGCGGTTTTTATATGCTCGGAGCACGTGGATCAGGCCACCTCGCGCGCTTCCGCGCTGTTCTCCTGAAGGATGAACCCGGCACAGCGATCACCCAGCATCATGGCGGGAGCGGCGGTGTTTCCGGCATTGATCGTGGGGCACGCGGACATGTCTGCGACGCGCAGGTTGTCGATGCCGCGGACGCGCATAGCCGCATCGAGCACCGCCATCGGGTCGCCATCAGCGCCCATCCTCGCCGTTCCAGCGGGGTGATAGTTGGTCTTGACTAGGCGCTTGCAGTGGGCGGCCAGCGCATCATCGCTGAGGTCTGTCATGTTGGGCTTCATGACACTGGCGACGCGATCGCCGAGCGGGCCGCTGCCAAAGGCGCGGAGGAAGAAGCGTTGACCAGCGATCATTGTCGTCATGTCGTCGGGGTGCTTGAGCAGATGCGGCGAAACGATCGGCATGTCTGCCGGATCAGCCGAGCGCAGCTTCACGAAGCCACGCGACTTGGGTTTGGTCACCACTGTGGTGATGGTGACGCCGTGCGTCTTGTCCACAGCGCCAAGCACATCACGATCGAGGTAAATATCGGGGACACAGAAGGCCTGGATGGAGGGCTCGCCCTCCGGCTCCAGAGGGTTGATGAAGGCGCCGGCCTCAACACCTGCGGAGAGAATTCGACCACCACCGAAGAGCTTGAAGTGGAGGCCGTTCTGGATCATGCGCCAGCCCTTGCCGTGCCCGTGATAACCGTAGGGTCCGCTGAGCGTAGCGATGAGCGGGACCTCGGGATGATCCACCAGGTTTTCGCCCACCCCGGGCAGATCCGCGACCACGCCAAGGCCATGGGAGCGCAGATCGTCGGCCGGCCCTATTCCCGAAAGCATCAGCAGTTTGGGCGAAACCAGGGCGCCGGATGCCAGCACTATATCGGATTGGGCCCGGGCCTCGTGTTCGGTGTTGCTAGCATCGCGATACAGGACGGCAACGGCTCGACCTTGCTCGACTACGATGCGGGAAACCGCGGCATTGAGCTTGACCACGAGGCGGCGATCATCCCGTAGCGGCTCGATGAATGCATAAGCAGCGCTGGAGCGTCTGCCCTGTCTGTTCATGAACTGGTAGAAACCGACGCCGGTCTGGGCGGGCCCATTGAAGTCGTGCGTGAACGGTACGCCAAGTCCCTGCACCGACTGCACGAACCAGCGCGAGACGCTGTCAACATAGCCGGGATCGGAAACGAGTAATGGGCCATCGCTGTTGTGGCGCTCGTCATAGAGTCTATTGTTGCCTTCCATTGCGCGGAAATGCGGTAGCACGTTTTCCCAGTTCCAGCGCACGCCGGCATTGTTGCCGCGCAGCAGCTCGTCCCAGTGGTCATAATCCGACGGGCGGCCACGCATGTAGACTTGGGCGTTCACCGAAGTGCCGCCGCCAAGCACATTGCCTTGGCTGATCTCGTGCACGCGCCCGTCAAGGTGATCCTGCGGCGTCGTGCGGTGGTATTTCATGAACTTGCTGCCGTTGATCATCTTGAAGATGCCTGGCGGCATATCGAGCAGCGGGTGATGGTGCGAATGACCCGCTTCGAGCAACAGCACGCGGCGACCGGCACGCACCAGCCTTGCTGCGGCAACACAGCCCGCGGCCCCGCCGCCGATGACGATGTGGTCGTATTCCTCAGCCATCGTTGGGGGGCGCCTCGCGCGCAGGTTCGAGGAAGGTGCCGCGGACATACTCCCAGGCAGCGCCCAGATGACTTTGCAGGGCGCGTTCGGCGCCGTCGGGATCGCGATCGACGATACCGTCGAAAATCGCCCGGTGAGCCAAATAATTGATGCGATTGCGTTCCGGCGAGCGCAGCATGCGATCCCATTGCGGCGCCAGCCACGAGGTGAATGCCTTGTGTAGCGAGGGAAACACCGGATTGCGTGCAATGTCATAGAGCACGGCATGAAACGCGACGTCTGTTGCGTAAAAACTCTGCGAGTCCGGGACGGCCTTCTCGTTGGCTGCGAGCGCTTGACGCAGTGCCGTAATGTCGTCCTTGCGGGCATGAAGGGCAGCGTTGCGGACTAGCGCAGCCTCGATGAACACCCGCATGTCGTAAAGGTTCTTGACCCCGCTAGCCTGGCTGAGAAGGTGGGAGACGACGCCTCCGACCGCAGACAAGGCAGCATCGTAACCCGGGCGACGGACGATAGGCCGGAACCTGTGACGTGCCTCGAGGAGCCCCCGGCTCGCCAGACGAGCGACGGCCTCCCGAACCACGGTGCGGCTGATGCCGTATTCAAGCATCAATTCTCGTTCGGCCGGCAGAAAAGCGCCATCGGGCAACTCGCCCGACGAGATGCGCAACTCGATCTTTTTGACGACGGCATCGGCGGCCCGCGCTGCAGCGGGTGAGATGGCCCCGTCCTGCGGATTGACCACGTCGAGCATCGTTCCTCCCGTTTCGATAACACGCATTTGATCCGACAGATCGGACGAAAGCGCAAGACACTTTCGGTTTTAATCGGACCAAAAATGCCATTTTTGAGCAGAAAACGTTGACGCACGGTTCATATTGGCGTTCATTCCGCCAAGTTAGGTCAGACCAAAATAGGGGTAATGTCGTGCTTGATCAGGTGCTCTCGCAGCTTGCGGGGTCTGCAGTCGGTAAGGAGATGATGTTTGTCGACGGGCAGTGGACCAAGGGTGCGTCGGTAGACCTGAGCGCGGTTGAGAACCCGGCAGATTCGACCATTGTCGCTTCGGTACCAGAAGGGACCGGCGACGACGCAATCGCGGCTCTCGAGGCCGCACGGCGGGCACACCCGTCCTGGGCTGCGCTCCCGGCAGTTGAGCGGGCCAAATACGTCTTTGCCCTCGCCGACGCCGTGCGCGCCAACGCCGATCAGCTTGCCCGCATTGTGGTCGCCGAGCAGGGCAAGCCGCTAAACCAGGCCCTTGGGGAGATTGGCGCGACCGAGACCTTCCTGCGCTATGCGGCCGAAAACGGGCGCCGCATCGAGGGCGACATTCTACCCTCTGATTCCCCAAATGAAGAGGTGTGGATACGCCGTGTGCCGTTCGGCGTGGTGGTTGGGCTGACGGCCTGGAACTATCCATCCGCCCTGGCGGCGCGCAAAGCCGGCCCGGCGCTGGTTGCGGGCAACACCTTTGTTCTCAAGGCACACGAGTTCACGCCGCTCTCCGGCCTGGCGCTCGCTGCCTTGGCGCAGAAAGTTGGCTTTCCCAAGGGCGTCTTCAATGTGGTGACGGGGATTGGTCGCGTGGTCGGGGAGGTGCTGGTCGCGAGCCCCCTCTCGGACCTCGTCACAATGACGGGCAGCACGCGCGCAGGCAAGGAAATCTATCGTGCAGGTGCTGATCTCATCAAGGTGATCCGACTCGAGCTGGGCGGCAAGGCGCCGTTCATCGTCATGGACGACGCCGATATCGACGCGGCAGTCGACAGTGCGGTCACGGCCCGCTTCACCAATTGCGGACAGATCTGCACCTGCAACGAACGGATGTACCTGCACCACAAGATTGCGGACGAGTTCCTCGACAAGTTCGTCGCCCGCAGCCGGTCCTTGCGGATCGGCGACCCGCTGACCAACCCCGACATTGGACCCAAGATCAGTGGCCCTGAAGTCGACAAGGTCGAGGCCATCGTTCGGGAAACGATCGCCGGCGGCGCCGAAGTGCTGCTGGAAGGCGGGCCGCTGCGCCAGGGCACGTTCTCACGCGGCCATTGGTATGCGCCCACCGTACTGAAATTGAAGGACAACAACGCGCCGGCCATGCGCCAGGAAATCTTTGGTCCGGTAGTCCCCGCCCTGACCGTGGGCAGCTTCGAGGAAGCTCTCAGCTTCGCAAATGACAGTGATTTCGGCCTGTCTGCCTACGTCTATACCCGTGACCTCAAGCGCCTCATGCGGCTCGTCGATGGGTTGGAGTTTGGCGAAATCTACTTCAACCGCACCAATGGCGAACTAATTCAGGGCTTTCACACCGGCTGGAAGCAGTCCGGTCTTGGCGGCGAGGACGGGAAGTACGGCTTCGACGGCTATCTGCGCAAGAAAACCATGTATGTGAACTGGCAATAGGGGTCGGCGGTGAATATGAAAATCGTCGATGTCCGGACCAGTCTCTTTCGCGTACCGCTGCGCGAAGCCATGAGCGACGCGCGCCACGGCGCCCATACCCACTTCGAGCTGGTCACCGTTACCATCGCGGTCGCGGATGGCAGCACAGGTACCGGCTATACCTATACGGGTGGCAAGGGTGGCCACGCGATCTACGCCATAGTGGAACACGAGATGGCCCCTTTTCTGATCGGCAGGGACGCGGCTGATATCGATGGCATCTATGACGACCTATGGTGGCACATTCACTATGTTGGGCGGGGAGGTATCACGGCCTTTGCCACCTCCGCCGTCGATATCGCACTTTGGGACCTCAAAGGCAGGCGCGAGGGCAAAGCGCTTTGGCAGTTGGCCGGCGGAGCCTCGAAGACAGCGCGGGCCTACCGTGGCGGCATCGACCTCAACTTTCCGCTTCCCCAACTTCTCGCCAATGTTGAAGGCTATCTCGCGGCTGGATTTAACGCCGTAAAGATCAAGGTTGGGCAGCCAACGCTCGCGCAAGACGTGGAGCGTGTGAGAGCCGTTCGCGAGCTCGTCGGCCCCGATGTTACCTTCATGGTCGATGCAAACTACGGTTTCGACGTGCCCCGGGCGATCGCCGCGGCCCAGGCGTTCACACCCTTTGACATTCACTGGTTTGAGGAACCCATCGAGCCCGACGATTATTTGGGACATGCAGAAATTGCACACGCTACGGGCGTACCGCTCGCCATGGGCGAGAACCTTCACACGCTGCACGAGTTTGGCTACGCCTTGGCGCAGGCCGAACTCTCCTTTATCCAGCCCGATGCCAGCAATTGTGGTGGCATCACCGGTTGGTTGCGCGCTGCTAAGCTATTTGGGCCTTCGGGCATTCCGGTCTGCAGTCACGGAATGCAGGAACTGCATGTCAGCCTCGTCGCTGGCTTTCCGAGCGACGGTTGGGTGGAGGCCCACAGTTTCGACATCGATCAGTATACAACGCGTCCGCTGGTGCTGGAAAACGCTTATGCCGTTGCTCCAGGTGAACCCGGAACAGGCGTCACGTTTGACTGGATACGGCTCGAACCACATCGGGTAAGCTGACCGGGAACTATTCCAGGAGGTGATGTGTGAGCTTTGATGGTAAGTCGGTTATGGTTACCGGCGCTGGCAAAGGCATCGGACGCGAGACCGCGCGATTGCTGGCGTCACAAGGCGCGTCGATCGTAGCGCTGTCCCGGACCCCGGACGATCTCGACAGCCTTCGAGATGAAATTGGCGGAACGATGATTGTCGTTGACCTGGCCGATGCTGAAGCGACCCGCGCAGCTGCCAAACAAGGATTGCCGACAGACCTTCTGGTAAATTGCGCTGGTATCAATGTTTTGCAGTCTTTCGTCGATGTAACGGTTGAAGCATTCGACCTCGTTCATGCCGTCAATACCCGCGCGGCCATGATCGTGGCGCAGGAATACGCACGGGCCCGCATTGCCGCCGGCGGTGGTGGCGCCATCGTCAACGTTTCGAGCATTTCCTCGTCTATCGGCTTTGACGAACATGCGGCCTATTGTGCCTCCAAAGGTGCGCTGGATGCCATGAGCCGCGTGATGGCGAATGAGCTAGGCAGGCACGGCATTCGTGTGAACTGCATCAATCCGATCGTGACGATGACCGAACTGGCAGCGCGTGCCTGGAGCGACCCAGCCAAATCCGGACCGGTGCTCTCCCGTATCCCGGCTAACCGCTTTGCCGAGACAATTGACATCTCCCATGTCATTTCATTCCTTCTCAGTGACAAGGCAAGCATGCTGAGCGGCCTAGCCATGCCAATAGACGGTGGATTCTTAGTCCGCTGATTGCCCGTTGGCTTCGGCTACAGTCAACTCAATGGCTCTATGTAGACGCAATTAGCCCCAGCTACCGCCCGAGGGCCCCCGGTTCGGCGGTTGAGCGGACGCTCCATCAACGCGCAGAAAGACAATCGCCTTATTGGCCGAGGCCCACGATCCGTCGTGGCACCACCCCTGCCCCGCTGGTCTAACTGGGAAGCGATTCCGATACTGATATCAATCCACGCTGGAGGGCGGTGGCCAACTCCTCGAGAGAAAACGGCTTGGACAGAACAGGTGCATCCCCGCACTCTGGCGGGACATCGCCAGCCATGTAGCCAGTGGTAAATACCACCGGTATGCGCCGGCTGCGACAGACCTCCGCTACGACTAAGCTTGTTTGCTGGCCTAGATTGATATCAAGAATCGCAAGGGTTGGGGTGCAATGCTCAAGAACATGTAGCGCAGCGGCCTCCGTCTGAGCGGTGGCCGCGATCTGCCAACCCAGCTCCGATACCATGTCTTCAATAAGCATGGTTACAAGCGGTTCATCTTCGACAACGATGACACTGCGAGTGGCTTCCGACATTGCGATCTCCACTAGCCCCCGATGATTCTAGTCCTTCCATCTTCAGTCGGCATTTAACTATGTTAAGTTCAGTTCCCTATTTTGAAGCGTGTGCAGGCTTCCCCTTCTGCTTGGTCGACGCCATGTCGTGAAGCTCCTGCTCGCTCATCGACTTGTACATCGATTTCGACGCTCCCTTGAGGTCACCGACTTTTTTGTCTCCGTGCTTTGCGGATAAGGCGGCGCCTGCCGCCATCTGCTGTGCCTTGGATTTTGCTGGCATCTCCGTTCTCCTGACCAAGTAAAGACTCTCGTGCTTCCTGCTGTCACCCAGGTTGTGATCGATTGATCATTCAAACGGTACATTCCCAAGGAGACGGGTTTGGACCGCAGGGGCTTGCGAGCCCCAAGCTCAGGCAGAAACGCTCATGAGGTGAGGTAACGCGGCACCAAATTTTCAGTTTCCTCATATGTATCTGCCTCCTGGAAAAGCCTCCTGAGGTTGATCGGGAAAACGCTGCGATGAGACGTCCAGCTCACTAAATAAGGCATGTGCGGAATTAGGCTCGATCAGCAAACCCGCCGGGGTGAATGAGGACACTCTCAATATTCGGACGCGCTTGGCTCCAACATGCAACCTCAAGCGCCCGGTTCCTCGTGGTATAGCCATCGCGACGACAGCCAGCGTCTGGCTTGGTTCGTGACCCGACGTCGTTGGGTCAGGTGCTCGGTCAGCAACGCCCTCACGGTATCGGCCGCTGGTACATTGCCGAGTGGGCTTAAAAGGTTACGGTGGTCAATCCGGGCGTGGATGACGCAATTTTCGACGTAGAAGGCTGCGCGATGGAATTCACTGCCATGCGTGACTTCAACGGTTTGGACTAAGCACTCCTGCTCCTGTTCCATCTCTCTCCTCCATCGCGACATTGGACCTAGGCGTCAGCGGGTTCAAGGCAGCGTTATTGACGTTTGGTCGGAATTCAGATGCTCACTGCGGGCCGAACCCGTCCATCCACCACACCACATCCGGTCGATTTCCTGCAATTGTGGCCAACATCGCACCATGCCTAGAATCCCAAAGGGGAATTCGTAGAGACTGTACGCTTCTCCACTGCTGCCGAGGTCAACGCCGAGGTTCGGCACGCCGGCCTGATCTGAGATCGGCGATTGTTTGCTTATCGAACTGTCCTGGACAGACAGTGGCCACCCCTCTGGTTGCTTGCTCTGGGGCAAGCTCCAACACTTTCGGTTCCATCCGCAGCATTTTGCTAATCTTTCTGAGCCAGTCTGCCCCTGGAGTTTCGGCAGCCACATCGCCTTTTTGAGTGGCAAGGGCCCTGGTTTGAGTATGCATCTCCCCGGCAACCATCACAGCCGCCTTAGCGCAACTGTCATACTCGCGTCAGGCATGCTTTCGATCGCGCTGGCGATCCTGGGTTGGTGGGCCGCAGTTAAGATAGATGACAGATCCATTGCCCGCGAGACCAAGGCTGTTCGAACGGGCCTTAGTGAATTGCTCGACCGCATCCCTCATGAGCAGGACAGCTCCGCCATCTGGACGGAAGCTGTCGTCAATGTCCGAGCCGGCAATGACGAGTGGATCGCGGAAAATCTAGCCGAATGGTTGAGCGAGTACTTTGGTCACGACCGCGTTTATCTCATCGATCCCGATGGTGAGCCTATCCGAGCGGTAGAGCGTGGGGTGCGCGTCTCTCTCCTCGCGTATGAGCGTGACCGCGCAGCTATTGACCCGATGATCGCTACGCTCCGTCAGCAAATGGCGGTCGCCTCGGCGGAAGATGCCGACGCAACAGATGCCCTCGTCGGCATAGGCATGGAAGATGTTCGTACCCTCTCCCCCAGTTCGACGGGCATTGTGAGTGTTCGGCCCATTTTGCCCAGCGACGATACGTTGGTTCAGCGGGTCGGAGAGGTATTTCTGCATGTATCAGTGGTTGAGCTTGATCAGGATACCGCGGCAGCCATCGGTCAAAAATTTGACGTTGAGGATCTTCGCTTTGCACAACAAAGCGCCGATTTGGACTCTGATCGGATTGCAAATCCCGTCCTGGACAGCGCCGGTCGGATCGTCGGCTTCTTCCATTGGTTGCCCGATGAGCCCGCATACCAGCTCATCCAGGAGACGGCGCCTCTCCTGGCCGGCACCGCCTTGTTTCTGGTCTTGGCGGGCACTTTGCTATTCCTGCGTTTGCAGAGCACTACCGAACGGCTTGAAACGACGCAGGCACAGGCAACTTTTCTCGCCTATCATGATAGCCTGACACGATTGCCGAACCGCGCCATGTTCGAGCACAAGCTGTCCCAGGCGCTGGGCGATGCCAGGCGGAACAACACGCAAGTGGTGCTCCACTGTATCGACCTCGACCGTTTCAAGTCGGTAAACGATACCTTTGGGCACGCCGCCGGCGATGCACTGCTGTTGCAGGTATCGCATCGACTGGGCAGCCTAGTGGGCGAGAGCGACCTCGTTGCGCGTCTGGGAGGGGACGAATTTGCGATCATACAGCCCAACGTGTCCGACATGCGCGATGCTCTGGGCCTCGCCCAACGAGTGGTCAGTGCCTTAGAACAATCCTTTGACCTCGAGGGGCACGAGATCGAGGTCAGCGCGAGCGTGGGATTGATGTCTTCGGATGGCCACATCGAGATGGAGGACCTTCTTCGCCAGGCCGACCTAGCACTTTACGAGGCCAAAGCGGGCGGCCGCAATCGCTATATGCTCTATGCCGGAGAGCTCGGCACGCTTCTGAGGGACCGGCTCGACCTGGAATCCGAGTTGCGCGATGCTCTGAGGAGCCGTCAAGGCCTGGAGCTGGTGTACCAGCCGATCTACTGCACCCGCGAGAACAAGATACTTGGTGCTGAAGCCCTTGTCCGCTGGGAGCACCCCAAACGAGGTCGCTTGTCACCTGACGTGTTCATCAGACTGGCGGAAGAACGGGGTCTTATCAATCAGCTAGGTCACTGGGTGATGCACGAGGCCTGTCGGTTTGCGGTAAATTCCCAACTACCCTGGGTCGCTGTCAACGTGTCCCCGATTCAGTTCCGCGACGAGCGGTTCACCGAACGCGTTTTCGGCACATTAGAAGCCACTGGACTGGACCCGGCACGGCTCGAGATTGAGGTAACCGAGGGCTTACTGCTGCAAAACTCGCCTGAGGTCCAGCAGACACTCCGGGCTCTGCGCGGACGCGGCATACGCGTTGCGCTGGATGACTTTGGAACAGGCTATTCATCAATCAGCTACTTGCGCACGTATGGGGTAGACAAGCTCAAGATTGATCAGTCCTTCACTGCTCAACTGGGGCAGGACGGGGAGATTGACAGCATTGTCCGCTCCATCATTGACCTGGGCCGGGCGATGAAAATGAAGCTGACCGCTGAGGGGGTCGAGACCGAAAGCCAGCGATCAATTCTGATTGGGATGGGTTGCGACCAACTTCAGGGGTATCTCCTCTCGAGACCGGTCTCAGCCCAAGTCATGCTGGATCTGATCAGTGCACAATCCTATAAGCGAAATATCGTCCTGGGCCGCCAGGCGGTCTAAACCTCAAGTCAGATACGCCGAAGACCTCTGAGCAGCAAGCACACACCGCTGTTAGGACGCCCAGCGTCCCAACGAGGTGGAGCGCGCCAGCAAGCCATCCAAGCCGGATCCTTACTGAGCCGACCAATGGCAATAGCCAGTGAAAACAGCGTTGAGCCGCTATTGTTCCCGGGGGGCTGTAGGTGGCGTCCTACCTTCGTTCCAATGCGATACGCTCTTCGGTCTCCGCGTCCTGCGGCGCGAGGAGGCGGCACCTTCGCTTCCGACGGCTCGCCTACGCCTTCAGCCTATAACCGGTGCGAAATATCCAGGCGACGATGACAAGGCAGGCTAAGAGAAATGCAATTGTCATGCCCAGGCTGACGGCGACATTGACGTCTGCAATACCGTAGAAGCTCCAGCGAAAACCGCTGATTAGGTAGACCACCGGGTTGAAAAGCGAGACCGCATGCCAGAACGGCGGCAACACGCTGAGCGAATAGAACGTGCCACCTAGGAAGGTGAGTGGCGTGATGATCAACAGCGGCACCGTTTGCAACTGCTCCATACCCTTTGCCAAGATGCCAATGATAAACCCGACAAGACTAAAGGTAACGGCGGTCAGCACGAGAAACAGCAGCATCCACACCGGATGATCGACGCGTAACGGCACGAAGAACCCGGCTGTAGCAAGGACCAGCACGCCCAGGATCAGCGACTTGGTCGCGGCCGCGCCGACATAGCCGATGATAATCTCCAAATAGGAAACCGGCGCCGACAGCAGTTCATAGATGGTCCCCAAAAACTTGGGAAAGAAAATCCCGAACGAGCCGTTGGAAACGCTCTGCGTCAGGATCATCAGCATGATCAGCCCGGGTACAATGAAGGCGCCATAGCTGACGCCTTCGATCTCAGTGATGCGCGAACCGATGGCAGCGCCGAAGACGATGAAATAGAGCGAGGTCGAGATCACCGGAGAAATTATCGACTGCAATGGCGTGCGGAAGGTGCGTGCCATTTCAAACCTGTAGATGGCCTTAATCGCCTCGAAATTCATTGCCCGTCCCTCACCAGATCCACGAATATCTCTTCGAGCGAACTCTGCGTGGTCTGCAGGTCCTTGAACTGAATGCCTGACCTAGCCAAGTCCTGAAGCAGGGCGCTGATGCCCGTCCGCTCGCCCTGCGCGTCATAAGTATAGGTCATGGCGGTCCCATCCCCCGACAGCGACAGCTGGTAGGCGGCAAGATCGGCGGGAATCGCGTCCAGCCGGTCAGGCAATTCCAGGATCAGCTGCTTGCTGCCAAGCTTGCGCATTAATTCGGCCTTCTCCTCCACCAGAACCAGCTCGCCCTTGTGGATCACCCCGATGCGGTCGGCCATTTCTTCGGCCTCGGCAATGTAGTGGGTGGTGAGAATGATGGTGACGCCCGAGCTGCGCAGGCGCCGCACCATGGCCCACATGTCCTTGCGTAGTTCGACGTCCACACCCGCCGTCGGCTCGTCCAGGAACAGGATTTGCGGTTCATGGCTGAGCGCCTTGGCAATCATCACGCGCCGCTTCATACCGCCAGAAAGCTGCATGATCTTACTGTCTCGCTTGTCCCAGAGCGTCAGGTCCCTGAGGACCTTCTCAATATGGGCCGGGTTAGGCCTCAGGCCAAACAGTCCGCGACTATGGGAAACCGTCGCCCAGACCGTTTCGAAGGCATCGGTGGTTAGCTCCTGTGGCACAAGGCCGATCATGGAGCGGGCGGCACGGTAGTCCGAGATGATGTCGTGACCATCGACTGTGACGGTGCCCGAGGACGGATTGACGATGCCGCAGACAATGCTGATCAGCGTAGTTTTACCGGCGCCGTTCGGACCCAGCAATGCCAAGATCTCGCCGCGCCTAATCTCAAGGTCCAGGTGTCTAAGTGCGACGAAATCGGGGCTGTAGGTCTTGGACAAGCCGGAAATGGAAATGATCGGCTGCATCAAGCACTCTCCCGCGCCGTTTCTACATGCGTCGGTTCTGATCACCGCGCTGTGATCATGTGAGGTGCCAGTCTTGAAAAACAAGGCGCCGGGGCGTGCGAATTTGACTCCAGGCGGCTCGGACAACGGGCGCCTCCAGGGCGCATGCGGCCATTCTATGGTCGCCTCGCTCATGCTCGAGCCGATCGGATTAGAAAGGGTCGGCAAGCATAGCCATTGTCGGCTGGGTCTCGAAGGCATGCTGCAGCGCATCAAGCGAGAAACCGTGCGAGGGTTGATGGGCATCTCCAGAGCTCGAAGATGCACGTTTTCAAGTATTTCAAGAAAAAGCGAGAAGCGTCGGCGATCTCAGAGCAACGGTGTCGCTTGGTTTCGAACCTCCTGCAGGCACCTGGGTCGTTCGGATCCAGCTGGCGCCCCATGCGAACCGCGTGCCTGACCCGGTCCGTACTATCCTGCCAGGGCCGCGGATGTATGCGTTTGCACTATCGGTTCGCCTGAGTTCCTGGCCAACGCGGCGGAGATGCGACCTCGAATAAACGGCTAGCCAAAGACACTACTCTTAAAGGCTTGCATTGGACGACGCCATGGCCGCCAACGCGATATGTCCATGGCAATCCCCGCGAGTCAGAGGTGCGGAGTAACAAAAATGAAAAGCGCTGGGACGTTCCCAGCGCTTTCCTTGGTCGGCGACTGCGACTAGTTGGCAGCCGCGTTCGCGTCGGCCCAGCTCTTCACCAGCTCGTCGTAGTTGATGGTGATCGGCTGTTCCTTCTCGTTTTCGATCTGCAGTTGCGGGGCAAGGTTGCCCTTGGCGACGGCGTCGGCGTTCCAGTAGGCCAGATCATGCTCTTCGGCGAGCTTGGGTCCGATATCGCCTTGGACACCGGCGCGTTCCAGACGCTCCATCACGCTTTCCTGCTCGGCGCACAGCGAGTCCATGGCTTCCTGCGCCGATTTTGCGCCCGAAGACGCGTCGCCGATTGCCTGCCACCACAGCTGGGCCAGCTTAGGATAATCTGGAACGTTGGTGCCGGTAGGCGACCACTGTACGCGAGCCGGCGAGCGATAGAACTCGATCAGGCCGCCCAATTGGGGAGCGCGGTCGGTGAAGCTCTGATGCCGGATCGTCGATTCACGAGCAAAGGTAAGACCAACATGGGACTTCTTGACGTCGACCGTCATCGAAGTCACGAACTGCGCGTAGAGCCAGGCCGCCTGGGCGCGGTCGACCGGGGTCGACTTCAGCAGCGTCCAGCTGCCCACGTCCTGATAGCCGAGCTTCATGCCTTCCTGCCAGTAGACGCCATGCGGCGAGGGGGCCATGCGCCACTTCGGCGTGCCGTCGTCGTTCATGACCGGCAGACCTTCCTTGACCATGTCGGCCGTGAAGGCGGTGTACCAGAAGATCTGCTGGGCAACCGCGCCCTGGGCTGGCACAGGACCGGATTCAGAGAAGGTCATGCCGGCAGCTTCCGGTGGTGCATAGTCCTTCAGCCAGTCGATGGCCTTCTGGATCGCATAAACCGAAGCTGGGCCGTTGGTGTCGCCACCACGTGCCACACAAGAGCCGACCGGACGGGAATTTTCGTCCACCTTGATGCCCCACTCGTCGACCGGCAGGCCGTTGGGGATACCCTTGTCGCCGTTGCCAGCCATGGAAAGCCACGCGTCGGTGAAGCGCCAGCCCAGTGACGGGTCCTTCTTGCCGTAGTCCATGTGGCCATAAACGGCCTGCCCATCGATCTCGCGACCGGTGAAGAACTTGGCGATGTCTTCGTATGCACTCCAGTTGACTGGCACGCCAAGGTCGTAGCCATACTCGGCCTTGAAGTCTTCCTGGTTTTTAGGGTCGTTGAACCAGTCATAGCGGAACCAGTAGAGGTTCGCGAACTGCTGATCGGGCAGCTGGTAGAGTTCGCCATCCGGTGCCGTGGTGAAGGAGGTGCCGATAAAGTCATCAAGGCCCAGATTCGGGTTGGTGACTGCGGCGCCTTCGCCGGCCATCCAGTCCGTCAGGCTGCGCGCCTGCTGGTAGCGCCAGTGCGTGCCGATCAAATCGGAGTCATTGATATAGGCGTCATAGATGTTCTCGCCCGACTGCATTTGCGTCTGCAGCTTTTCGACCACATCGCCTTCCCCGATGAGGTCATGAGTGACGTTGATGCCGGTGAGAGCGGTAAAGGCAGGAGCCAGCACCTTGGATTCGTATTCATGAGTGGTGATGGTTTCGGAGACCACCTTGATGTCCATGCCCACATAAGGGGCGGCCGCTTCCATGAACCACTGAAGCTCGGCTTCCTGGTCCGCGCGCGACAGCGCCGACAACTCCCCAATTTCCGCGTCGAGGAATTTGATACCTTCATCCATACTCTGCGCCCATGCCGGGCTTGCGGCGAGTAGCAAGACACATGCTGTCGTCGAAGTTAGTAGGTGCCGTCGCATATAAATCCTCCCTGGATTGTCGTTTGCAATTTGAGAGCAGTCGCTTATCTCGCGGCCGCTCTCAGCCTAACCTCCCCTAGACAAAGCGGAATACGCACACTGCGTAGACCACCGATAGGGCGAGACTCCACCAGAGCTCGGGACCAACAAGGCCGAGCCAGGCAAGATTGATGAACGCGCTGCCCAGCAGCGAAATGAACAGCCGGTCTCCGCGCGTTGTTTCAAAGCGTAGGATGCCCACCCGCGGGCTGCCCCCCGGTACGCGATATTCCCAGACCGCCATGCCACACAGCAGGGCAAGGATGACGCCAAAGAACGTCGCCGTTGGCCATGTCCAGGCCATCCAAGAAAAATCCATGACCGCCTCCTAAACTCGCCCAAGGGCAAAGCCCTTGGCGATGTAGTTGCGCACGAAGTAGATCACCAGCGCGCCCGGTATAATGGTGAGCACCCCCGCTGCGGCCAGCACGCCCCAGTCCATTCCT
The DNA here is from genome assembly GCA_019359435.1 of Kaiparowitsia implicata GSE-PSE-MK54-09C. Lineage (GTDB taxonomy): Bacteria > Cyanobacteriota > Cyanobacteriia > Elainellales > Elainellaceae > Kaiparowitsia > Kaiparowitsia implicata. The sequence goes on from JAHHHI010000061.1 coordinate 33,093, forward strand.
GAAGCGGACACTGTCCTCGTCATAATCGCCGAAATTGGCTTGGCGGCGGTGGTGGTGAGCGTCCGGGCCAGCAGTAATTCGACCCAGGAGAACATGAAGCAGAAGAAGGCGGCCACGCCGATGCCCGAGGCGATCAGCGGCATGAAGATCTTCACGAAAAATCGCGGGAACGAGTAACCGTCGATATAGGCGGTCTCGTCGATCTCCTTGGGCACGCCGCTCATGAAGCCCTCAAGGATCCACACCGCCAGCGGCACATTAAACAGACAGTGCGCCAACGCTACGGCGATGTGAGTATCGATAAGCCCAAAGGCCGAATAGAGCTGGAAAAAGGGTAGCGCGAACACTGCCGGCGGCGCCATACGGTTGGTCAGCAGCCAGAAGAACAAGTGCTTGTCGCCCACGAAACGGTAGCGCGAGAAGGCATAGGCAGCCGGCAGCGCCACGGCCAGTGAGATCACCGTGTTGAGTGCTACATAGATGATCGAGTTGATGTAACCCGAATACCAGGATGGATCGGTGAAGATTACCGCGTAGTTGCGCAAGGTAAAATCGGTCGGCCACAAGGTGAAGGTGGAGGTGATCTCCTGGTTGGTCTTGAAGCTCATATTGACGAGCCAATAAATGGGCAGGAGCAAGAACAGAATGTAGATCGTCGGCACCAGCCAGCCCAGCCGCAATGGGCGGCGGCTATTGATTGTGCCGACCCTGGCCGGGCTGGCGGCAGCGGCGTCAGGGAGGCCGCTGGCCGAAAGTTCGCGGTCGGTCATTTGCCCTTCTCCTGGCCCTGATTGGTCATCACGGTGTAAAATACCCAGCTGAGCGAGAGGACAATGAGAAAGTAGACCAGCGACATGGCCGCAGCCGGCCCGACGTCGAATTGCCCGATAGCCATCTTGACCAGATCGATAGAAAGGAAGGTGGTCTCGTTCCCCGGACCGCCGCCGGTCACCACGAACGGTTCAGTGTAGATCATGAAGCTGTCCATGAAGCGCAGCAGCACCGCAATCAGCAGCACGCGGCCCATCTTGGGCAACTGAATGAAGCGGAAGACGCTCCAGCGCGAGGCGCCGTCAATCCGGGCGGCCTGGTAATAGGCGTCGGGGATCGACACAAGCCCCGCGTAGCACAGCAACACGACGAGGCTGGTCCAGTGCCAGACATCCATCACGATGATGGTAAGCCAGGCATCGACCGGATCCTGCACGTAGTTGTAGTCGATGCCAGCTGCCGCCAGTGTACGCCCGAGAAGACCGATGTCGACGCGGCCGAACACCTGCCAGATCGTGCCAACCACATTCCATGGAATGAGCAGCGGCAGGGCCATCAACACCAGGCATACCGGCACGCCCCAGCCCTTCTTGGGCATGTTGAGCGCTATATAAATGCCGAGTGGGATTTCAATGGCTAGGATAATCGCTGAAAAAATCAGGTTGCGACCCAACGCATTCCAGAAGCGGTTCGATTCTAGCACGTCCTGAAACCAGTCGAGGCCGGCCCAGAAGAACTGATTGTTGCCGAACGTGTCCTGCACCGAATAGTTGACCACCGTCATAAGCGGGATGATGGCCGAGAATGCCACCAGAACCAGCACAGGCAGAACCAGAAACCAGGCCTTGTTGTTGTAGGTTCTTTCCATGATCAGGCCCTCAATTCCTGGCGCCAAGAGTTGGCGTAGATGTTGATCCCCCTGGGGTCGAAGCTGGCATGCGGATCGGCGGGTATTTCGTTCCCCTCGAGGACGATGGCTGCCAATTCGCAGCCTTCGATGCTGCCGCGCACGATCTTGTGACGACCGATGTCCTCGACCGCCCGAACCTGCATCGGCAGGCCTTCGCTCCCAATTCGCACATATTCTGGACGTATGCCGAGCTCGGTTCTGGCCCTGGCTTCAGAGGTCGCGGCACCGGGCAGCACGATCGTATGGCTGCCCAGCCGGGCAATGGCGCCATCGAGGGTCACCGGCAGGACATTCATGCCTGGGGAGCCGATGAAATAGCCGACAAAGGTGTGGCTGGGCCTCTCGAACAGTTCGGCGGGGGTGCCGATCTGAACGATTTCGCCCTCATACATGACCACGACTGTATCGGCGAAGGTCAACGCCTCCGTCTGATCGTGTGTCACGTAGACCATTGTGTAGCCGAACCGCTTGTGTAGCTCCTTGAGCTGACTGCGCAACTGCCACTTCATGTGCGGATCGATCACGGTCAGCGGCTCGTCGAAGAGGATCGCATTGACATCCGAGCGCACGAGGCCACGGCCTAGCGAAATCTTCTGCTTCTGGTCGGCGGTGAGGCCGCGAGCACGTTTCTGCGCGCGTTCGGCAAGGCCGATAATCTCGAGCGTTTCATTGACGCGCCGTGAGATGTCGGCTTCGGGCACGCCGCGATTGCGCAGCGGGAAGGCCAGATTGTCGTAGACCGTCATGGTGTCGTAGATCACCGGGAACTGGAACACCTGGGCGATGTTGCGCCTCTCGGTCGACAACTGCGTCACGTCCGCTCCATCAAAAAGGATACGGCCGCGCGATGGCTGAACGAGTCCGGAGATAATGTTGAGCAGGCTCGTCTTGCCACAACCCGAGGGGCCCAAAAGTGCATAAGCACCCCCATCGTCGAAGGCATGGTGAACTTCCTTAAGCGCAAAATCCTCGTCGTTGACCGGATTGGCGAGGTAGGAGTGACGGATATGGTCGAGATCAATTCGCGCCATGCTTGCCTCCTATGCCGCCAGCCGCGTCGCGGCGGTCACGGCCCGGCCCTGGCCGTCGAATACGAGCAGCAGCGTTGGATCGAGAAACACCTCAATCTGCTGATCGACTACAAAGCTCTGTATGCCGGGTGTAAGCATCACCCAGTTTGCATCGGCGTAGCGAAGGTGAACAAAGCTCTCTGACCCCGTGATTTCCATGGCGGTCACGCTCGCACGTAGGGCGACCGAGTCGGCGCTGGTGCGGGCCAGGCTCAGGTGGTGAGGCTGGAACCCGATGGTGTAAGCCGCGTCTACTATCTCGCCCAGATTGGCCGGTACCGGGAAAAGCAGCCCGTCATCGAGCAGGAACTGCCCGCCGGCCTTACGCATCACGATAGTGTTGAGCGGTGGATCAGAAAATGTTTGCGCGGTAATGAGGTCATCTGGGCGACGAAATACCTCGATGGTCTTGCCGAACTGGGTGACTCTCCCCTGCGAAAGCGTCGCCGTATTGCCACCCAGCAGCAACGCTTCAGAGGGCTCGGTGGTGGCATAGACGAAGATGGTGCCGGTTGCCGCGAAGATGCGCGGCAGTTCGGCGCGAAGTTCTTCGCGCAGCTTGTAGTCGAGATTGGCAAGGGGCTCGTCGAGCAGAACAAGACCTGCATTCTTGACGATGGCGCGGGCCAGGGCGCAGCGTTGCTGCTGGCCACCCGACAAGTTAAGTGGCGTACGCTCGAGATAGGGCGTGAGCTTCATAAGGGCCGCCGCCCTTTGTACCGCCGCATCGACGTCCTGGCGATTTGCCCCTGCTACGCGCATGGGGGAGGCGATATTCTCGTAAACCGTCATGGTGGGGTAGTTGATGAACTGCTGGAACACCATGGCGACATCACGTTTCTGAGGCGGTACGCCGGTGACCTCTACGCCGTCGAATAGCAAACTGCCGCTGGTTGGCCTGTCGAGACCGGCCATCAGGCGCATCAGGCTGGTTTTCCCGGACAGCGTCGGCCCCAGCAGTACGTTGAGGGTGCCGCGCTCCAGCCGCAGCGAAACATTGTCGATGTGCGTCTCGGCCCCGACAGTCCGCGTAATGTTCCTCAGTTCCAGCACAGTCTTGGTTCCTTCCTAGCCTGCCAGCGCGGCGGGTCTTGCTTCCAGCCCCGATAGAAATGCGTCCAGCTCCGCCACATTAATAGCATCGCCCAGCAGCCCTCGCTTGGTCCGCCGCCACAGAATATCATCACTGGTCGCTGCCCATTCCTGATCGACCAGATAGCGAATCTCGGCTTCGTAGAGATCGGAACCGAAATGGCGCCCGAGATCGGCATAGCCGCGCGCTACGCCCAGAATTACGCTGGCGCGGGTACCGTAGAGCCGCACGAGCCGGCGTGCGTGGGTGTGGTCGAGAAAGGGATACTGGTGTTTGAGTGCGGTTACAGCAGCGGCAAAACCCTCCGTGGGGAAGTTGCCGCCGGGTAAGTGGCTGCCGCGTGTCCAGGGTTTACCCTTGGCGCCGATCATCGTTTCAATTTTGGCGAGCGTCGCTTCGGCGAGACGGCGGAAGGTGGTCAATTTGCCGCCGATCACATTGATCAGCGGCGCCTCGTTGGCGCCGCCTGATGTCTTGAGCACATAGTCCCGGGTGGCGTCCTGCGCCTTGCTGGCGCCGTCCGCATAAAGCGGGCGCACCCCGGAATAGCTCCAGACTATGTCATTGCGGGTCACTGGTTGGGTAAAATAGGCGCTAGCCGCGGTGGTCAGGTAGTCGATTTCGCCCTCAGTGATGCGCACCGAACGCGGGTCACCCTCGTAATCCTGATCGGTGGTGCCGATCAGGGTGAAATCGGTTTCGTAGGGGATGGCGAAAATAATGCGGCCATCCGTGTTCTGGAACATATAGCAGCGGTCGTGGTCGTAGAGCTTGGGCACCACGATGTGGCTGCCCTGCACCAGCCGGACGTTGCCCGCACTGCTGGCACCCAGCGTGCCGGTTAGTACCTGGTCGACCCAGGGGCCGGCCGCATTTACCAACAAGCGCGTGCTGACCGTCTCGACCTTGTCGTTCAGGGTGTCGCGCAGAGTGACTTCCCATACCTGTCCAACTTGCCGGGCCGAAACTACAGCGGTGCGGGTGCGGATCGTCGCGCCGCGGTCGGCGGCGTCCCGCGCGGCCAGCACCACCATGCGGGCATCGTCAGCCCAGCAGTCAGAATATTCGAATGCTTTCGTGAAGAGCGCCTGAAGTGGCGCGCCAGACGGGTCGGAGCGCATGTCGAGTGTCCGCGTCGCGGGTAAGAGCTTGCGAGCGCCAAGGTGATCATAAATGAACAGGCCCAGGCGCATCAGCCATGCCGGCCGCAGACCATTGTGATGCGGCAGCACTAGCCTCAGGGGCCAGATAATGTGTGGCGCCGACGCCCACAGCACCTCACGCTCGGCTAGCGCCTCCCGTACCAGGCGGAACTCATAGTGCTCAAGATAGCGTAGGCCGCCATGGATCAGCTTGGTGGCCGCCGACGACGTGCCGCTGGCAAGATCGTCCATTTCGGCAAGCAGGACGTCATAGCCGCGCCCTGCCGCATCACGGGCAATACCGCAACCATTGATGCCACCGCCGATGATGACAATGTCACGAAGCCGTGCCGAAACCACGCATATGCCCTCCGCCCGTTCCGTCGCTGGTTATCCAGGCATGTGGAACCCTCAAAACGTAAGGCGAAACTAAAGCGAATGTCAATCGAAAGAATTTCACGCCAAAACGCCGAGAAAACGAAAGCGCGGACCCTAAATCGCGAGTCGGAGCGACGCACGCCCGGAGTTGTCAGGACCCCGGGGATGAAAACTGGAGGCAAGGGCTAGGTTTGCGTCGAAAAAACGAACGGTCCAGTCTGTTGAACGCAGTAACCTGTTCCTAACCACCCTTGGGTTTTTGAGCTTGCACATAAGGCCTGCGGTGAAATTGGTGATGTGCCGACGGTATAATGGCAGAGATGGAAAGCGATCCCTACACACACCGGCGCGCACTCAATCCACTGGTTTGGTTGTCGCTCGTTTTTGTTGTCGCGGTGCTCATTGCAGCCGCCGTCGGAACACACTGGGCGGTTGACCAGGTCGACCGCCGCGCCGTCATTGCGGAGCGTCGCACCATCGCTGCGGCATTGGCTCTGGAACGGGAAAGCGTTGTTGCGGGAGAGCTCCGTTCAATCTGGGAAGCAGCACGCCAGACCAACGACGAGCCCGGGTCCGCGGCAATTCTCGCCGACGTCGTACGGGAAACACACGACCTCGCTCGTGTCTATATCCTCACGCCTGAAGGTGATCTTCCCCTCGCTGTCGGAGGGCCGCAGCACCCAGAGAAAATGATTGACCCCAATGACAGAGCTGCTGTGCAGTTGCTGCTTGAACAGTTTGGGCAAATGGAAGGGGCGGATGAAGGCCCTGACTTTTCAACAACAGAGGCAAAACACCCTAGCCTGACGGACACCGTTCGCCTCGCGGATGGACAGATGGCTTTTGTCGGCCTCAGTCTGATTGCCCCAGACGGTGGTGGCGTTGATGAGGCCCCCGCTACCAGGTTCCTTCTCGTATCAATCAAGCCAATTTCGGCCCAGATGCTTGCCTCCCTGGCCGATCATTTTGGACTTGAGGGGCTGCACTTCGCGGCGCCTCGGCCGAACCACGCGACCCTGCCCATCCTCAATAATGCTGGAAGGGTGATCGGCTTCGTTGCATGGCAGCCAAACCGCCCTGCCCTTTCGCTATTATGGGAAGGGGCTCCTGGGACGGTGAGCTTCCTTTTCCTCGCAGCGATGGGTCTCGCCTTCCTTCTGGCATGGGTGCGTCGGACCACTGTCCAGTTGGCGGCAACGCAGACGCAAACCACGTACCTGGCCTTGCATGATCCGCTGACAGGCGCGGCCAATCGTGTGCTCTTCGAAAAACGGCTGTTGGAGTCAATGGCCTACCCCTATCTGGCAAGAACAACGGTTGCGCTGGTCGCGATCGATCTGGATGGTTTTAAGGATGTGAACGATACCTATGGCCACGCGGCAGGTGACCAAATCATCAAGCAAGTGGCCACGCGCCTTTCGTTTGCTTTGCCTGAAGAGGCGACTCTCGCACGATTAGGAGGAGATGAATTCGCTCTGGTGCAGCCCGGAGTCTTGAACGAAGGACAGGCCAAATGGATCTGCCAGAATCTCATGCGTGTATTCGACACCCCTTTCGTATTGAGCGACGCATCCGTTGAGATCAGGGCAAGCTTCGGCGTCGCCCTCGAGGAAGGAAATGCTGTCTCCGCCACGGAGATGCGTCGGCGTGCTGATGTTGCCCTCTACGCATCGAAGGCCGCAGGACGCAACCAGCTTAAAGTTTACGATCCAGCAATGGACAAATCGCGACGTGAGAGGCGGAGCCTTGAAGTTGAGCTCCGCAATGCGCTGCTGACCGGCCAAGGTCTGTTCCTGCTCTACCAGCCCATCTTCGACGCCAACAGCGGTGCCGTCGCTGGCGCGGAGGCGCTGGTTCGCTGGGACCACCCCGAACGTGGCAACCTGGCGCCTGACATGTTTATCGACATGGCCGAGGAAACAGGCTTGATCAACCAGCTCGGCGCCTGGGTCCTGGAGGAGGCAGCCCGCTTCGCCGTCACCTCAGAACTGCCTTGGGTGGCCGTAAATGTCTCACCGCTGCAGTTCCGAAATCTAGACTTTGCCGACGGCGTGCTCCGTACCTTGTCTGCCCGTGGTCTACCCGCAGAGCGACTCCAGCTAGAAATCACCGAGGGGGTGTTGCTGCAGAATTCGCGATCTATCCAGGCTATGCTTGCGCGACTGCGGACTGCAGGCATCCAAATCGCACTTGATGACTTTGGCACCGGATACTCGTCGATCGGCCACTTGCGGGCGCACAGTCTGGACAAGCTGAAAATCGACCAATCATTCACGCGGTCCATCGTTCGTGATCCCGCGACGCTCAGCATCGTACGGTCCGTGATTGATCTGGCACGGGCACTCGACATGAGCGTGACTGCCGAAGGGATCGAGGAAGAAGCCCAACGCAGATTGCTCAAAGAATTGGGCTGCACCGAATTGCAGGGGTTCCTGCTCTCCAGGCCCCTTACCGCGCAACGCCTCGTGGGCTTGCTCGCAGAGCGGAGATCTGTGGCATAGTCATGCCCACGATCAGGAAGATCCTGTCGCCTCAGTAAGTTCGCCAACCTTATTCGCTCTCAATCGTGATATTGCCGCCGCAGATGGACGTTGCACCGCCGGAGGTTAGCAAGGATTCAAGCGATAGCGGGTTAAGCAAGGAACAGCCTAGCCAGGGCTGGCCCTTGCTCGGAGGCCCCACTTTACGGGAACGCAGGGGTGCCGGTTGTCCCGGCCGCCTTTGCGGCAGAGATGAATTGACGAGGGAACAGGGATTCTAGCAGCAGGGGCTCCACTCCCGCCCAAACGACATTGATCGCACATTCCAACTTGTCGCCGTACGTTAGTATACCAGGATCACGTCGGCTGCCGCTGCAAGTTCCACCAGTTTCGCCGGCATCGCAAACTGGGCTGACTTACCCTCGAGATCGGCTTCGGTGATCTTGCGGGCCTCTGCCGACTTGCCCGAGATGTAGATAGTCGCGGTGCCTTCTATAAGAGTGTCGAAATGGTCGCGTAGCTGTCCCGTTCCCACCCCTTGAACGGTGGATAGGGCATCCTCGGTTATCAACGAGGCACCATCGCCGGCCAGGAACAGATCAACGTCATGCCCCTCGTCCAAAGCCGTGGCCGCAACCAAAAAGCCCAATGCGGCCTTGGTGGGGTTGTCCGGCCCGCTGTGGATATGCACTAGAAAATTGTCTGCAAGCGCCGGGGCGCAGGTTGAAGCAAGCAATACGAGGGCAAGTATAGCTCGACTGGGCATCTGCTGTGTCTCCAAAGGTTGAGTTGAAGGGGTACCTGCGTACCCGCAGGTGGTTTCAGGGCATAAGGTCAAAAGCAGGCACTACGCGGTAGTAGGGCAGGCCTGCCGTGTCGTTGAGCCGACGAACCACCGTTTCGTCAGCAGCTTCAAACAGGCAAAGGCATCGCCCGTCCTCCGGGGCGAAGGTGCTACGGATGTAACGAATGGCCGTGCCGTGCTCGCGCATGGCGGCGGCTGTGACCTTGGCTGCCGTCTGGGCAGCAGCTAGATCCGGCATGCTGATGCCCTTGAGGTTTCGTTCCACCATGTACACACTCATCGCTCCGCTCCCCGCTGTTGTCTGGTCGAGAATAGGGCGGCGTGACCATTACAGGCCAATATCGATTAGCCATCGACGCATTCCTGCGGGTTATCGGCAAAAGTGCTATGATCAGGTCGGAATGGGGAGGACGCCCAATGGAAATGCACCAGGTCCGATACACGCTGGCGGTAGCCCGCGCTTTGAACTTCACCAAGGGGGCCGAGAGCTGCCACGCCTCCCAACCGGCCCTTTCCAAGGCCATCAAGAGCCTAGAGGCGGAACTGGGGGCGGCGCTTTTCCTCCGAGAGGGCAAGCAGGTCATCATCACCGAGTTCGGGCATAGTATGATCCCGCACCTGCAGCGCATAGCCGATGAAGCGGAAATGGCGGCGATGCTCGCCACAAACTTCAAGCTCCTGCACAAGGTTCCCATCCGGCTGGGCGTGCTGTGTACCATAGGGCCGATGCGGCTCTCGCGCTTCCTGGCTTCGGTCCAGCAACAGTATCCAGGGATCGAGCTCGCCGTGCGCGAGAGCACTGTGAGTGGCTTGATGGAAGACCTCGATGCTGGGGAACTGGATTTCGCCGTGCTCGGCTCAGCGGGGGACCCGCCCCGCGAACTGAGCCACATCCCCCTCTATGACGAACGCTATGTCGTCGTCTTTCCGCCCGACCACCGGTTGTCATCGTCCAATGCGATCCCGCTCCATGATCTGTCTGGGGAGCCTTATGTCGACCGGCTGTCCTGCGAGATGCGGGAGATGGTGATGGCCGTTTGCCAGGAGCGAGCGATTGAGGTTTACGCCACATTTCGCTCGGAGCGGGAGGACTGGGTGCAGTCCATGGTCATGGCGCGAATGGGATTTGCATTCATGCCGGAATATTCTGTGACGCTGCCTGGTCTTTTACAGCGACCACTGGTCGACCCTGAGGTGAAGCGGCGGGTTTCGCTCGTGCACAAGCCCGGGCGACAGTTCAGTCCCGCAGCCTCGGCATTTGCACTGGCGGCGAGATCATTCGATTGGCCGGGCTGAATTCCAGGGCTCGAGTTGAACCTCAGGCAAAGGCCATGCGTCGGCCCCCGCCGCAGCTTACAGAGATTACCAAAGTAGCAGTCCTGCCGCTGCAGTCGAGAGATGCGCTAACGGGGAGGGAAAAGTCGCGCGTTGCGTGGCAAGAAGTTGCCTGCACTTCCGGACACAGACTGCGTTTCCACACGTCGGACAAGGTGCGATCCCAACTGACGAGCCACAGCGTTTCTCGGACCAAGCTCACCCGCGTTAACGTTCTACATTTGGCTTGTATTAGGCCGCCGAGGTCATCTGCGGCACCAGCCCCAGTGATAGAGGCGTGGCCGGCCGGCCAAAAAGATACCCTTGACCGACCTGACATCCCAACGCAGCGAGATAGTCACGCTGCTCGGGGGTCTCGACACCCTCCGCGATCAGAACCTTGTTCAGCCGGTGCGCCATTAGCACGATCGTTTCCACGATAGCCTCGTTGTTGGCGTCCGGTAGCGACCGAATGAAGGACTGATCGATCTTGATGATGTCCAGTGGTAGCCGCGACAAGGCGCTCAGCGATGAATATCCGGTGCCAAAGTCATCGAGAGCGATGCCGACACCCATTTGCCGCAACTCGTTTAACGTTTGGAGGATGGCCGCATCGATATCGATGAAAAGACTTTCAGTAAGCTCGATGTCCAGCCGATGCGCGGGAAATCCTGACTTTTCGAGTGCGGCCCGCACGGTGGCTACCATGTCACTGGTACGGAACTGCACCGAGGAGACATTCACCGACAGTCGCCCCTCCCAGCTCCATTGAGCGGCACTGCTGCATGCCTCATTGAGGATCCATTCGCCAAGCGCGACAATCAGCCCGGTTTCTTCGGCCAGTGGAATGAAGGCCGCCGGGGAGACCAGCCCGAGGTTACTGCTTTGCCACCTCACCAGCGCCTCCACACCGACAGTATTGCCGGTGCTCAGGTCGATCTGCGGTTGATAAACCAGAAAGAACTCCCGCTGTTCCAGTGCCTGACGAAGCGCGATGTCCTGCAGGCGGCGTTGCTTAATACGCTCGCTGTGGTCAGGGTCATAGACGGCCGATTTCGTGTTGTCGCCACGCGCCTTGGCCAAGGCAACTTCAGCCTGCCGAAGCAGCTCCCCGCTGACATCTCCAACATGGCCCGAACTGGAACCAAACCTTGTATCAAGAATGATGCTGTGACCGTCGACGGCATATGGCTGATCCAATGTGATCGCCACTGAGTGACACAATAGCGTTTGTCGCTCAGTGCTCAGCTCCTCTGGAACGGACCAGGCGAAGACGTCGTTGGCAATTCTAGCCGGCTCGTGGCCCAATTGCGCTTGGAGGCGCCGTGCCACCTGGACGGCAACGTCGTCACCGACCTCGTGCCCCAAGGCCGCGATCGTATTGTCCAGCCCTCCCAGCTGAATCAGGCAGACACTCGCAGCACCCGATTGAAGATGCATCGCAACCTGATCGATGAGGGCCTGACGAGATAGTGCATCCGTGACGGCGTCGTGTTTGGCAAGATAGGCGAGACGGGCCTGCTGGCGAAAGATCTGGCGCCAGTGCGACGCTCGCTCCTGCAGCAGGTTGGTCGTCAACATCAGTATTGCGAACGCGTGAAAGGCGGCGGTATCGAGGCTGATATGGAGGTCGCGCAAGGCCAGCCAGGCAGATGCCTCCACCAGAAGCATCCCACCCAGCGACAGGCAGGCGAGACGAGCCATGGACAGGGTTCTGTGCCCCAAGCCAAGAAGCCCGACAGCCACCATGGCCATGGACAAGACAGGGGCGAAACCACGATGCGAAAGCGGTCTTCCGGCCTTGAGCGTCTCGACTGCCGCCAACTGGACCAGCGGGCCAGGAATGACACCAAATCGGGGAACGCGAAAGAAGTCGCGCAATTCCACAGCGCTAGCGCCCACCACGACCTGCTTGTTCAAAAACTGGTCCGGATCCGGGTTGCCGATCAGGAGTTGCGCGACAGATATACGCGCAATGGACGTCAGGTCGATGCCGTAGTCGATGGCGATGGTTTGATCGGCTATCGGAGCGTCGGGGACGAGAGCGACTGCAACGGACTTAATCCCCGCCGGAGGAAGACCTGTGGGAACAGACCGCAGCAGGTCGGTGCCATCCCCAGTCACATTGACCAACACCGGTTCGCTATGTGCCGCAAATCGTTCAAGTGGGACATTCAGCGCGACCGTGCCGTCGGCCATAATCTGCTGAAAGGCCGCTAGAAAGGCGTATCCGCCGGCACGTTCGAGTGCCTGTTCGAGAGCCAAATCCCCTTCGGGCACCGAGGCGGTACTAAAGTCGATATCGTAGACGACTTCCGCGGCGCCCAGTTGCATTAAGCGATCCAGCAAGCGAGCGTGGATTTGCCGGGGCCACGGCCACACGCCCACAGCCGCAAGACTTTCAGCGTCAATTTCGACAAACACCGTCTCGCCTGAAGGCGCTCGATCCGTAGCCGCAAAGCGAAAATTTTGCAGCGCTTGATCGAGAGGGGCGAGCATGCCAACCCAGGCCATAGCGAAAGCCAGCACGAGCGCTGCAAAGGCCCCCGCCATGCAGGCAAACGGATTAACCTTGTTGCCGGTCGAGAGCATTAGCTCTTCCCGTTACCGTTACCGTTACCGTTACTGCCATTTCCCGCCGCCGCTGTTACCACCGTTGCCAGCATTGTCATTCGCGCTGTTCTTGCCGCCACCGGAACTTCCGGTCCCGCCGGAATTCGCGTTCCCACCGCCGTCGCCGGAGTTTCCATTCCCGCCGCTGTTACCGTTCCCAGAGTTGGCCTTGTCATCGCCCCTGCCGTGGCCCAGACCCTCATTCCGGCCCCGCACCAGGTCCACTCTGCCGTCCGCGCCTGTTCTCACTTTCTGTCCGTCCAGCACGGATGCGCCGCGGACGAGGGCAATCCACTGCCCATGCACAAGTTGCTCAGCCGTACCGCGCAACCGGTTGGCCATCCAATCATCGGCGACTGCGGGAAGGGTCCCAATTATAAGAATGGAAAGGTAAAGCGCAATTCTGAGCATGGTATCCTCCGCATTCTGCGTGCGTGAACGATCGGCCCAGTGATCTTGCGGAAGTGTTACGCGAACCGGATATAGTCTCTGCGTCGCCTTCACGAAAGCGAGCAGGGTGAAGAGACGGTTAGAACCAGGTTCAGATTTGCCTCGTTAGGCTTATCGAGCGGCCTGCCGATAGCGCAGCATTTGGCTCGCCGCCTAAAGCAGTCAGGCGCCTCGGTAGTTTGCCATCAGGGAGCGCGCCGATTGGCTGCCACACCTGGGACTTGCCAGACCCTGCAGTGTCGCCAAGATGAGGTCATGATGCCCATTGTCCGCATATTGCTGTTGGCCTGGCTGGTGCTGTTCCAGTCGCCTGCTTGTTTCTCTGAGGAACCGGCCGACAAGAGCTGCTACGATTTGGCAGGACAGGATGTCTGCATCGCGGAACAGAGCTATCGCGCCGATATATGCACCGCAATCAAGACTTACGCCTCCCATTGGAACCTTCCGGCAGGCTATCTGGCCCGGCTCATCTGGCAGGAAAGTCGGTTCGATCCGGCTGCCTTGAGTCCCGCCGGCGCGCAGGGCATCGCCCAGTTCATGCCGACAACTGCTAGCCTGCGCGGCCTGCGTGATCCGTTCGACCCAGCCGAGGCTATGGCCCGGTCAGCCGAATATCTGCGCTTCCTCGAACAGAAATTTGGCAATCTCGGCCTCGCTGCTGCGGCATACAATGCCGGCGAGGGGCGGACCGGCCGCTATATCGCCAGTAACGGCGGAACGCTTCCAGCCGAGACGCGCAATTATGTCCAGATTGTCACAGGCCATTCCGTCGAACAGTGGCTCGCCGGGACCGTGGGCGAGGTCAACTATGCCTTGGCCGGAGACAACGACTTTGTGGCTGCCTGTATCGACATGGCGCGGTCCGTACGCGTTCCCGATCTCACCATTAGTCCAGCGCAATGGCAGCCCTGGGGCGTGCTTATCGCACAGAATGGCTCGGCCGAGCTCGCTCGAACCCGGTTTGCCGCGGTCCAGACCGCGCACAAGACAATCCTGGGCACCGAGCAGCTGATGCTTATCGGGGTCCGCAATCCCAGTTTTGGAAATCGCCTGCGCTTTTCAGCCATGGTGGGCCGGCAAAGCCGGCAGGAGGCGGAAGCCCTGTGCCAGAGTCTCCTGGCTGCGGGCGGCAACTGCATAGTTCTCAAGAACACGCCGTAATGTGACCGCCGCGGCACTTGGGGTGAAGGCGCCAGAACGGTGGAACTTGGCCTGGCCTAGCGAGCCTTCAGACACTCTTGATCTTTTGCGCTCAAACTGGAGCAAGCTAACAGTGGGGAGCGACGTCTCGGGAGGGACTGATGCGCGCAATCAATAGCGCGGGAGGTTTGGCGGTTGCTGTTATTGACGCGTTGACGTCGCATATCTGCGTCCTAGACGAGGGCGGTACGATCATTGCCGTGAACCGTGCATGGCGGGAGTATGGCGAGGGTGCGAATAAGGCACGGCCCTCCGATATCGGCCTCAACTATTTGGACGTGTGCCACGGCGCTGTTGGAAATGGAGCCAGCGAGGCGTTAGCGTTCTACGAGGGCATACGCTCGGTGCTTGATGGGAAGCTCGCCTACTTCCAGCTCGAATACCCCTGCCACTCTCCAACCGAAGAGCGCTGGTACCTCGCTCGGGTGAGTCCCCTCTTCCTCGATCAGGATCAGAGGGACGTTGGCGCCCTCTCGCTCAGTGGCGCGGTCGTTTCCCATGCCAACATTACCGAGCAAAAAGCCCTGGAGAGCAAGCTCGCCAAGATGGCTGCAACGGACGGGCTGACGGGTCTGTTGAACCGACGAGCCTTTGTCGAGGCAGCCGGTGCTACCATGGCAGACTTGCACATTACTAGCCGACCGGCGGCCCTCCTGATGTTCGACGTTGACCATTTCAAACTCATCAACGACACCTATGGCCACCAGGCGGGAGACCAAGCGCTGCAGGCCATCGCAGCAACATGTCGGTCTGTCTTGAGGGCGAGCGACCTGGTCGCCCGAATTGGGGGCGAGGAGTTTGCCTGCTTCATGCCTGATACCGACACGGTGAATGCCGCGATGCTGGCGGAACGGCTGCGGCAGAAGGTTGCGGCTTTGGCGATACCGCCCATGGCGTCCAGAGTTACCATCAGCGTTGGCATCGCCAACATGCCGGCAAGCGGGGTAACACTGGACAATTTGCTGACAAGCGCCGATCGCGCGATGTACCTGGCAAAGCGGGACGGCCGAAACCGCGTCAGGCCGGACACTTTGGGCGGGTAGGCGGAACGCGCCAAGGCCTAGAGTGGGCTGTGCAGCCTAACCCTTGCGCCAGGTCGGTAATCAGGGGCAACAGCTTAACTGTCCGAGACAATTGGTGGCCCCGGCGACGCTCCGCATTGCAAGTTGCCCCCTTCCTTACCGCTGCTCCACTGCGGTGATCCACCATTCCATGGCGTCGGTCCGCGTCAACGGGGTGGAAGGCGACTGTGCGGTGGCGCCGCAGCCATGCCAAATCGCCGTTGGCCTTGCCCTGCCCCTCAAACGACCCGGAGGCGGACGGCAATCCGCCCGCTGAATTCGGCACGCGATCATACCTGCGCCGGATAGGGCGCGGCGCCGGACGCGGTGAAATTTGCGATTGCGACGTTGTCCGCCCTGGCCGTGGTCGATCCGCCGCAAGGCCGCCGCTCTGACGCCTGATGCGTAGGCGGGCCCCGAGGCGCGCTTGATCCGCAACAATGTCGCCAGTATCGGGCGGTTCCGGCCCGGCAGGGCATGGACTTTTTTCCCGCCTTCGGATCACATTGCCCAGTCAGGGGAGATCATGATGATGTTCCATGGGTGGGCGTTGGCCTATGCCGACGGGGTCGAGGCGGGTCGCGTTGCCGTAAAAATTACTGACGGTCACGGCTATGTCTATGGCTTTGCTGACCTTGACCTCGCCTTTGCTGCTAAAGAACTCTATCTCGTCGACGAAGAGATGGGGCAGCGCATTCCCATTACCCTGGTGACAATCGACTGCGAGTGCCGCCTCCAGGTTACCAGTCCCTAGCTCCTTACAAAAGGGAACGTTAAAACCCAGCTCATCTTTAGCCGCCTGCTCCTACTGACAATGGCCCCTCCTCAACCGCCAATTGCGGGCATTGCAGTCGTTGGTTGATCAGCGGGCGTTGGCGGAAGGGGCGGCAAGTGCGCCTATCTCAGCTTCAAAGCCGGTCGTTGAGAGGTAAGCAAGGTGTCGTGGAAGTTGAAAAAAGCGCTGGACGTTTCGCCGGATATGCTAGGGGTCTCCTAAACAAGGGCCCGGCACAGCTGGCCACTAGACCGGTGGCTAGGTCCTACCAAAGAAAGCCCTACCTATGAATGACACTACTGAGCCTAGCATGACCGACGCCATCCGCTTGGAGCAGGTTGCCGAGATCGTCTCCGCCTATGTTGCCAACAACGCAGTATCCACCGCGGACTTGCCAGCACTGATCGCCAGCACGCATAGGGCAATGGCTTCACTGTCAGCGGCCTCAGTCGACGAGCAGGCGGAAGAACTCAAGCCTGCGGTACCAATCAGGAAGTCAGTGACGCCCGATTTCATCATCTGCCTAGACGACGGGAAGAAGTTCAAATCGCTCAAGCGGCACCTGAGCGTCCTGGGCATGACGCCCACTCAATACCGCGCAAAGTGGAAACTGCCATCTGACTACCCCATGGTGGCCTCCAACTACGCTGCGATCCGGTCTGCGCTGGCGAAGTCAAATGGCCTGGGCCGGGCGCCCGCAGCAGAACCCGTTTTGCCCACAAAGCGCGGCCGGAAGCCCAGAGCCGAAGCGTAGTGCCTACGCGCGCCTACGCCCAGCCTCCCCTGGCGGCACAGGCAGCGTTGAGCGAATGACAACGCCCATGACGGAGTCCGGGCGTTTCATCAGTGAAGGGACTAGCCCTTTAGGCTTTAATCTCACCTTTCCAGATCAGCCGGATCTTGCCTGCGTCGTCGCGAGACCAGACTTCCGCTGGGCGTGTCGGGTCGCCAAATACCTCAATCAGGTGAAAGGCGCCGCTTTCCGCTTCGTCTCTCGTTGCATAGGGCCCCAGCGACTTTCCTTCCCTGTCCACCCACCACGCTCCACGACTTTGCAGCACGATGTAGAGGCACGTCGAGGCGCGCTTGGGTTTTGGATTAAAGAAATTCATATCTTCGTTCCCAGGCATCGGAATGTCCCGCGACTTATCCCAATGATGGTCCGCAACGATTGGTTGCAGGAGAGACCATGCGCTCGTGCGCGGTCCCCGTGAAGCTGTCCTTGCAAGGGTTCATTAGACGACCCAGGTTACGCGCCTTGCCGATATCCGGGCTGAGTTCTGGCGAAGGTCAGTTCAGCTTGCCGCACACATTGGCCTCGAATGCCGTCCACCACGTCACCAGTTCGAGTACCTGCATACCTTTGGCGGGGTATGTTTCGGCGATGGCTTCGAGAAGGCAAATCTCCTCGTGTATCAAAGGAAGATCGGCGATGGGGTAGACCCCGGTCTGCTGGACGCCTTGAATGTAGGCAGCGAGGGCCTCTCGACTGACGATGATACGCTTATCGCTTCATCTGGGGTAATCCAGTATGAGGCCGGCATATTTCTCCAGGCGTCAACGGGAGGCGCGCAGGGCGCACCAGACCGACCTGTCATCGTCATCAGCCCGCATCAGATAGTTCTGGAATTTGACGGCCAGTGCGTCTTGCCGACAAGTCCGTCGAGGGAATGGTCGTCCGCCCGCTGACTTTTCGATCTCCTGAAGCGGCAATACAGTCGGCGCGTTGGCCCATAGCCATGGGTAAAGGGCGGAACAAGCCCCTTGGCAATGACGGACCTTGCTATGGCCCGCAGAGGATCTGCGTCACTTGGGGGCGTACGCGCTTCGGGGCATATCCTGGGCCAAAGGTGACGTGGCGGTGCTCAGCCGCTCAACCAAAGCCAAGGCGTCGCCGGGGCGCATCGGCCTGCCGAGGAAGTATCCCTGCGCTGTCCCCACCCCCAGCTTGCGCAGGGCCTCGAGTTCGACCGCTGTCTCCACCCCTTCCGCCAAGATTTGACTCTTGGTCTCGCGACCGAAATGCACCAGCGCGGCCGCCAGGGCGTTACGGGCCAGATCGTCCTGGATGTTGTGAGTGAGACTTATGTCCAGCTTAATAATGTCCGGTTGCAGCGCCAGGATGTGACGCAAACTCGCATAGCCGGCGCCTGCGTCGTCCACGGCGAGCCGAACGCCATTGACGCGAAGGTCGTTCAGGGCGCTACAGAGCGCTCCGTAATCGTCGACGCTGGCATGTTCGGTGATTTCGACGACGACCCGCTTTGCATGTCTTCTTGCAATGGCCTGGGCGAGAGCGCCGGAGGTTATAGTGTCCGGGGCGACATTAAAGGTCAGGTAGAGATCTCGGGGGAACTGGTCCAGGAGCACCAAGCCCTTTTGAACTGCTCTCATCTCGAGTTCCAGGCCCAGTCCAACGGATGCAGCCATCTTGAACCAGATGTCTGGCGTCCAATCTTCAGGTCCGGCAAAGCGCGAGAGGCACTCAAAGCCGAGCAGGCGATGATCGGCAATTCGAATGATCGGCTGCACCACGATCGAGAGCTCGTCCTGATCCAGAACGTTCTGGATGCGCTCCAGATTTCCTCGATGCTCGGTCGTGGCGTCGATTTCACGTCCGATCAGAACGGCTGTAAGCTCGGCGACGGCACGCATCATCTTGAGGTCGCGCATGTTGAGCGACGGCTGCGGCTCGGTGCTGATGCAGCAGAACATCCCGTAGGTTCGCCCATCGTTCAGCTTGATGGGAACGCTCATATGCGCGCGGATCCCCATGTCCGTGGTGAAAGGCATGCTGGCCGCGAACGGTTCGTTCAGAACGTCCGGCATCAGCTCCGGCAGGCGGCCTTCGAGGATGTGTTGGCAATAGACATAGTCGAGCGGCATTGAATCGCCGGGCTTGACTACATGCTCAAGACCAGGCGCATCGACTTCGCGGAAATAGGTGCGGTCTTCCACAAATTCCGAGACATAAGCCACCTGCATTCCCAGATGAACTCGGACTGCTTCGAGAGCCCGTCGCAAGGAATAGTCCGCCTTGTCGTCCAGAGCGGTCGCAAGACCTTTAAGGTCGAACACGTTTAGCTCGTCTGCGCCCATGGACAACCCTGCCTCGAACCCGCTGCGGCGCCCAGATGTTCAAGCGAGGGGGGTCGGAGAGTCCCGGCCTGCGGCCACCGACTTGAGCGAGGCGCTGAGAAAATACCCTAGCACAGTACCATAGAAGATAAGACTTAAGCCTTTGTTGCCATGCGCTTGCGCATTTGAACCGGACGCAAAGATCGGCGGTCAATAGGGATCAGCGTCACTTACGATCCAGCATTAACCAAGTCTTAATCTGTGTTAAGATTTGGTTAAATTGTAATAAAATTTGTGCTAACACCCTTCCTGCGGCGTCGACCTGTAGCGGCGCAACCACAGGCGGGGTTGGTTATGCAGTCTGATTTTGCGTTCTTGGTACATCCCAGAAATACGCTGCGTTCAGATATGGGTATTCTGTTCGGACGGCCGTTCGCCCTGGTGCCTGAAGTGGTCTGGCGGACCGCCTTGAAGCATCTGCCGGTGCCGCCCATGGTCACCGGCAAAATGTCTCGCGTCGACCTGCCGGGGAAAGTCATGGGCAGGATCATTACTGTCCCGCTCACGCCAACCCAATTGCTGACACTGCCGCGCACGAAAGTGCAGGCGCGCATCTCGGCGGCGATCGACATGGCGCGTGATCTCGGAGCATCCGTGGTTGGCTTGGGAGCCCTCACCGCTCCTGCCTCGGTCGGCGGCAAGGCCTTCGCCAAACGCAAGGACATCGGCGTCACCAATGGCAACGCTTTTACGGCGGCCATGACTCTGCAGGCGATGGAGAAGCTGACAGCATCGCTGGGCCGCGATCCGCTGATCGCTATCGTCGGCGCGACGGGTAGCGTCGGCTCATGCCTGACCCGGCTCTACGCCCGCAAGCATGCCGGCCGGCTCTTGTTGGTGGCGCGCAACGAGCAGCGTCTTCTCGCGCTGGCTGCCGACGTGCGCCGCGACGGTGTCGAGGCCAGCGTCAGCACTGACATGGCTGACGTGTCCCGGGCCGATCTTGTCGTGCTGCTTACCTCATCTCCCGACGCGCTACTGCGCAGCGAACACCTCAAACGGGGCGCGATAGTCCTCGACGATACGGTCCCCCGCAATACCGACGAAAAACTGCTGGTGGAGCGCCCGGATGTGCTGATCGTCGATGGGGGTCTGGTTGAAATCCCCGGCTTTGACCTGCGCGGCTCCATCGCACTCGCGCCCAAACTTGCCTATGCGTGTCTCGCCGAGACCATGCTTCTGGCGCTTTCCGGGCATCAGGGCCACTTCTGCATGGGGGAAGCCCAGGTGGATCAGGCCGAGCATATTCTAGAGCTCTCCATCAAGCACCAGCATCTGGGCTTTCAGCTGGCACCTTTCCGCTCATTCGGAAAGCTGATCCTCGACGCCCCGACGCGGACTGTTGCAGCACCGGTAGAGGAGCTGGTCTCATGCGCCGCGTAGTCATATTGGGCGGCGGCTATGCCGGCCTGCACGCCTTTTCCGCACTGCAGTCCCGACTACGCGCCCTTGTCGCACGTGGTGACGTGGATGTAATCCTGGTCTCGCGGGATGGGCATCACACTTATCACGGCTGGACCGGAGAGGTGCTGGCTGGCGATTTGTCAGTGGCTAGCACACTGACCGCACTTGCGCCGCTGCTGGGCCGCAATTTCATGCAAGGCGAAGTGGTTTCAGCGGACCTTGGCGGCAGAACCCTCACGGTCAAGACCGCAGAAGGTCAACAGGACCTCCGCTTCGATCACCTGGTGATTGCCGCGGGATCCGTGGATCCGTTCGACCGAATTCCAGGGCTCGCCGAGCACGGCTGGTGCGTCAAGGATTGTAGGGACATGCAGAGTCTGGTTGGGCAGCTTGACGGCTGGACTGCAACTGCGGCCAGGACGCGCAACGTCGTCGTGGTCGGCGGAGGCCTCGCCGGCGTCGAAACGGCCTCTGCGCTCGCCGCCCGCTTCGGCCGGACCCGGGCAGGAAAGGTAAATATCCATCTTGTCTCCTCAAGCGAGCAGCTGCTGCCGACCCTGCGTCCCGACTTCAACCATATAGCCGAGACAGCAACGCGCACCCTTGTTGAACAGGGCGTGCAGCTCCATCAGGGCAAGCGCGTGGCGCGGATCGGAGAGGACCAGGTGGAACTTGCCGATGGCAGGACCCTGGCTTCCGATCTTTCGGTCGTCGCGGCCGGGGTGAGTTTCCGCGTCCTGCCGGGCACAGAATCCTTGCCGCGCAACGCGGCAGGGCAGGTCATCGTCAATGACGATCTGCGTGTGCGGGGGAGCTACAATATCTGGGCCGCTGGCGACATTGCGGCCGTCCCGCATCCCGATACTGGCGAGCCCTGCCCTGCCAATGCCCTGTGGGCCATGAAGCAGGGCGATTGTGTCGGGCGCAACATTGCCCGCTCGATCAAGGGCCAATCCGTCAGAGGTTTCAATTTCCGGGGCCTCGGACAAGCGGCCGGACTGGCTGGCCAGCGCGGTATCACCGAACTCTATCGGCTCCAGTTTACTGGCCGGCTTGCCTGGGTAATCCGCGTGCTTTTCTTTGCCTGGTACATGCCTTCGCGCCGCGGCGCCCTGTCGGTCGTTGCGCAGCTGTCCCGGCACTCCTGGAGCGCGATGATCGGCGCTGTCTCGCGAGGCGGCCATGCCGCTTCCGGCCAGACAACCGAGGTTCAGGCACCGATAGCAAATCTGTCGAGCCGCCCGCGATAAGGTCGATGTGCGTGTTGCCCCGCTAGCCCCTTGGGCTACCCGCGCCTTTGGCGGACTCGGCCGGGGGAACCCACATGCCCGTGGCGATCCCGGCTGGGCGTATCGAGGGCGCATGAGCGTGACAGCCGAGGCTGCTCCGGGAGGTTCGCCTTACCGGCCTTTGGCAGATTTGCCGGCAAGCAGTGATCGACCAATTCCCGCGGTCCCAGGTTACCGTGATGGAATGGCAGCGCGGGCTATTACGACGCGTTCCACTGCTGAAGCAGCCCCTCGGCGCAACCATCAAGTGAGCCACGCCGGCGACATTGTCGAGCAAGGTTACGATGGCTGCTACCGGGCTCTATTTTTGCGCCAGCGGTCACCGCGGGCCCGGTCAAGACAAGGGACCTCCCCGGGTACCGCAGTCATAAGTTTCCCTGCAGGTATCGGACTATGTCCGCGCCCCGGGCGAAAGCAGTTCTGGACGGTATGACCACGCTGTTCGACCTCGTCTGGAAGAGCCGTAACCATCCCTGCGTGCCGTTACGGGCCACTGCCGGTTTAACTACATCCACCTGTACCCCTGGGCCATCGTGCGCGCCTTGAGGACTGGGCGGCGTATAGGGATGTTTTGGACGAGGCCAGCATTCGCGGCAATTTGATCCTTTCGCCACGCTGAACTAGCCGCCGCAAAGCGCCCATTCTTACCGTTCAGCCGACCCGAGTCTCCTGAAGGGCCGTCCGTCAGTACAGGTCTCCGCAATGTCGATTACGGGGTGGACCGCTGCCAGTCCGTTTTTGAGGGTTGAGATCCCGAAAGCGGACTTCTTCACCGCATCGGCAGCAGCCTCGGATAGTCGACGTAACCCTCAGGGCCCTCGCCGTAGAACGTGTCCTTGTTTGGCGTGTTTAGTGGCAGGCCCTGTATGAGTCGTTCGGCTAGGTCTGGGTTGGCGATATAGTCCCGACCGAATGCAAGGGCGTCAGCATGCCCGGCTTCGAGAAACCGCTCGCCATCTTCCTTGGACATGAGTTCATTGGCGATGACCGGACCGACGAACCGGCGCTTGATCTCACCAAGCAGGCTGTCTTCGGCTTCAATCTCGCGGACGAAGATGAAGGCAATCTTCCGCTTGCCTAGTTCGTCGGCAACATAACCGAATATCTCTTTGGGACTGCTGTCTCCCATCTCATGCTCCTCGCCCCGGGGTCGGAGATGCACGCCAACACGATCAGCTCCCCAAACGCTAATTACCGCATCGACGATTTCGAGGAGAAACCTGGCGCGGTTCTGAACTGAGCCGCCATAACGATCGGTACGCTTGTTGGTCTTGTCCTGGAGGAACTGGTCAATGAGATAGCCATTGGCGGCATGAAGCTCGACACCGTCAAAACCTGCGGCTTTTGCCCGCTCCGCACCGCGTCGAAAGTCCTCAACGATACTTGGTATTTCCGCTGTCTCCAAAGCCCGTGGAACAGGATGCGGGCGTTTGGGCCGCAATTCGGAGACATGACCGGCTGCGGCGATTGCGCTTGGCGCTACGGGGAGCCTGCCATCGAGCAACTCGGGGTCCGAGATGCGGCCAACGTGCCAGAGCTGCAGGAACATGCGACCGCCGGCTTCGTGGACCTCCCGCGTGACGCGTTGCCACCCTTCGACTTGGGCATCGTTCCAAATACCGGGTGTCCCCCTATAGCCGACGCCTTGAGGGGACACAGAGGTCGCCTCGCTCAAGATCAATCCTGCACCGGCCCGTTGCCGATAGTACTCGGCCATCATGGCATTGGGCACGCGCTCGACACCGGCGCGCTTGCGCGTGAGCGGGGCCATAATGATGCGGTTCGGCAGCTCAAGGGCACCAATCTGCAGCGGATCGAACAAGCGGGACATGTGTATCTCCTGGGACAGCACAGATATGGCCCCGCACCGGCCAGTGGACAATTGCAGTTTTAGTTGTCAGATCGTACACTTCAGGTTGTCAATTGGAGCTTGAGTTCAATGGCATTCACCAACGCCTTCGCCGGCGTCGAGATCTTTATCACCGTGGTGAAAGCCGGATCATTCAGCGCGGCTGCGGCTCGGTTGGGCATCACTAAGTCTGCAGTTGCCAAGTCGGTGGGACAACTGGAAGGTCGGCTTGGCGTCAGGCTGCTGCATCGGACAACACGTAGGCTGTCATTGACGCCTGAGGGCATGGCGTACCTCGATCAAGCCGAGGCCGCACTTGATCAACTCCGGCTGGCAGAAGACTTCGCCCGGTCGAAGGCCAGCACGGTCCGGGGGATTCTGCGCGTGGACATGCCGGCGGCTTTCGGCCGGCGGATCGCCATGCCGATCCTCTTGGACATCCTCAGGGCACACCCCGACCTCCGCTTGGCCGCAAGCTTCTCGGATCGGATCATCGACCCGGTCGAGGAAGGAGTGGATCTCTGTCTTCGGTTCGGTGAACTGCCGGGCCGAACTGACATCGCTGCCCGACCGCTCGGGTCACAACGGCTCGTTCTCTGTGCGGCGCCGCGCTATCTCCAGGAAGCCGGGGAACCAATGAACCTAAGCGATTTGCAAAATCATGCGTGCATTCTGGGGAGCAGACCGGGCAGACCTGCCGCCTGGCGATTCCTGGATGACGAAGGGCGCCTTAAGTCCATTGATCCAGCCGCAACACACCTGGTGAGCGATGGGGAGGTGGTCATCGACATGGCACTTGCCGGTTTCGGCTTATGCCAAATGCCGCAGTCTCTCGTACAACGCTACATCGATCGAAAGGACTTGGTCGTGGTTCTGCCAGACCGGTGCCAAGTGCGATCGTCTTTCAACGCTGTTTGGCCTGCGGCCCGTACGATGCTCCCGAGGGTGCGCATCGTTGTGGATGAATTCGTTCGACGGGCCGATGCTCAAGCGCTCTAGAGGCAACCACACACGGCCTGTTGATGTTCGCTTCTAGGTCAGGGCGCACCAAGGCTGAACGACCGAATTGGGGTCGACAGCGGCCCTTTTGACCCCAAGACGATTGCCGGTCAGGCAGGTAGCTGCGGCTTGGATAGAACAGCCATGCCGCTGCGCCGGTATAGCGTTCCATGACATCCATCCGTAACCGATATTCCCCGCCGATCAAAGTGGGCGGGCGTCACTGACGGGGACACTTGTCGAGCGTCGCGGCCAATTTTATCAAAGCAGGTATGTGGAAATTTAGGCGGGCCCCTTATTGGTAGTGAGAACGCGACTGGAGAAAATGCATATGACCCGCCTGCCTCTTACGCTGCTTGCCATTGGCCTTTTGGTGGTGCCTGCCTATTGCCAGGAAGAGCCAATCATCGACGAATGCGCGCCCACCACCTTGTTTCAGGCTTTTGGCTTAGAAGACATCGAGGGTTGCACAACCGCGGACGTCTCCGGCGATCCCGCCGAAGGCGACGTCGATAGCCTTGAAATTAATAGGGTTTCTGAATCGGCAAAACTGCCTGGGAATAATCGTGAGGCAGCGTTGGCACATGCGAATGATCGCAGCAATGGTGCGGTTAATGCCGCTCACGGTCCGAGCGACGGAGAGACGCGAGGCAATTCCGGCAACAGCAATGCCGGCGGAAACGGAGGCGGTCGTCCTTAGGCCCCATCTGAGCAGACGGGAATGAGATTGCGGACCCTTGCGCGGGACCACCAATTCCCCCAATGAGAGTCCTGCTCAGGTCTGTGTTGCCTGAAAGCAGGAGAAAACCATGTCAAATACGCCTGGCCTTCTTTGGAAGGTCGAGGGCATAGCTCTCATTATCGCATTCACCCTTACCGTGCCTTTGGCCAACTGGATGATTGGGAATGTCGGAACAGTGTGCGTTCCGGGAGGTCCTTGTCTTGTTCCCGTGGCGCCCGGCCTCATGGCTCCCAGCGGTGTGCTGGTGGCCGGTCTCGCATTTGTTCTTAGGGACTTCGTTCAACAGCGCCTGGGCGCCATTTGGGCCTTTGGCGCCATCCTCGCCGGCGCCATCATTTCGGCGGCAGTGGTGCCACCGGCTCTCGTGGTCGCCTCAACCGTCGCCTTTTTGCTATCGGAACTTGCGGACATGGCGGTATTCACGCCGCTCCAGCGTCGCGGGCTACTTATGGCGGTGTTCGCATCAAGCGTCATTGGGCTCTTTGTAGACACCCTGATCTTCTTGCAACTGGCTTTTGGAAACGTAGACCTGCTGTGGGGACAGGTCGTAGGCAAGGGCTGGATGGTGCTCCTGGCGTTGCCACTTGTTCATGTGCTGCGGGCGCGCCGCAATGGGCCAACCGGCCTGCTGGAGGCGAAGGTATGAGCGATCAACATTTGCATTTGAGCCAGCTTGGCCACGACATCCGGGCACCCGCGGACCCACAAGCCGCAGTTTTGGAAAGGGTGCCCAATCCGCATGAAGATACAGACTATTTAACCCGGTTCACCGCGCCCGAATTCACATCCATTTGCCCGGTCACCGGCCAGCCCGATTTCGCGCACCTGGTCATGGACTATGTCCCCGCCAAATGGCTGGTGGAATCTAAGTCTCTCAAGCTCTATTTGACCTCCTTCAGAAATCATGGCGCCTTCCATGAAGACTGCACGGTTGGAATAGGCCGAAGGTTGGTTGAATTGCTCGAGCCCCGCTGGCTGAGGATCGCTGGCTACTGGTATCCACGCGGTGGCATCCCAATCGACGTATTCTGGCAGTCCGGACAACCTTTGGAGAACGTCTGGCTTCCCGAAACCGGCGTTCCTAGCTATCGCGGACGCGGCTAGACAAAGCGACAGGGGCAAAAGGAGACGGGGCGCGGTCCCGTCTCCTCAATATTGGCTAGTAAACGGCTGCTTCACCGTCATCAATCGGTCCCACTGGCTCTTCGATCGGGTCGGAGAGTGGGGGGCCGCCGGCATTGCCAACCAGCCGGTCATTGCCCTGGTTTCCATCAAAGCCGGAAATTCCGCTATCGTTCGTGTGACTTTGTCCCGGCCCCGCCATGTCAATGGTGTCAACCGGGGACGGGACATCCCCGCTTTCTATAGCTACCGCGGGCGTTGCAAGGGCTCCCAGCATAGCTAGAGGCAAAAGGCAGGCGAGGAAGGTCCGTTTGGTCACGTTGGTCTCCACAACACGGCAGGATGGAACTAGGCCGCTTCCGGTCATTGTCTCCACCAGACCTTGCGGGACGTTTCTTTGGTTCCGTCGCCTTTGTGCAAAAGTGTACATGCTACAACCAGTGCCTGTCGGTCACACAGCTGTGCCCCCTTGTCTCGAGCTGTCCATGCTCCTACACATGTAACAGCAGGCTTGCCTGCGAGAGTTCTCAGGGCGGGGTGAAACTCCCCACCGGCGGTAATTGTGCTTTCGAGCACATCAGCCCGCGAGCGCCCATCCGTTCGGATGGGGTCAGCAGATCCGGTGTGATTCCGGGGCCGACGGTATAGTCCGGATGGAAGAGAACCGATGATCGTGCACGCGCGCATTCCGGCCACCGGACTGCGGGTGTTCGTTGTCATTTGCCCTGGGATTCGTCAGTTGCGACGATGGAACAGGGCATGGACGAAACCGATACCAAAGACATAGTCGGGCCTGCACCGAGGCGCATTGCGCAGGCATTTGCACGTGCTTTGGAGCTTGCGCGCGTCCACGAGGGCGCCACCGCACCAAATCCGCCGGTGGGCTGCGTACTCCTCGACGCCGCCGGCACCGAGCTGGCCGCGGGGGCACATCGCCGGGCCGGCACAGCCCATGCGGAGGCCATGGCAATCGCGACGGCGCGGCAAGCCGGCCTGGTCGAACACATCCATACCGCGATCGTGACGCTGGAGCCCTGCAACCACCATGGGCGCACCCCGCCCTGTGCTGAGGCGCTTCTGGCCACGCCGGCCAGGCAGATCTGGATCGCCTGCCGCGACCCCAACCCGAAGGTCGGCGGCGGCGGTATGGAAAGGCTCATGGCCGCAGGGCGGCGCGTCAGCATGCTGGCCGACCTGCCCCACCCTGATGCACTGAACCTCGCCGAGGATGCGGAAAGGCTGATTGCCCCATTCCGCAAGCACACCCTCACTGGTCTGCCCTTTGTCACTGTCAAACAGGCAGTGTCGGAAACGGGCAGCATGATCCCGCCGCCGGGCCGAAAGACCTTTACCGCGCATGCCTCGCTGGTGCTTGCCCATTCGCTGCGCCGCCGGGCCGACGCCATCCTCACCGGATCGGGCACGGTGCTGGCAGACGACCCGCATTTCACCATTCGTTTCGTTGCGGATCATCCGGACAAGCAGCGCCAGCTTGTGATCCTGGATCGGCGGCGACAGGTGTCACCCGATTATATGGCTGCGGCACGCCAACGCGGCTTTGTTGCTCACTTGCAGGATGACTTGCCTGCCGCACTGGCGATGATCGGGGCTGCGGGCGGCATGGAAGTGCTTATCGAGGCCGGGCCCGCCCTGACCGAAAGCGTGCTGGAATCAGGGCTTTGGGACGAGCATGTCCTGATTGAACAGGCTGGCGGCCCCGGCGGCATCGACCGCGTGACCATTCGCCGTCCCCAGACCGCCGACCTTCACCCACACACAGGATACCCATGTTTTCCGGCATCATTGAACGACTGGCGCGCGTGACGCTAACGATGCCCAAGGGCGGATCGCTCGAGATTGAAGTCGAAAGCGGCTTTCCCGACCTTTCGCTTGGCGAGAGCATTGCTGTTAACGGCGTCTGCTTGACGGTGACCCGGTTTGACGAAACCGGGCGGGCAGCGTTCTTCATGAGTCCGGAAACCATTGCCCGCACCAATCTGGGACTGCTGGGCGTGGACGATTGTGTCAACCTCGAGCGCGCGGTCACCCTCGATACGCGGCTTTCTGGCCATCTGGTGCAGGGACCTGTCGACGGACTTGCCCGGCTGGTTGAGCGGGTTGAGGCCGAAGGCGCCTGGCGGCACAGCTTTCTGCTGCCCGCAGAGCTGGGCCGCTACTGCGTTGAGAAGGGCTCCATCGCCCTTAACGGTATTAGCCTGACGATCAACGGCGTGGATCAGGGCGATGATGGCGTGACGGTACTGGTGACCATCATCCCCCACTCCTGGAACCACACCAATCTGCACGCCCTCGCCATCGGTGACGACCTCAATGTCGAAGTCGATGTCATGGCCAAATATGTGGAGCGCCTATGTCTGCCCTATCTCAAGCCCTGACCCAACTCCGCAATGGCGGCATGGTGGTTCTCGTCGATGACGAGGATCGCGAAAATGAAGGCGACCTCGTGCTGGCCGCTGAATTCGCCACGCCCGAGGCCATCAACTTCATGGCCCGCTATGGTCGCGGCCTCATCTGCCTGGCACTCACCGGCGAGCAGGTGGATCGGCTCGGCCTGCCTCCCATGGTGGCCAACAACCGGGCGCGCCGCTCGACGGCGTTTACTGTTTCCATTGAAGCGCGCGAGGGCATCACCACCGGCATATCGGCGCACGACCGGGCCACGACCATCCAGATCGCGGCCAACCCGGGAGTGGCAACGGCCGATATCTGCTCGCCAGGGCATGTATTTCCGCTGCGGGCCGCCGAGGGTGGCGTGCTGGTGCGTGACGGTCATACCGAGGGCGCCGTGGATCTGATGCGTCTGGCCGGTCTGGGCCCGGCCGGCGTCATCTGCGAAGTCATGCGCGAGGACGGGCAAATGGCCCGGCGTCCAGATCTCGAAACGTTCGCCAGCGAGCATGGCCTGCCGATCCTGACCATAAGGGACATTGTCGCCCATCGTGTGGCGAACGAGACGCTGGTGGACGAAGTGGCGCGATCAGAGTTGCCAACCCAATACTCTCCCGTACCGCTGGAGGTTCGGGCCTTCCGGAGCCGTCTGGATGGAACAGAACATCTAGCGTTGATCCGCAGTCCGCTTACTGGCACACCGCTGGTCCGTCTGCATTCAGAATGCTTAACCGGCGACGCGCTGGGATCGCTGCGTTGCGATTGCGGCCCGCAATTGCAGGAGGCGCTCCGACAAATCGCCACCGGCGATGGCGGTGCACTGATTTATCTGCGCGGCCAGGAAGGGCGGGGCATTGGTCTCGCCAATAAGATCCGCGCCTATGCCCTGCAGGACCAGGGCCATGACACGGTGGAGGCCAATACCGCTTTGGGGTTTGCGCCGGACGCCCGCGACTATGGCATTGCCGGGCAGATCCTGCGGGCGCTGGGCATCAGCCGCCTGCGGCTCTTGTCAAACAATCCAGGCAAGGCTGAGGCCCTTGAGCACCAGGGCATTGCCGTCATCGACCGTGTGCCGCTCGAAATTCCTGCCAATCCTCACAACTGGCGCTATCTCGCAACCAAGCGGGACAAATTCGGCCATACATTCACCCACCAGGAACTAAACCAAAATGCCTGAAACCCCGCCCCGCCTAGCCATCGTCGTCAGCCAGTTCAACCCGGATGTTACCCATGGCCTGCGCGACGGTGCCTTGGCCTATCTCGCCGAAAATGGCGTGATGCTTTCCTCTCGTGATGTCTTCTCCGCTCCCGGCGCATTCGAAACGCCCCTCATCGCCAAGCGCTTGGCCGAAAGCGGCTATGAAGGCGTGATCTGCCTGGGCTGTGTCATCAAGGGCGATACGGCCCACTTCGAGTATATCAGTGAGGCGACGGCGCATGGGCTGATGCAGGTCGGGCTCGAGACCGGCAAGCCGGTGACCTTCGGCATCCTCACCGTCTATACGGATGGGCAAGCCGTCGCCCGAAGCCGAAACGATGAGCACAACAAAGGCCGCGAAGCGGCCGCCGCGTGCCTAGAGGCGCTAAAGACACTTGCAAACTGCGTGCAAGAGCTGCGCTGACCTTCCGAGCACGGCGGGGAACAACAATTCGCGGTAAAATGTACGCAACTCGAAGAGAATATCACCTTGTCAGAAAAAAACGATAGACGACGTGAGGCAAGGTATCGGCAGCGGCTGCCTGGTATAATCGTCCTTCAAGATGACATCACGCGATTTCCCGTTGTTCTTGTGAACAGATCGGGGTCCGGATTGACAATTCAATTGTCCGAATATGTCGACCTGCCGGTATCCTTTAGAATTCTGTTTGATCGGACCATCGAGCCCTGCACGCTCGTTTGGCAGAAAGGCCGGTTGGCGGGCGTGCAACTACTCGCTCGCGAGGAGGGGTCTTGTCCATGAAAGCCACAGAAGGGGCCTTCGTTTGACGCGTGTAATCTCGGATAGTGGGTGGTGGTTCGGAAGCGGCTAGGTGCGCCCGATTGCGATTGCCCAGCACCGTTAAGGATCAGGAGCAAAGTCCTCGGCTCCTATGTGAGAAGTCAGACAAAGGTCTATCGAAGTTCGGCTTGGCCCGCACCGCCAGACTCAGCTACCCTGGTCAAATGACCTTGGAAGAACTCACCCCTGAAGCGCTTACCCTACTTAAAAGCCTTATAAACCGTCCACACCCCATAGCAGATAGCCCTCTGCTCCAATTGCTCTTGGCTGACCGCCTGGTGATGGGTGAGCCAACTAAGATACATCTGACGGGCCAGGCGAAACGGCTGCTGGCGATTCACGCCGCGGCTGAGGAATAGCAACCCCGCAATTTTTTGCCACAGTTTTGGGAGATTTGCCGCAGATTTCCCACAGCCCGCTTTTGCCTGAGCGATGAACGAATGTGATCGGGCCAATTCCTGCTGTCCCAGATTGGGCCACGCTCAACTTTTCATTTGCGCACCCGCTGCGCATCGAAGGGGCCACGATGGACATGCAGCTTCCCACCGGAAGGGACGCGGAGCGTTTTCGACAAGCAGTAGGGGTTGTGGGTCTTGAGCGAATTTACATCCGCTTGACTGATGCACCCGAGGCCACGAACGCTTTGGCCTTTGTGCGCAGCAACATCGAAAGCGGCAACCCACAATGCATTGCCGATCATGATGGGGAAATTGTCGGCTGGTGCGACATCGTTCGGCAGGACTGAAGCCGTGCGACACAGCGGAACGTTAGGCATGGCGTCATACCGGGATGGCGGGACGCGGGTATTGGCCACCGGCTTATCGAGGCTACGTTGATCGCCGCCGATGCAACAGGATTCTCAAGGGTTGAGTTGACGGTAAACGCCAACAACGATCGGGCAATTCGATTGTACGAGAGTGTTGGCTGTGTGGAAGAAGGTCGGATGCGTAGCGCGAGACTGCTCGAAGGGGAATTCCGCGACGTATTGGTCATGGCGCGTCTTTTGGTACCCTTGTCTGGATAGAGCTAGAACACGGAGTCTCAGATCGTTCAATGCCGACAGATGTCAGCTTGGAACCCTTTCGGGTAGGCTTAGACGACCGAAAAATGGGGTCGGTTCCTGGCCGGCAACTGAAGGGGGTAGGGCAGCCGCCACGACATTCGACGGGCCCGCGCCCGCGAATTAAACGTGCACTTCGTCAATGCCACGGTCCTTTCCGCGCAACCCGGCGACCCCAAGCGCGGTGTAGAAGATAATGACTGCCGCGGATACAACCCACCCTGACAAGGAGCCTAAGGACGCGTGGTCGATCATAGTTTCGATGGATCGTGTTGGGTCAAGCGGGACGCCTGCCTGGAGATCCGGAGAGCCGATCTTGACCAGCCAGGCGAGCAGCAGGATCAAAAACATCCAGACATAGTTGCGTCGAAGGCGGCGCCGCAGTGCGAGAGCTAGGGTGATGCGGAACTTTGGATGCCGCAAGTCCTGCGCCAGCATCCCCAGCCAAGGTTCAGGGCCGCCTTGAGGATCAGCTTGGAAAAACTGCCCGAAGTAGTGGCGCTCGAACTGCCTTATGCGCATGCGATACACATCGTAGAAGCGATAACGACGCGCTTCGACGTAAAGCATCAGTAAGATGATCAGCATAGCAAATAGGATCAGTCCGTGGTGAGCACTGGGATTAGATAGTGACACGGACAATAGCCCCGCTACGACCGTAATGGCCCAGTTGCTCGTAAGATCAAGTCGCGCCCGCCACGCGTTCATGCGGGTCATCTCAGCCCGATAATAGTGTATCATCAGGTTCGTGGCTTCGACCGAGTTCGTTGGCAGCGTCGGTGTCACAACCGAAGGCGACGGTTCGCTCATCTATCTCCACTCATTGTCAGTCTAAGTCATGAACCAAGCGGGCCGAAGCTGGGGCCTCATTGGTGCACGTAGCTAGCCCGTGTTGCTGGACACATTGCAATGTCAACTTTGGAGAGGATGTCGTCCGAAATAGGGTCGACTGTGGCCCCGACGGCTTCCAAGCTCACCACAGCGCTCACCACCAGAACACTACTGCCGAATATCCTTCGGTCCCCTAGGACCTACCAGTTAGGGACGTCGACAGGATCGCCTTTACAAGTTTGTCGCATCCATTATGGCATCAGTGCCGTAAAGGACTAGCGCCACCGGTCTTCTCGCCGGCCATTAAGGAACTCCTCGTAGATGTTCGGCGCAACTACATATCAGGAGGCAAGATGTTCGCCAGATTCAGGACAAACACGGACGCCGCCGAGTTCGAGCGGATCGGTTTGGAATACGAGGTCCTGCAGACCGAAGCCACTTCACTAATTGAGAGGCGCGCACTGTCCTCACAGGATCTGGACCGGTTGCTGGCAATCACTGACGAACAGATCGAGCTGCATGAGAAGCAGATGGCCTTGCTGAAACAGGCTTAACTAGCTAAGTCTTGCTTAGCTTACCCTGACCTACAGTTCCAACCCAATCCCGACCGGGATCCCGGCTAGAGACTCGGCCGCATGCAGCACCGCGCGCCTAAAGCCCTGCATTCGGCCAGGGTCCGTTGGGCTCTCTACATCACGCCAGCCCGAACCCCCGGTTCCCCTCCCCCCGCGGCGCAGTCGCCAAACTCCCGGCGGTCGCGGACAATTGTGAGGGCCAGCGCAAGGCCAGAGTGCCAATGCACTTTTACCCTACATCCAGGTAGCGGGCGAGAGCGGGGCTGCTCTAGGACCTTCCTCTGGCGATTCCATTCCTGAGCCTCAAGCTACACTGATGGCACTGTTACGCCGGCAACCGCATGCGGGCAACAAGCTCCCCAAAGCGGGTGTCGGAGCGCAGATTCTTCCAGCGGGGATCGATCTGCAGCCATACCAGCCAGTTGCACCTCTGATCGAAAGAGACAGCCAACCAATGGAAGGCAGAGGTATTATCTCCGAGGCCGGCGTGCACCAGCGCGACACTGTACGGAGCTACGAAGGTATACGAGGCGCGGTCCTCTAACTCTGAAAGCGCTTGCAAGGCGGCCTGTCTACGCCCTGCACTTCCAGCAGCATAGCCTCGCGCTGCAACTACCACGCACCAATGCGGAAACCTGTCTTCCACCCACTGAAACTGTTCCAGAGCCTCGTCTAACAATCCCAGTGCTTGGTACGTCCGGCCTAGCCACAAGTATGCTGGGGCGAAATCCGGGTTCATCTCCAAAGTTACCAAAAAGTGCTTTGCGGCATCTTGGTGCTCGCCTGCATGGTAGTGGTGGAAGGCGAAGGTGGAATTGATCGCGACGGACAGCGGATCGAGACGGTGAGCGAGTTGTATCTCACGCATTGCCTCTGCCCTTCGGCCGGTTATTAGAAGGAAGACGCTGTACCATTCATGGCTAACTGGGTAATGCGGATCGACAGCAACCGCCTGCTGGAATTCAGTTTCAGCCCCGGCCCAATCCCAATCGTAGTAGAGCTTGACGAAGGCCAAAGACGCGTGCGGCTCGGCGATGTTTGAATCAAGCTCGATGGCCTTGATTGCATGCCTCCTGGCTGCAGGGAAAGCCTCCGCCGGAGGCATCTGGCTAGCCTTGCCTAGGGACACATAACAGTCCGCCAGGCCAGAATGAGCAGCTGCCAGGCCCGGATCGAGCGATAGCGCTTCTTGGAAGTGCTCAATAGCCCGACGCATCCCCGACCCGGATCTTTGGGCCCACCCGTGGCGCCCGCGTAGGTAGGCATGTAGGGCATCAGAGCGCGTGGTCATCGGCCTTGCCAACCGGGCCTCTTCCTGTTGCTCCCGCACTGTGGGATGCACGAACATGTAGCCCCTGCGTAACACCGTACGGATGTAGCGCTGGTCCGTGTCCTTTAAAGCATGGCGGACATCCCGCACACATTGAGCCAATGCATCGTCATTCACGATCACATTCGACCAAACCTCGGCGACTAGCTCATCCTTGGTGAGCAATCGCCCCGCGTGGCGAAGCAGGATGAGGAGCGTCTCGAATGCCTTCGGCCTCAGCTCGATCTGCTGATCCCCGCGCATCAACACCATTTTGCCGGTATCGAGCTCGAATGGCCCAAACCGATATCGCTCGATAGGCTGCATCTCGTCAGCCTCCATCTGGAGGAGCCGTAATTGTAGCGCCGTTCTAGCCAAAATGCAGCGCAATTACAGGCAATCGATTTGAACGAAGTTCAAGCTCTCCGCACGGCGACGCCTGCCGCCTCGGAGGAACCCTTTATGATTGTGCTCGGAACAAACGCCCTGCGGCTTGCAGTGCTTCTTCTCGCCTTTGAGGGCGCGGCAGCACTTCCGGTCCTGGCCGACAATGTTGCCAGTTCTACTGATCGCGACGTCAACGCGGCCCTGGCGGGCCACATAGCCGAAGTTGTTCAAACGGACCGCTATTCCACGTGTTTGGTCGGGCTGTCGGATACCACCGGCGCTATAGACTGTGAGGTGAACACCGAATTGAGCCGTGCGCGCCGCCGGGGAGGCGATTGTGCTTTCGGTCGTGAGCCGCAGATACCCTGTTGCAACGGGGGTCTCGGGGTGGTCTCCCCCTGATAGCAGCATAGGAGTGGGCCGCGGACAGCGCGCAATGTGCCACCAATGAAGTCGTGCTGAATGAAGTGATCCGCGGTAGGGCCGGCGCAGCAACCCTGATCATCGGAATCGCTACTCCGGAAGGGGCGCGGAAAAAGCCAGTGACAGATTTGGCGTCAAGCGACCAACCGCCCCGCCGTTGCGGCTCCCCAAAAACTGGCCATCCGCTGGGTGTTCAACCGCGACACGACGGCGCCGTCGAGTTGGTGCCGGTTGTGGTGAGCTGCGTCTCCCCCGAGATTGATGCGACAGACCGTCATTACAGCCAACCCTTTCGCTTGAAATACAGGAAGGGCAAGAAAGCCGAGAGCACCATAACACCAAGCGCCCATGGGTAGCCCCCAAGAACCAGCTGAGCTCCGGCATGAAGTCGAAATTCATTCCATAAATCGAAGCGACCAACGTTGGCGGCAGAAAGACCACCGCGGCAACGGAGAAGATCTTGATGATTTGGTTCTGTTCCAGATTGATCAGGCCGAGAGTTGCGTTCAGCAGGAAATCCAGACGCCCCGACAGCGCCCTGGCATGATCCCCCAGTGAAGTGGCGTCCCGCTGGATGATGCGCACGAGTTGCTTTGTGGTTCGGTCGCCGTCGCCCGAGTCCTGGCTGGCCGAATAATAGGCGACGAGGCGGGACGTGCTAACAAGGCTCTCCTGAACCATCGTGAGCATCTCACCTTTATGCCCGACCTGGGCAATCAGGGCCTCGAGGTTGCGCGTTTTCTTGTCTGCCTTCTCACGCCCCTTCTTGAACACCTCCCGCGACATCAGGTCCATATCGTTGCCTATCCGCTCTAGAGCATCCGCAGTGCGGTCGATCATGGCCTCAATCAGTCCCAGCATGACTTGCTCGCCGTTCTGGTGCGGCAAACCACCAGGACGCTGGGCTCGAGATAGATAAGCGAGAAAGGGTTTGGGTTCGACGTATCGGACCGTCACCAAGGACCTCCCCTTCAAGATGAAGGTCACAGGCGTCTTGATGGGGCTGTCGGTGTCCAAATGGGCCAGTGCCGTCAAGGTCATGAAGACGGCATCCTCCTCAGCATAGAGGCGGGCAGACAACTCGATTTCCTCCATCTCTGCCTTGGTCGGCAGCGTGACGGAAACACCCTGTTCGACCTCGCGCACCTCGGCGTCGGATGGTGCAATCAGGTCAAGCCAGATTGGTGGGTCGGCAGGTAGGTATGTGTTTACGGGCACGAGTTTGTTGCCGTTACGCGAATACATGCGCAGCATCTTCTGGCTCCTGGCGATGGACCGATGACACGCCAGTGCTGATGCATGATCAGACCGACGTCACCGGGTCGGACGACTTCGAGAGTCGGGACTCATGGGCGGTAGCATCCAGTGTGCTGCTCAAAAATCACGTCCGAGATGCCTCTGGTCGGTGATGCTGTCAAGGATGAAGTGCCCAACATCGCAGCTGCCGTGAACCTTGCCTGCGCCGGAACGCCCTACCTTGGCCGCCGACGAGCTCTTAGCCCTTTTCGCTCCCGAACTCGCCCAGGTGGCGGCATGAACTGAACCCAAGGAGGGGGAAAACGCTGTGATGCCGATGACCCCGGTGGAAACGGATTGGAAACCTGGCCACCCGATCGTGTGCTCGGGCGAGTGGGAAGGAGAGCTTTGAGTATCATGGCCAGATCGTCTCCGTGTCGGAGCGCCGTCCCTGAACTTCACCCACTGGAGAAGGGTGAAAGGCCGAGAACTATCATCTGATGACCTACAGTCAGTCACCGACAGGCGCTGACACGAAGATCTCGCTGGCCCAATCGAATATCGAACCGTAGCCCGAGTTAAGCGACAACACGAAAGCAAAGTCCGCCAGGACTTTCCAGATGATGCTGGATGCCCGAAGCAGGTTTCCGAGAAGCCTTGGCCACAAAGGGAAAGCCGCCTGCGGTGGGGGGCGCACCGTCTGCGGCTTTCGAGACCAGCGTCTTGGGGCGCTGCTTACCCGGGATAATACATTAGGACCGTATTGGTTCCGATCGCAGAAGCTGACGGGGCCTCCTCCCAAACGCCCCGCCAGCCGGCGATGGCCTATCCTTGGCGCGGGTCGAACCGCGGTCCAAATCGCATTCCGGGGCGGGAAGGATCGTTTCCCGTAATCCGACATTGCCTTTCCCCTGCCGAGTGTATGCTCCGCGTGTGAGCACCAATGCGGCGTTGGCTTACTGCTCGAAGACGAGCCCCTGATTTTGATGGAACTTGAGCAAACGCTCCAAGGTGCAGGATTTGACGTGAATGCGGTCACATCCTCCTAGGATTACAGTGGCTTATCCAACGTCCCCCTCGGCGTTTGGCTTCATCAATCCTTGTCGATGACTCGCAACCGATTCAAAAGCCGCGCATTCTCGACTCCCGATGTACCCGAGTGAGACATGGAGGCCGTAGAGGCCCCACCCCGCAAGAAGCGGTCACCCCGCAGGGACTCGGAATCTACCCCTAGCTATCCCCTCCCATCCTTCCGCCCATTCCAGCTCTGCTCGCTCACGGACACGATCCCCAAGGGCGGGAGGTGGCTGTTCGAGATGAAGTTCGACGGTTATCGGGCTGAGATCGCGATCTCAGGCTCCGAGGTCGTCGTCTACACCCGCAACGGCCACGACTGGACGCAACAGTTCAAAGTGATCGTTCCGGATCTGAAGACGCTGACGAAAGGCTCGGTCCTGCTGGACGGCGAGATCGTCGCCATCGACAAGGCGGGCCGTACGAATTTTTCCATGCTGAAGACCGGTATCGGCGCCGGCATCCCGCTTAAGTTCTACGCCTTCGACATCTTCGAGCGCGATGGCCAGGACCTGACGGGCCTGCCGCTGCTCGAACGCAAGGCCATTCTCGAGGAGCTGATTGGAGCGCGCGATCCGGGCGACAGCCTGCAGTACAGCCAACACGTCGCAGACAACGGCAAGCAGGTGTTCGATGCCATGTGTGCCGGCGGCCATGAGGGCGTCATCGCCAAGCGTGCGGACAGGCCCTACATCGGCGAGCGGACCACGACCTGGCTGAAGATAAAGTGCACCAAGCGTCAGGAGTTCGTCATTGGCGGCTGGCGCCCGAGCGACAACGGACGCGGAATGGCCAGCCTAATCCTCGGGACCTACGAAGGCGGTAAGTTCATCTACCGCGGTCGCGTTGGCACCGGCTTCAGCGATGCCATGCGCGACAAGATACTTAAGCAGATGAGTCGCGCCGCATTGAGAAGTCGGCCTTTATCTCAGTGCCGAAGGATATCGCCCCCAAGGCGATGTGGGTCCGACCCGAACTGGTGGCAGAAGTGGCCTATGCCGAGATCACCCCTGATGGCAGCGTCCGCCACGCCAGCTTCCAAGGAATGCGCGCGGACAAGAAGGCGTCCCAGGTCGTGCTCGAGACGCTGGTGGATGTCGGCAGCGCACTAGACCCGGCCACGGGGAACGAGATCGCAGGGGCGGTTGGTGTGAAGCTCTCGCACCCGGACAAGACCATGTATCCAAACACGCCGATAACCAAGGCGCACCTGGCTGCCTACTACGCTGCCGTCGCCAACCGGATGCTGCCGCACATCAAGGATCGGCCGCTCTCGTTGGTCCGGGACACCGACAACGACCTGCAGAAGACTTTCTTCCAGAAGCACGCGTTGCCGGGCATGCCGAGGACCCTAAAATCCGGTCAGCTCACCAAGATCAAGGGCACCGAGAGCCGCATCCTCTGGATCGAAGACCTGGCCGGCTTGATCGGCGGCGTGCAGATGAACACGCTGGAATTCCACGTCTGGGGATCCGATCGACACACGCCCGATCTACCGGAGCGGCTGGTGTTCGATATCGATCCGGACGAAGGCCTGGACTTCGAACACGTCAAGCAGGCTGCCGTCGACATCAGGGACATCCTCGGGGCTATCGGCCTGCAGTCGTGGCCGCTCGTCTCGGGTGGCAAGGGAGTCCACGTGGTCGTGCCGCTTTTGCCGGAGGCTGATTGGATCGCCGTGAAGGACTTTTGCCGGGACTTCGCCGAACTGCTGGCGAAGACGGAGCCGCAACGCTTCATAGCCAACATGAGCAAGGCGAGGCGCAAGGGCCGGATTTTCCTCGACTACCTGCGCAACGGCCAGGGCTCGACGGCCATCTGTCCATGGTCGACCCGGGCCCGAGCGGGCGGCACCGTGGCCGTACCTGTAACTTGGGAGGAGCTGGACGGCATGGATCGCGCCAACTGCTTCGACATATTCGCTGCTGCCGCAAAGGCGCAGGGGCCGGACGCCTGGGAGGGATACTTCCAGGCGCAGCAGACGTTGACAGACCAGATGCAAGCGGTCGTGAAGCGTTGACGGCTGGAGAAAGAGATGACGATCCCGAGCATGCCCACTGCGGCCGATCTTGTCGAGGAAACCGTCAGGATCTTGCAACGGGGTCTGCCCGGCGGCGACCTGGACGACCGCAGAGTGGTAACGGAACTGTGGGGATTGCTCGATACGACCCATGCCCGAAGCATCTACCGGCCCGACTTACCCGAGCCCGACATCGTTGAAGCCGCGAACGACGACGAGGCCTAAGCTCCTAGACGTCCGCTTCATCGGGTCGCGATGGCAAGAATGGTCCGAATGGGGGGTGGTATTCGGACCGTAGGCTTTCGGGACCAAGTAGCTGTTTGCTGCCTTTCGCCGATGACAAAAGACAAAGTTGACGAAGCGCAGGTTCGGACCTAATACTTGTCGCATGATTATTGACCTCGGGTTCTTCGTAGTATGTGGGCGCATGGGCAAGGCAGCGTAGCTGTCAGCGAAAGCACCCAACCCATGCGCTGTAATTTCAGCCCCCAAGCGGGGCTTTTTTATTGCCCGTCCACTCTGCAAGCTTAACGGTCATTATCGTGCGAACTGCATCATCCAAACCTCGTCTTTGGACGCTGATCCTGTTGTTAGCGCTCGCCATTCCCGATCAGCTTCTTTCTGCCATCGCTGCCAGGGATGGCCGCCGAGTTCGGTGTTACCTATGGGGTCATGGGTCTTTCCTTAGTGGTCTACGCTGGAGTGTCAGCCTGCCTTCAACTGGTTCTTGGTCCCCTTTCTGACCGGTTCGGGCGCCGGCCGGTGATCCTTTGGGCGCTGACGATCTGCATCGTGGCGACGATCGGCTGCGCCATGGCGCCCGATGCGGGGACCTTCCTCGCCTGCCGAATGGTCCAGGCTATAATCGCCCCAACATATGCGGTGTCGCTTGCCGTGATCCGCGATACCACCAGCAGGGAGCAGGCAGCAGGTCAGTTCAGCTATTTGGCCATGGCGTGGGCCATAGCGCCTATGCTCGGGCCAACATTTGGCGGACTACTCGATCAGGTACTCGGTTGGAGAGCCAGCTTCTACGTCCTGGCATTCTTCGGGGCTGCGGTTCTGGTCTTGTGCTGGACCGATCTGAACGAAACCAACCGCACGCCATCAAGCACGATAGCCGAACAGTATCGGGCCTATCCTGAACTCCTAGGCTCGAAGCGCTTCTGGGCATACTGCGTCTGCATGGCCTTCTCGGTTGGTACCTTTTACGCATTTCTAGCCGGTGCCCCGCTCGCTGCCTCGGGCTTGAATCTATCACCAGCAATCCTCGGTCTGTATATGGGTTCAATCACAGGCGGCTTCATGGCTGGCAGCTTTCTAGCCGGGCGGCTTGCCGGCAGGTTGCCGGTGACCACAATGTTGGTTGTTGGACGGCTTGTGGCCTGCGGCGGGCTTTTGTTCGGCCTCGTCCTATACGCTGTCAGCATCGATCATGTGCTGGCATTGTTCGGCCCCTGCCTGTTCGTTGGCGTGTCGAACGGCCTAACGCAGCCGAGCGCCAACGCTGGAGCGATTTCAGTTCGCGCAACCCACACGGGAAGTGCCGCCGGTCTGGACGGTGCGATTACGGTCGCAGGGGCCTCCCTCATGGCAGCAGTCACGGGTGCCGTTTTAACGGTCGAGAATGCCCGGTCTGGCCTATTGTTCGTCATGCTGGTTTCTGCCGTTGTCGCCCTGGGCGCGGCCCTGATCGCCCGTCATCTCGAAAGCACTGCGCCCAGAACAACATAATCGGGGGAGTGCGCCCATGTGCGTCCAGTCCTCTGCCCATCCTGTCGCATCGGTGCTTGGCGTAGTTGTTCATGACAACCACGTGCTTCTTGTTCGGCGGATCAATCCCCCTGATGCTGGAAAATGGGGCTATCCGGGCGGGTGGATTGATCCAGGCGAGACCATGGCGCATGCGGATGTGAAGCTTTTCGAGGAAACAGCAGTGCGGATAGAAGCTCGATCTGTGTTCAATGCGCTGGAGGCATCGGTCCACATGGCATGGAGCACAACGGCAAGTTTACGGGCTACGGCGACCAGCGCGCGTTTGCGGCCCTTCCTGCGGGCCAGCCGGGCGCCAAAGCTGCGCAGAGACGAAGGTTGACCTCGGCCGTTCATGATGGTGTTGGCCGCCATGAACAACGCCGATCGGACATCGCCGGCCTTGGATATGTGGCCCGGATTGTCCTTTTCGCCAGACTGGTAGCGCTTGGGGGTGAGACCAAAATGGGCAGCTACTGTCTTCGAGCGGCGGAAGCGCTTGGGGTCATCCACTGCGGCCTTGAAGGTCAGTACGGCGATAAAACCAATCCCTGGCCCGGACATGAGCAACTGACAAATCGGAGCCCGAGCTAGCGGCCTCCATGGTCTTCTTGCCGAGCATGCGCTCGAGATCGCACGCGCTTCTCCAGCTCGCGAACCTGGGAGGCGCCAACAACATCTTCATCAGCCTGAACGGCCGCGTGGCCCCCTTCGAGCATGCGGCGCTTCCAGGCAAAGAGTTGGGAGGGGGAAATGCCGGCGCGGCGTGCCACGTAGGAAACGCTCATGCCCGGCTGCATGGCTTCCTCCACCAATCGAACCTTCTCGGCCACTGACCAGCGCCGGCGGCCCTGCACGGAGGTGATGACTTAGACCCGTCGGAACGGCTCCTCGGGACTCTTGGACATAGTCGTACTCATAGGCGCATGCCTATGCCTTATCGTCTCTGCCGCCTGTCCGGTCAAAACGGGGTGCGGTCCACATCCCGCCAACACCGCGATTGGCGACTTTGGGACTAGACGATGCGCTGCTCCAACAATGATCGCGCCGTCGCGGCAATCGCCTGTTCAGCGGCAATCAACGGGCGACCGAGCAGTGCAACGCTGGCCGAGGAATCCAGCTGCTTAAGTACCCCGAGTTCATTAAGAACCCCGCGGACGTCCGGGTCGAAGAGGCTGTAAGCGCGCACCGCCCAATCGGGCATTACTCGGCGCGGCACCCTGGCGGCCTGCGCAGGTGGCAAGGCCGCGCGGGCTTCGCCGGCAACCTCGGGCATAAACATCGCGCGTTCGCCCATCGGGAAACGCCGGCCGGCCGCCTGTGGATCGGTCATGGCCCGGACATGACCCGCCGCCACGTCCTGCACGTCAACGATGACGAATGGTATGCGTGGAATTGCCGGTACGCTGCCATTCAGCAGGCGGACCAGCATGCCGGCCGAAGTGCCTGGGTCGTCATCGAGCAACGGCCCAAGGATGGCGCTGGGATTGATGGTTGAGAGGCGTTTCTCCTGGCCGGCG
Source organism: Kaiparowitsia implicata GSE-PSE-MK54-09C (assembly GCA_019359435.1). Taxonomy (GTDB): domain Bacteria; phylum Cyanobacteriota; class Cyanobacteriia; order Elainellales; family Elainellaceae; genus Kaiparowitsia; species Kaiparowitsia implicata. Next base: position 76,297 of record JAHHHI010000061.1, read on the forward strand.
GCGCGCATGATATCCCAGGCGCGGCGCTCGGCTCGGGTCTTGGATTCGATATAGGCGTTGATGTCTCGTCCATTGAGGTCCGTCCAGTCATCGGCGGTGAACGGCGTAGTGCGGGTCTTGTCGTGGCCGTAGGCGAGGGCGGCCATCGAGGAGGTCAGCACGATATGCTCGACGTCTGTGGCCAGCGCCGCGTTGAGCGCACGTTCCGTGCCCTCGACGGCGGGGCGGATCAACTCCATCTTGTCGGCCGGCATGGTGATCACGAAGGGTGAGGCCGTGTGCTGCAAATAGCGGCAACCATCCATGGCCTCTCGCCAGCCCGCGTCAGCGAGCAGATCCAGCGCAACGAACTCGAGTCGCGAGACATCGGCGCCGTGGCGGATGAGGGTAGCGCGCACCTTGTCGGCCTTTGCCAGATTGCGCACACTGCCCCGGACGGTGTAGCCAGCCTCAAGCAATTGCAGGGCGATGTGGCCGCCCAGAAAGCCGGAGATGCCGGTGAGCAGGACGCGGTCAGAAGTCGCATAGGACATAAGTGGTCTCCCGTTAGAATGAACGATATATACGAACATCGTTCAATTAGTTCAACCAATTGGAGTGAGATTTGTCGGGAACAGCGAATAAGTCCGCGGCTAGACGCACACAAATTCTGGACGCGGCGCAAAACCTATTCCTGCGCAATGGCTTGCGCGGAACCACCATGGAGGCGATTGCGCGGGACGCGCGCATCGCCAAGCCGACGCTTTATGCGCATTTTCCTGACAAGGACGCCGTGTTCCTGGCTATTTTGGAGCAATTGCTGGCCGCCAAGATCGCGGCCTTCGATGCCGGTCTTAATAGTGACGGCCCGGTTGAGGCCCGTATCGGCGCGGCGCTGGCAGCCGAGTTCGCCGTTATTGCCGCAGCTCTTGCTGGCTCGCCCCATGCCAACGAGTTGTTTGCTGCACATCGGCAGGGCGCCGAGCTGTTTCGGCTGTCCGACGAGCGCGTGGCGAAGCGGTTGCAGGCGGAACTGGCCGGTGCAGGCGTTGCCGAAGCCGAGGCGCTGGCGCGGCTGCTGCTCGATGCCGCGTTCGGACTGGCGCAGAAGGCCATCGCTCGCGCCGATCTGGGCGCCGATATCCGCCTGCTGGCGACGCGGCTTATCGGCCCGGCTTTGCCGCGGTGAGTGGTCATACCATCGCCGAGGCTCCGGCTTTCTTGCTCTCAACACCGCGTCGATCAATTTCATGCAAGCAAATGCATCCCCGATGCCCCCAGGGCAGGGATGTGTGCCAAGCACGACAAGCGCGAAGGCTTCGGCCCGTTCGGCATACTGATCGACGGCTGGCAGGACTTCGCGGCGGGTCAGCGAGCCGTTCAAGGCGCGCTGGTGTCGATGGTGGTGGTGATGTCGACGCTAAAGCGGGCCTTCTTGTGGTGATGTCGGACCGCCTGGACGCCCGGCGCTGTTGCAACATGGGTTTGCCGGTGCCAGGACCACCGATCAGCACCACGCTGTCAGCGCCTTCGACGTACGTGCTGCGATGGAGTTGCTGGACTGAGGCCTCATTGATCTTGTTGGACCCCCCTTGGGGGTCGGTAGTAGCCCTCCATACCGCATATTATGCGAACTGGACTGGTGTCCCAAATTTGCCGGTCGTGAGTGCTGCCCTCGTGGGCAGCGGTCAAGTCTCCGGAATTTCTATAAGGCCCACTTTGGCACCAAGTCTGGCGCAACGGGTTGCATTTTGGACCGAAGATGCGCGGCCGAAATACCCCCCAACGGAGCTCTGACGCCTACGCACAGCTTGCGTCTCATATGACAGAATGATCAAGGTTGAGATCTAAGCCGTTACAATAGCTGCGGAATTTGGCGCGCCGGTCAGGATAGAACTGCGAACACCTACTCTATTGAAATCAAAAGGTAAATTCACTTCCCCGCTTCGCAACCGCAACCGCAACCGCAACCGCAACCGCAACCGCAACCGCAACCGACCCGGCTCTCGTCGTTTGTCGGCCACGATATGAGGACGAATGGGACTGACGCCGTCTCTCACCCGATGCTCTCGTAGCGACCAATACGCCTCACTAAGGCGCCGCCCCTTATAATCCGGCAGTCAGCGCCAGTGTGCGCTTGGAGCCGGTAGCGGGAATCGAAACGGGGCAATAAGTGCAATCGATTCAGAGACTTATTCTGCCCCTTAATTCCCTGTGTAACACACAATGAAGCCCATTTTGTAGCACATATGGTCTGCCCAACTTTCGGGATTAGGCTTGCTCGGTCGCTAGGGCGCCCACGGTCGGTTGCCAAAAACGTTGCCGCTCGGGCTGAGTATGTGACTTGCTTCCCGACTTAATGGCAACTGCTGAGATGGCAAGGCTATTCGCTCCATCCAAGAACAGAACTGCACGATACGATTGCATGGAAACACAGGCGGCGTCGGTGTTCGAGCGCTAGCATGGTGACGCTTCTCTTTTGACTAACCGAAATCAGTGTGCCCCTGTCAAATGGCGCGAAAAACGCACCCACATTAGATGGGATCCTAGGTCAGCAATAATCGTCGTAAAACTCAGTAGCCCAACTCCTTGTTCACCTCGCCTTGGAGTTTCGCTCCGTTGCGATATCTGTCCAAGTTGTCCCACAAAAAGGCATTGGCTCGATTACGGGTCTGCTGCGAGCTGCCCGAGATATGAGGGGATACGCGAACCTTGGGGTGGGTAAAGAGCCAGTGTCCATCCGGCAAGGGTTCGGGGTCGGTGACGTCAAGGGTTACGCCGCCGAGATGGCTGTCCAGAGCGGCTCTCAGGGCCTCTGTATCTATCAGCGCGCCACGGCCAACATTGATGAGGTGGGCGCCCGACTTCATCAAGTTCAGCGCCGCCGCGTCGATCATACCACGCGTTTCCGCGGTTAGCGGCGCGCTGAGCACCACTTGATCGGCAGTCTGCAACAGAGCCTCCAGCGGCATTGCGGTGACACCATCAAAGCCCAGCGGTCCGGGCGAGCGACGAGTCCCGACGACAGTCATGTCGAAGGCCAGCGCACGCTGGGCGATAGCCTTCCCTATCTCACCAAATCCAACAATGCCCAGGGTCTGGCCGGACAAGTCCGCGAGTTGGTGGTTGCGCCAGCCTCGGCCATCGACGGCCCAAATGGCGGGCATGCGTTTGACAAAGCTCAGCATGGCAGCCAGTGCGTATTCGCTGATCGGCACAGCATAGCCGCCCCGGTTTACAGTGACCCTTGGAACCTCGAAAATCCAGATGGGATACTTGTCGATACCGGTCGAGCGGAGATGGACCCATTTAAGGTTGAACGGCCACCCCGGTGGCGCCGGCATTGCCTGGTGCAGGCCAATCGACGCACTGTTTTGATTGATCAGGAGCACTTCGGCATCGCGGGGGACCGCCCAGGCAGTCTCTGGCGTCGTGCCCAGTGCCACTAAGATTACGTCGTCAGGGAGCCCGTCGGCTAGAGAGCTGGCCAGCTTGTCATCGTATTGATGACAGACGACAAGACTCATGCTGCGCTCCGCGGATTGACCAGGATTCGGCCTTTTACCTGCCCTGCTAGGATCTGCTCGGCCGCTGCCGGGAGTCGGTCAAGGTCCACCTCTGTCAGCATGTCCGAATAGGCCGCGCGGTCGAATTCTCCGACAATACGCGACCACGCGGAGACGCGCTGGGCATAGGGCTGCATCACGCTGTCCACGCCCAGTAACGAGACGCCACGCAGGATGAAGGGCAGAACATTGGTATCGAGCCCGATTCCGCTGGCGTTGCCGACGGCAGCAACTGCGCCGCCATACTTGATCTGCTTGAGCAGTTTGCCCAGGATTTTGCCGCCGACGCTATCCACAGCCCCGGCCCACTGCGCCGTTTCAAGCACCTTGTCTGGCTCTGCAAGAAAGGCATCGCGCTCGATAATTCTGCGTGCGCCTAGTCCCTTGAGCGCATCCGCATGCTCGGGCCGGCCGGACAGAGCCACCACTTCAAATCCCGAGCGAGCCAGCAGCGAGACAGCGATCGAACCAACTCCGCCGGCTGCTCCGGTCACCAGAACTTCGCCGCTAGCCGGCGTCACGCCCGCAGCTTCGAGTCGGATGACGCACAGCATGGCGGTGATCCCTGCCGTACCCACGATCATGGCATCACGGGTTGATAGCCCCTCGGGCAGCGGCACCAGCCAGTCGGCCTTAACGCGCGCGCTTTCCGCATATCCGCCCCAGTGCACTTCGCCCACGCGCCAGCCAGTCAGAACCACCTGGTCGCCGGGGCGGTAGCGCGCATCGGCGCTATCCCTCACCGTGCCGGCGAAATCGACGCCCGCCACGTGTGGGTAATTGCGTACGAGACCGCCCGCGCCAGTGAGGCAGAGGCCGTCCTTGTAATTGAGCCCAGCCCAATCCACATCGACCGTCACGTCGCCGTCGGGCATGCGGTCGTCCTCAAGCAGGTGCACCGCGGAGTAAACTTTCCCCGATGCATCCTTGTCAGTCACCAGCGCACGAAAACTCATCTGTTCTGCCTCTTGTCATTCCGGCGGCACGATGTGGACGTCTGGTCTAGACCGTCCAGTCGCTACCCCAGACTTGCACCACATGCCCCTCGGACACGGTGCGATATTCGCGTTTGGGCTGCTCGTAATCGGCAGCGCGGATCGGGCTACGGATTTCGTCATTGCTGATGGGGCGCACCTCCAGCCGACGCGCCGGATCGGGAATGGGAACGGCCGCCATCAGTCGCTTGGTGTAGGGGTGCTGGGGATCTCCGAACACTGCCTTGACCGGTCCGATTTCGACGATTTCGCCAAGATACATCACCGCGACCTGGTGGCTGATGCGCTCGACCACGGCCATATCATGGGAGATGAAGAGATAGGCGAGGCCAAACTTTTCCTGCAGGTCGAGCATCAGGTTTACCACCTGCGCCTTGATCGATACGTCAAGCGCTGAAACCGACTCGTCGGCAACGATGATCTTGGGCTCAAGCGAAAGCGCGCGGGCAATGCAGATACGCTGACGCTGCCCGCCGGAAAACTGCTGCGGGTAACGGTTGGCCATTTCAGGCGACAGACCCACCTGCCCCAGCAAATCCATTGCCTTTTGCCTTGCTTGTGCCCTGGTCCCCAACTTGTGCGTCAGATAGGGCTCGGCGATGGCTTCTCCCACGGTGATGCGGGGGTTGAGGCTGGCATAGGGATCCTGAAAGATCATCTGGATATGCCGGCGCATGTCGCGCATGCGCTCCTTATCCAGTGCAAGGATGTCTGTGCCGTCGATGGCGATTTCTCCGCTCTGCGGCTCGACGAGGCGCATGAGGGTCCGGCCCGTCGTGGATTTGCCGCAGCCGGATTCCCCAACCAGCGAGAGGGTCTCGCCCGGGCGCAACTCAAAGCTCACATTCTCCACGGCATGTACCCGGCCGCGCGGACCAGAAAAGAAGCCGCCAGGCAGATCAAAGCGCTTGACCAGGTTTTTCACGCGGAGCACGGGCTCGGCCGCGTGCCGGATCGTGTCGGGGCGTAGTTTGCCCGAGATGATCTGGCCGCTTTCGCGGTCGAGCGTTGGAAAATGCTGAGGCTGACCATTGCCGCTGGCTGTCCCCAGCCGCGGCACAGCCGCAATCAATGCCTTGGTATAAGGATGGCGCGCCCGCGCGAAGATGGCGTCCGTGCTGTCGGCCTCGACAGCCTCACCTTGCAACATCACCACGGTGCGGTCGGCGATTTCGGCCACCACGCCCATGTCATGGGTGATGAACAGCACGCCCATCCCCTCTTCCTGCTGCAGTTGCTTGATCAATTGCAGGATCTGGGCCTGGATGGTCACGTCGAGCGCCGTTGTCGGCTCGTCGGCGATCAGCAGCTTCGGTTTGCAGGCCAAGGCCATTGCGATCATCACGCGCTGTCGCATGCCCCCCGAAAGCGAATGTGGAAAGTCGTTGAGCCGAGACTTGGCAGCGGGCATCCGCACGCGGTCAAGCAAGCGCTCGGCCTCCTTCATCGCCTCGTTGTTGCTCATCAGGCCATGGATGGTCAGCACTTCGGCGATCTGCGCGCCAATCGTGGCAAGCGGATTAAGGCTAGTCATCGCCTCCTGGAAGATCATGCCCATTTGCCGGCCGCGCACGTCGCGCATCTCGGCCCTGTTGAGCTTCAGCAGCTCGCGCCCGCTTAGCTTCACGGAGCCTTCGACCCGGCTCATTTCCGGATCGAGCAGACGCATGATCGACAAGGCCGTCACCGACTTGCCGGAGCCCGATTCCCCGACCACGGCCAGGGTTTCCTGCGCGGCGATGTCGAAACTGATGCCCTTGACGATTTCCACCCAGCCATTGGGTGTACGGAAGGCGGTCTTGAGGTTGCGGACGGCGAGGACGTTCTCGCCGCCTTCATTGGGAACGATACGTTCCGCAGTTGCGATGCCCATGGCGGTCATATCGATCTCCTAGCGGGCAGTGGACGGGTCGAGCGCATCGCGCACAGCATCACCGACGAGGTTGAAGGCCAGCACCACAATGGTGATGGCAGCGCCCGCCCCGATGATCGGCCAAGGCGACCCGAAGAGGCTGTTGAGCCCGTCACGAATGATATTGCCCCAGCTCGGATTGGGCGCTTGGGTTCCAATGCCAAGGAAGCTGAGGGAGGCTTCGAGGCGGATGGCCGAGGCAACCCACAACGTCATCAGCGCCACGATTGGCGCCATGATATTGGGAACGATGTGACGCAGGATGATGATCGGCGTGCGCACCCCCACCGCGATCGCCGCCTCCACATAGGGCTCCTGCTTCACCGACAGGGTCTGGGCCCGGGCGACGCGGGCAAAGCCGGGTATGAACGCAACGGTGATGACGGCGATGATGTTCCAGAAGCCGCCGCCCAGAACCGCGGCGATCAGGATGGCCAGCAGCAGTTCGGGGAAGGCGAGCAGTAGGTCCACCACCCGCGAGATGATGCGGTCGGTGTAACCGCCGAAATAGCCGGCGACCACGCCCAGCAGCGTTCCAAAGATGGCAGCGAGCACCGGCGAAATAAAGCCGAACAGCAATGAGTTGCGCGCCCCGTAAATCATGCGGCTTAACACGTCGCGGCCGAACTGGTCGGTGCCCAGCCAGTTTTCCCAGCTTGGCAGCTTATTGATCTTGAGCATGGATTGGGCCAACGGATCGTAGGGCGCCAGCCATGGCGCCAGCGCGGCGACAACAACGAAGATGGCGATCATCACCGTTGCCGCAATAACGGTCGGGCTACGGAAGAGTATCCTGCGAACGGTGTCGAAAGGACCGGGCGCGGGCGGAAGGGCGGAGATGCCTTCTGAGATCGTGGTCATTTACTGCACCTTCACGCGAGGATCGACGACGACATAGACCAAGTCCATCAGCAGGTTTATCAGCACCACGAACATGGCGAAGACCAGCACCCCACCCTGGATGACGGCATAGTCGCGCTCGGCGATGGCGCTGATCAGCAGACGCCCAATGCCGGGCCGGTTGAACACCAACTCGATCGCAACCGAGCCGGAAAGCGTCGACAGCAGGCTGAGCCCCAAGCCAGTGGTGATCGGCAGCAGCGCATTGCGCAGGCCGTGCCGGTAGATCACCCTGTTTTCCCTGGCGCCTTTGGCGCGGGCGGTGCGGATATAGTCCTTGCCGAACACCTCAAGTAGGCTGGTCCGTGTCAGCCGCCCGAGGAAGGCCGCCTTGACGAAGGCCAGCGTCAGCGCCGGAAGGAACACATGGTAGAGCCGGTCAACGAACCCCTCGCCGGCGCCGTTGATGGGGAACCAACCCAGGTTCAGCGAGAAGGTGATCAGTAGCAGCGCGCCAAGGTAGAAATCGGGTATGGCATAGCCGATCAGAGAGAACACGCGCACGCCGTTATCGGGCAGCTTGTTGCGGTTGGTCGCGGCGATAACTCCCAGCGGAATGCCGGCGACGATGCCCATCGCCATCGCGACGAGTGTCAGCTCGATCGTGTAAGGCAGGTTCTGCGCGATCAGGGTGATGACCGGCGTGTTCTTGAGCAGCGAACTGCCCAAGTCGAGCGTGAACACTCCGCCCATGAAATTGAGGTACTGCTGCCAGAGCGGGACGTTGAGGCCCATCCTCTCACGGAACTCGGCGATCTGCTCGGGCAGCGCATTGTCACCCAAGGCCGCCAGAGCCGGATCGCCAGGCAGAATGCGCATGGCGATGAAAACCAGTGTCAGCACGAGCAGGATGGTCGGGATGGCATCGGCCAGCCGCAAGAGAAGATATCGGGCCATTGCTGCACCGCCTTGTGGTTGCGGGCCCCCGCCGAAGCGGGAGCCCGATACAAATCAGACCGTCTTGGTAGCGCGGTGGAAACGCCAACGGGCGTAGCCGCTCTCGACCGGGAAGCCCAGATCGATGCGCGCATTGCGCACCGCGGTAAAGCCCAGCGTGGAAAGGCCGATCAGCGGCAAGTCGGTGAGGACTTTGAGCTCGATCTGCTTGCAGATCTCGACATACTTTTCGTAGTCGGTCGAGGACAGCGCCTCGGCCAGCAGGTCATCGATGCCGGGCATGGCGACGCCATAGTGGCTGTAATTGCCACCCCCCGAACCGTCGGCCTTCACTTCTGACTTGGACGACAGTTGCTGGAAATACAGCTGGGTCGGGATCGGCGGATAGCTCGATGAATGCATGGCGAGCGTATTTTTGTCCGAGCGATTGTCGGCATGGTAGGCCGTGTGGTCGCCGATGATCAGGTTCATATTGAACCCGCCCAGTCGCAGCTGCTCCTGGACGATCAGCATGGTCGAGGAATAATCTTCACGCTGCGAACAATTGCTGTCGAAGCTGATGCCGTCCGGGAAACCAGCTTCGGCCAGCAGCGCCTTGGACTTCTCTGGATCGTACGGATACTGCAGCTCGGGGGGCAGATCTTCGATTGCGAAACCCGCCGGGAAGAACGATGGCTGGAGGCCCGCCATCGTGCCACCCATCGGAGCCAGCGCGCCGGCGACTGCCGGGCGGTCGATAGCATGCATGAGCGCCTGACGGACTAAAAGATTGTCGAATGGCGCGCGTGTCAGGTTGATGTGCAGGGTGTTGAACGAGCCCGGCGTCGTCATGTCGATCTGCAGGGTCGGATCGCGCTGCAGTATCGAGTCGATCCAGCCCGGCGCACGAACGGCTTCGATGATGTCGACGTCGCCGGACAGCAGCGCCAGTGTGCGGGCAGTGGTGTCCGCGATATAGACGCACTCGACATTGGCGATCTTGGCCTTCTCGCCCCAATAGCCTTCGTGGCGCTTGAGCGTGGTGCCCTTTTCGGCATCGAACGTAACCAGTTCATACGGGCCAGTGCCGACTGCGTCGGTGATGAAGGCCTCGGCGCCGATTTCCTCGACGGCCTTCTTGGACACGATCGAGCTGTTGTTGGAGAAGATCGTCGTGCCGAGCAGGTTCACGTCCGGGGACTTGAGGGTGATCACCACCTCGTAGGGGCCGGTGGCGACGACGCTGGCAATGTTGGAGAAAATGGTCTTGTTGGTGCCGTCGTTGATGGCGCGCTCATAGGAGAACACCACGTCTTCCGACGTCATTTCGCCGTAGCCCTTATGGAACTGTACACCTTCGCGCAGCTTGAAGGTCCAGGTAAGCGCGTCTTCCGATGTGCTCCATTCGGTGGCAAGCGTGGGCAGGTATTCCGCCGGCGCCAGTGCGAAGCGGCCATCATCGGGACGTACGAGCTGCTCGTACATCTGCTCTGTCGCCCAGTTGTCCGAGCCCTGGGTGGTCTGGTTCGGATCGGAGTGCCGCGGTCCGTTGGCGGCGATGCCCATGCGGATGGTGTCTGCGTCCTGCGCATGGACGGAGCTGACGCCAACGGCGGTCAACGCCGTGGTCGCGGCAGCGAGTTCCAGGAAGTTACGTCTGTTCAGTGCCATATTAGGGTCCTCTCCCAAAGTTGACTTGTTCTTGTTCGACTGGCCTGGCCTAGCGGCGCCGCTTGTCGAGTTCGGCGTCGATCAGCTCGAGCCCCAGACCGGGACCCGAGGGAATCTGGAATTTGCCATCCACCGGCAGCGGCGGATTGACGAAGGCGGGGTGCATGCGCGTGTCCGGGTCGGCGAATTCGGCCGGCTTGGTCAGGTGCATGATGGTGGCAAGTACATGCAGGTTCGCCATATGCCCGATGGTCGGCTGGGTCTGGTGCGGCACCAGTTCCACGCCGTGCGCGTAGCAGATCGCGGCGCACTGCATAAGGCCGGTAATGCCGCCCATTTTAACGATATCAGGCTGCACCATGCGCACGCCGGCTTCGATGATGTCGACCAAAGCCTGGGTGGTGTAGGTCTGCTCAGCCGCCGAGACCGTGATGTCGAGACGCTGGGCCACTTCGCCCATGGCGCGCACGTCATAATGCTGCACGGGTTCCTCAAACCACATGAAGCCCAGTTCTTCGAGCGCCCGGCCGACCCGGATAGCGCCGCCGACCGAATATTGATTGTTGGCGTCGAAGGCGAGTGGGAAATCGTCACCAACCAGCTTGCGAACGGCCTTGGCCTTGGCGATATCGCCGGGAATGTCAAAGTCCTGGCGGGTGCGATCGCCGTCCCAGCGGATCTTGATGGCGGCGGGCTTCTCGCTCTTCCAGCGGGCCTCCACTGCCCGAACCGTCTCGTCTACCGTACGGCCGGCATTGCCCCCGATCGAGGCGTAAAAGGGCACCTCGGTGCGCCAGGCGCCGCCCAACAATTTGTAGATGGGCAGGTTGAACAGTTTGCCCTTGATATCCCAAAGAGCGACGTCGAGCGCGGCCAGCGCACCGGTCACCGCACCCTCCGGTCCCAGCTTCACATAACGATGCAGCAGCCGGTCATAAATCACCGAATGATCAAGCACATCTGCTCCGACCAGAGAGGCCGCAGCATCCCGCAGCACCCAAAGAGAGTGCTCCCCACCGTGCATGGGCGAAGCCTCGCCATAGCCAACCAGCCCCTCCTCGGTCGTCACCTTGACCAGCGCGCTGCGCCGACCCGGCGGATCGCCCGGATTCCATTCCACCTGGAAGGCATCGATGGCCTTAATTACTGACGCACGGCTCACGCGGATACCTCCTGGGCAAGGGTGATGGTTTGCAGGTGCTGGCGCATGCGCGGATCAAGCGCCGCCGGCCGTTTGGTGGCAGGGTCGAGAAAGACATGCACGAAGTGACCGTCGGCCACCGCCTCGGCCTCGCCATTCACAAAGGCGGCCAGGCCGTAGCGAACCGAGGATGTCCCCATCCGTTCGACCCTCACGCCCATTTCAAGCCGGTCTGAAAATTGCATTTCCCGCAGGAAGCGACAGCCACTCTCGGCCACTACCATCGATATCCCGCCTGCCGCGATGCCGACATCTTCAAGGGTCTTCAGGAAGCGCACGACGGCAGTATCGAAGAACGCGTAATACTGCGCGTTGTTGACGTGACCGAACACATCAATATCGTTCCAGCGCAACGTGATCTCGTGGAACCAGCAATAGTCCTGCCGGCGACCTGCTGGCGACCTTTCCATCACGCACCATGACCGGCGCGCGCTAGCCGCGACTGCTGGAGAGTCGACATCATGTCCTCCTCTGCACATGCCGGTCTGACGCCGACTTTTTCGTGCTTCTGTTCCTTGAGCTTACTCGGATTGAAACCGTATGCAAGGGCTAAACAGTAACATCTGCATCCGTATGCAACCATTTCATCAGGTGCTCGGCGACTGCAACTGTCACCCCGTTTTGATTTACAACAACGACATCGGCGAGTGACCTTCGCTTTGCCTTGTCCACGCTCTTGACGCTGTACGTGGCCGTCACGATGTCGCCGAAGAAAACCGGGGCGGTAAACCGCATCCGGTCGTAGCCGAGCGAAACCGGGATATCTATGTTGCCACGGGCTTGCGCACCCCGGATAGCCATCGTCCCCACGGCTGACATGTAGCCGACCAGCAAGGCACCGTGGGCGATAAGTCGGCCAAAGCTCGACCTCGCCATGAAGTCGGGATCGGTATGAGCCTCGTAGTCATCGCCACTGATGCGGACGAAGTCCCCCACGTCGTCACTCGAGACAGTGAAGGCACGACTAGCGCTCAGCCCCGTCAGTGCCGCGTCTAGTGGATCAACCATAAATCTGCGTCCTTAAAAAACGAGCTGCGACAGTGCTTTCGGCAAACAGGAGTTCCTCGGTCACCAGATAGTGGCGACCTTTGCGCTCGAATGTCTGGATTACATGCCCACCGAACCTTATCTGCTGGCCGGCTCTGACCATGCCGAAATGCTGCGTTTCCGTTGAGACCAGCACGAAGGGTCCAGGCAGTTTCCAAGTGGAATTGGTGTCGCCCATGGCAAGCCGCATCAGCATGCCTGAATGAACGAAGTCTCGATCACGATAAATGGCATGGGTCTCGTCGAAGTCGGCCAGCGAGGACTCGAACATCTCCCGCGTCAGCACTCGCTTGCGACTCCGCAGAGGCAGTCCTGCCTGCAGACCTCCGGCCGCGACTACCACGGGATTATCGAGTGTCGGCAGCAACGGCGCTGCGCTTGCGACAGGCGGTTCCGGATGCCGGTGTGGCATGGCGATCCAACCTTCAGCAACCGTCTCACCTTCCTCGTTCCGTACCACCACCAAGGCCTTGCTCCCATTGCCCTCGTCGAGCAATGGACCTGCCCTGACTGTGATATCCTCGTGATTGTAGACGGGCCGGCGGAAGCGAGCCGACATAGCGCCGTGCGCGGCCCAGTCCTGCCCCCAGGCGTTGATGGCCAGCCGGCTTATATGACCATATATGAAGGCACCCGGCACCAGAGCGGCCTTGTAGCCACGCTCGCGGGCCACGTCGTCGTCGTGGATGGAACCCCGATAATGAGGGGCATGGCCGAGCAGAACATGAACCTTCAACTCAAGCGGGAATGACGTGGACGGGACGCTCATCTACGCCCCCGCCAAGGGGACGGTTCCCATGGCATCGCTTGCCTCTATCGTCGCTATCTCTTGCGGTGTCAGCCCGAGAATAGTTTCCAGCACATGACGGTTGTGACCACCGAACTGGGGCGCCGACCGAACCTGACCGCCGGGCGTTTCGCTGAGATGGATTGGCAGACCGGGATGGCGGTGCCGGCCGGCGTCGGGATGGTCGAGCTCAGTGAAGAAGCCGCGATATTCCAGGTACGGGTCTGTTGCCAAATCCTTTGGTGTCTGCACCGGGGCCGCAGCCACGCCACGCGCCTGGAGCATCTCGGCGACGACATGCTTGTCGCGTGTTCTGGTCCAAGCGGAAATGACTTCGCCGAGGGCCGTCTGGTGTTCGAGCCGTTGTTGCAAAGTCGAAAAACGCGGGTCATCAGCCAATTGCGGCTGCTCCATGATGATGCACAGCTCTTTCCATTGCCCTTCGTCCAGGGCGGCAATCGCGACCCATTGGTCGGTGCCGGCAGCCGGGAAAGCGTCATGGGGAGCCGCGTAAGTAACCCGGTTTCCGTTGGGCAAGGGATCGATACCGGTCTCGGCTGCTGCCAGGATTTCGGCACCAATGAACTGCATCGCGGCTTCGACCTGGGGCACTTCCACATATTGGCCCCTGCCCGTCTGTTGCCGGTAAATCAGCGCGGTCAGGATGGCGGCAGCGGCGTTGAACCCCCCGATGGGGTCGAGATACGACGGGCCGGTGACCTCCGGCTGACCATCGGGATAGCCAATAATGGCCGACATGCCTGCCGCCATTTCCATTGTGGGTCCCAGCGCGGCATAACTTGCCATCGGCCCGGTGACACCGAACGCCGGCAGTTCAGCCACAATAATGTCAGGCTTGATGGCGGTGAGCGTCTCGTAGTCCAGACCGAGCTTTTTCAGCGTCCCCGGCCGAAAATTGCAGATGAGCACGTCAGCTATCCCGACGAGCTGACGCAGCGTCGCCCGCCCCCGCTCGGTCTTGAGATTGAGGATGCAGCTCAGCTTGTTGACGTTCTGGGAATTGAACAGAAATGAGCGGTCATACCAACGTTCACCAGGCTCACCGTCAGGGAAGTTCACGGGATTGGGTTTATCCTTGTTGAGCCGCCAGGAATTGACGCGGTTGGGCGCCTCGACATGGATGCTCTCAGCGCCGAAATAGGCCAAGACACGGCCCGACATCGGCCCGGCCCAAGCGGTCGTCAACTCGATGATACGCACGTCGCCCAATGGCTGCCTGGCATGAGCCGCGCCGCTATTGTGCGTTCGGGTGCGGCGAGGGCCGACGAGGTGACCGCCGGTGCCGAGCGTAGGTGCCGAGCCCTGGATCTGGCGGGGGGTTTCCGTCATTCGGAAAGGCGGGCCGAGCACTGTCCTGCCATCCACTTCTTCCCAGTAGTTGCGGGCTTCAAGATGCCGGCTGCGGATGAGTTCGGATGGACGATATGCTTTGGCAGCAATCACCTGAGCCGTCTGTAGGATCTCGACAAGATCTTCCGCCGCCATATCGGCGACCTTTTCCTGGATGATGGCGAAGAGTTCGTCCCAATGCGCACGGCGCTCGCTCGGATCGGCAAATCGCGGATCGAATTCATGGTCCACGAGTTGCAGCGCCTCAAGCAGCGCATGCCAGCGGAAATTGTAGATCCAGATGCAAACCCAGCCATCGCGGCACAGCACTTGTCCGGCCTGCACGGCCTGATCGGTTCGCAGGCGATCGGTCCCGTTATAGATATGCTGCATCACGTAGGGGAAACACATAGCCGCGGCAGTCTCGGCCGCGTCGATCCGAACAACCTGTCCCCTTCCCGTGCTTTCGCGCGCATAGAGTGCCGTCAATGCGCCAATGTAGGCACCGACGCCGGCGGCCAGCTCCGCACGGTTCCCCGTACCGAAAAGCGGCTCACGGCCCGCTGCGCCATTGTTGTGCATCATGCCCGAAAGCGCCTGCAGCACGATTTCAGGGCCCTGCCAGTCGGCCCGGGGGCCATCGTTGCCAAAGCTTGAAGGCACAACGACAACTGCTGTGGGATACTTTTGAGACAGCGCCTCTCCATCCCCATTTCCAGGCAGTACCACCACATCCGCAGCCGAGAGCAGTCCAGCCAGCAGCGGATCGTCCATGTCCAATGTCACATAGGATTGCTTGCCCATATTGAGATGGACGAACTGTAGCGACTCCCCATCGTTGGCGAAGGGCGGCATCTGCCGGATGGGAGAGCCTTCGGGCGGCTCGACCAGCGCGACCCAAGCCCCGAAATCAGCGAACAGCCGAGCGCAGTATTGCCCGGCAAGGCTATTGGAGAGATCAACCACATTCAGGTGACCCAGGGCGCCTGTCATGGCTACTCCTCGACTTGCAACAACTGTCATAAAGCTGCTTCACGAGTCCAAAGACCCGCGCCCGCCATGTCCGTCCGCCCTCGTTGTATGGGGTCAGATCCGATAGCCTACGAGAAGAACTCTAGTCATCGTTGCATCCGTATGCAACGGTCAATTTGCATCCGCTTGTCACTTCGTGCGATAGATCGCCCGCGAATTTGTTGGGAGGGCGCATGAGCGGGGCTGAAACTGCCGGTACCAAGCGTACCAAGCCGATCACCGCACGCGACCTGGCCCGCCTCATGGGCGTCAGTCAGTCCGCGGTTTCGCGCGCCTTCACCCCCGGCAGCTCCATTTCCCCAGAGTTGCGACAACGCATCCTGCGCGCGTCGCAAGAACTGGACTATCAACCCAACGCCATCGCTTCGATGCTCTCGACCCGCCGCAGCAATATTGCCGGCATCGTGGTGTCAGAACTGCACAACCCATTCTACCCGACGCTGATTGAGAAACTGTCGCGCAGCTTGCAGCAGGCCGGGCTGCAGAGCCTGATGTTCAACATCACGCGCGGCTCCAATGTCGAAGAGCAGTTGGTCGCGCTGCGCAAATACAATGTTGATGCGGTTGTGGTCATCTCGGCTACGGTCGTGTCCGGACCCTCGCTGCGCTGGGCCACCGAGGGCCGAGCGGCGGTGCTGGTCAATCGCGCGATCCCGGAAGGCGGCATCACGACGGTCACCTGCAACAATGTCGAAGGCGCCCGGACGATCGCCAACCACTTCCACGAGATCGGCCGGCACAGAGTGGCTTATATTGGCGGCCTGCCGCACACTTCGACCAACACGGAACGCCAGGGCGCCTTTATCCAGCGCATCGCCGAACTCGGTATGGTGCTCACCCACAGCATGTCCGCCGGGGAATACAGCTTCGAGGCTGGCTACCATGGGGCGCTCGAGCTGATCGCCAAAAACCGGCCCGATGCAATCTTCTTTGCTAATGACATTCTTGCTATGGGCGGCATGGAGGCGTTGCGCGAAGTTGCGGGCCTACGCATCCCGGAGGACATTGCCGTTGCCGGCTTCGACGATATCTCGATGGGTCACTGGCCGCGCTTTTCGCTGACCACCTACAGCCAGCCCGTCGACCAGCTGGTCGCCACCACTGTCGATCAAATCACAAGGCAACTGGCCAATCCCGATCATCCCGTCACCACTACTCAACTAAGTGGCGAACTGTTCGTTCGTCACTCAACCGTGGCCGAAACGCCGCCGGAAAAGGTTCCCCGCACACATCCGCAGGCGACCAAAACAGTGAGCTGAACCGCTTGCCAGCGCGGGAGGTCAGGGCTCCGATCGTGGCAATTCGGGCAGGCGTTAGGCGGATCGCGAGGCCCGACACTGAAATTGCTCCAAGGACATCGCCCAGATGCTTGAACACCGGGCTCGCCACGCAGCGCAGGCCGGGATGGTGTTCCTCGTCGTCCACGGCAAAGCCGTCTGCCCGCACTGAGGCCAGGCTGCGGCCCTTGCCCCAGCTTCGATGAAGCTGGGCGCTCATTTGCCCGAAGAAGTCTTTCGTTATTGCGACTAAGGACCGATTGAGATGGAGGAAGACGCGTTTCACGGAGGTCAGCCGCCTCAAGGGTACTCGCGGATCATCAGGTCACAGGAGGTGCCAAGCGACTAACAGTGGCCCCTATCGATGTATCGATGATGGCTGGCACGCCTGAGCGTCTCAGCGCCCTGATCCGCTAAGCTGGGCCGGTTGATACGGTATCAGCGTGACCTATCAAGAACGGTTACTGGTCAAAATTGCTAAGTATCGAGTCTTTTCAGATCAGCACTTTGGCCCATTGAAACCCCCGGGCCGATGCTGGTGATCTCAAGGGCGTGGTGGCGGTTGGCGTGACGAGTAGTGGAGGCTATTCAGTCAGGTCAGCCATGGCAGCAATGTTTCCGAGAGGCGAAATCCCAGTGTCCGTTCTTCGAGCAGCCGGCTCGGCCGCCGTCCTGTTCACGGCCTTAAAGGTGCATGACACCCAGGCATTGAAGCTGTCACTTGACTAGCATACCGATTGGGTGGAACTTCCACACTGACGCCCCTCAACCTTCCACACACGCGTTATAGAGACCGAATTTTCTCTGCATTTTCAGCCACTTACTGAGAAAACTCTTCTCAGATGGAATCCAGGTCTCCCTAGTATTGGCATGGACCTTTTGTCGTCATTTGCAACACGTTGGTCGGGCTTGAGTGCCCTCGGGGCAGCTTCCAGCATTGATCGCCGAGCTAGCGAGCCCAGTCGAAGCCACTACAAAGAGTTCCGCTTTTGGGGCCTAGTAAAGCGCTTCGACCCCATCGAATAGGCCTTAGTCCCCGCTTGATGGCAATGAAGCGGTCAACGGTGCCAGCCCCGACCCTTATCTCGAACTAATCGGACGCCACCGCTTCAATTGATGATCTCTGGGTCGTTGGTCTCTTTGTCCTCTCCGGCGAAAGCCCAGGGGTCCGTATCTCCTCCTGGGCGCCAAACCATCGAACTAAGCGGGATCGAAATTACCAGGAACTGACACGGGGGCTAAGCTCGCCGCGAAACGCAGGGCGTTGCGGATATAGCCATCAGCCGATCGCTGAAGGCCGGCGATTTCGGCTTCATCAAGCATTCGGACTATCTTACCAGGGGCGCCGACGACCAAAGAGCCATCTGGTATGTCTTTGCCCTCTGTAATCAGCGTACCGGCTCCAATCAGGCAGTTGTTGCCGATTCGCGAGCCATTCAGCAGAATAGCACCCATGCCGATTAGGGTATTGTTGCCGATAGTACAGCCATGCAGTACGGCTTTATGTCCAATGGTGCAACACTGTCCGATGGTCAACGGAAAGCCCATATCAGTATGCAAAATGGCGTTCTCCTGGACGTTGCTACCCTGACCTATTGTGATCGCTTCGTTGTCACCTCGGGCAACCACGCCAAACCAAATTCCGACGTCTGCATGGACAATAACCTTGCCAACCAGAGTCGCATTCGAGGCAATCCAAGCGGTTCGCGGATCTATTTGCGGGGCGATGCCGTCGAGAGCGTAAATAGGCATTTATTAGTCCTCTATTGGCCTGACGAGTTGCAAACAAATCGAATGCAGGTGCGAGCGCTATATCCAGCCTTGCTGGTCCAAACTAGTCGTGCTCAGGAGGAGGCTGGTTCTTCCAATGTTTGAGCTTCGAAGTCTGTCCTATGCCGGGATTGAACGAATTGGTGGGGTCTAGCGTGCGATAGAATTCGTGTAAGGCGGCTTTCGCCTTGTACAGGTGCCCCACATTATGCTCGGCGGGGTATTCGGCGCCGCGGCGATCAAGCAAAGCCAGCATGGCGTGCTCGATGGCCGCCAAATCGCCACCGCGCCGGACTAGGTATTCCTGGTGCATAACGTGGCAGAAGAAGTGCCCGCAATACATCTTGCGCACGAACTGTGCTTCGAGTTCGGGGGGCAGCGTTTCGAACCAGTCGGTGGCGTTGCGCGGCAGGGCAATGTCGAGAGCAACGATGTCCTCCACCGCGTCGGGATGAACGTCGCGATAGCGGACCACCGAACCGCCCACGGCGAAACGGTTGAGATAGGCACTCTTGCCCTCGTCCTCCGTGCATTCAATAAATGCGCCTGCGGCACTTGGAAAAATCCGCCGCAAGTAGTCCCGCGCCTCGTCGACGCCCGCACCGCCCATCTTAAGCATGAGATGATGCTCGTATCGGTCACGATAGTCGTTGAGGCGACTGGGAAGATGTTCGGGCAGCAGGCCGACCAACCATTGTAGCAGCCGGTCCGTCACATGGTTGCCCAAGCCAATAGCTTCGGACACGCCATCCAACCAGCTCTTTGCAGCATAGGCGGCCGGTACGTGGTCGGTGCCCAAATGCTTGACCAGGAGAAACAGGTCCTTGCCGTAGAGCTGCGATAGCTCGTAGGCACCCCGATGCATGTATTCGCCGGCAATCGGCATATTGGTAAAGCCCGAAAGGATTTCGCGCCGCACCTTCGCCAGATCGTCCGGATCGTTGGTGGCGATATAGAACACCGTGACATTGTCATCGGCGGTGAACGTGTCGAGCCGTACCGCAAAGACGGCGACCTTGCCGGCGGATCCGGAAGCCTCGTAATGCCGGCGCGGATCCGCATTGAAGCGGGCCGGAGTGGGTGCGTCCACGTCGCGCACATGCTCGTGATAGCCCCGGTCCGATGCCCATTCATTGCGCGACTGGTGCACGTCGCCAGGCGCGTATTGACGCCCGTCCAACCGGGCCAGTACGACTTCCGGCTCGGCGCCGAGCTCGATGCCCAGATGATTGACCAGCTGCAGCCGCCCGGCCGCATCCACCTGCGCAAATAGAGCCAGCTGCGTATAGGCCGGACCGCGCCGGATCAGCGAGCCGCCCGAATTGTTGCAGATCCCGCCGGTGACCGAGGCGCCGATACAGGATGAGCCGATCACCGAATGCGGCTCACGCCCGATCTGGCGCAGACGCTTTTCAAGCTTGTCGAGCGTAGCGCCGGGCAGGCACAGTACCTGCCGGCCATCGTCCAGTAGGTCGATCCGGCCGATGCGCATGGTGTTGATTATCACGACGGGACGGTCATAGCCCTCGCCGGACGGTGTCGAGCCGCCCGTGAGGCCAGTATTGGCGGCCTGGCAGATGATCGCCAGGTCGGCGTTAACGCAGGCCTGCAGCACGCGCCACTGCTCGAGCAGCGTGCGGGGACGGACAACCGCCAGCACCTTGCCCCCGCCGAAGCGATAACCCTTGCGGAAACGGCGTGTTTGCCGGTCTCCCACCATGACATGGCGGGAGCCGACAATCTCGCGGAACTGGTTCAGCACGGGCTGCATGGTCGCGATTGGTGAGGCAGGCGGCGTGGATGCCTGCAGTTAAGTCTACCAGGGGCGCTCTTCCAGCTCGACCGTCTTGTCCATCGGCATGCCCAGCTTTTCGTAGAAGGCACGACGCATGCGACGGTCCTTGTCCTGAACGCGCCAAGCCCGCTTGGCGACTTCTTCACCGTCTTCCTGAGGAATGACAACGATGCCGTCGTCGTCGGCAATTACGCCGTCGCCGGGACGGACGTAAACGCCGCCGCAGGTGATCGGCTTGCCCATGGAGGACAGTTCGAGCCGGCCTGCCATGTGTCGCATCGAGCGCACTGAGCAGAACACCGGATCCTTCTGCATGATGCACTCGCCCGAGTCACGGCAGGCGCCATCGATTACGAAGCCCACCGAACCCTTGACGCGGGCATCGAGCAGGTTGTTGGAGCCGAGCAGGCCGCAACGGGACTGTTTGGTGTCGATCACATGCACCTCGTCGGGGGCACCGAAGCTGTGGCCAGCGGGCCAGAGCGCGTCCGGGTGGCTGGAGCGGTCGGGATTGCGCTTGTATTGGCGATCGTCGAACTCCTCATAGCTCATTGCCGGGATGGTGCGGTTGATGATGTTGAACTCGGCGGTGGTGGCGATGCCGGCAAAGAAGATGCCAGGGAACATCGGGCGCAGCCGGGGGTCCATCTCATAAGTGTTCATATAGCCCATGGAGTCGAGGGCGTCGGTGACATCTGAGGTACGTACCTTGCGAAGGATCTCGAGGGTACTGGAGCTGATGGCCATGGTCGTTTCCTTTGGTGGTAAAGAGGTGCGGGCGGCGGCGCGGAGGCCGAGCCGAATTCAAAGCAGGATCGACAGGCCGGTCTCGCCGTCGAAGAAGTGCATGCGTCCGGTATCGAGACGCACTGTCACGGTCTGCCCGAGTCGTACGTCGCTTTTGGCCGTGAAGCGGGCGACGCATCGCGACTTTCCCGCTTCCGCCTTGATCTCGTCGAGGCTGTCGGAGCTGCGGATTTCGGCCGCCTGGGCGTCGATCCCCAGATGCACGATGACGTCGGAGCCGAGCGCCTCCACGAGGCTGACCTGAGCGGTGATGCAATCGTCGGGATCGGCCTGCTGCACGGTGGAGGCCTCGACGATATCCTCGGGGCGGATGCCGACGATGATGCGCTTACCGGCGTAGCGGCTGAGGCCGGCATGCTCGGCGCGGCTCTGCGCCGGCATCTTGAGGAGGTGGCTGCCGAGCCGAACCGCCAGCGTATCCCCCTGCCCTTCCAGCTCCGCCCAGTAGAGGTTCATGGTCGGCGAGCCGATGAAGGCGGCCACGAAAGTGTTGCGCGGCTTGTTGTAAATGTTGGACGGCGTATCCACCTGCTGCAGCACGCCGTCCTTGAGCAGTGCGACGCGGTGGCCCATTGTCAGCGCCTCGACCTGGTCATGGGTGACATAGATGGTGGTCACCCCCAACCGGTGCTGCAGCGAGGCGATCTCGGCGCGCATCTGCACACGCAGCTTGGCGTCGAGGTTGGACAGCGGCTCGTCCATGAGGAATACGGCCGGCTGGCGCACTATGGCGCGCCCCATAGCGACGCGCTGGCGTTGCCCGCCCGACAGCTGTCCAGGGCGGCGCTTGAGGTAGGCGTCCAGTTCGAGGATGCGGGCTGCCTCCTGCACGCGCTTGTCAATCTCAGCCTTGGGCAGCTTAGCGATCTGCAGCGGGAAGGCGATGTTGTCGTAGACGGTCATGTGCGGATAGAGCGCATAGGACTGGAACACCATGGCGATGTCGCGGTCCTTGGGATGGGTATCGTTGACGAAATCGTCGCCGATCCACACCGCGCCATCGGATATTTCTTCGAGCCCGGCGATCATGCGCAGCGCGGTGGACTTGCCGCAGCCCGAGGGTCCGACCAGCACGAGGAATTCACCGTCCTCGACATCGAGGGAGACCCCGTTGACCGCGCGGAGCGATCCTCCGGCATAGGTCTTGGTCAGATTCTGAAGAGTTACGCTGGCCATGGTTTACTCCGACCGATCACTTGAAGCCTTGGGTAGCGATGCCCTTGGTGAGCAGTCGCTGGGACGCCAGAAAGAAGCCGAGCACCGGCCCAATGGACACCAGCACCATTGCGAAAAGACCACCGAAGGAAGAGGCGCCGCCGCTGGGGTCCAGGAACAGCCGCAGGGCGACCGGTACGGTCATGCGGTCGGTATCGGTCAGGTAAATGAGCTGGCTGAAGAAGTCGTTGTAGGTGTTGATAAAGGTAAAGACCGCGGTGGTGGCCAGTGCCGGCATAGATAGCGGCAGGATGATGCGCCAGTACCGCTGCCAGTAAGACGCGCCGTCGACGACCGCCGCTTGTTCCAGTTCGCTGGGCAGCGAGCGCATGAACTGCACCATCAGGAAGATGAAGAAGGCATCATGCGCCAGGAATTTGGGCACGATCAGCGGCAGGATGGTGTTCACCCAGCCGATGTTGAGAAAGAAAATGTATTGTGGGATGAGCTGCACGTGGATCGGCAGCATCATGGTGCCGAGCATGATGGCGAACAGGAACCATTTGCCGCGGAATTCAAGCCGCGCGAAGGCGTAGGCTGCCATCGAGCAGGCGATCAGGTTGCCCACGATGGCCAGCGCACACAGCACGAACGAGTTGATGTAGAACTGCGTGAAGGTCAGGTTGCCGTAGAGCTGCCAGCCGCGGATGAAGTTATCCAGCGTCCAGGTAGTGGGTATGAAGCCCATGTCGCCGAAGATTTCGGCTTCCGGCCGGAAGGCGCTGAACACCATCCAGATCACCGGGTAGAGCATCACACCGAGGATGGCGATGAGCAGCAGGTGCAGGCCGACCCCCCTGAGCAGGCGCCGCGTTTCGCGCCGGCGGCGCTGCGCTTGCAGCAGCTCCGGATCGTAGGTCTTAGCGGTCGCCATAGAACACCCAATAGCGCGAGGACCAGAACATCAGCGCCGTTGCCAGCCCGATGGCGATCAGCAGGATCCAGGCCATAGCCGAGGCGTAGCCCATCTGCAGTTGCTGGAAGGCCTGCTGATAGAGATAGAGGGAATAGAGCAGCGTGGCGTCGACCGGCCCGCCGCGGCCGTTGGAGACCACGAAGGCCTGCGTGAACGACTGGAACGAGTTGATTAGCAGCAGCACGGTATTGAAGAAGATCACCGGGGTGATCAGCGGCAGGGTAATGCGGCGGAAACGCTGCCAGGCATTGGCGCCGTCGATGGAGGCGGCCTCGTAGTAGGATTCCGGAATCTGGCGCAGCGCGGCGAGGAAGATCACCATGGAGGCCCCGAAGGTCCACACATTGAGGGTGATCACCGATGGCAGCGCAAAGGTGGGGTTGTTGATCCAGCCGCGCCCGGCAATGCCGAACCAGCCCAGTATGTCATTGACCACGCCGCGCTCGCCAAACACTTCCTTCCACAAGAGGCCGATGCCGACGCTGGCCCCGATCAGGGACGGGACGTAAAAGAGCGAGCGGTAGATGGCGAGGCCGCGCAGGCCGCGATTGAGCACGGCAGCGATGGTCAACGAAAACAGCAGCACCAGCGGGACCGAGAAACCGACATACTTCAACGTCACCCAGATTGAGGTGATGAAACGCCGGTCGGAGGTGAACAGGCGGACATAGTTGTCGAGACCGATCCAGGTGGGAAAGCCGATGACCGCGTAGTTGGTGAAGCTGAGATAGAGCGATGCCAGCATCGGCAGTGCGGTTATCAGCACGATACCGGCAAGCCAGGGCAGCAGGAACAGATAGGCCGCGCGGTTCTCGGCTTTCTTGAAGGCCGATCCGGTCCTGTTGGTCGGAATGACCCGCACCGGCCGGCCCGCCTCGGCCGCCGTCAGCACCGTGTTGTTTGAGGCATCGACTGTGCTCATTTGAACGCCCACCTCGCGCCATACGAATGTCGACGAGCGGCCACTCTCAGGGAGCTCATCAAGTAGTTGGGGGGTGCGGGCCGATCATCGGCCCGCACGGGGGGTGTTTAGCGCGGTGCAGCCTGATCAAGCTGCTGCTGCAGCTCGGAGATCAGCATGTCGGCACCTTCTTCGACGCTCAGCTGGCCGAAGGCCACCGCATCGTAGGAGCGGTTGAGCACGTCGGTCATCGCCTGGTAGCCACCGGCCGGCCACAGCACAGGCTTGGCAGTCTCGACGACCTCGTTGTAGAGCTCGATCAGCCGGACCTGGGTGGGCTGGGTGTCTGGGCTTTCGGCCTGCGCAATGGCTAGTTCGGGAATGGCCACGACGCCATTGTCGGACTGGTAGATGCCGGCGGCCTCGGGGTCCTGGGTCCAGTAATTGATCCATGCGGCGGTAGCCGGGAGCTGCTCGGCGGTGCAATTGGCGCCGATGGCGATGCCGTTGGAGCCCAGGTCCATGCCCACCGTGCCGTCTTCACCCACCGGATAGGGGCGGGTGTTGATGGTGGCACCGGGATTGACCGTGTCGGTCACGGTCTGCACCGAGCCGAGCTGGTTCGGCGGCCGGTTGGTGGTGTATCCGCGACCATTGGCGAGGTTGGATTCCTCGACCAGCGCACTGTTCTCGCTGATCATGCCTTCGGGCGACTCGGTGACGCCCTCGTTGCGCAGGGCTTCCCAGTAGTTGAACCACTTGATGGCCACATCGCGGGAGAAGGCAACCTTGGAGCCGTCGAAAACCTTCTCACCATGCGACTGCACCCATGGCACGAAGGCATCCGGCTCACGGCCCATATTGTGGGTCGCGACGGCGCCTTCCGGCAGCGTGGGCTGGATGGCCCGCAGGTGGTCGGCATATTCGGTCCAAGTGTAGGGCCATTCGATCGGCTCGACCCCGGCGGCAACGGCGTTTTCGAGCATCTGCTCGTTATACATCAGCGCGAAATAGAAAACGCCATGCGGGATCATGTAGAGATTGCCGTCGGCACCGCGGGCCGCGTTCATCACCGATTCCGGAATGCCGGTGATATCCAGCGTTCCATTGGCCACCAGATCATCGAGCGGCATCAGGATGTCCGGACGGGCATAGGTGGCCATCCAGCGCGACTGCATAGTGATGGCACAGGGCTGGTTGTTGCCGGTGGACTGGATCGTCAGGCGTTCCCAGTAGGGCGCGAAGTCGGCGTTTTCTCGCACGACCGAAACACCCGGGTTCTTCTCCTCGAACAGCTGGATGATCTTATCGGTCTTTTCATTGCGGACTTGGCCGCCCCACCAGCTGAAGCGAATTTCGCCCTGAAGGCCTTCGCTCTGCGCATTCACCCCAACCGGTACCGCCGCCAGCGTCAGCGCCAGGATCGACGCGGCCAGTAGCGGACGCACACCTCTTTTCAGAACTCTCGTGCTTTGCATGGTTTCCTCCCGTTGCAATCTCTGCCGCCCGATGCACCAGCTTTTGGCCAGTGATTTCGGACTTGATGCGGATCAGTACGCCGACCGTTCCCCTCCCGGGACCAGCCTCCCTCGCCTGCTTCACAGTTTCATTCTTGTATGCAAGACCGCTTATGTCAACGGTCATCTCTTGTTAATTTTCACACCTGACGACAGAAAAAGCCCACTGTAAAATCTCAACAAATGACAAAAAATGTCAGCATTTTACCCGCCAGACCCGCGGCATTGGACAGATCTCTGCTTCGCTCAAGCCGTCAAATCCAAAGTCGCCTCGCGCAGCGCTTGTATGCAACTACTTGGTCAGCTGACGAGGTCGTCCGGCCGTTTCATGAACCAGTCCCATCGCGATACCTCCAGCGTTTCAAACACCCCTTCGACCCAGTACGGATCGGCGCGAGCAAAATCCTCGGCGGCCTGCAGGCTGGCTGCCCGCATGACAATCATGCTGCCAATGGGCTCGCCTGCCGCATCGAGATAGGGGCCGGCGAGCACCAGGTCGTCCTCCAGAGCCGCATAATAGGCGCGATGCTGTGGACGGAACTGCAGGCGCAGGCCGATCCCGTCCGTCTTGTCGCGACCGCTGACGATGAACAGCATGTACTCCTCCGCTTTCTAGGGCATCTGATAGAGGCGGGAGACCGAAGCCCCGTCCTCCATCTCGTTACCCGCCTCGGCGTAACGGTGATACTGGCGGATGGCGACATCGAGCAGGGGCAGGTCCAGCCCCAGGTCTTCGACGAAATGGGCGACCGACTTGAGATCCTTGTCCACCTGCCGCACATAGCTGCGCGGCGGATCGAAATCCTCGGCGCTCATCTGGGTATAGATGCGCTGCAGGATGGCGCTGTCGGCCAGGCCACCCTTGAGACAGACTGGCAGGAGGTCGGGATCGATGCCCGCGGCCTTGCACGTGGCCAGCAGTTCGGCCATCAGGATATAGTTGGCGCCGACGATGGCCTGGTTGAGGATCTTGGTCTTTTGCCCGGTGCCCAGTTCACCCATACGGGTGACGTTCTGGCCGATTTCGCGCAGGATCGGCTCGACGGCCGAATAGATATCAGTCTCGCCGCCAGCCATAACGGTGAGCTGGCCCTGCCGCGCCGGCTGCGGACCGCCTGACATCGGTGCGTCGATCCAGTCGGCGCTAAGCTCGTCCTTGAGGCGCTCGGCAAGCTTCAGTGTGGCCTCGGGCGAGGTCGTCGACAGGTCGATCAGCACCTTGGCGCCCCTTCCGGCCTTGACGAAACCGGCGTCGCCGAAGCAGACGCTTTCGATCGCCGCATCGCCAAGGACGCAGACCAGCACGACCTCCGCGGACTTCCAGACATCGGTAGGCGAATCTGCCCAGGCAGCGCCGCTGTGCTTGACCTTGTCGAAGCGTTCGGGCTCGAGGTTCCACACCACGAGTTCGTAGCCCTGCTCTCGCAGGCGTTCGGCAATGGGGGCGCCCATGATGCCGAGCCCGACCATACCGAGGCGGGTGTCTTTACCGAACGTGCCGTTTGCCATGCTTTAGGCCTTTCCAGTCAGATCGATGCGATAAAGGCGAGCCGCATTGGCCCAGAACAGCGCATCCCTATCGGCGTCGGGGAAGTCCGCCACGATCGCCGCGAAGCCCGCAAAGATCGTCGAGAAACTGGCGACCAGACTGTCCACGGGGAAGTTGGAGGCGAACATGCAGCGGTCCACCCTGAAGATGTCGATGGTGTCGGTGACGATGGGGCCGTTCGCCGCCACGGTCCAGGGCTCCCCCTTCTGGCCCAGGCCGGAAATCTTGACGGCCACATTGGGGCATTCGGCAACCCGGCGCATGGCGTTGCGCCATCCGGCCAGACCTTCGGCGCTGCGATCGGACGGCAGGCCGGTATGATTGATGATGATCTGCGTGTCGGGGAATGCGGCGGCGAGGTCGGCGGCTTCCGGCAGGTGCCACCATGGCGTCTGCAGGTCGAAACTCAATCCGTTTGGCGCCAGCATAGCAAAGCCCCGGCGGAAGGCGGCATCACCCATGGAGCCAGGCGCCCCGAGGGTGACGTCTTCCGGACGGGCAACGGCCTTGGGCTTGTGACGTATGCCGCGCACGAACGGCGTCTGGCGATGGGCTTCCAGCACAGATGCAGCGTCATCGCGATCGAGCCAGGCCTGGGCCACCATGACGCTGGGCAAACCGGCCTGGCGACGCACCTTCTCCACCCAGGCCACTTCACCCAGCGGGTCTGCCGGGTTCCATTCGGTCTCGATGAAGACGCTGCCTATGATCTCGAAATCGCCAGCGTCCGCACGATAGTCGGCCGGCAGGTAGTTCTTCTTGATGGCGCTGTAGTCGCCATAGCGAAAAGCCACTGGCCGGTCCGCAAGCCAGGGCAGGTAGTTGGCCTCGATGTCCCAGAAATGATGATGGGCGTCGATGATCCGCACGTCTGTCTCCCCGCGTGTGGGGAGGCCGATGGTCCGGCCTCCCGTGGACTTGGCCTAGCCTTCGAGGCCGGCGTAGTAGCGGTCGATGGCGTCGGTATCGACGGATTCGTCATGCGGCCGGTTGAGAGCATCATAGCGGCCGCGGCGGGCGCGCATGTCGGCGATGAGCACCGCCTTAGCGTGCAACGCGGCCTTCTTGGCCACCTCGATCGGCACCACGATGACGCCGTCGTCGTCACAGCCGACGATGTCGCCCGGACGTACTTGGGCGCCGCCGATGCCGATAATGGTGTTAAGTTCGACCACTTCGATACGACCCGGGATAATGGTGCGGCCGCGCTCGCGGCACACCATCGGGGTCTTCTGCATGGTCACTTCGCCGGTGTCGCGGCAATGGCCGTTGGTGACGATACCGACCGCGCCGCTCGCCTGCAGGCCCAGCACGTTTTCCGACCCGAAGAAGCCGACCTCGCCGGTGCTGCCGACATCGGTCACCACCACGCTTCCGGGCTTGACCAGATCATTGAGCCCGCGGCCGTTGTGGCCATAGCGATTGAACCAGATACCGTGGGCGCCCACGATCTCCTCGGTGGTCTCGAGCGGCCACATCGGCTTATTGGCCGGGACGCAGCGCTGAGTCACCGCTGGCCCCCAGAACTTCATGCCGAGCCACAAGGGCCGAATTTCCTGGGAGACCAGGCCAATGTTGAAATACCCCAAGCCATCGAGCGCGTCGGCGACGTCAACGACCCGCAGCGGCTCGAAATACTTGCGGATATGATACGGATCCACTGCGTTCCCGTCAGCATCCTTCGGTTCGTAGCTCGGCATGACAAAATCCCTTGCTGTCGCGTTTTCGCGACCATTTGAACGATTTGCGGATGGGCTCCTCCCGTCCAGGTGCTATTCTTGTATGCAAGAAAATCGCATGTCAACGGCTGGCTGGGTAATAATTTCGATCGCCAGCATGCTCGAAGGACGCGCTCGCGTCAGCCCTTGCGGTCTGCCCGCGCCTGCAGGAATGGCAGGCTGTTGAGGAAATGTTGCCGCGTAAGCTGAGCCAGCAACGCGCCATCCCGAGAGGCGAGAGCTGTGAACATTTTGGTGTGTTCGATCAGGGCCCCTGTCCAGCGCCCGGTGTCCAAGTTGGCCAGAGCGCGGGCGCGTTCGACACGGGGGATCAGCGATTGCCACACCGAAAGCAGAACGGGATTGGCGGCGATCTCTACAGTTCGGCGATGGATCTGCTGATTGATCCGCATATAGGGCGCCCGCTCTTGGCGACCGTGAAAGTCGATCATCTCGGCGAGAAGCCGTCCGATTTCGCCTACTTCGGCCTCGGTAATACGCTGGCAAGCCAGCTCTGCTGCCAGTCCCTCGATCGAGCCGAAGACCAAGAACAGATCCTCGAGATCGGGCGCATGAAGCTCGGAAACCACCACACTGCGGTTGGGCAACAGGTCTACAAGGCGTTCTGCAGCAAGCGTGCGGAAGGCTTCACGTACCGGCGTACGCGATACGCCTAGCTGGTCGCACAGTTGCACTTCGCGCAAACGAGCGCCGGGTGGGAGCTCCCCCGACAGGATCATGCTTCTCAGCCGGCTCGCGGCCTCTGTATGCAATTGGCCCTTCTTACGGCTGGCAAGAGCCCCCGCTTCCTTAGTCAAATCCTCAAATTCCGGACCATCTTCCATGCTTGCTCGTATGCAGGAATAACAAAAAAAGCAAGACCGAGCATTTACGCCCTTGATTTTGAGGTAATGCCAGTCTTGTATGCAAGAATAGCAAGCTAGGCGAGGTGGCAGGTGTCCCACCCAACTTCGCGGCCAGAGGAGGAACAATGTCCACAGATCAAACAGCCTCGAGTGGCAGCACTATTGCAGGATCGCCCCCGCTTGCCGGACTGCGGGTCCTGGACCTTAGCCAGGTGATGGCCGGCCCGTTCTGCTGTATGTTGCTCGGGGACATGGGCGCCGATGTCATCAAGGTCGAGCCACCTGGCGTGGGCGATCAGACCCGCAAGTCGATGGGCTTCCGGATGAAGGGGGAAGATAGTCCGGGCTTCCTCGCGCTCAACCGCAACAAACGCAGCATCGTGCTCGATCTTAAAAGTCCGCAGGGCCGGCAGACGCTGCACCAGCTTGTCAAGACAGCCGACATCCTGGTCGAAAACAGCCGTCCGGGCGTGACCAAACGGCTCGGCTCGGACTATGAGACCCTGTCGCGCATCAACCCCCGGCTCATCTATGCCAGTATCTCAGGCTTCGGGCAGACGGGACCCTGGTCGCAGCGCCCCGGTTTCGACCTCATCGCCCAGGCGATGGGCGGGATCATCAGCGCTACCGGCATTCCGGGTGCCGAGCCGGTCAAGTCGGGCATTCCTGTCGGTGACCTTGGCGCCGGCATGTTCGCCTGCTACGGCATCCTGTCCGCCGTGATCGGCCGGCAGACCACCGGTCGTGGACAATATATCGACACGTCCCTTCTCGATGCTGCCTTGGCGCTCTCGGTCTGGGAAAGCACCGAATACTGGGCCACGGGCAAATCACCGGGTCCGCTGGGCACCGCCAACCGGATGAGTGCCCCCTATCAGGCCTTTGCCGGCTCCACCGGCATGTTCGTGGTCGGCGCCGCCAACCAGAAGCTCTGGCTGATCTTCTGTGACACCATCGGACGGCCAGAACTCAAGGACGACCCGCGCTACGCCAACAATATCGACCGTGTGCAGCGCCGCGGCGAGCTTGCGGCCGAACTGCAGCCCACCTTTCATAGCCGCCCGGCCGAGGAGTGGGTCGAGTTGTTCCTGGCAGCCGGCGTCCCGGCCGGTCCGATCAACGATTATAGTGTCGCCCTCGACAACGAGCATGTGCGTCACCGCAAGGCTGTGATCGACATCGACCACCCGGTCGAAGGCAGCTTCAAGGCGCTCGGCTTTCCCGCCAAGCTGTCGAGCACTCCGGCCAGCGTGCGGCGGCACCCGCCTCTGCTGGGCGAGCATACCGGTGAGATCATGGCCGAACTCGCGTTGCTCGACGGATCGAACACGGGCACCGTCCCCGCATGACGACGCCAACCAGTGACGGGCAAGTCCAGCTGGAACGTGATGGCGCGGTGGCGCACATCACCTTCGACCGGCCGTCGGCCCACAATGCCTTCACGTGGACCATGTATGAGCAGCTCGATGCCATCCTTGCCCAGCTCAGTTCGGACCCGTCGCTGCGGGCCGTGACGCTGCGCGGCGCGGGCGGCAAGGCCTTCGTCGCCGGCTCCGACATATCCCAGTTCAAGACCTTTCAGGGCGGCGCGGACGGCATTTCCTACGAAGCGAAGATGAACCGTTACTTCGAGCGGCTGCTGGCCGTGCCGGTGCCGACGGTCGCCATCATTGACGGCTGGGCCGTGGGCGGCGGCCTCAACATCGCCGCCTGCTGCGATATTCGCATCGCCAGCCGCCGCGCCAAGTTCGGCAGCCCTATCGCGCGCACCATCGGCAACTGCGTTTCGATGCAGACCTATGCCCGCGTGCTGGGCGGATTCGGAGAGGCGCGGACTAAACGCATGCTGCTGCTGGCCGAGTTCATCGAGGCCGAGGAAGCCATGACGGCCGGATTTCTGGCGCGCCTGGCCGAACCCGAGACGATCGATCAGGTGGCGGACGAGGTGGTCGCGCGTCTGCTCGAAAACGCCCCGATTACGCTGCGGGTCAGCAAGGCAGCACTCGGCCGCATCATGGCGCGCGATCTCGATCCGGCCGACGATCTCATCGGCCTGACCTATGGCAGCGAGGATTTCCGCCGCGGGGTCGACGCCTTCGTCAACAAGACCAAGCCGGAATGGCTGGGCCGCTGAGCCCAATGGGAGGACCATCGTGACCAATTCGCAAGGCTCTGTGCGCGTCTGGAGCAAGCTCGACCTCACCTTCACCGCAGCGGCTAGTTTCGACAATGCCTATGCCGACGCGCTGGTCTGGGTCGATCTGGAAGGTCCAGGCTTTTCCCGACGCGTCTACGGATTCTGGAACGGTGACAGTGAATTCGTGGTGCGGATACTGGCGACGGCGCCCGGCGAGTGGCGCTGGACCAGCGGCAGCACGCCCGAGGATACCGGCCTGTCAGGCCGGTCCGGTCGCTTCATGGCAGAGGCCTGGAGCGCCGCCGAACTCGGGGCCAATCCTAACCGCCGTGGCATGATTGGTGCAACGCCGGATGGTCGTGGCTTACAATATGCCGATGGCAGGCCCTATTTCCTTCTGGGTGACACCTGGTGGTCCCTGCCCAGCTTCCGCTTTCCGCTCGGCGACGGCCCGGGGTCGACCGGGCCGCTCGGACCGGATGCCACGCTCAACGACTATGTCGCGGTGCGAAAGAGCCAGGGCTATAACTGCGTCGGCCTCATCGCGGCACAGCCGGCCTGGGCTAATGACGGGCATCCCAACAGCCTGCAGATGCCGGACGGTACCTGGGTGCGGGCAGCCTGGAAGCAGCCCGGCACCGACTCAGGCAAGGATATGCACAATGAAGGGGGGCGCCCGTTTCAATTCCCGGGCAAAGTGCCTGGATTTGAAGACGTCTTCCCCGATATGGACCGTATCAACCCTGACTACTTCAAGGTGCTCGATCGCAAGATCGACTATCTCAACGAGCAGGGCATCGTGCCCTTTATCGAGATTTCGCGGCGCGATGCGGGCCAGTGCTGGCAGAGATATCATGACTGGCCGGAATCTTATGCGCGCTATATGCAGTATATGGTGGCCCGCTATGGCGCCAACATCACCCTGCTCAGCCCCATCCACTACGACTATTTCGAGCAGACCATTCCAGCTGAGGATTACAACGTCCCGATCAACCTGGCCATCGAGCGGTATGGCAAGCCGCCTTTCGGCACCATGCTCACCGCCAATCCCAACCCGTCGACGCTGGTCAATTTCGGCCCGAACAGCTGGGTCGACCTGCACCAGTCCGGCAATGTGCGCGAGCATTATACCTACTGGTACCTGACGGAAATTTTCCACGCCGAGCGCAAGCCCGCCATCAATGGCGAACCCTATTATGCCGGATTGCATCAGCTCGGAACGCCCTATCCGCTGCGGGTCCCACCGGACAGCGAGGATGACCAGATTTATGTCCGCTCCGGGCTCTACGGCAGCTTCCTGTCAGGAGGCCTGGCCGGGTTCATCTACGGTGCCGAGGGCATCTGGCAGGCCGATGTGGAGCCGGAATCACTCCATAAGATGTGGGACAGTTTTGGCTGGGATTCGGGCAGGCAGGTCCAGCATGTGAAGACCTTTGCCACGGTGCTGGGCCAGCGCTACCTCGAGCTGGTGCCCGATGCCGAGCTCGTGGTGCCCAACAAGACCGGGCCGGGCTTTTCCTACAAGGGCTGGAGCTATTGCGCCCGCACCGAGGACCGTTCCTGGTTCATGCTGTATTTCGAAGCCGACGCGCCGCTCGAAGCCAGCCTGCGCGGCGTGGCGGCCGGTGCCCGCTACCGCCCGCGCTACTTTGATCCCCGCATGGGCGTCTGGGGCGAGCCAGGCGAGATCGTGACCGTGGCGCGCAGCTCGGTGCTGCGCCTGCCGCCCCGACCCGATAGCCAGGATTGGGGCATGATGCTCGAGCGCGTCTGACCGCTACCCGTTTCCTCCCAGGGAAGGGCGTCGAACCTTCGTGTTCGGCGCCCATTTATTGAGGCACGGCAGAAAAAAGAGGCGCCCGGAGGCGCCTCATGAGTGTTCGGCGTTGGGAGCCTACTTCTTGCCGAGACGCTTCATGAAGTCGTCCCGATTCTTCTTGTAAGGATGCGGCGGCATGTCGGGGAACATCGACTGCGTCGACTCGTCGGGCGCGATGCCGAGCGCTTCGAACAGCATGCTGCGGTCGTAGCGGTCGTTCTCGGCTTCCTGCTTGGCGTAGTGGAGCACGTCGTCGATCACATCCTGCGGCACGACGATCGCGCCGTCGCCATCGGCCACCACCAGGTCGCCCGGACGCGCCGTTGCGCCGCCGATTTCAACGATGGAGTTGGGCTCGCCGAACTCGACGCGGCCCTGATACATCGGCTGGACCACCCAGCGGTGCCAGCATGGCATGGCCTTCTGGTAAAGCTGCTCGTCGGTGTCGCGGGCCCCGCCATTGGTCAGCACGCCCTTGACGCCCCGCGCCGCCCAGACCATCGAATCCATCGAGCCGATGGCCGGGGTCTTCTGCCCCATCGTGTCGATGACGAGGAAGTCGCCCTCCCCGACCTGCTCGCGGAAATCACCCATGTCCCAGAGCTGGCGGTACCAGTATTCATAGGCCCACTTGGTGTAGTCCTCGGGCGACAGCTCGGGCACACGCGTCTGCGTGGGGATATGGCGGTAGGTCTGGGCAAAGCCGGCCGCCTTGGTGCGATAGAGCGGGCGGATCTCCGGATCGACTGTGCCGACATAATGCAGCCCCACCCAGTCCATGCCATCGCGGATATCGGTCACCCTGAGCTTGGCCACCGTCTCGAGTATCTGCTTGCGTTTGTTCGTGTCCATGCGGGACCTCCCTCTTTGTTAGCTGTTCTGAGATGTGCGCGCGCGATCCATTTCCGCCAGCTTTTCGACGCGCCGGCGGAACTGTGGTTCGGTGCTGAACTGGGCGGCCAGGAAGGCGCGCGTGACGTCCGCCGCGATCTGGGGGCCGACGATCCAGGCGCCGATGCACAGCACGTTGACATCGTCATGCTCGACGCATTGGCGGGCCACATAGGTATCGTGGGCCACGGCGGCGCGAATGCCGGCAATCTTGTTGGCGGCAATGCAGGCCCCTGCCCCGGTGCCGCACACCAGCACCACCCGCTCGACCTTCCCGGTCAGGATCAGGTCGATCGCCGCCCGGGTTACGTCGGGAAAATCCACCGGCTCCTCTGAGGTGGCGCCCAGGGCGATGACCTCGTCGCAATGCTGGGCCAGCAGGTCCCGGACAAATCCCTTCATGGGAAAGCCGGCATGGTCGCTGGCAAGGCCGATGGCCTTGCGGCGCGGAATCTCGAGCCCTTTTGCGGCAAGCGTTTCGGCCATGGTATCCTCCTGTTTGCCGTTGAGTTCTTACCGTGGTAATACCACTTTGACAAGAGCGTCTCGGCGTCTTCGTGATCGCCGCCTTGACAGCGTCGCGGCAGGCGGGCCACTTCGAGGGGCGTATTTGTGAGGCAGACATGGATTCAGGGCTGACACGCGACGGCGATCCCGAGGCGAAAGGCTATGACAAGGTCTTCGCCTTCGTGCGCGAGCAGCTGCTCGCCGGCCAGATAAAGGCGGGCGACCGGCTGCTGCCGGAGCGGGAACTGGCCACCCGGCTCGGGGTCAGCCGCCCAGTTATTCGCGAAGTCCTGCGGGCGCTGGCCGCCATCGGCGTCATCGAGATCCGCCACGGCTATGGCAGCGTGGTCCGCCGGCCCGACTTTGCCCAGCTGGGCGACCTTTTCACCATGATGTTCGCCCAGCAGGCCGAAGTGGTCGAGGATGTCATGGAGGCGCGCATCGCCATCGAGCGGCAGGCCATTCGCCTCGCCTGCTCGCGGGCGACCTCGGGTGATCTGGCGACCTTGCAGCAGGCGCTGCACCGCGTCGAGGAAACCGTCGACGATCCCCTGGCCGGCGGCGAGGCGGACTTCGCCTTCCACGCCGCCCTGATCGCAACGGCGCATTCACCCACGCTGGCCAGCCTGCATGCCGCCATCGCGGTGCTGCTCAAGCGCTCGCATTTCGAGCGGCGGGAGCGGATAACCAGCCTGCCAGGCATCGAAACCTATCTGGTCGAACACCACCGCGACCTCCTGGCCGCAGTGGTGGCGCGCGATGCCGATGCGGCAGACCGGCTGCTGGTGCAGCATTTCCAGATCGGCTCGGAATATCAGCGGCGCGCCGCGGCAGAGGGCCAGCGCCCCCCGCAGACGCCTACCAGCTGACCGCGATATATTTGGTCTCGCAGAATTCGAGGATCCCGTGATGGGCCCCTTCGCGGCCCAGGCCGCTCTGCTTGGTCCCGCCGAATGGCGCCGCCGGATCCGACGCCAGGCCGCGATTGAGGCCCACCATGCCGCATTCGAGCTTTTCCGAAACCCGCAGCCCGCGGGCCAAGTCGCCGGTGAACACATAGGCGATCAGGCCATATTCGGTGTCGTTGCCCAGGCGGATCGCTTCTTCCTCGGTCTTGAAGGTGGCAATCGGCGCGACCGGTCCGAAAATCTCGTCCCGCACCAATCTGGCGTCGCTCGACACGCCGGTCAGCACGGTGGGCGGCAGGTAGTAGCCCTCCCCCGTGCCCGGCTTGCCACCGGTCAGCACCGTGGCGCCACCGGCCACGGCCTCGTCGATCCACGCGGCGATGCGGGTCACCGCATCAGCATTGATCAATGGTCCGCATTGAGTGGCGGCGTCATAGCCCGGCCCGACCTTGAGCGCCTGCATGCGATCGGCCAAACTCTTGGCAAAGGCCTCGGCAATGCCCTCCTGCACATAGAAGCGGTTGGCCGCAGTGCAAGCCTCGCCGCCATTACGCATCTTGGCCAGCATGGCGCCATCGAGCGCGGTATCGAGGTCGGCATCGTCAAAGACGATGACGGGCGCATTGCCGCCCAGTTCCATCGAGCAGGAGATCACCGTATCGGAGGCCTCGCGCAACAGCCGGCGTCCCACCTCGGTCGAGCCGGTGAAGGACAGCTTGCGCACGCGCGGATCGTGCAGCATGGCGCTCACCGTCGCGCCGGCCTTAGCAGTGGTGATGACGTTGACCACCCCATCGGGCACCCCGGCCTCCTGGTAGATCTGGGCCAGCGCAAAGGCGGTCAGCGGCGTCTCGGTGGCGGGCTTGAGCACGCAGGTGCAGCCGGCCGCCAGGGCCGGCGCGATCTTGCGCGTCGCCATCGCCGCGGGGAAATTCCACGGCGTGACCAGCACGGCAACCCCGATGGGCTGATGCTGCACCAAAATGCGATTGGCGCCGCTCGGGGCGATGGACAGATCGCCGTTGAGGCGAACCGCTTCCTCCGAGAACCAGCGGAAAAACTCGGCCGCATAGGCGACCTCACCCTGCGCGTCGCTCAGGGCCTTGCCGTTTTCCAGCGAGATCAGTTCGGCCAGCATCTGCTTGCGCTCGATCATCAATTCGAAACACCGGCGCAGTATTTCGCTGCGGCGGCGTGGCGCGGTGGCGGCCCATGCGGGCAAGGCGTCATAGGCCGCGCCGACTGCCACAAGGGCGTCCTCGACGCTGGCATTGGCGACCTGCGCGATCTGGCGTCCCGTTGAAGGATCGACCACGCCGATGCGGTCGCCGCCATCGCCAGCCTGCCATTGTCCAGCGATGAACAGGTTGGTCGGGATCTGCGCCGGATCGAAGCTGAGCTGGGCGGGGAATTTTGCCTGGAAGGTCATCTTGGTAGGCTCCTAATGCGAATTGGAATGGCGCAGCATGGCGCGGTCGCCAAGGTAGGCGGCGGTCACCAGCAGTCCCATGGAGTCCCGGTCCAGGGGGCGCGGATTGTTCTTGACCAGACGCGTTGCGGCCAGCGCCTGCTCGGCGGTCCAGTCGAGCTTGTCCTCGCGCATGCCGAGCGTCTTGATGTCGGGCGGGATACCGATTTCGGCAAACAGGGCCGCCACGCCATCGATGGCGGCCGCGGCCTGTCCTTCAACTGAACGATCGCTCACGTGCAGGCCTAGGGCGAGCGCGATCACCGCCATGTCATGCGTTGCCATCGGCAGGTTGAACTCCATCACATAGGGCATCATCGCCGCGACGCCCAACCCGTGTGCGGTGTGGGTAAGCGC
Organism: Kaiparowitsia implicata GSE-PSE-MK54-09C; assembly: GCA_019359435.1. Classification (GTDB taxonomy): domain Bacteria; phylum Cyanobacteriota; class Cyanobacteriia; order Elainellales; family Elainellaceae; genus Kaiparowitsia; species Kaiparowitsia implicata. The sequence goes on from JAHHHI010000061.1 coordinate 114,031, forward strand.
GCCGATCGGATACTGCACGGCATGGGCTGCCGCCGTGCCGGCCGTGCCGAAGGCCAAGCCGGCCAGACTGGCGCCCAGCATCATGTCGACCCGCGCCTCCCGATCGGAACCGTCATGCACCGCGCGGGCCAGGCTGCGCCCGATCAGCCGGATGGCTTCCAGCGCATAGAGGTCGCTCAGAGCATTCTTGCCCAGGAACACATGCTCGTGCACCAGTTTGCCGCCGGGCGCGCGGCGCGCCGTGGTGAAGGCCTCGATGGCATGGGTCAGCGCGTCGGCCCCCGACACCGCGGTCAGCCCCGGCGGGCAGCCATAGGTTAGTTCGGGGTCGCAGATGGCGGTGTGCGGGATCAGGTACGGGCTGGCGATCCCCACCTTGACCGCCCTGCCCTTGTCGGACACGACGGCCACCGGCGTCACTTCCGAACCGGTGCCCGCCGTGGTGGGCACGCAGATCAGCGGCAGCACCGGGCCGGGAACCTTGAACTCCCCGTAATAGTCGACGATGTCGCCGCCATGCGCGAGCAGTATGGCCATGATCTTGGCGGCGTCCATGCAGCTGCCGCCGCCGATGCCAACGATCAGGTCGGCCCCAAAGTCCCGGCCCTGGGTCACGCCATCGGCGATGCACTCGGCCGGCAGTTCGGGCAAGGTCCCGCGGAAGACCGACACGGCCAGGCCAGCCGCCTCGAGCTGGTCGTGCAGTTCGGCAAACACCGGCTCGCCGGCCATCCGCTCGTCGGTGACGAACAGCGCCCGCTTGCCGAGTGCCGCCGCATAGTCGGGCAGCGCCGCTCTTTGCCCGGCCCCGAACACCAGGTTGCGCGGTGCCCTGACCGCGCCGAACTCGATGGCCATGTCGTTAGTCTCCCTTGAACCCGGCCGCGCTGGCCAGCTGCTGCATGTCGGCCCAGACGGCATCGGCAAGCGGCACGCCGTCTTGTAGCCTCTTGGCCCGGCATTGCCGCCCGCGCTCGCCCGGAATCAGGACTCTGTCGAAGCCCTCTGCCGGCTGGGTCTCGCGCAACTGCACGAGATAGTCGGCCAGCATGGCATTGGGCCCGTCCATGACGATGAAGAGGTCGCCCTTGTTGCAGATGGCGTCGGAATCCAGCGTGCCCCGCACATCCCGCCCGAGTGCGGCACCGGCGAGGCTGGATGTCAGCAGCCCGAAGGCCAGGCCCAGGGCATAACCCTTGGCCCCGCCGAAGGGCGCCAGCGCGCCCGACCGGGCAGCCTTGGCATCGGTGGTCGGCTTGCCCGCTGCGTCGAGCGCCCATCCTTCCGGCAACGGCGCGCCGCGATTGGCATGGTCATGCACCTCTCCCATGGAGACGATGCTGGTCGCCGTATCCATCACGAAGGGCTCGCCTTCGGTGGGCACGCCGATAGCGATCGGATTGGTGCCGAGCATGGCCCTGCGGCCGCCCCAGGGATGCACGAGCGCCTCGCTGGTCGACAGCACGAGCACCGTCTGGCCCGCCCGCGCCACCCGATCGGCGTAGTAGGCCAGCATGCCCAAGTGGTTGGAATTGGCAATGGCGGCGACCGCCACGCCGGTATCGCGCGCGCGCGTCGTGATGCGGTCCAGCGCGGCATCGGCAACAACCGGACCCAGTCCCGTGAGCCCGTCGACCTCGAGAAAGGCGTCCTTGCGCCAGTGGTGCCGTCCGGTGGTCACCGGGTCGGCGACCCCGTTGGCGATACGCTCGACGATGCGCCGAAGTCGCAATAGCCCATGCGAGGGCACGCCACGCAGCTCCGCCTCGAGCAGCAGGTCCGTCTGCAATCGCGCATGCGCCTCCGGGACACCAGCATGCTCGAGGATGCGCGCGGCCATGCGGCGCAGGTCAGTGTCGGCGACAACAGGCACGATCAAATCCTATAGGATATCTGATTGTTTCGACGCCATATTGGTGCTAGGTCTTCCGCACTGTCAAGGCAAAGGCATATCGCACGTTGGATTCGCTGACCGGCATCAAGCGGCCCGCCTCACTGACCGAAGCGGTCTATTGGCGGCTCTACGATCAGTTGATGACCCATGGCATCGCAGCCGGTGCGCGGCTTTCGGTGGATAGCCTGGCGCGCGAACTCGATGTCTCGCAGACGCCGATCCGCGAGGCCCTGGTGCGGCTGGAAGCGCAGGCCCTGGTCGTCAAGGTCCATCTCGTGGGCTATCGGGTGGCCGAGCGCATCGCTCGGGACCGGCTCGACCAGATCTACGAAATGCGGCTGCTGACCGAGCCGCGCCTCGCCGCCTTGGCAGCCGAGCGCATGACCGACCCAGATCGGCGCGCCCTGACCGAAATGGCGGCCGAGATGGCTGCCGAGGAAGGCGCCGCGCAGGCACCCGAGGCCTATGCCCGCTTTTCGCGGCTGGACGAGGCCTTCCATCGCCTCATTGCTACGGCCAGCGGCAATCAGGTGATTGCCAACGCCTTGGCCGACCTGCACGTCCATGTCCACCTGTTCCGTCTCTCCCAGCCACCCACGGCCATTTCCGATGCCATCCTCGAGCACGACCGCCTGGTCGCGGCCATCGTTGGGGGCGATGCCGCGGCGGCCGAGGCAGCGATGCTGCAACACGTACTTCGTTCACGCCGCCGTTACGGCGAAGAAAGACTTCAAGCATGACCAACAGGGATGAAGCGGTCGGCCCCGGCCGCGCCAATTTTGCGCTAGCCGCCGGTGCCGGCACGCTTTTCCTTCTGGCGCTCGGTCACACCCTATCCAATCTCGTACGCACCATGCCGGCCGTCTCCACTGACGTCATTGCCGACAGCCTCTCGGTCTCGGCGGGAGACGTGGCGGCCCTTACGGGCATCTATCATCTGGCCTTTGCCGCCGGGCAGATCCCGGTCGGGGTGGCGCTTGACCGATACAGCGTGCGCACGGTGTTCCTGGTGCTGATCGCGACGATTGTCGTGGGCGCACTGGTTACCGCAGGCGCGCCGAACCCAGTGATGTTCCTCGCCGGCCAGGCCGTCCTCGGGCTGGGATGTTCCGGCTTGCTGCTCTGCCCGCTGACCTATGCGGCGCGCCATCAGAACAGCGCCAACTTTGCGCTGTGGTCGGCTTTCATCCTGGCTGTGGGCAATAGCGGCATGCTGCTTTCCGCCAGTCCGATGGCTTGGGTGATCGACACCTGGAGCTGGCGGACCGGCTTCCTGGTGCCTGCCGCCTTGGCGGTCGCGGTCGCGTCCATCGCCTGGTTCCGCCTGGGTCGGGACAGTGCCGGCACGCCGCGGCCCTCCTCCATCCGCTCGGAATTCGCACAAGTCGTGCATATCGGTTGGTTGCCGAAGCTGCGTGGCGTCATCGCCCTTGCCTTTGTCTCCTTTGCCGTCGTCATCGGCATCCGCGGCGTATGGTCCGGACCGTGGCTGATGGATGTGCGCGGGCTTAGTCGCATCGAGGCGGGAAATGTCATGCTGGCCCTTACAATCATGCTGATCGTCGTACCGATGCTGGTGGGGTTGATCGACCGACGCACGAAACGTACCAACCTGCTGCTGGTCGGCGGCCATATTCTGGCCGGTCTGGCCCTCCTGCTTCTGCCGCTAGGCAGCGCCGCTGGGCTGCCAACACTTTACGACCTGGGTCTGTTGGTGTCGTTCGGCATTGCTATCTCTGTGCAGCCGCTGCTCTTTGCATTGGGCCGCCAGTCGGTCGACCCTGCCCACACCGGCAAGGCGCTCGCCGCCGTCAACCTGGCATTTTTTGCCGGCGCTGCCGCTATCCAGATGCTCTCGGCGCCGGTCGCTTGGCTCACTGGAATCGGCGGCGTCGTCTCTTTTCTGGGCCTGCTCAGCATTAGCGGAGCTGTCGTTTTCGCGCTACGAAGCCGCAGCACCTAGTCCACTGTTGAGCGCCTTGCACTTTAACCAAGGCTCAGATCGAAGGGTCGCATCCTCTACCCCGCTCGACGTCATGCTCGATGCCATGTGCAGGCTTCCTGATCTGACAGATGCTGCCTATGAGGCTTCAACGGCACGGAAGATCGTTCCGCCTCGCCGGCAGGTGAAGCAGGATAAGTCGAGCAGGACCTGACCCAACCTGCTGAACTCGGCATCCGTGGCGCTTGACGAGATCCAGGCTGAAAACGCGTGCAGTTAGCAGCGTGAACAGAGTAGCGCTTGGTCTTGCCGTGGCGCCTCGCCCGAAGGACGCCAGCGTTCTCCAACTTTGCAAGGTGATGGGAGATGGTAGACGCCGCCTTCCTGACGGAGAGTTCTGTCGCGGTCGTCTCACCCTGGGTACGGACCTTTCGAAATATTTCGAAACGACCTTCGTCACCAAGGGCCAGAAAGATCGCCATTGCCCCATCATGGGTCATTTCGGGCGGATCAAGAAAAAGCTGGATATCGATCCAGTTGAGCAGGAAACGGTCGAGCTTATCTTCAGGCTCTATCTTCGCGGCGATGGCCAGTCCGGGCCTCTCGGCACCAAGGCTTTGGTCAGTTGGCTGAATGAGCGGGGATACCGCACCCGGCGTGGCGCACGCTTCGGCGTCGGCACGCTCCACGGTATTTTGACCAACCGCGTCTATATTGGGGAATGGATCTTTAATCGCCGGGATTCAAAAACGCTGCGTCAAAAGCCCCAGTCCGAACAGATTACCGTGCCGGTGCCGGCAATTATTGAACGGGGCGAGTTCGAGCGGGTCCAGCAGACCCTTGCCGCGCGCAATCCGAAGACGACGGCGCCCCGGGTCGTTACCGGGCCCATTCTCTGACCGGTCTCGCCACCTGCGCAACCTGCGGCAGCGCCATGACCTTGCGGACCGGAACCTCCAAGACCGGCCGTCTCTATCGCTACTATACCTGCTCCGGTGCCGCCCGGGTCGGCAAAACCCTCTGCAAGGGACGCTCGATCGCCATGGACACTTTAGACACCATGGTCGTCGTCGACCATCTTTCCGAACGTCTGTTCACGTCCGAGCGATTGACCGTGATTCTGGCCTCTTTGGCGCAGCGTCGCACCGAAAAAGACAGCGAGGTCAGCCGTAGGATAGCAACGCTTGAAGCCGAAGCGATTGATGCTGAAGAAAAGCTCAGGCGACTATACAGTATGGTTGAAGAGGGTGTCGCCGAACTCGACGACATCCTGCGTAAACGCATTGCGGCGCTGCGGGCCGAGCGCGAACGGGCCAATGCCGCTCTTGAGCGCATTCGCCCGCAGTTCGGCCCCAACACGACTGCCCCCGCTGCCTTGATACGGTTCGGCCAGGAAATGCGTGAAAAGATTTCTACCGGCGATATTGGCTTCCGCCGAACTTACCTTCGGTCTGTGATCGACCACATCGAAGTGGCTGACGACGTCGTTCGTATCGTGGAGACAAAGCAACTCTCGAACAAGCCATTGCTGGCAAGGCCGGAGTTCGCAGTTTTGCACGGAATTGGCGCACCCGGCGAGATTCGAACTCACGACCTCTGCCTTCGGAGAATGGATATTGGCTTTCGCCGAAACTATCCGTTTTTACCCGATCGCGCGCTATGGCACTGAAATCACAAAACAAATTTGAAATCGACTGGCGCCGGCGGTACGACGGAGCGGCTCAAACCCCTCCCCCTGCTGCTTACGCATTGCTTACGCGGGGATTTTGCCAAGGATACCCCCGGATGACCAAACTCACCAAACGAACCGTCGATGCCACCGATATCAGACCCTCTATGTCGTGCAGTATCGCGCTGCCGGCCGCTCGCGTCGCGCTACGATCGGCCTGCATGGCGTGTGGACTCCTGAGGAGGCCCGGCGCGAGGCCAAGGTTCTGCTCGGCCAAGTCGCCAGAGGTGGCAACCCCGCCGAGGAACGCAAGCTCGATCGCGAGGCGATCACCGTCAAGGAACTTTGGTCTTGTGCTCGGTAAGCGAGGGCGGCTGAAGAAAGCCACGACTATCTCCACCGATGTGGGACGCATCGAGCGGCACATCGTTCCGCTGCTTGGCAATCGACGGGTACGAGATTTGAGCCAAGTCCTACATTACTCAGGCCATGAAGGACATCATGGCCGGCAAGACCCGCGCGAACGTCAAGACGGACAAGCTGCGCGGGCGCGCTATCGTCCGCGGCGGAGCGGGGACAGCGGCCAGGACGGTAGGTCTCTTCGGTGGCATCCTCACCTATGCGGTCGAACTCGGCATCATCGAGCAGAACCCCGTCCACGGTGTTCGCAAGCCGAAGGACCAGGTCAACGCCCGCCGTCTCAGCGAGCAGGAGTATCGTACGCTCGGCGATATTCTGCGGAAGGCCATCAAGGATTGGCAGTACGAAACCACCGCCGAAATCATCCGTGTGATCGCGCTGACGGGCTGCCGGCGCAGCGAGATCATTGGTTTGCAGTGTGGTGAAGTCGATACCGAAGGCAGTTGCCTTCGGCTGACCGACAGCAAGGAGGGCGCGTCGGTGCGTCCAATCGGTCTGCCTGCGCTGGAGTATCTCGAGAGCCGCCGCAACGAGGATCAAGATGCCGAGGCCTATGTCTTTCCCGGCTGGGAGGATGACACGCCTTTCGGAGCCTTCCCCAGACAGTGGACCAAGCTGTTCAAGGACACCGATCTGGCCGGCATCACCCCGCATGTTCTGCGGCACAGCTTCGCCAGTATCGGCAACGATGACGGGTTCACCGAGGCGACAATCGCGGCCCTGGTCGGGCATTCTCGGGGCACGATAACGAGCCGCTACATCCACACATTCGACACTGCGCTCATCATGGCGGCCGACAGTATCGCGGGCTACATCCAGGGTTTGCTAGACGGCGTCGCGTTCACCCACACCCCCTACGCGCTAGATCGGGACTCCCGGAAGTCAGCGCTTGCTCACTTCTTGGGGAAACCGACACCGAGAGGCGGAACACCGAGCGATCAGCAGCGTAGTCGATCATCTGCTTCGCGCCCCCCTTTCAGCCGTTAGCCAGGCATTTCGATTTCCTGAAACCGGTCGGTCCGGTTAGCGTCTCGCCAACGTCGAAAACGGGGTGGGTTTCTGCCCGTCCGCTTCTGGGTGGCGGAGCTGGGAAAGCGGCCTTTCAGGTGGCCGCCCCGACTTAGTCCCGATCCTGGGCTACCTTGACGACCTGATGATCGTTACGCTCGGCATTTTGCTGGCCCGTAATCTGATTTTGTTCGCGTTGCGTTTTTCCCGGAAAGCGAAAGGCACCGCTTACGGAAAGCTGCCGTCCCAATGCCGTGTTAACCGACGGCATTGACGTGATAGCCACATTCTGTCGCCATCAAGCCGCTGGACGACATTGCAAGCGGCGCTGCAACCCCATTGTCGCCAAAGTCGCGACTTAGGTACGAGATAGAACGTCAAGGTGTGCCAAAATGAATAATATCTGGACAATCCAAGCCAATGGCCGCGCCGTGATAGCTTTCTGCAATGCTCACGATCGACCTTATGAAGTGGATGAGGACATTGACGAGGCCGAAGCCTATGTCGAAGATGCGGGGCTGCAGGAGGACCTAACGGTCCTGTGCGATCTAGATGGCAAGTCGTTATGGGATGGTGAGAGTAGCCTTGCGGTGCGCCGTGCAAACGCAGAAGAGGCTTCCCGATGGAAACGGGCTTATGATGCCGCACTAGCGAACAACCACATCGAATATGGCGATGGGTTCAGGACGTACCTTATTGCAGTCATTGATCCAACCGAAGCTGACGGTAACGAGGCATGAGCGGGCGCCGGATTGAGCAGCGATCTGTGCGCGGGTGGTGGCTTAGCGCGTTCCAGGGTCTCGCCGAATCTGCCGGATGTGTCAAACCTTGTAACGCCGCTTATTTCTCCTGCGCGCCATTGTATCTTCGCCCTAACGTTTGCGATCATCCGGCGTCGTCAAGTCGTAGGCTCAACTATCCTTATCGCCGGCACAGCAGGCACGCGGCCTTTAGAGATGGTGGCCCGCACGGTATCGATCGGCTCCGGCCGACCGAATAGGAAGCCCTGGCCAATGTCGCAGTCCGTCCGCTCCAGCAGTTGCACCTGCTTGCAGGTTTCGATGCCCTCGACGATGACCTTGGCGCCCAGTTCCTTAGCCATGACGAGAATGGCTTCGATGATGGCCAGCCCAAGCGTATCCTCACCCAGGTTCTTCACGAAGCTGCGATCAATCTTGAGCTCGTCCCAGCGAAACGTGCTGAGATAGGACAGGGACGAAAATCCCGTGCCAAAGTCATCGAGGGCAATGGCAATGCCCCGGGCGCGCAAGCCCTCCAGCACTTCGATGACCCGCTTGGGGTTCACCATCAGCACGGATTCGGTCACTTCAAGCTTCAATCGTTGCGCCGGCAGGCCGCTGTTACGCAGCGCATTCTCGACCGTCTCGATCACTTCGCCCTGCATGATCTGGATGACGGAGAGGTTGACCGCCACGTGGATATCGTCGGGCAGCAGCATGGCGTCGCGGCACGCCTGCTCGATCATGTAGCGCCCGATATGGGCGATCTGGCCGGAGGCCTCGGCAATGGGAATGAACTCGGCGGGAGACACCGCGCCCAGCTCCGGATGCTGCCAGCGCGCCAGCGCTTCCACCCCGACGATGCCATTGGTGCGAAGATCAACCTGAACTTGGTAGTTGGGCACGATCTCGCCCCGCCCGATGGCGTCGCGCAATGCGTTCTCGAGCCGCAGCCGGCGTTCAACACCCTGCCGCAACGTGGCGTTATAAAGTCGAACCGAACCCTTGCTGCTCAACTTGGCGTCGTTCTGCGCCAGATCCGCATCGGCCATCAGCGTCATTGCGTCCCATCGCTGGTCGTCGGCCAGGGCAAGGCCCGCTGTGGCACCGATAGTGATCTTGCCGCCATCGATCTCGTATGGTTGCGAAACCTCTACCAGTACGTTTTCGGCGAAGGCCTGCGCGTCCAGCAGGTTCTGCGACTGTGTCATTATGACAAATTCGTCGCCACCCAATCGGGCTACCAAGCCGCCGGGCTGGTCCCGTATTAGCGCCCGCAGCCGCTGGGCCACCTGAACCAGCAGCTTGTCACCAAATAGGTGGCTCCAAGTATCATTGACCTGCTTGAAGCCATCCAGATCCAAGGCAACCACCGCGAGCAGATGTCCGATGGGTCGGTCGGTTTTGTTATAGGCCGTCAAAGCGTTGCGGTTAGGGAGGCCGGTCAACGGATCATGGCTCGCAACATAGGCGAAGTCATCCGCGACGCGCCGAGTGTCTGCATGCGCGCGCCATAGCGAACGGTTCTGCAGCAACAGGAGCACCAGCAGCAATAGCCCAGCCCCCAGCAGCGTGACGACCAGATAGTTCTGCACTTCCTGTCGTCCGGTTAGCGTTTCGCGGATCTCTGCGGCCTTGCTGACAGCGGACGTGGTGGCCTCGGCACCAAGCTGGTCGATCGCCGGTCCCACGGGGCGCCAGGCCTCAAGCAGGTCGGACAGCGACGCAACCTGCGACAGGTCCGAGAACTCCGTTTCGAAAGATTCGACGAGCAGCCGGAGGCGGTCGAACGTCTCCCGGTTCGCCGGAGAGGAATCGAGAAATTCCCGGTAGCCGCCGACATTCCAGGAATCGAGGCGGCCGAGCAGGATCTGGTAGTAGAGTTCGGCACTTTCGGCATCGGCCGGTAGCCGCAGCGCAGCATAGCGCGCGAGATAGACTTCGAGTTGCGCCGCCTCGATCCTGCCATGCGCTCCGATCCAGGACACGTCGAACCGCATCGACCGGTTCACCGCATCCGCAGAGTCCTGCACGACCCGTGCGTGCAGGACTGCTGAAATCCCCAGCACGGCAACGATAACGAGCACCAATTGCCGGAACCAAACGAGAGGCAACATAGACGGTCAACTCCCCAGGGGATGGCAATGATCAGGCCTGCCACGTCCAGCGGCAGTCAAAGTCGTTGGCTGTCGTGAAACGGCCGCCACTTGCGCGACAATGCGCATTCTGGTGAATCGCTAGGGGCGCATGGAAAGTTCCCTATCTCGATCCCATAGGGACAGGATATGTGCGTCACCCTCAAGGGTTGCTTACCGATTTTGCAATAATCCTCAAAGATCGAGGATACTTCGTGGTGCGGCTTCCGGCTTTGGCGACGAGCTACAGCGATCAACGACTAGTCATTCCCGCAACGTCCTGGAGGACAAGGGCATCAACCTGCCCACCAAAAATCTACTCCAAAAAAGAGAGAGGGGAAGCTGGACTTCTAGCTCAGGCGCACTGATCGACATGCGATGGACGCGGCAGGGCAACCTTGGTCGGGGCAGGACCTTGATCCAACAATTCAGGTGCGACTAACTTTGTCCCGAAATCTGCCACCCGCGGCTAATCTCCAATCAACGGCGGTTGGGGTGGAATGCAGTCAGTCTGATGTTAGTGCTCGATTAATCGAAAGCGGACGTTCAAGCGGTCACCGTCAAAACGGCACAACTATCTGATGGCCTTCGCTAGCCACCAGATCGCCAGCGCCGCTGCAGCGACCCAGAGGCTTACAATTACGGCCAGACCGGCGCGACTGATCGGACGGCCCTCTCTTATGCTGGCCTTGGCCCGAAACTCAGCCATCAGAACGGGAGGTACCAGGCGCACCGCCCAGATGATGCCGAGCGGAACAATCAGCAGGTCATCGAGATATCCCAGTACAGGGACAAAGTCGGGAATGAGATCCACCGGCGACAAGGCATAAGCCGCAACAGCGGCCGCGACTAACCTTGCTGCCATTGGTGTGCGGGGATCACGGGCGGCAATCCAGAGTGCCACAACATCGCGCATGATGTTGCGTGCCCAATTTTTGGCCCGATCAATCCAAGTGCTCATTTGTGCTTGCGCGTCACCCGAAGAATTACGCGACCGGTTCCATCTTCATGCGAGGTCGATCAGTTGTCCGGTTCTCGAAAATTGGGCCCGCCGCCAGCTTCGCGAAGCCGGCATCACCGCCAAAGCATGGGGCACACCGCCAGTTGCGCTCAGGCAATCGAAGTACGTTACAGGTTCGAAAGCGATCAAAGTCGTGGGTCGCAGATGGAAACCACTGAACGAAGAGGCGTTTACCTTCGCCCTGTAGTGTCGGCCTATCCGGGAACGAACAAGGTAATTCTCACAGGTGTATAGTCCTCGGCTAGTTTCCAAACCAGCGCTCTCAACCTAATCATGGGGCCTTGCGTTACCAGCGTTTCGCCCAACACAATCTCCGCTGCCTGTACTGGACCGCGCGCCTGCACGGGTATGCAAATCGCCTTGTCAGGTATGCCGTTGACGCCCACAGGTTGCACGGAGAAATTGTCAAGAGACTTCATTAGGATAGTGTTCGCTGGAGACGTTAATAACCTGTTAAAGCAAACTTGGGCGGCGGTTTCAATTGGGCGATATGAGCATCGTTCCGAGTGCCGTTCTGATTAGCAATGCCAGCCATCGTCAGTCCAATGCAGCGAAACGCTCAACCAGTTGAGTCGCCCCGGAGACGATAAGCAGGTCGCCTGGCTGGATCAGCGTTTCCGGCCGCGCATAGGTAAAGTCGGTCTTTGGGCGCTTCACTCCGACGACCGTGACGCCATATTTGCTGCGCAGGGCTGACTCGCCGAGGGTCTTGTTAAGACTCTCCCGAGGCGCCCGGGTTTTGACAATGGCAAAACCATCGTCGAATTCGATGAAATCGATCATCTGGCCGGTAACAAGATGCGCCACCCGCTCCCCCATCGCGGCCTCGGGGTAAATGACGTGGTGGGCACCCGTTCGCTCCAGCAGGCGTCCATGTTTTTCGCTGAGCGCCTTGGCCCAAATATCTGGCACCGCGAGTTCACTGAGGGCGAGCACCGTCAGCAAGCTCGCCTCGATGTCGGTGCCAATACCGACCACCGCCTTGTCGAATTCGGCAACGCCTAAACGCTTCAGCGTGTCCGAGTTGGTTGTGTCGGCTTGAACCACATGGGTCAGACGGTTGGCCCATGACTGGACAATGCTAGCGTCTTCGTCGATAGCGAGGACTTCATGACCGAGCCTCACCAGTGAATCGGCGACAGCCCCGCCAAACCTGCCAAGGCCGATGACGAGGACGCTGCCAGATGATGCCGCAAAAGGTTTTTTAGCCAACGATAGGGCGCTCCTCGGGATATCTGTAGGGCCGCTGCGACCGCTTGAGGGCAAGGCCAGTTGCCACGGTTATCGTGCCAACGCGACCAATAAACATCAAGGCAACAAGGGTGAGTTCGGCAGATGGAGGCAGGTCCGCAGTGATGCCGGTCGACAGGCCCACAGTGGCGAACGCCGAAATGGTTTCAAACAAGACCTGCTCAAAGCTGAATGTTGTGACTGAAAGCAAATGCAGGGTCCCCAGCGCGATTGCAAAGGTTGCTAGTACAATCAGCGTAAGCGCCTGGCGCTGCACGTCAGTCGAAAAACGTCGGCCAAAAGCTGTCGTATCGGGCTCGCCTCTGATCTCCGCCCAGACCGCAAGAATGAGCACCAGCGCAGTGGAGACCTTCATGCCGCCGGCCGTGCCGGCACTACCCCCGCCAATAAACATCAGCACGTCGGTCACAAGCAGGGTCTCGGGTTGCAGCGCGCCGATGTCGATAGCGTTGAAGCCTGCGGTGCGGGTGACGACGGAATGGAACAATGCTCCCAAAAAGCGGTCGGGATACGTCATAAGGCCGCCGAGCGCACCGGTGTCCGCAGCTTCATAGGCAAGCGTCGCGACGGTTCCCACCGCAAGCAGGATACAGGTGCCAAGAAGCGTAATTTTGGTATGCAGAGACCACTTCCCCGGGTGCAGCAGGGTGCGCCGAAGATCTGCTAATACTGGAAAGCCGATACCGCCGATAATCACCCCCAGCATGATCGGCCCCAAAAATAGCCAGTCGTTGGCAAAGCCGATCAGGCTGTCTGAATAGGTGGAGAAGCCCGCATTGTTAAAGGCCGAGATGGAATGGAATAGCCCATTCCAGATCGATTGCGACAGGGGCTCTCCATAGCTCAGGTGCAGCCGAGCCGTGAGCATTGCCCAGATGGCAAGTTCAACGAGGACGGTCACGACGAAAATCAGCCGCAGAACCCCCGTCACGTCTCCCAGATCAAGGGTGCGGGTTTCTGCCTGGGCAATGATCCGCGTGCGCAGCCCGAGGCGGCGGCTGATCAGGACGCCGAGTAAAGTGCTGCCGGTCATGATCCCGAAGCCGCCGACCTGAATCAGCGCAAGAATCACACCCTGACCGAATCCGGTCCAATAGGTGGGCGTGTCGACGACGATCAGGCCTGTGACGCAGACAGCAGACGTTGCGGTGAATAGAGCGGTAATGAAGTCGGTACCGCCTGGGCCGACCTTGGAGATCGGAAGCAACAACAGGCCCGTTCCAATGGCAATGGCCAGGAGAAAGGCGAGGGGAACGAGCCGGGCTGGATGCTGGAGGGACGATTTCAAAATAGGTTCGATCGTTCATCTTGGGGATGCATTTTGTAACGGCCAGTCCGCCCCTTGTCTTTAAAGTTTCCTCACGCCTGCCAATTTTGCGTTGCAGCAGGGCTTCATTAGGATGCCGCTGCAAGGTGGTGCCCGTAGAAAACCACGCTGACCGGGCCGCGACCACAGTTGAAGTAGAGATGGCAGCTTCTGGGTGGAGAAATGATTGCGATCGTCCGATTAGGGGTCGACACCCTACTGGCAGTTGCGGGGTGGCTTGAATGGGGTGGCTTGCGGACTGGCGGCTTTTGGAGCCGAATTGACGGATGCGGACTAAGGTGATTGCCCGCAGCCGATACAGAACAATCTTACGTTGATCCGAACGACCGTCAGATACCCGCGTCTCTTCTCAGCGGAGGCGTATTCAGTGTAAGGCACGTTGAGAAAAACCGCACTCCAGGTCCAATAATCCGCGCTTGCAAACGGATACTATTCCTCTCCGCCGGACCAACCAAATGGGCCGCTCGCTATTACTAGCTGGCGGTGCAGTTCATTGATGAGAACTGCTTTGGCGCCCGACCGCGACTCGATCAGGCCTACCTGGCGAAACGCCTGGGGCTTTCCGAACGGGGCGGTCACCAACGGCGCGATACTCTCCGCCACCGCGATCTGCGGCACGACCGAAACTCCAAGTCCATTGGCCACGCAGGCGGTAATGGACGAGACGGTGTCCATTTCCGCCACTTCGCTGAGCATTATGTTCATGCGCGCTAATTCCCGATCGATCATATGCGCCAGTGGCACGTTGCTTCGAAACCGCACGAATGGAAACTTTGCCAAAAGGGTGGCGGCCGATGCCGGCTCGGTTCCCGGGGGAGCGATCACCAGCAGCGGTTCCCGCAGGAACGGCCGCCAGCGTAGTGTCGAGGGGAACTCATGGATCTCTGCTACCATCGCAGCGTCAAGTCGACCCACGACCACGTCTGAAAGTAATGCCTCCGACATCGAGACGCGCAGCTTGATGCGAAGCTGCGGATAAAGCGCGTTAAGGCGCGTAATGGCGTTTGGCAGTAGGCCGAGCGCACTGGTGCGCACCGATCCAAGCGACAGCGAGCCGCTAATAGTGGTGCCCTTTATGGCGTCCACCGTCGTATCTGCAATACGGATCACTTCCTCGGCGAGGCTGACCATTTGCATCCCCGCGGGGGTAAGGGTGGGCGGGCGGCTGGAACGGTCGAACAGGATCGTCCCAACTTCACCTTCCAGCGCCTGAATTTGTTGGCTCACTGCAGAGGGTGTCAGGTTAACCAGTTCGGCTGCCCGTACAAAACTCCCGGTGCGCGCAATGGCCGTCAAGGTCTTAAGTTGACGCGTATCCATGTTAAGTTTTCCTAATCATCTCAGACAGAATTACCCGCTTTGGTTCAGGTCGTCTATTGATATGCTTATCCCATTGACGAGCGGAAGGTTGGCGGGAGGGTTTATGGGCGAGACTATTCTGATCACGGGATCGAGCCTGGCTCCTGCCGCTGTGACAGTCTTGAGCGATGCTGGATATGAGCCTGTCTACCTCCCTCCCTATGCCGACACGACCGTGCTCAAGTCCTATGTGACGGATTGTCGGCCCGTCGGAATCATTTCGCGGATGGGTCGTATCGATGCGGCAATTTTCGAAGTAGCTCCCCAGCTCAGGATCGTTTCCAAGCACGGCGTTGGTGTTGACAATATCGATGTGGATGCGGCTAGCGACCATGGCGTGCCGGTTATCGTTGCTTCCGGCGCCAATGCCGTCTCGGTGGCTGAACACGCGATGGCCCTGCTGTTCGCGGTCGCCAAGCGCATCGTGCAGCTCGATCAGAGTCTGCGCGAAGGCCGGTGGGACAAGCCGGACTTCGAGGGGCGGGAACTCGCAGGTTCCAAAATGGGCCTTGTGGCATTCGGCGCCATAGCCCAGCAGACGGCCCGCCTTGCCAAGGCCTTCGACATAGATGTCGTCGCCTACGATCCCTATGGCGATGATGCGGTGTTTGAAACGTTTGGCGTCGCTCGAGTCGATAGTCTCGAAGGCCTGCTTGAGGACTGCCCTATCGTGAGCCTGCACTGTCCGTTGACCGAGCAGACGCGGAGCTTGATCAATCGCGATTCGCTCGCACTGATGCGCAGTGACGCTATCCTGATCAATACTGCGCGTGGCGGGCTGATCGATGAGCCTGCGCTGGTCGAAGCACTTGGTGCCCGTCGTATTGCAGGTGCAGGTCTTGATACCTTTGCCACGGAACCACCATCCAAAGATCACCCGTTCTTCGCGAGCGACCGCGTGGTGCTGACGCCCCATATCGGCGGCGTCACCACGGCTGCCAATGCCAGAGTAGGCGTCGAGGCGGCCCAGGGCGTCGTCGATTACCTTGCCGGGCGGGCATTGCCCCCTGGCCGCATCGTCAACGGCAAGCGTCTGGGGCAGGCAGCTTCGCCCAAAATGGCAGGAAACGTGCAATGATTCCGGGATTTCGCGTACTTGGGCGGAGCCAGCGTGTCTCTGCCGAAATGATCGAGCAATACCGCGTGCTTCCCGTCGCCAATGTCAGCGACAGCATGCACCGCATGTCCGCGGGCGGCCCGCGGCTCACCATGATGCATCGTGATGGCCAGCTTGCCGGTGCAGCGCTGACGGTCAAGACGCGTCCAGGCGACAATCTCATGCTGCACAAGGCCATCGACATGGCCGAGCCGGGCGACGTGATCGTGGTCGATGCGGGCGGTGATCTGACCAATTCGCTGATGGGAGAGTTGATGCTGGCCTATGCCGTTCGCAAGGGTGTTGCAGGTTTCGTGCTCTACGGCGCCATTCGCGACGCAGACGCCTTCCTTAAGGTCAACCTGCCGGTCTTTGCTGCTGGGGTCACCCACCGGGGTCCCTACAAGGACGGTCCGGGCGAAATCAACGTTCCGATTGCGCTCGAAGGCATGGTCATCAGCCCCGGCGATCTGGTGATCGGCGACCGTGACGGCGTGCTCGCCGTGCCCCTGGAGGCCGCTGAAGACGTGCTCGCAAAGACAATGTCCAAGCAAGACGCCGAAGCCCGCCAGATGGCGGCTATCGAAAACGGAACCAACGACCGGACATGGGTCGATGAGAGCCTCAAGCGCCTGGGCTGTTCTATGCCATAAGCGCCCGCCTTGGGCGGAGCCCAGTGACCCGGGGTAAAACGGGTTTGAGACCTGGCCGAAATGCGAAAACGCGAAGGCCTTCAGGGAGAGAGAAATGAAGAAAACTCTGGCAATTTCGGTGGTAGCGCTGCTCGCAGCAACCGGCACGGCGCAAGCTGAATGGCCGACGGACCGCCCGATCGAGCTGATCGTTGCATTCGCCCCCGGTGGCGGCACCGACATCATGCTGCGCACACTAGCACCTTACCTCGAGAACATTCTTGGCGCCGAAATTCCCGTACTCAACCGCCCAGGCGCTTCGGGCGAAATCGCCTACACGGCGCTGGCTCAGTCAAATCCCGACGGCTACACGCTTTCCTCCCTAAATACGCCCGGCTTTTTGACCCTGCGTATCGGCCGCGAACTGGGCTTTGATCCGGCTGCGATTTGCCCGATCGCCCGTATCGTGGAAGATCCGGGTGCTCTGATCGTACAGGCCAGTTCGCCCTACCAGACTATGGAAGAACTCGTGGCCTATGCCAAAGCAAACCCTGGCGCAGTATCGATGGGCACGACCGGCGTTGGCACTGACGAACACCTTGCCATGCTGCAGCTTGAGGAGGCCGCCGGCATTGACATCACCGCAGTTCCATTTGCCGGGGCCAATGAAGCCAAGACAGCGCTGCTTGGCGGCCACGTCACGGCCATCGGTCTCAATGTCGGCGAATATAGCATCGCCGATCAGAATTCGCTCAAGGCCATTGGCCAGTTCGCCGAAGAACGCTCTCTTCTGGCACCCGATCTCCTCACGGCCAAGGAGCAGGGTTTCGACGTTATCCAGAGTTCCGAACGCGGCCTCGCAACCCGGTGCGATGTGCCCGAAGACATCCGTGCCAAGCTGTCGGACGCCGTAGATCAGGCGCTAGCCAGTCCCGAATTCCTGGAGCAGGCCAAGCAGCAGGCGCTGCCCCTGTCCTATCTGTCGGGCGCAGAATGGGTCGAGCAGATGCCGGGCCGCCTTGAGCGCTATACCGAGATCTTCTCGCTGATCGAGGCTGGTCGCTAAATGTCCCGCTCCACGAGCAGTAACCGGGGCGACCGTCCTGACCTGCTGACGGCAGCAATCTATGTTGGCGTCGGCGCGCTCGGCCTTTGGGCCGGGCGCGCCCTGGAATTCGGCTCGCTCGCGTCAATGGGCCCAGGTTTTGTGCCAACGATCATTTGTTTTCTCTTGATCGGGATCGGCGTGTGGATAGGTGCCCTGGGACTGCGCCGCCCCCATGTTCCGATAGAACCCATGAAGCTGCGGCCGATCCTCGTCATCACCCTGGCCATCGTGGGTTTTGCCTACGTTGCGGCCTGGCTCGGTTTCGTCGCGGCTACGCTGTTCCTGATCGCGCTGAGCAGTCTCGCCGAACGGAACGTTCGCCCGGCCGAAACCCTGTTTCTGGCGGTTGGTCTCAGCATATTCGGTGCCCTGGTCTTTGTTGTCGGCCTCGGCGTCCAGGTCAAGCTTTTGCCCTTCTAAGCCACGCCTGACCTTTCTTACTGGCCGCCCTTGGGCGCGCGGGAGTGTCGCTATGGAATTTATCGATCTATTAGCCCTCGGCTTCGGCGCCGCCCTGACGCCCGAGAATCTTTTCTTCTGTCTTTTGGGGGCGCTACTCGGAACGTTTATCGGCGTCTTGCCAGGCATCGGGCCGACCACAACGATCGCCGTGCTTTTGCCGATCACGTTCTTCCTGCCTCCACTGGGCGGGATCATCATGCTCGCGGGCATCTATTACGGCGCCCAATATGGTGGCTCGACCACGGCTATCCTAGTCAACCTGCCCGGTGAAGCCTCGACGGTGGTCACCGCTATTGACGGCTACAAGATGGCCCAGAAGGGTCGTGCCGGCGCGGCCCTCGCCATTGCGGCCCTGGGCTCGTTCTTTGCCGGCACCGTTGCAACCTTTGCCCTCGCGATCGCCGGGCCAACGCTCTCCGGTTTCGCTTTGTCCTTCGGCCCCGCCGAATATGTGGCGCTGATGATCTTCGGGCTGCTTGCCGCAACGATCCTGGCCCGCGGTCCGGTGCTCAAGGCCATTGGTATGATCCTGATCGGGCTGCTTCTGGGCACAGTTGGGACCGACCTAAGCACCGGCGCCTCGCGCCTGACCTTCGGCTCAATCCAGCTCTATGACGGGATCGACTTCATCGTCATTGCCATCGGTTTGTTCGGCTTCTCGGAAATCATCGAGAACCTGGAAAAGACCGGCTCCAGCGGCGTCAAAGTGGCCAAACTGACCCGCCTATGGCCAACGCGCGAGGACTTCAAGCGCGCCTGGCCGGCCGTGTTGCGGGGCACCGGTGTCGGCACCTTTCTCGGCATTCTCCCAGGTGGCGGCGCAACCCTTGCTTCATTCAGCGCCTATTCGCTCGAAAAACGGGTCTCCAAGCGTCCTGACGAGTTCGGTGAAGGTGCTGTCGAAGGCGTCGCCGGCCCCGAGGCGGCCAACAATGCCGGTGCCCAGTCCTCATTCATCCCGCTGCTGACGCTTGGTATTCCATCCAACAACATGATGGCGATGATGCTCAGCGCCTTCGTGATCCACGGCCTGACGCCGGGTCCACAGATCCTGCAATCGCAGCCTCAATTCTTCTGGGGACTGGTCGCCAGTATGTGGATCGGCAATGCCATGCTGCTGGTCATCAACTTGCCGCTAATCGGTCTTTGGGTTCGCCTTCTAACCATTCCGTATCGGCTGCTTTATCCGGCGATACTTCTGTTCTGCTGCGTTGGTGTCTATAGCCTCAACAACCGCATCTTCGATGTGGCGCTGGCAGCCGGTTTTGGCCTCATCGGATATCTGTTCCGCAAGGCCAAGTGTGAACCCGGTCCGCTGCTACTTGGTTTCGTGCTCGGCCCTCTGTTGGAGACGAACCTTCGCCGGGCACTCCTAATTTCCCAGGGCGACGCCAGCGTCTTCATTGAGAGGCCCATCAGCCTCATCCTGCTCTGCGCCACTGCCTTGCTGTTGTTGATGATGATTCTTCCCAACTTTCGCAAGAGCCGCGAAGAAGCCTTCAAGGGCGAAGAAGTCTAACAATCAAAGTTCTAGGAAGATCACGCCTCCGCTGCCCGTGGTCTTCCAATTTTGTCATCTGGAGTCTACCGTCCACGATAGACGGCCAACCCTCCGCTCTTTCGACCCCAAAGCAATGAACCTGATGACCGCTTTCGGGACACAACCAGTGGTTCTCGGATGCCTGAAATGGGGTCGGCACTTGCCACCAGCGCGTAAGCCATAATCGTTTATCCAGCGGCCGCTTCGGCCGATGGAGAAATGTAATGGTATCTCACAATGTGATCCTGCGGCTGCAGTATGGCCTGCCTGGAATGCCGGAAGGCAGGTTGGGGCGAAGCGCGCTTTGCAGGTTCGCCAGATTTGGTCAATCCGCTTCTTTCTCGATCGTGAAGGACGGATGCGGGATCGAGCACTCTTCGACCTTGCGATCGACAGCAAGTTGCGAGGGTGCGATTTAGTGAAGGTCAAGAATCGGCACCCATGTATCCGCCTCAACGATCCGCGCCAGATCGATGGTGGTCCAGCAGAAGACCGGGCCACCAGTCTCAGTTTGAAATCACTGCCGACGCAAGAGGAAGTCTGCTGGATGGCTGGAGCGACGAGGCGGCTCGGTCGACAACTTTGCGTTTCCAAGCCGCGTCAATCCTGAAGGGCATCTGAGCACTCGGCAGTATGCGCGCCTGGTCGATCAGTGGGTAACGGCAAATGGGCTGCCGTCAGAAGAATATGGCACCCACTCGCTTCGGCGCACGAAGGCTGCCCTTATCTACAAGGCCACCGGCAATCTTCGAGCGATCCAGATTTTGCTTGGACACCGCAAGATCGAGAACACGGTAAGGTATCTGGGCGTGGACGTTGATGACGCCCTCTCATTGTCCGAGGCCACGGAAATTTGACCTTAACACTTCGCCAAATGACCATTGGCGCGTCGTCGGCGAAGCGCCCCATTCCGACCGTTGAGAGCGCTTCACAGGTTTCCGAAAAGCTGTCGGCGTCGGAGCGGTCATCTACTGGAATTCGACCTTGTTTTGGCCAGCGCCCTCGGGACTTGTTTCGTTAAGCGGAATTAACGGCTTGTGACCCTGTGCCCTGCCTATCGCCTGTCGGGCGTTTGGGGCGTTACGATTGCAAAGCCCGCCGCCGCCAGCTCGTTCTCTATGGCGAGGGCATCCAGATCGCCGAACATCCGGTCGCCGGTATCGACAGTCGCATAGTAGGTCCAGCCGGTTCGATACTTCGGCGGGATAGCGGACTGTGGCGACATGGGAAGCACCAGCAGATCGCTCTGCAACTGCCCTTCGCTTCGGGTGATGAACACATTGACCTGCATTTAACGATCCTCCCGCCAGGCATCCCGCGATGGCGCGCCCGAGACTGCACTGGCACCCCGTTATGCGGACATCCGGTTGTCGGTCGGGGACACGCCCGACGAGGATCCGGCTCCGGATGGTGCGGGAGGCTCCAGCGATGCCGTGAGCAACGGCGTTTGCCGCCTACCCGATATACCCGAAACAGCGTTACGCCGCTCCTCCATGGCTCCACCATGCCTGCAGCTGTCGATTCTGAGCCTGCCGACCTAGTCAAAGTTCTCTGCGCCGTCTGGTGGTGAGCATTGGTACCCACAAATGCCAGCGCGGCAATCAAAGAACCGACCGACAACCTCGCGGTCAGTCTTCCCAATGAGCGGGTCTTTCGGCGGGAAACAGTTCGTCGCCCGAAGGCGCGTCGAGGCTCGCTCGCTGAGCCCAAAGTGCCGACGTAGCTCACGTCATGAATCTTGGTTCCGCCATATCCAACTTCCGCACGTCACATCAATGTGGCACAGGGGGCCTTCGATAAGGGGGTGACACAGGGGCCAAAGAAAGCCCCAACCGAGGGGGACTCTGGTTGGGGCCAAGACTCTGGAGTATCGGCTGGGGTGGGCCGATGGAGATACAATTGCGGATCGTCATGTCAGTTCCGCGACTGGGATCACGAAACAAAGATCGAGTCGGCGCCTATGGCGCTTAGTCGTTGAACTGAAGTCCGACGCTCATTCCGTCGCGCCAGACGATGCGGCAAGGCTGCATCCGATGGTCGGGTAACAGCAAGTAGAAATCTTCCGGCAAATCGAGATCAGGGTGCACCGCAACGCGTGCGCCAGTTCTTGTTATGTCGAGCACCGCGCCATCAAGGCGCGTCATGCCCGCATCGAGAACGACGGTGGCTATCAGGTCTACCCGTTCGCGCTGCAGCTGTCTGCGTTCCTGCATGCTCTTAGTTTAAGTTGGCGGTTGAAGACTGTTCCGCTGCCACAGACGCAATTCCCATTGAAAACGCCTCAAGCAGGGCTTCGGAAATTGCGACTGCCAGAAGCGTGCTCTCGGCCTCGATCTCGAATATCTGGAGTTGATGTGCGCAGGTGACGAGCGCTGAGCCTTCGCATTCAACGATATCTTGGGCCTTAGCGAGCGCCCAAGCCGTAAGGTTCTGCATAAAAGACCTCCGCCGTTAGATCGCCCGTCTGGGATACTGGCCCTGCTTCGTTAGAATAGTCTGCCGACGATCCCTAAAATTTTACGCGCTGCCCTGGGCCGTCTCATAGACGCCCTGGTGATGCTCCACCATTCCCAGTTCGCCGGCGGAGAAGGCCCTTACTGCCCCCGTCGACTGCAGCGAGATTTGAGGTGAGGGAGATCGGTTGCGTTGCGAGCGCCGCGATGATGCACGGGCGAAGTCGTTTCCGTTAGTTCCCTTTAGCGGACTAGACCCCTCACTTTTAGGGGTGACGATCAAACCCCTGCCAGGCTACTCATGTTTTCGAGGGCCTAGGCCAAGGCACTGTTAAGACCAGGCGGCAACGAAGATCGTGGGCGCCCCGCGTTGCGCGTGGTTCCTGCGGGCTGGCCCGGTCAGGTCGCCAATTGCCAGAGCGCGAACCCGACCGCCATCAGCAGCGCCGCGCTTGCCGCTACTAGGCCGGCGAGGGCTCCGTAGCGGGCCATCGTCTTTGTTCTAAACAATCCTCGTCCTCCTTATCTCTGCCCCTTGGCGGACGACAAAACCACACACATCACCTGGAGATCAATATGGCCAACCATGTGGCCCTCTCGGTCATGCGGTAGGCTCCTGCGGCGTTTGGCCAGTCAGCATAGCGCCAGTTCCACCGTCATCGATAATGGAAACCCGTTCCGCAGCGTAGGCGCTGACGATCTTGGCCTTGGTCGTGTTTGTTGCAACGCCGGTCGTCTCGAACCGGTGCACGGTCGTAAAGGCAATCCCGGCCTTCTCCGCCAAGTCACGCAGTGACCATTTCAGCATTGCTCATGCGGCGCGGTTTTCCTCGGGTGTCAGAACCGGCAGATCATCATGTCGCATTCCGGCCGCCGCCGAAGGCCTGCCCAAATATCAAGGGCTCTCCAAGCTGGTTCGCGACCCGGCCCTGGGCGCCTTCTTCGAGCGTGGCGAGCGCGACAGCGGCGCGGCCTTCACCCTGGCGTAAGGTGTCGCACCAGTCCAGAAGCTGCCCGCGACCGCTGAGCGCATCTCACCTTGGTGGCGCATATCCCCGGCACCATGGCCGGGAAACGTGACCGGGCCATGCTGCTCCTGGGCTTTGCCGGCGCGTTCCGGCGCAGCGAGCTAGCCACGCTCAACGTCGAGGACCTGACCGATGGTGAGGCCGGGGTGGACGTGCCCGTCCGGCGCAGCAAGACGGACCAGGAGCGGGCAAAACGGTCGCCGTACCCCACGGCACCCACTATCTGCCCGTGCAAGCGCTCCAGGCATGGCTGGCCGCTGCAGGCATCACCACGGGGCCGATCTTCCGGGCGGTGTCACGGAGTGAAAAGGTGACCGACGAAGCCATCACCGGGCACACCGTCGCCAATGGGGTGAAACGCTATGCCAAACTGGCCGGGCTCGATGTGGCGGGGTTCAGTGGTCATTCGCTGCGGGCGGGGTTCGTTACGTCGGCCGCCGACCGCGGCGCCGACCTGAACAGGATCATGATGTATCGCGCCATGTGGACCCACGGACGGTGCGGACCTCTATCCGCTGGGCCGATCGGTACAAAGATCATGCCGGCGCGGGGCTTCTATAGGTCGAACTGGCGAAGAGGGTGGGCGGCCTGCGTTACGGCCAGTGTTGCCAGCCAAGGTTTGCCGCAGCTTGTTGCATGGCAGGATTCTCAACGCGTATCCGGCGCTCCCTGACCCAAAGCTTCACGACGCGATAGTCAGCAGGTGCGCGGATGGCGATCGGCAACTGAGAAACCAGCATCAAAGCTGCCTCCTGAGGTGTGGCTCCCATAGACTTGCCCATTTCCTGCGCACGCTGCCGCAGATCAGCCGGAACGTGTTGAGGGTTGATCCCGAGGCGGGCGATCGCGGCATTGACGCGAATAACATAGAACACGCGCATCCTCCCCTAAATCTGCACTGTGAAACTTCGCCCAAGCGCCGGCAAAGGGCAAGACTGGCGTACCGGGAGATTTCGCCCTCGCTACCGATAATGACCGTTATCGGGGGCCACCACTCTTCCGCACAGGGCTGCGCCGGACATGACCAAATTGTGCTCGGACCATTCCTGGTAGTCCCAAGTGTGATGAGCCGTGGCATCGCCGCTGTGCTAACGGCTTACCCGTCGCGTCCGGGGGGCCAGCACGCGTTCCAGGGTATTTTTGCATGCACTCCCCCCACCCCCTTCGACTGTTCTCGCTGTTTGGCGTGCTGGCCCTGGCTGGCTGTTCAAGTGGCGGCACCAATTCGGACTCCAGCACCGTTGCCGCCGTGCCGGCGCCGCCAGCTCCACCGATGGGCTTCGGGCAAACGTTCTGAGCAGCGGGCGTTCCCAAGCTAGGCTAAATTTATAAGCAGCTTCCTCAACCGCGGGTGACCGGGCGCAAGCGCGAACCTGGCAGAATCGCTGAAACTCGCGGTTGAGTACACCTATCGGTCAGCGGCTGATCGGGAGTGTTACAAGCGTATAGGCATAGTGACCTTGGTGGGCAAAATTGGCTGCTTGATACCGCTCTGCAATCCCGGGCCGTCGATAAAACCGATTCCGGCATTGGCGGCGGTCAAAGCAAGTCCTGGCGCCGTTACATTGTGCGCGATGGCATTTACACCGGCTTCGAAGGCCGATGCGGCGAAACGGCTCAATTTTGCAGCGAGCATAAGATCGGTCCCCCGTGCGTCGCCCATGTCGAGGGAAACTGCCCACGGCTTCAAGTCCTGCAGCGAATTTAGGGCCGAATGCTCAAGTCCCACCTCAATCACGATGAGCCGGATGAGCTGCGACAGCTGCGAAAGCGTTGGCGCCAACT
This sequence comes from Kaiparowitsia implicata GSE-PSE-MK54-09C, assembly GCA_019359435.1. Lineage (GTDB taxonomy): Bacteria > Cyanobacteriota > Cyanobacteriia > Elainellales > Elainellaceae > Kaiparowitsia > Kaiparowitsia implicata. The sequence goes on from JAHHHI010000061.1 coordinate 138,901, forward strand.
GCCCAGGGTCATAGTCCAAAGGAATGCCGACAACCTCCAGAATGAGAGACGGGCGATACTGACTGGGTATGGACGCCAGAAACTGCAAATAGGTTGTAGCGGAAGCTTCACCTTGAAGGGTCGCAAAATTGACCGCCACCAGCACAAGTGGAAATTTCTGGTTTCTGGGGTGGTGCATGAGTGCAGAAAGCGCCTTTTTAATCAGCACAAGATCAATATCGAGCTGTGCGATGTCCGGCCCCGCCAGCACGCCGAAAGAACTCTGACTGAAAAGCGTAGCATCCAACACGGCGCGGTTGAACGTTGTTGTCAATTTCCGGGCATTCCAAGCTGGAAAGAACAGGACGCCGCTTTTGCGAAGCTTGATTAGCCGTTCGACTGCGAACTGTTCAGCGGCTGCAGTTCTCAGCCGGTCCAGCTCATCAAACAGCATTTGCGCGCGTAAGCCGGATTCCGGTGCTATCGCTTGCGCTTCGAATTGAGCCAGGTAAAAAGTCTCGGTCACGTAGCTGGACAGCTCGGCTGACTGTCTTTTCACCGTCTCCGATAGGACGTGGGTACAGCTGCGCAGACGCCTGCTGGCACTGTCTATGTCGAGCTGTGGGAACAGCAGCACAAATCGCAGCCCTCCAAGATGGTGAAACACCTCGCCTCGAGGAAAGTAACTCCCAAGCTCGATACTAACGGCGCTTGCAAGCTTTGCGACGAGGCTACCATCGAGCTCTGCGATGATCTGTCGATCAAGCAGTTGGACCATACCGCCCAAAACTGGCGTCCCTTGGTCGGCCATGCGAACAAGCCGGTCACTGACCGGATCCCGGCTATGGATCGGCACTGCCGAAACGGTTGGCCTGCCCGTCCGTGATGGCGGGGCGACTTTTGGGGCGTCCGGGCTCAGGAAGACCGATAGAAATTTCGGCAAAGCCATGATTTCAGGTACCTAGGAGCAGATTTGAAGGCCCTTTTTGAGCATTTGGCTCATCCTGACATGGTGCTTCTTTCGAAGCTTCTGACTTTTAGTTAGAATTTTATCAATCACGGACAACCATCATAGGCGGGACACCGGATCAGCGGAGAGCACGGGAGGAGTTTCTGTTGTCACCACCGATAGACGAAGCGGCGGTCCAAAAGGAAATTGCCGAGGTTCTCAGCGAAGTAAATGACTTTGTTGCCCGCTGGAAAGCTCAAGAGTGCGCCGCCTCAGACGTGCCCAGCACCTTGATCAAAGACGCTGATGTTACACGAGCCTTGCGGCTGCTCGAGGATTTGCTGCCCCTCATGCTCCCTGGCGAGGCACGGGACCTCATCGCATTTATCGAGACAACCGGACGAATGCTTGATTCAAAGGATTGGCGCTTTCCGTCGTGCCCCAACCAAGCCAACAGCTAAACCTCAGCCGACTGCGCTGAGTGCGGGAGTACGGGTCCGCGCCAGCAAGCGCTCTAACTCGTCGCCACTTATTGGTCTGGCCAGCAGGAAACCTTGTAGCTGATCACATCCCAAGTCATCCAGGATCGATCGTTGCAGGTCAGTTTCGACCCCCTCTGCGGTGACCCTCATGCGCATCGCGCGTGCCAGTTCAATTATCGAGCGAACAATGCTGTCAATATCTTGGCCTTGGCCCAACTGCTCCACGAAAGAGCGGTCAATTTTGAGCTTATCGACCCCATATGTCCGCAGATAGCTGATCGAGGAGTAGCCCGTACCAAAGTCGTCCAAAGCCACCCTGATGCCCGCGACGCGTAGTTTGGTCAGCGTTGCCTGCACAACGGGCGAGTTTTGCAACAATAGCCCTTCGGTAATCTCAATCTCCAGCCTATCAGGTGCCAGGCCTGTGAGCGCCAAAATCTCCAGGACGCGGTCCGCGAAGCAATCGTCTCGAAACTGCAGTGGTGAAACATTTACAGCAACCCACGGAATGCTGGATTTCGCCGCGTATCTGCAGGCGGAATTTAGGACCCACAGTCCCAGTTGATCGATAAGTCCGCGCTCTTCGGCGAGGCTAATGAATTCGTCAGGGCGCAATTGACCCAGTTCGGAATGGGACCACCGCAAAAGTGCCTCTGCGCCACAAACCTCGCTCGAGGGCCTCGAAAAGATGGGCTGGTAGTCAAGCCTCAACCCTCGCTCTTCCCGCAGTGCAAGCCGCAGGTCTCGTTCGAGCGCTTGCTTTTGCCTCACCGCATCATCCATATCACCCACAAAAACCTGAAGACGACCTCTTCCATTAGCCTTTGCCTGGTAGAGTGCTATATCGGCTTTGCGCCGCAGATCGGCGGCTGCACAGTCAGGTTCGCTCGTCAGCACGATGCCGATGCTCACGCCGACACGGACTTCTTCTCCTGAAAGGTGGAAGGGTTCCGATATCGAAGCGATAATCCGCTCGGCCAAACGCTCGGCGCCCAACTGTTCAGCGACGTCAACCTGAATGATGGCGAACTCATCGCCACCTAGGCGCGCTACAGTGTCCGTTTCGCGAATAACGATCCGCAGGCGCTTGGACACCTGACACAAAAGTTCGTCGCCAGCGGCGTGACCCAAGGTGTCGTTCAGATGCTTAAATCCGTCCAGATCAAGAAAATGTAGGGCTACCTTTCCCTTGGTACGTCGCATCATCGCTAAGGCCTGATCCAGCCGATCCTCAAACAGGGCGCGGTTGGGTATGCCACAAAGCGGATCGTGAAACGCGAGATACTGGGCCTGCGCCTCACTGACCTCTAGTTTAGCGGAGGTCCTGCGAAGCCGGCGGAGAAGCAGAACCAATCCGGTCACACCAACAGCGAAGCTTAAGCCCGCCGCGGGGAGCAGGTCTAGAACGAGCGCGCTCGCGGGCCGGTCCGGCGACCAGGTCATATAGCCAATAAGGGAATAGGACCGATCACGCACTGCAACCCACGCCCGGTCTGAATTGGGCACCGCTGTTACGAACTGGAGCTCGCGCAAAGAAAATCGGGCCGCGATCGGGCGGGTGAATGCCTCCGCGATCGTCTTTATCGATACATGCAGATACTCCTCACCCGGGACCTGCTTTAGCGCGCCGCTGCTGGGCACTACCGGCCGGATACTGACTGCCGCCACGGATTGCTCCGGTAGTGTTACAAAGTCTGCTATACCCAGACCTGTGATGGCGGAGGTGGAGTCCTCACGATCGCCCGAAACCGAGGCCATGTCCGCCCGCAACTGCAGCACCAACGGCTGGATCGCACGCCGAAACACCTCAAAACTATTGGCTTCCACTTTCTCGCCGCTTGACGCGCCCCGCATTGGCAAATTGTGGCGATCGAGCACATATACATAATCATGTCGATAATATTCACTCATCCACTCGATGAGATTTTCCGCTAACCATGCCTCATTGTTTGCGCGCAGATTTACCACCGCGTCATCCCAAATAGCGGAGCTGTCTTGTTCCACAGGAATTTCGGCAATGGCTTCGGCCAGACCTATCTCCACTGACCGGATTTGCCGCGCCAGCGACCGGTCATCGATGCGCATCACGCCCCACCAGGCGAACGCAACGACGCAGCACAACAATCCCACGGCAAAAGCGACAGACAGCCATGTAATCTGGCTTGAGAGTGACTTTATTCGTCCCCTGGTCGTGGTCATCTGGTCCCCCGTTTACTCCACAGACTAGCGGCAAGCGATGAACAGTCTCATACCGCGCAGTGCCTAATTCGCGCTCTCGTTTGAACTGCTCCAGGCCGAGACACGGATTGCTCGCCATTAGGCAATCCTAGGACAAATGGAGGTCGTGCATCTCCGGAGCTTCCGTCGGCACGCCGGTGACTCAGCAGGTCCGCACAATATTGCACGCCCCTCGCGGTGAACCGGTAAACTTGAAGGACCAAATAGTAGTCCAGCCGGTACGTGTACGCACAGCCAATCAAATCATAGCCGAAAATCTACTCACGCCGGATAATGATCCCGTCATGGCCGAAGTATGCCAGCGCTGAACACGTACGGCTCAGGGGTGAGAGTGATGAGTGGGGAAGACGAAGAGCTTCGGCTGAGAAAACTCCAGCAGTACAATCCCTCGACACCCCAAGGGACGAAGCATTTGATCGCATCACGCGCCTGCTCTCGGTGCTTCTAAACGTTCCTGTTGCGGCCGTCACGCTGGTTGATCGGAACCGGCAATGGTTCAAGTCCGCGCTGGTTCTTGGCATCGACGAAACACCCCGCGATCCTTCTGCGCACATACAATGAACGGCGAAGGTATGATGGTGGTCAGGGACGCAAGGCTCGATCCCCGATTCCCAGCCAATCCACTGGTCACCGGCCATCCCGATATCCGCTTCTACGCAGGCATCCCGCTGCGTCTGCCGATTGAACGCCGCTCGGCGCGCTATAACCCATTGATACCAAGCCGAGGGACCTGGGGCCGCGACAATTTGAAATCTTGCCGACCTGACCATGTGGAGTGGACCCCGTTTCACCGGACAGTCGGCGGTCGCTGCCACCTGTGCGGTCTGCCGGGCGATATAGGCGCTGCCATTGTCGGAGAGCCATTCCAGCCGGTGTGGGACCTTGAGGGCTTGGAAGCGGCGCTCGACGGCCGCGATCATCAGATCACAGACC
>JAHHHI010000062.1 GCA_019359435.1 Kaiparowitsia implicata GSE-PSE-MK54-09C
TGACCACCTGATGCTCACCGCCGCTGGATTATGGAACTTCTACCTGATGGCCGCTTGAGACCAGCACCAAAACAGAACCACTGCCAGCGAGGGTAGTTCTTTCAGTTATTCCCCAACAGCTCTAATACACATCGTCCTTATCTTCTCAGATATCTCCTTATTCCCCAACAGGTCTATTTACTTGCTGATGGGCCTTCTTTAGATGTTTGCAGAGTGACCAATGGGTGAAGTTGGGGAACTGTGGAGTTTAGGGTGATCTGGTTGTAGAGAGTTGGATTGAGCCACCTCTTTTTGCAGTTCTATCTTGCGGTGCAGATATTCTGAGATGAGGCCATGCAGCAGCAGGTTGCGGGCGGCGGCAAAGGCGCTGTTGGGTGCGAGGATGTGGCGATTCGTCACCACATGGTTCCAGGAAGCATCGCCTGTGAGATGAGTGAAGTAGAGTGCAAAGTTTTCGTCGAACTGGAGCGAAATCACCGCCCGCTCAAATTCATCGCTGGTGAGGCAAAGGGAATAGATGATCTTAAACAATTCCACCGCACATTCCAGATCTAATACCTGAAACCATCTTCGTTTAGATACATCGATCTGTAACTCAACAGGTTGAATGCTGTCAAAATTGAATCCTCGTTGGTGTATTTTCTGTAGCCAATTGGGATTCCGCTCCTTTGCTTCGTGATAATCCAACACAAAGTTATACAGGATCAAGTCATGTTCTAAGAACGCATTCTCGGCTAAATCCGCCACGGTTTTGGGATAGAGGGTCGATTTAGCAATAGTGGAGTCAGGACCATTGTCAATCAAGAAGTTCACAATGTTAGACCCGAGGCAGAGGTGGCGCACAATCAGGTAGTTGGCCTCGGGGGTGACAAAGGTGGCGAGAAACACCGCCGCCATGCGATGCATAAAGCCGTAGGCGCTGAACTGAAACGGCAGCAGGCGCTTGGTGGTCATAATCAGCGCCAGCATCACATTGGCGAAGATGCGAATGGGAATCAGTAGGTAGTTGCGCGACCAGTTCTGCAAATCTCGCAGCATGTAGGCTTTGGCAACCGGGTCTACTGGTATGCACTGGTCGGCGTAGAGGGTGTCCCAGGTATTGGGATTTTGGCGATCGCGCGGTTCATAGCTCCAAGTCATTAGCAGATTTCCTCCAGTTGCAGGCGATAGAGGCGAGCAGTCACTTGTGCGGTTTTGACAATGCGCTGGGCGATCGCCTCGGTCATCCACTCAGCATTAAACAGTTGATCGAGCTTGTCGATATGGGCGTGGTCGTGCTCGCCGTGGTAAGCCATGAAGGACACCTGCTCTTTCGAGAGCCCCAGCGTTTGCTGAATCTGCCCGGCCCACTGCGCCGCCAGCCGATTGCCCAAGCCTTCAATAATAAACATGCTGCCCACCAGGTCGACCGGATTGTCTTGCGAGGCGCGGTGAAAGATAAAGGCCGACAGCGCTTCAGAGCCGAGGTTTTTCTCTGCGGCTTGAATCACCGCCAGGTCGCCCCCGACCGCCACATAGTTGCGCTCTAGCATTTGAAAATCGCGGTGCTCGTCTTGAGCATGCCCAATGAGGAGCGATCGCACCCGAAAATCGGTCATATTCGATGCGGCCCGCGCAATCCACCGGGCACCCTCCACCACCTGAGGCCGCAGGTTGCACAACAGCGCTTGGTAATCGTCTAGCGTAAACTCGCCTCGGTTTAGCCGTCGAATAATGGGCACGGAGTGGAGCGATCGCTCAAACTCTAACCACACGAGCGCCAACTGTCGCAGCAACGCTGACGAAACGGGATTCACAGAATCTCCCGTAGAATTGTTCATAGATTCATCCGTAGATTTATTCGTAGATTCATCCTTAGATTGATTCGCAGTAGATTTCACAGAAACATCCACTAAACTATCTACCGATTCATCTGCGGATAAATCCACAAAGGACTGACGACTGGCGGTGGCCTGGGTAGAAGCGGTAATAGACGGGGCGATCGCCCCATCGCTCGAAACACCTGAATTGAGAAACACCTGTCCAGTGCCTTCTACCACCGTCAGCTTTAGGTAGGCCGTTGTGAAGCGTCCGCTCTCGGGCACAAAGCAGAACACCGTCTGCCCCGGTTGCAGCTTGCCAGAGGCCAATAGCTCCTCCAGCATGAGGTAAATCGAGGCGCAACCCGTGTTGCCCCGCGTATAGAGGTTAGTGAACCATTTGTCTTCGGGCACCATGCAGTCGGCCTGCTGCAACAAATTCACAATTTGCCCGCGAAAGAAGTGCGAGGAATAGTGACACAGCAGCCAATCAATCTCACTGGGGTGAATGCGCCCCGCCTCAATCAGCCGCAGCCAACCCTCAACGCCCAGCTTAATCACGTTATCCAGTAGGCGAATGTTTTGCCGCAGGTTGATCTGTCCGGCTGCCGCCGCCTCACCATAGGAGGGGGCATCCACCCAGCTTTGCAACTGTTGGGGATTATCCACCCCCGCATACATGCACACGGGGTAGGCATTCGCGTGAGAAATCAGCTCAATCCAATCAATGCGAAGGCTAAGTCCCTGGGCACTGGGGCGAGGTTCCACCAGCATCGCGCCCGCTCCATCCGATAGCATCCAGCGCAGAAACTCTGTATCAAACGGCAGCGTTTGCCCCGCCTGCACGCTGGCTTCGGCCTCAAACTTGGTATGACGAAACAGTCGCGAGGGGAGTTCAGACGCAACGGCGATCGCCCGCTGCCGTTGCCCCACCCGCACCTGCGCCGCCGCATAGTTGAGCGCCGCCACCCCAGCACAGCAGACCCCCATGTGCGAGGTCGCCTCTAGGGGCGCTGTTTCTGGCAGTTCCCCATGTACCATGCTGCCAAACCCCGGCACCAGCAAATCGGCCCACGTCGTGGCACAGGCCAGCAAATCCACATCGCGAGGATTTAGCCCACTGTGGTGCAGCAGATCGCGCACCGCTGCAGCCGCCATCTGACTGTTGGAATATGTCGGGGCATGGGTCTGCGGATCAATCGCGTAGTGGCGCTGCACAATGCCATTGCTCGCCAGAATGCGGCGCTTCACCCGCGACGGCTTGCCGTTGACCTGCCCTAAATACTGTTCTAGCTCGTCATTGGGAATGGGGTCGCCGGGCAAGAACTTGCCCAACTGCGTGATGTAGGCGGACTGCATGAGGGATACCTCTGAGACTCGTGACGTATCCCTACGATGGTTCCCACTTAGGCAAATTCCAAAGCTGGGTGGATCAGTTTCTACACAGGCTGCGCATTCAGGCGACAGGGCGATCGCCCCCACCACTGTCACAGCCTGTCACACTCTCACCCAAACCCCTCTCTTACAGCCGATTCATCCCACCATCAGCCCCAAAAAACCATCGCACCAAAAATTGTGCCAATTGTGCCAGTTGCGATCGCTATCACCCATCCGGGCGATCGCCCCTCCCCCACTGGGTACAGTAATAAAACTCCTCACCCCATCACCCCTCACCTCTTCACCCCATGCCCCTCACCCTCCGCCAAGCCCTCGAGCGCTACTACGCCGCCAACCCCACCTTCACCCGCAATCAAGATCTATGGGTCGGCCGAATTCGGGTGCCCTGGCGGGATCTGCAAAAGCACGACATCATGCATGTGATCACGGGTTACAGCACCGAGTTAGATCAAGAACTGCAGCTGATTGGCTTTTTGCTCACCGCCATCACCTGGAAACGACCCTGGTACTTCTATTTGCAAAGTGTGGGCGTGTTTCTGGAGCTGTTGGGGCGATCGCTCACGGGTAAAACCTATGGCGCTCGCTACCTCTCGCCGCTGCGCATCTGCCGCCTGTATGGACGAGGGATTCGGCAGGGGCGCACCGTGCGGCGCAAAATTGATGCCTACATCGATCCAGAGCCGCTGATGGACAGCCCCGTTTCAACCCTGCGGCAAGACTACGGCATTGCCAACGCAGGGGCCTGGGATGACGTGGACGCAAACAATTCAGGCAATTCAGGCAATTCAGATACTTCCAGTACATCAGACACTTCAGGGCTTCCGAGGGAAGCGCTCTAGCAGGGCGCGCAGGGCAGGGCTAGGGGCGCGGTCTTCTAGCGAGTCGAGCTTGTTCCAACTAAAGGGGGCTTGTCGCTCTGCCGCCATCCATAGTAGCTGGCGCGCTCGCGTCATAGCCACATACAGCAAGCGAAACTCCTCGGAGGTTTTGAGGGCATCGGCCTGGTGCCACGCATCCATAATGCTGGGCAGCAGCGGCTGCTGATGCACGATCGCCCGAATCTGCGCCCGCGCCACCTCCGACGGGTTGAACTCGCCCAAAAATCGCGCCTGGGGCAACAGCCGAATGCTGCCGGGAATCATCTGCTCTTGCAAAAAAGGAATGAAGACGGCATCCCAATCCAATCCCTTTGCCTTGTGCATGGTGATGATGGTGAGCTGCCCCGGCTTGGTATAACGCTCATCCAGAGATTCTGTTTCCACAGGCGAAAACTGCTCTCCCCGCACAATCTCCTGCAATTCATCCAATATTGCGCCGAGGGATGGGTTAAAGGCCGTGCGCTGGGCAATGCGGGCCGAGAGTTTGTCGGCGGTGGCAAGTTCGGTTTGGGCATATTTGAGCGTTAGCGCCAAAAACGGAATCAGTTGGTAGGTGGGCAGCTCGACCCGTGCCCGCAGCACGCTGGTGCAGTAGCGGCGGGCATACTGCACGGGGTCTGTTTGAACAGGCTCTAGCGGCCCTGGGTAAAGAAATTGCTCAGGCTGGGTGCTAAGGGCATTCAAGTCTTGGCTAGGGATGAGGCGGCGCGTGGTCAGCACCTGAAGCGCTGCTTTGAGGTAGTCGGGAGCGTGGGGGCGATCGCAAAATTGCAGCAGTGCCAAGATCTCTTCAGGAATATGAGAGTGGCGATCGCGCTCACTCACATCATAAATTTCCACCCCCAGCGCTTCTAGCTCAATTCCCAACTTATAGGATTGGGGGTTGCGCAGCACATCGGCCACAAACTTGCCCTGCTTGTTTTCGCGCACCAGCACCGCCGCCCGCGTATGAGGATTGGCCTGAAACAAGTCAGCCAGCCGCGTCGCCATCAGCTCAACGGAGTGGTAAATATCTTGAGGAATCCGCAGCTCCAAGCCAGTGCCGAGCGGGGAGGGATTGGCATCCGTCTGCGGGTCGCCGGGGGCAACCGGGTGAATATCTTGCGGGCGAAACGGAAGCGCGGTGCCCTGCCACCCGCCCGCGGGCTGAGCGGGCCGAGACGAGGGCTGAGTGGATGAGCCAACCCCACCCGGCGGCTTGCCGTAGCGCTGGTTCACCCACGTAACAAGGTAATTGGCCGCCTCTAGAATAATGGGACTGCTTCGCCCCGCCTGATCCATCTCTGCAAGCCGCCCTTGAGCCGCGCAGCGTTCGCAAAACTCTCGAAAAAAGATCGGGTCTGCCGGGGTAAAGGTGGAGTTGATGGCCTGGTTGGGATCGCCCACACGCACTAAGTTCGGGTGCGATCGCTCGGGGTGGCTGGCCAAAATTTCGAGCAGTTGCGTTTGCAACGGTGACGAATCTTGCGCCTCGTCTTCAAACACGGCATACACCTGCCGCTGCCACGATTCGCGCGCGCTGTCATGCTGCAACACGCGCAACGCCGCCAAAATCATGTCGTCATAGTCGATAAAGCCCCGCTTTGCCAGCAGCGCCTGGTAGTGCTGATAAAGACCTGCGGCGATCGCCAACAGGGTATAGCCCTCGGCGGGCTGGTCATCGGCAAGGGCAGTGGGTTCCCAATCCTCAGCCAATTGCGCCAGCGCATTGGGCAATAGGCCAGAGCTTTTGGCCTCGTGGATGACCGTGTGCGCCAGCCCCGGCAGCACCTCGGTTCGCAGCACCGACTGTCGCCGCAGCCGCTCCGTTTCTTCCCCGTCAAACTGCTGCCCTTCGAGCAACTGCTGATACAAGCGGGGATTGCCCGCAATCCACTGTTCTACACTAGTGCGAATCAGGCGATGGCTTTGGTTGGGGGCCACGAGCGTCACCCGCTCGCTGCTCAGCCTCGACAGATCGGGGTGGCGGTTGGCAATGCTCAGCGCCAGACCGTGCAGGGTGTAAACCGCAAACCCCGTGCGGGGCAGACTCAAGTCATCCAGCCGCTGGCGAATCTTGAGCCGTAGGTTTGCAGCAGCGGATCGAGTAAAGGTGACCAGCACAATTTGGTCATCGGCAACGGCCTGCCCTGCGAGCGCATGTAAGTAGCGCTTGCCTAGCAAAATTGCTGTGGCGATCGCCATGCCAGTAGACTTGCCCGCACCCGGCACGGCCGACACCGCCAACGGCCCCCCCGCCCAATCCGCCAAGGGCAACTGCCCCGGTCGCAGCTGCAGCCGCAGAGCGTCTAGCTTGGCCGTCAAAGCCTGATACCGCTGATCTCGATCAACCGCTGGGGTCACGGGGTTCACGGGGGTGAGTTGGGTTGCGGGGCAAGTCCTGATGTCGGTTATCTTAGGGCGTCGGGCTGACGGGTGTGAGCGCGCCTTTGATGGCCAAAATCTTCTCGATCACCTGTTCCACAATCTTGTCGGGCGTTGAGGCCCCCGAGGTAATGCCCACGGTAATCGCCCCGTCGGGTAGCCAGGGGGTTTGACGCTCTAGGTCACCCCCCAGGGGTTTGTGTTCGACCTGGTTGCCTGGCCCGATGCGATCGCCACTGTCGATATGCACCGAGGGAATCCCGCGCTCTACCGCAATCTCTTGCAGGTGGGTGGTGTTAGAAGAGTTGTAGCCCCCAATCACCACCATCAAATCCAGATCTTCTTCCACCAGTTGAAACATCGCATCTTGCCGCTCTTGGGTGGCGTCGCAGATGGTGTTGAACGCCAGAAAGTGCTCATTCAGCGCCGTGGGGCCATACTTCTTCAGCATGGTGCGCTCAAATAGCTTGCCGATCTGCTCCGTTTCGCTCTTGAGCATGGTGGTTTGATTGGCTACACCCACGCGCTCCAGATCGCGGTCGGGGTCAAAGCCCTCTGAACAGGCATTCTGGAACATCGCTAGGAACTCTTCCCGGTCGCCGCCCGAGAGAATGTAGTGGGCCACGTACTCCGCCTGCTTTAGATTAAGCACCACCAGATAGGTGCCCGCAAAGGAGCTGGTGGCCACGGTTTCTTCATGGTTATACTTGCCGTGGATGATGGAGGTGGAGGCAACGCGCTTGTGCTTTTCTACCGTATTCCACACCTTAGACACCCAGGGACAGGTGGTATCCACGATGATGCAGCCGCGATCGCTCAACAGCTGCATCTCCTGCACACTCGCCCCAAAGGCTGGCAAAATCACCACATCGCCCGAGGCCACGCCCGAAAAATCTTTGACACCGGCGACCAGTTCAATAAAGAACACGTTCATGTCCTTCAATCGCTGGTTGACCGACGGGTTGTGGATGATTTCATTGGTGATCCAAATCCGCTCAGTGGGAAACTGCTGCCGGGTTTCGTAAGCCATTGCCACCGCACGCTCCACCCCCCAACAAAAGCCAAACGCTTCAGCGAGGCGAATCGTCACGTCCCCGCGCGTGAGCCGATAGCCGTTATCCCGCAGTTGCTGAATCAAGCCACTCTGGTATTCCGTCTGCATTAGGCCCGAGACTTCGACCTCGTGACCAAACCCCTTGCGGTGGTAGTGGTCAGAATGGTTGAGCGATCGCTTAAATGCTTTGGTATCCATGCGGGTTATACGGTTCGTTAACAGTTCATTAGCAGGATCAGCGGACAAACATTAGTGGGTGCATCCCACTTTTGTAACCCTCACCCTATAATCCCTCTCCCATGGAAGGAGAGGGGCTTTGAATCCGGCTCCCCTTCTCCCAAAATGGGAGAAGGGGTTGGGGGATGAGGGCAAACTTGCAAAACTGGGATGCACTCAACATCAATGAACAGCAGTATGTTGCTTTCAGCCTATCAGAGACGATGGACTTTTACGCTGGACGCTTACGCTTACTTTACGCTTACTTATAGTGGAGCACTCTAAGCGCGCCCACCTTTGGATGGTCTAGCAGCTTGATCTCACGTAGCAGTTTTCGGTTTGATGAGCGACCTTTCTGTCTTCGCGGACATACCAGCAAGTGTGTACCCAGTATTGATCCCATAGATCAATGCTATCTGAAGATGGAATGAGCCAGCACAGATAACATAAGTACAAAAACGCACGCTCTGGAGCAGAAACCTGGCTGCAATAGGCTAAGTTGGAGATCTCAGTCGCAATTTGGGGTTCCAGTTGAACACTGGTTCGACGGCAGATATCTGCGAGTTCAGATTGCTCACAGCAGTGATAAGCAAACCCTAAGCCAACCCAAGCTTTTGCGTCATCGGATTTTATCCGAGTGGCAGATTCCAAACAAGCGGCTGCTTGCTGATAGTCATGTAGCAGCATGTAGGCGATCGCCATATCCCACCGCAACTCACAAGAATCCTGCTCTTGCGCCAATGCTTCTTGATAGCAAGCGATCGCCTCTTCATAGCGCTCTAGGGGAATGAGGGCGCGGCCTTTGTTATGCATGGCCCAGCCTCTATACTTTGGGTCACAGGTTTGTGAGCGTCGATCCCACTTCACAAAATTCACTAACGTTTCAAATGCAAAGTTATGGCAGTTGATCTGCAATCCATATTGTTGGAGCACCAGTACCGTTGCAATGATGTCATCCGACCCTTTCATCCCTAGCACTTCATCCTCATGGCTATGAATTACTCGCAGGAGTTCTAGTGCTTCAGTGAACTTAGCTTGGGCCTCATGATCGCGCCGCTGTTCCAACAGAGTGTAGGCCCAGTTAGATAGCATGAGCGCCTTACTCAAGCAAATTTTATCGTAATCAGGCTGCAAGGCTAATGCGGAGTCGTAGAGGGCGATCGCCTTATCAAATTGATGAATCTTTGCTAAAGCACTGGCAAACGCCCACATAATTTGGTGGTTCTTAGGACAATACTCAGCAATGAGTTGACTAGCTGTGTAGATTTTATGAAACTCGCAAGGCTCTAAACCATGGAGTTCCACTGGGCTCTTCACGTAATAAAGCTCAGCAGGGTGAGTTTCATAATCAAATTCAAAGTCATCAACCTGCTCACACTCATGCCCTGGGTTAAAGTGTGGAATTGGACTATCAATGGCGTCGAAATAGATCCTCTGAAGGTGACACACTTGTCGATATTCCAAACAGTTATAACTTCTTCGAGTTAGTTCAGCACTCATGACAGGCACCAATCGTTAAGGGGGGTATCAACGTTGTAGCACGCATACTACAAAGCCTGCAACTGATGAGAATTTCTGCTCAGCAACGAGCGATCGCATTATCGATAGCAACTGTTCACCCATTGGCATTGCGCCATTCGGTTAGGACAAGCGGTGTTTGGCCTCGCTGAATTGAGGGAATGGACTTTCAAAAACAATATCTTTGCATGGCCCCCTAAATCCCCCAATATTGGGGGACTTGGAAAACTCTTGCTCCTCCAGAATTGGGGGTTGGGGGGGGCAAGTCATCCCTACGCTAAACAACGCGCCCGCAACGCTTGAACGCTTGCTCGGCGGCTAATCAGCCTGCGTAGCTGGGTCAGCACTTGATACAGTGGCATCTGTTGCCTTACCCCGCTGACTGACCCACTGGGTGACAATGTGCGACAGCAGTCCCATCGGCCCTGCAAACAGGCACAGCACCAGCGAATGCACCGTCCAGGTGCCCGTGCGCTCCCCTTCTAAATAAATCCAGCGGCCCACAAACAGATCCATCACCAAAAAGTGAATCCACCCCGTGGCGGCGACAGCAGGGGTCGAAAACAACTGGGTAATGGTGGTTAGGTCGGTTTGAGTAAAGGCTTCGGCGGTGTCGGGGTCGATGCTGTTGACGAAGCCATAGATATAAGCCGCCGCCAGCGCCACAAACGGCAGATGCGATGCCATCACGCGGCGGGTGACACCCCACTTGGGCAGCAAAATCATCAGCACCCAGAAGGGCAGCACGAATACGTTAGCCAGATCAAAGATGAGGTCGAGGGTCATGGGCGATCGCACGTCTACAAAAACAACAAGGACAACAGAAACAAGGCAACGGTTTCAGCATATCGTGTTCATTGCGAGGTGGGTTTTTGGGAGGGGTGGAGGGAGGAGACATCCCAGGCGCGATCGCCCTCATGACCCAAATCCTGCTGATCAGACTGAAGCAGGCGTTCTAGATCTTGGGAAAGTTGGCGCGATCGGGCCAGCAGTGCCGTTTCATCCCCCTGCATCACCGCTTGATCGTAGAGCGCTTGCTCATCGTGGTGCTGAAACAGTCGCGCCGCCCGCACAGCCCGATAAGAGCGCATGCCCAGCAGCTTGAGCGCATCGATGCCCATCTCTAGCGCAGAGCTAAAGGTTTCGCGCTGAATGGCATCAACCCCCAGGCGAATCAGCTCATAGGCATGGCGGCGATCGCCCGCCCGCGCCAAAATCTTGAGCTGCGGAAAGTGCTTGTGCGCCAGGTGAATCACCTGAGCCATCTTGTCGCGATCGTCAATGGCGAGCACCAGCAACCGCGCCTGCTCGGCCCCCGCCGCATGCAGCAGATCTAGCCGCGAGGCATCGCCATAGAACACCGTCCAGCCAAACCGACGCAGCAGATCGATTTGCTCGGGGCTGTGCTCCAACACGGTAATGCGGTAGCCGTTGGCAATCAACAGCCGTCCGACAATTTGCCCAAACCGACCAAAGCCCACGATGATCACCGCATCATCTTGAGCCGTGATGGAATCGGGGTCGCGCGGAACGGCTACCGGGGCGAATCGGGGCTGAATCCCGCGCTCATAGGCAATCATCAACAGGGGCGAGAGCAACATCGACAGCGCCACCACCGCAATCAGCAGCCCCGCCACATCTTCTGTCAGCACTCGGCTCTGCGCCGCAAAGGAAAACAGCACAAAGGAAAATTCGTCGCCCTGCACCAGCGCCACGGCAAACAGCAAACTCTGACTCAGCCCAAGCCGAAACAGCGCGCCCAACCCCAGCATGACGCCGCATTTGAGCAGCGCCACCCCCAACACCAGCCCCGCAATTAGCCACGGCTGCGCCAAAATTAGGTCAAAGTCGATGCTGGCCCCCACAGCCAGAAAAAACAGCCCCAGCAGCAGGCTCTGAAACGGCTCGATGGTGCTCATCAGCTCGTGGCGATACTCGCTTTCTGCCAGCACCACCCCACCCAAAAAGGTGCCCAACGCCGGAGACAGGCCCACCAGTTCCATCGCCAGGGTAATGCCGACCACCAGCAGCAGCGCTGTTGCCGTAAAGCTCTCTCGCAGTCGCGTGGCCACAATGAAGCGAAAGACGGGGCGCATTAAGAAGCGTCCGCCGACCACGATGCCAGCCACGGTGCCCATCACCAGCAGGGTTTGCTGCCAACCGGCTAGGGCATTGGCGGCGGGTTCTGCCGCAGCGCCCTCGGTTCCCAATAGGGGCAGCAGCGCCAAGATGGGGATGACGGCGATCGCCTGAAACAACAAGACCGAAAACGCCGCCTCGCCTCCGGGCGTTTTCATCAGGCCGCGCTCGGTTAGGGTTTGCACGCCGATGGCCGTGGAGGAGAGGGGCAAAATTAGGGCGATCGCCAGCGACGTTTGCCAAGTCAGCCCCAGCGCCATCCCCAAGCCGGTAAACAGTGCCGTAGTGCCCACCATTTGCAGTCCACCCAGCCCCACAATCGGCAGCCGCATTCGCCACAGCAGCTCCGGCTGAAGCTGCAACCCAACTAAAAACAGCATCATCACTACGCCAAACCCGGCGAAGTTCATCACATCCTGCCCGTCTTGCCCCACAAACCCTAGGCCAAAGGGGCCAATCACCACCCCGGCTATCAAGTAACCCAGCACAGACCCCAGCCCCAGCCGCTTCGCCACTGGCACCGCCAGCACAGCCGCCATTAAATAGACAAACGCCTGATAAAAAAAGGTGTTATCCGGCATGGCGGGGGGGCTCTGGGGAACGGTGAGAAACCGGGGCTAGGGCGGGCGCGGGTGCGTCTGCGAGGATGGCGTGGTCGAGCTGCTGGTTGAGGTGGCGCGCAGCGTCTAGCCCATCTGAGTTGAGCCGCCCATCGCGCAACGCTTCCACCACCTGGCGATAGGCAACGGCATGGGGTTCAATCTCGGCTTGGTGCTGAAGCTGGTGCGTGCCGTGAACGACGAAGGGGGGCAGGTAGGCCATGCCGCACAGGGTAGCAGTGCGCTCAAACGGGGTGAGCAGCTCGCGGATGGTGTAGTGGTTGTAGCCACTGCGGCAATAGGCGTCGGCACCGCCTCCGG
This sequence comes from Kaiparowitsia implicata GSE-PSE-MK54-09C, assembly GCA_019359435.1. GTDB lineage: Bacteria > Cyanobacteriota > Cyanobacteriia > Elainellales > Elainellaceae > Kaiparowitsia > Kaiparowitsia implicata. Next base: position 12,287 of record JAHHHI010000062.1, read on the forward strand.
TGGTGATGGCCGATAGCAGGGTTTTGCCCTGTAGCGCCACGCCCTCATGGCCATAGGCAAAGCCGTGCTCAAGCACGAGGTCTTGCCATTCTTTGAGCAGGGCGGGGCTGCTATACCAATAAAAGGGATGGTGAAAGATGATGATGTCATGCGATCGCAGCAACTCTTGCTCGCGCTGCACATCAATGTGGAAGTGGGGATAGACTTCGTAGAGGTCATGCAGGGTGACTTGCTCTAGCCCCTGCACGGCATGAATGAGAGCGCGGTTAATGCGCGATTTTTCGAAGGCGGGATGGGCAAAGAGAATAAGGACGGCGTTGGAGCGCGATCGCATTGCAGAGTGGGGGTTAAGGGGGGAGCAGCAAGCTTACTCAGGATGATAGCGCAAGAGTCTGCCCTAGAGACGACAGCGGCAGGGGACGCTTCCCTACGGCGATCGCCCCGACCCCTCGCACTACATTGAGTAGTAGACGGGTATTAGACGGGTTGCGATCAGAGGACTCACCGCAACCCGTCTGCCCTGCCGCTACCGGGTCAGCACCGACATAAACTTGCCCTCAGAAAACAGCGCAGGAATAATCGGCGTAAACTGCGCTCGATCCGTCGCCACTTTCTTGACGTAGAGTTCATTCATCGCGTGGATCCCTTGATCCCGCGATCCCACAATCCAAATCTGCAAACAGCTATCGCCCTGCTGCGTGGGCAGCAGAGGATTGAAGTCAGATGTCATGAGTATTTGCCTCGCTAATGAGATGTATCGAAGAAACGCGCCTAGGGCGTGGTTGACCCAACCACTTGTCAGCATTAGCGAGGCGCTTGATAATCATCAAAGCCTGGCTCCTGCCTAGTCCAGGAGTCAGGTCAGCTGGTTAGTGAGTGCTGGATACACTCCTAATCAGCGCCCAAAACCCCAAGCGCGCATTTAGATGTCACCGGAACCTGATTCCGGTATCGCAAAGAATAAACCAACTAGCCAGAGAAAACAAGTGTTTCTCTCTACATTTTGTGACATTGCGCCACTGACCCATACAGGTGGCACCAGTCGATGCTGGATAACCCCGGAAGCGAAGGTATTATCCAGCACATTCAACGGATAAGCACCCCATTCTCCAGCATTAACCCTCAGATCTGCCGGATAACACCCCAAAGTCTCAGACTTATCCAGCAAATATCCTGTTTAATTCCTCAAGAACTGGATATTATCTCGTAGATCTGCTGGGTAATGCGGCAAAGCTAGTACGGGCTAGCTGAAATAGCCCTACCATTTAGGGGTAGGGCAACGAGGACTCTCTGTCATGACCAGACTGGCAGCCACCCCCATCACCTTGAGCGAACCAGAGCGGACTGAATTAGAACACTTGGTTCGACGGCGGAGTACCTTCCAACAGATCGCCTTGCGCGCCAAGATTATTCTGTAAGCCAGCCAGGATAAAGGGCATGGCGAAATTGCCCGAGACTTGGAGATGAGCAAAGAGATGAGCCGACGTTGGCGGGGTCGTTGGCTGGAGCTGAGTCAGCGCAACGGTGCTGTCGAAGACCGACTACAGGATGCCCCGCGAGCGGGGGCACCCGCCACCTTTACCCTCGAGCAAATCACGCAACGCTATGCCCTCGACTGTTCCCCGCCGGAGCAGTATGTCCGCCCCATCCGTCATTGAACTCCTCAAGGGCTGGCGGATGAACTGATGAAGCAGGGCATTGTCAAGCGCATCAGTCCGCGCCATGTGGGCCGACTCTTAGCCGAGGCTGATCTTAAACCGCACCAGAGCCGCTACTGGCTCCCTCCCCCCCCGACCCTAAATCTTCAGACAAAGTCAAAGACATCTGCCACCTCTACGAGCAAGCCCTGACTCGCGCCGAACACGGCGAATTGACATTCAGTGTGGACGAGATGACAGGGATTCAAGCCCTAGAACGGACGATGCCCGACATTGCCATGAAGCTTGGGCGCTGCACCCTCGTCGAGTTTGAATATATTCGCCATGGCACCCAATCCCTAATTGCATCATTCAACGTCGCCACCGGACAGGTGAACCAGGCCACCGTGGGAGACACCCGCACCGAGCAGGACTCGATGTCCATCTGCGAGCCTTACTGGCTCAATTGCCGGAGGCCCCCCAAGATTCATCTCGTCATGGATTGTCTCAATACTCACCAATCGCAATCCCTCCTGCGACTCGTCGCAGAACTGGAGGAGACCCCCATGGCGTTAGGCCAAAAAGGGAAGTCCGGTATTCTCCAGTCCATGGCGACTCGAGCGGCGGTTTTGAGCGACTCCAACCACCGTTGGGTCGTTCACGTTACCCCCAAGCATTGCTCGTGGCTCAATCCCATTGAGATCTGGTTCAGCATCCTAGTTCGCAAGTTGCTCAGACGCTCAAGTTTTACCAGTACGGCCCAACTCAAAGCGAAGGTTTTAGCATTTGTCGATTATTTCAATCGCACCATGGCTAAGCCGTTCAAGTGGACCTACACGGGTAAGCCCTTGGTCTCATAAATACTTTGGTCATTTATGCCGCTAAGTACTAGGAGACAATGTGTCCAGGTTGAGAGAACGATGCAGCTTGCAAGATTTTCCCCCCTTCCGCTCAGCCTGTAGAGATTCACCGGATAGGAACGCTTGTATTCTCGAACGAATGTATTATGGGTGCAGGGCTGGGAGATAGGACGGCGATCAGATTGGTTAGTCCAATCCGGGTGGTGAGGCTCTAGCAACGCCAGAGTTCCACAACCCAAACCATTCAAAACCAGCGATTCAATGCGCTATCTACGTAAAGCCCTATAAGTAGATGGTAAATAGATGGACATTCGGCTTTGCTGGTTTGAAGAGAATCATCCCTGACTCAATGTCTCGCCTCTCATGCCATGTTCTCAATTGGGGCTAAAGCAATGGCTTGAACCATCCTTGTAGGGTGTGTTTCAACTCATTCCTCAACGCCGCTGTTTAGAGGACCGGCATCATGGGTGGTGCGATCGCCCTAGCGTTGCCGTTATTCACTGCGTCCATTCTTGGCCTATGCATCCCGATCGGTCTCTCAGTTCTGTGCCCTTGGGCTCTGTTATCGAAGGCTCCCTCAGTCAGGGCTTGGCGGTGCGTCTACATCCCGATGTGTCCGTCGAAGACATGCGTGTGGGCAAGTTTTTGGTCGTGCAAGGACGGCGATCGCGCTTCTTTTGCATGCTGACAGATGTGACCCTGGGCACCGCCAGTCCCCGAATTTTGGCAAATCCACCTGATCCCAGCAATAGTTTTCTGCAAGATGTGCTGGCAGGCAGTGGCACCTATGGCACCATCGATCTCACCCCAATGCTGATGTTTACGCCGGTGGATGCCACAGATCCTGATGCAGCATCTCCCTCGCCTTCTGGCCCTCGGGCCAACACCAACGCAGTGGATCTGCTGCCCGTCAAAACAATCCCCAGCCATTTCAGCCAGGCCTATGACGCCACCGAGCGTGACTTCAGAGCCGTCTTCGGCTGGGAAGATGATCCCCACCGCCGTAACTTTTCCATTGGACAACCCATTGATATGGAGGTGCCCATTTGTATCGATCTGGATCGGTTTGTAGAACGCAGCAACGGCATCTTTGGTAAATCGGGCACAGGCAAGTCGTTTCTAACCCGGCTGCTGCTGTCGGGCATCATCCGCAAGCGTGCCGCCGTGAATTTGATCTTTGATATGCATTCAGAATACGGCTGGGAAGCCACCTGCGAAGGCAAGCAGTTCAGCACTGTTAAAGGACTGCGCCAGCTTTTCCCGGGTCAGGTGCAGATTTTTACGCTTGATCCTGCCTCCACCCAGCGACGTGGGGTGCGCGATGCTCAAGAGTTGTTCATCAGCTATGACCAGATTGATGTAGAAGACTTGATGCTGGTGCGGGGCGAGCTGAACCTATCAGAAGCCAGTCTCGAAAACGCCATCATTCTGCGCAACGAGTTCGGCAAACACTGGATCAGCCGCTTGATGGCGATGACCAATGAAGAAATTCAGGAATTTTGCGAAGTCAAGATGGGCAGCAAGTCTTCGATTATGGCGCTACAGCGTAAGCTGACTCGACTGGATGATCTGAAGTATTTGCGCGCTGCCTCTCCGCATAACTATGTAAATCAGGTGCTCGATGCCCTGCAAGCCGGAAAGCATGTGGTGGTAGAGTTTGGCTCTCAGTCCAATATGCTGTCTTACATGCTGGCGACCAATATTATTGCGCGGCGCATTCACGCTCACTATGTGACGAAGGCAGAGCGGTTTCTGCAAAGCAAAAATCCGAGCGATCGCCCTCAACCCCTCGTCATCACGATTGAAGAGGCCCACCGCTTTCTAGATCCGGCGACGGTGCGGCAAACGATTTTTGGCACCATTGCTCGCGAAATGCGGAAATATTTTGTGACGCTGTTGGTCGTCGATCAGCGCCCGTCGGGAATCGACAACGAGGTGATGTCGCAAGTAGGAACCCGCATTACCGCCCTGTTGAATGATGAAAAAGATATTGACGCGATCTTTACAGGCGTCTCTGGGGGCCAAGCACTGCGCTCGGTGTTGGCAAAGCTCGATTCTAAACAGCAAGCGCTGGTGCTGGGGCACGCCGTCCCCATGCCGGTGGTGGTTAGAACTCGCCCCTATGACAGCACGTTTTATGCCGAGATTGGCGATCGCGACTGGGAGTCTTCTTCAGATGCAGAGGTGCTGATCGCAGCCCAATCCGCCCGGCGGGATCTGGGCGTTTAACTGGGTGCCACAGGGTGGGTTGGAGACATCTCGGTTGTTGGCGGAGTCCAAGATTCCTCCCGTTGGTCGGAATGACAGCATTTAATTACGTTAACGTCAGTTCGGGTTAAGAGGGTTTTGGGGCATCGCGCGACGCGCGATGCCCCAAAACCCTTAATGTGCCGTGCGCGTCGCGCACGGCACATTAAGGGTTTGAGCTTATCCCGAACTCAGGTTACGTTACGCCCACCTACTTATAAAGCTGAAAATCAGCAATGCGACACCACGTTCGGTTATCCCGGGGGAGTATCCGAACCTGCCTTCTATCCGAAGCTCTGATAATAAGATGAATGTTCACTGTGCATCGTTACATCAGGGCTCCGATTCAAGAGAAAATTTCTGACAAAATCCGCACATCAAGCGGGTTGTCATACAGCGAAATTTTACACCTAGCTAACTCTAAGAAACTTAAACCTAGGTTTCCTTCTGGGTTTTCTACTAGGAATCTTGACAGTGAATATTTGCGTCTTCAGGATCAAGGCCATAGTGCAGCTGCTGTTTTTTGAGTGGCTGTATGGCTACAAAGCTGGTTGAGTCTAGCTTTGCAGAACGCTGCCCTTCTATCCAACTTGCGGAGCCGAGCGATAGCAAGACAACTCGCATAAGGAGATTAAACTTTGGGTTCACCAGCGCTTAACACATTCATCCCTTAAGATCACCCTTCTGGATGAGTTTAGTTTCTTTACTGGAGATTAATGTTGTATTACTATAAGGAAGACGGCAAACTCATAACGACTTCGCATTTGCGCGGGTACATGTCAACTCTTTTCTATTCCTTTGTAGCATCTCGTCCGTTTTCTATTGACTTGACTGGTCTGGGTTTGACTCTATATCTCGCAGCGGATCATTCTCCCCACTTCTCTTCAGCCTTATTGTGTTAGCTTGATTCGCCGCTACATTTGCTGGTTCTTGCTATGACCTCGACTCACGATATCGACGCCAAGTCAGTCTATTTCTAGATATTGTGTTTTAGCACTCGAGTCTTGGTTTTCAGTTCTTTAGGGCGTAGGTTTCTAGCCTCGCTATATATCACAATTATTTTTCGATGGAGCCTCTGGCAATTATGGCAACTGCACACACTACAACGTCTAAGACAACCAAGCCCCTATTTACGGCAGACATGGTGCGTACCTATCTGCATGAAATTGGTCGCGTTCCCCTGCTGACCCATGAGCAAGAGATTGTCTATGGCAAGCAGGTGCAGCAGCTGATGGGACTATTAGAAACGCGCGATCGCCTGGCAGAAACGCTTGATCGAGCCCCTACTGAAGCAGAGTGGGCAGAGGCATCCAACCTTTCAGAGCCAATCCTCACAAAGACGGTGCGTGAGGGTCAGCGGGCAAAGCAAAAGATGATCGAAGCGAATTTGCGCTTGGTGGTGGCGATCGCCAAAAAGTACCAAAAGCGCAACCTAGAGTTTCTCGACTTGATTCAAGAAGGAACACTAGGCCTAGAGCGCGGGGTTGAAAAATTTGATCCGACCCGCGGCTACAAATTCTCGACCTATGCGTACTGGTGGATTCGTCAAGCCATTACTCGGGCGATCGCCCAGCAGGCCCGCACGATTCGCCTACCTATTCACATCACCGAAAAGCTCAACAAGATCAAGAAAGTGCAGCGGGAATTGGCTCAAACCTTGGGCCGCAGCCCCACACCTGCAGAAATCGCCCAGTCGCTAGATTTGGAGCCTGCAGAGATTCGAGACTTCTTGCTGATGGCGCGCCAACCGGTATCCCTCGACCTAAAAGTGGGCGATAACCAGGATACCGAACTGCAAGACTTGCTCGAAGACGAAACTGCATCTCCCGAAAACTACACCGTGCGTGAGTCAATGCGGCAGGATATCCAAACCCTGCTGGCAGAACTCACCCCGCAACAGCGAGAGGTCGTAATACTGCGCTTCGGCCTAGAAGACGGCAATGAGCTGTCTCTAGCAAAAGTTGGACAACGCATGAATATCAGCCGTGAGCGAGTGCGCCAGCTCGAGCGTCAGGCTCTCGACCACCTGCGGCGTCGCAAGGTGAATGTGAAAGGCTATCTCGCTAGCTAACGTTTAGCCTAACGTCAGTTAAACCGACGTGACTTCGGCAAATTCTTAAAACCGTGCTGCCCGCAACGCGGGCAGCACGGTTTTAGGTTGTTTCAGCCCCGCACTGTGGGGCTGAAACAACGCGATTAAACGCACGCTACGACATGGACTTGAGGGCAAATCCTGCGCTCTATCAACCCATCGGTGGGGGATTGTCGAGTAACTGCTCTGCGGACAGGGTTGTCATGTTGAAAGACTGCCATTTGGGAGTCACCAACTTAAACCGCCCAATGGCAACATCTACATTGGTATTGAAGTTATCCCATCCGGCCTCAGGGCTAAGCCAATAGTCGGCACCCATGCCTAAAACATATTGGGCACTAGCGCGGTCATCAGGTTTAGCAGAATCATCTACAACCAAGCGGCCTTGTACGGTGGTATACACCCCAGCAATGTCGTTGGGGTCAATGGTGGCACGCGCTGCTTTGGGCCAAAAGTGGAAGTTGTAGCCATTATCTGCGATGACAGAAATGGAGCCTTCGCCTTCATCTCGCGCACCCGCTGGTTTGTTGCCGTTGTTCACATAGTCGGCTTGAAAGGCAGCTCCTTCAATTGCGGCATCTTGCAACAGCGTCCATTGGCCGGTGGCTTTGCTCAATACATAGGTTTTAAGATCATCGAGCTGCACTCGCGAATTGGTTGCAGGGTTTCCTGCTGCTGCTTCGTATAGCTGTCCCCAAGCTGTAATCGCAGTGAAATTGTCTGGAGGGTTGTTGCCACTGCCCATGCGAGGTGCTTTGGCCCAGTCGTAATAGTCCGGCACACCAGCAGCTCGGGCTTCGTGGGGCAGCGTAGAGTCGTCGATAATTGCCTGGAGCCAGTCGCTGGGCGCAGTGGCGTCTGCTAGAGCAGGCAACGCTGGCTCGTCGGGTTCAAAAATCGACGCAGTAGGAGACGATACAGACTCAATGTCTGTGAAATCGTCTGCACTGGTATCGTAATCGGCGTTGTTAGGGATGGGGGGAGCGATCGCCCCTGAATCTGATTCCTCAGAGATTTCGTCTATCGGATCTGCGCTGACCTCTGTGGATGAATCATCGAAGACCCCAGGGGAGAGCACACTTGCCAACGGCGGCGGATTATCCTGCAATTGTTCTGCTGTTAACGTGGTCATCGTAAACGATTGCCAGTCCGCACTCACCTTCTTAAACCGTCCCATGGCTATACCGCCACTGGACTTAAAGTTATCCCACTGGGCTTCAGGGCTGAGCCAATAGTCGCCTCCCATGTTGAGCACATATTCTGCGGTGTGGCGATCATCTGCTTGGGATGGGTCGTCAAGAATCAACCGCGCATCGACCTTAGTAAAAACGCCTGCAATATCGGTGGGGTTGATAGTTGCGCGAACGGCCTTAGGCCAGAAGTGGAAGGTATAGCCATCCCCCGCCATCACCGAAATTGAGCCATTCCCCTCGTCTCGCAAACCAGCAGGTTTGTTGGTGTTGTTTGCATAGTCTGTTTGGAAGGCAGCCCCTTCAATGGCAGCATCTTGCAACAGAGTCCACTGACCTGTAGCTTTACTCAGCACGTAGGTCTGAATTCCATCGAGCTGAACGCGGGTGTTAGTCGCCGAATTGCCCCCTTCTGCCTCATACAACTGCCCCCAGGCAGTCATCGCGGTAAAATTACTGGGAGGAGTGCTGCCATAGTGGGTGACCGGCCCTTGCGCCCAATCATAATAATCGGGCACCCCTGCCGGCTTTGCATCATGGGGTAATGTCGCGTCATCAATCAAGACTTGCAGCGGGTTGGGATCAAGTCCTGATGTGGATTGGACAGCCGCGTCTTGCGCATCTGCGACGTCTGCACCCATCGATTCAATCAAGGTCTCAGACAACGGTGCAGATTCTATGTCGCTATCACTGCTGCTATTGAGGGTTTCTTCCCCATTCTGGAAATCGCTGGTCTGACCCATATCCGTTGGATCTAGCGTGCTGTTCAGCAAATTGTCGAATGAACCCGGATCTGCGGCAGTCTCTGACGGATCGTAGGACGTGCTCTTGTTTGCTAAATCAAGGATGAATTTGCTGAGGGCTAGCTTTTTGAGCTGCCGCCCCGAAGCTTGATTGAGCTCGTCGCCAGGGGCAAGGTCTCCGACGCGCGGCTCCTGTTCAGCTTGCTCGAGTGAATACTGGTTGAGGGTCGAGGCGATCGCCCGAATATCTGACCCGGTGAGCCGGCTGAATGGATGGGGTGCGGAATCAGGTAAGGAACTGGGCAGAAGGGCGATCGCCTCTTCTAACTCTGAATTCAACACGGCTCCCAGCTTCGAAAGCTTTTGGTCTGGGGTCAAACTCCCAAAGGGCAACCCTGCATCATTCCACGGCAAAGCAGCACCAACCTGTGGCGCAAAATCACCAATCATACAAATAACATCCTCTGAATTAGTGTGTGAGATAGTGACCTTCATCCAGGCGTGAGGTTTAGGCGATTGCGAAGCGACCGCACTGCCTCCATATGCCTGAAGGTTGAAAACTACCCTGTGTGAAATTCGCGCACGCAATGCGTGATTGGAGCATCAATCCTCCATGAATTTCAGTTAACTCTTCACAAGGCTGCCTGGGTTACAGGACTGTTTTGTAATAGATTCTTGAGAAATCTACAAAGTTCGTTATAAATACGGAGAGGGATGAAAACCGATTCTCTTGAAACAGCCTCCAAGTTAGGGGTTGCTACGATTGCACAGCAGCGTTGCACCCGATCTCGCCAGAACCCTCAACAGATTTACGCAGAATCTGGCCGCTATCCGTTTAATCACGCGGAATTTGGATTACCGTGAGTTCTGATAGCGTTGCTTCAGATCCCCATCGCAAGGCTGAAACAGCACTATGCTGACCTCATTGGAGGCAGCATGGTTCAAGAATTTGCCGAACTGACGTTAGATCGATTAGACACTATAGTCTTCGGCTCTTGCGTGTTTTTATACACACAGTACATTGCGGTTAGGGTCGCAAAGAGCACCGTCTTCAGAGATTAACGTCAGTTCGGGTGAAAAGGGTGTTGGGGCATCGCGCGACGCGCGATGCCCCAACACCCTTAATGTGCCGTACGCGTCGCGCACGGCACATTAAGGGTTTGAGCTTATCCCAAACTCAAGTGAGATTAGTGTCTGACGAAGAGACTAGGCGACTCTCGCGTGGCGATACCGATTTAAAACTTGTTTTGGCCCACATCAAGCATATTTCAGCTTGAAATAGAGAATCGGCACTGTCAGCCCTAGCGTAATGCCGTTCGCCACCACAACGGGCGACGACTCAATCAATAACCCATAGAAAAACCACAGCGCGACCCCAGCAATAAAGGTGGTCAGCCACGTTAAAGACATATCGCGTGCCGAGCGAGATTTCCAGGTTTTGATCAATTGGGGCAAAAATGCCAGCGTCGTTAACGCACCCGCCGCAAAACCTAAGAGCGTCACCAGATCCATAGAGTCCCCTAAACAACATCAGTTTTGGCCGCAAGTTGTTTGAAAAATAAGTTAAGCGAGGATACTGTGCAGCATCCTCGCTCAGCTATATCCCTAAATTGAAATTGACGCTCTTATAGTGAAGCGTTAGCTGAAGGCGTTAATTATCAATCTCTGCCATTTCAATCACGCGTCCATCCCAATCTTTAACTAAAAAATTCAGCGGTTTTTCTCGACGAATCTTGTACTGAGTGCCGCGCAGTTGCACCCGCATCAACAAAAGCTCCATGCAGTCATGGTCAAAGCAGACATGACGCTGACGGTCTTTTTGACCCGGGGTGGCTCCTACGATAATGTGGAGCTGGGTATTTTTCTTGAGCTGATACCACAAGCCCTCGTTCTGGGGCGATCGCATGGTTTGAGTGCCCATGGCATAGGGCGCGGAATACATCGGGTCTAACCCGCCGGTGCCCAGCGTTTGTTCATAGTTGTAGTAATAGTGCAGCGGCATGTCTGCAATTGCCAGATCCAAGACCTCTTCATAGAAGCGGCGGGCCATCTGCAAGTCTGACACCATCACGGTATAAACCTTGGGCGCACTCGAGAGGAACATCCACATGGCACCGGCATAGGCAACCAGCAGCATCACCATCACGCCCTGGGTAGACAGAAGCCCATCCATCAAAGGCAGCGACATCATGACGGAGAAGCCGTGTGCGCCTCCATGTACCGACATCCACGATCCTAAATCTACAGCTTTCATGAACCGCTCAATCACATTGCTGAACTATCGAACCTTGATCGAAACCTGCTGAATCAACAACCCGTGGGTCATTGGGAGTCCCTAACTTCCTCAGTCTATCAACAACCTCCAAGGTTCATCAAAATTTAACATCGTCTATCTGCGTAACCCAGCAGCCTGTCTAGGCATTGAGAACGGATTGGAACGTATGTGTGGGGAGGTATAGGTGAAGAGGGATAGGTAGGACTCATAGTCAAGATTCGGCCACTCAAGATTCGGTAGGCGCTTGCTTCAGCATAATTTCTAGACTTTGCAGAATCCCAATGCAGACCAGGATGCTGAGGGCAGAGGCGAGCCAAAATCCATGGGCGATCGCCGGGGGTTGATCCATCGCCCAGCCGCCCAGCGCTGGCCCCACAAAGTAGCCCACAGCCCAGCACAGCGAGTTCACCGACAAGTAAACGCCACGAAATGCCACAGGTGCCAACCCGACCACGAGAGAGGATGCCGAGGGCGTATAGGCCACAGTGGCGATCGCCATCACACTTAGTGCCAGCACCGCCCACCACAGGTTTCCGCTCGGAACCACCCCCGTGACCCACATCAGCACAAACCCCAAGCTCCATAGCCCCGACGACACCATTAACGCATGGGGTTGGCTAAAGGGGCGCAACACTTTAATAATGGGCAACTGCGTCAGCACGGTCAGCACAATATGCCAAGAAAACAACGCACTGACCGTGGCCTCGGTGAAGCCCACGCCACTGCCACTGGGCACAAACCGAGTAAAGTAGAGCGGCAGTCCACTATTGACATGGGCCAAGTATGTAGTCAGCAGTGAGTTGACAACGGCATAGGTTAACAGGGCGCGATCGCGCAATGCCACCTTCCAGCCTTCGCTCATATCTGGATTCAGATTTTGTGGATCTAGCGTTTCGGCGATCGCCCAATACACCACCCCAAAGAACACCACAAACGAGATCCCATCCAGCACAAACAGCGCTCGGTAAGCCCCCGTCAACGAAATCACCGCACCGCCTAGCACAACCCCCAACCCCAGGCCTACGCTGTCTCCCAAGCGGGTAATGGCAAACGCCTCATGGCGCTGATCCACCGTCGTCAGATCCACCACCACCGCCTCAGTTGCAGGCCAATACAGCCCAATCCCCAATCCCATCAGCAAATTGCCAGTCAAAAAGATCGGAAAATCTGTGGCCACGGCAAGAAACACATCTGCCAGCGCAGACACTGCCGCAGAGACGAGTAGCGTCCACCGTCGCCCCCATCGGGGAGAATCCGCCAGCGACCCACCCACCACGCGACCCACGATCCCCGCAATAGAGCCACTGCCGATGCCTAACCCCACCGCAGTCGCCGAGAGCCCCACCTGATTCGCAAAAAAAATCGGCGCGTAGAACAGCGTAAACCCTGTCCCCAACTGCGATAGCAGCCGACCTGCAATCAAAATCCACACTCGGTAATCAAACCGAGGAAACCCATTCAACAGCCTTTTGAGAGAAAACCGCATGGCAATCTGAGATAGCGTAGATCTGGTGTAGCCCAGAAGCGAGTCTCATCCCAGTGGATGCCCCCGGAACTCTGAGTAGCCCTCGCATTCTACCCTGCCCCGATTTGTCCCCACCCCCGGGTTATTGATCCCCACGCGAGGTCACTACTCCGGGGGTTCCTTACAGATAAATGGCTGATCCTTGCATCCGTTACCTACATTACTCTGCACTCTAATCCCCAAGCCCCCTTAACCTTCATGCTCAGCTACCTCAAAGGCACCCTCGTCGCTATTCAGAAACCCACTGCCACCCGCATCATGGCAATTCTGGACGTGAACGGCATGGGTTACGAAATTCAAGTCGTGCCGCGCCTAGTGCAAGCCGCCCCGGGCCTAGGAGAATCGGTGCAGATTTTTACCCATCAGCAGGTGCGCGATGATCAGATCGTCCTGTTTGGATTTACTTCAATGGCAGAGCGTGACTTGTTTCGGCAATTGCTAGGGGTCAGCGGGGTGGGGCCCCAAGTGGCGATCGCCCTACTCGACACCTTGGGCTTGCAAGAGTTAGTGCAGGCCATTGTGAGCAGCAACACACGACTGCTCTCGCGCACACCCGGCGTGGGCACCAAAACTGCTGAGCGCATTGCAGTAGAACTTAAGGCTAAACTGGCAGAGTGGCGCACCACAGCAGGGCTGACCACCATTCCTGATGCCGCCCCAGTTTCCGTCGTGCAAGAAGAAGTGGAAATGATGTTGGGGGCCCTCGGCTATAGCCCAAGCGAAATTTTGCAGGCGTTGCGCGCTGTGGGCCAAGAACAGGCGATCGCCAAAACGGCTGACCCCGAAGTGTGGATTCGAGAGGCGATCGCCTGGTTGAGTCGATAGGCCGTGGGGTGTTATGATAAGTGATTGTATTTTGGAGATCTTTGAGACACTGCCATGCCGTTGCTGCAAGAAAAAAAGCAAGAAATTATTTCAGACTATCAAGTCCATGAAACCGACACCGGGTCGGCTGATGTTCAAGTTGCCATGCTCACCGCGCGCATTTCTCGTCTGAGTGATCATCTAAAGATCAACAAAAAAGACCATGCCTCTCGTCGGGGCCTGCTGAAAATGATTGGTCAGCGTAAGCGTCTGCTGGCCTACATCAATAAACAAGACAACGATCGCTACCGCCAACTCATTCAGCGGTTGGGCATTCGTGGTTAATGGGGCCGCTCCGGCGAGTCTCACACCGTAATACGCATCCTTAGGTTTATGGCCTCCCCTTCTCCATCCGAATCTAACAATCAATCCCCCGAGCGGGCATCAATCCCCTTTGAGCCTAAACGGCGCAAACCTGCAGAAAAGCAGCCAAAGCGCTCAGCTTCACCCTCTCGTAAAGACTCGCCTGTTCCAGGTGCTAAGTCTGCTGCATCTCCCGTAGCATCGAGATCCTCTGGCTCAGGCATCCCCGAAGTGGTGAGCAATCGCATGTTGAAGCGCATGGCGATATTTTGTGGTGCGCCAACCGCATTAGGGGTGTCCTCATTTTTTATCAGCTATTTCTTAGTTACACAGGGCATCAATTTGCCTCATGTGGCTGTGCTGCTAGTGAGTCTGGGTTGCTTTGGGCTAGGGGTCGTAGGGCTAAGCTACGGCGCGCTCTCCACATCCTGGGATGAAACTGAGACAGGCAGCTTGCTCGGCATCCCAGAGTTTCGTCTCAATGTCAGGCGAATGGTTTCAGCCTGGCGTGCGAATGGAGACAGCACGCCAGACATGTAATGAGCAAACTCTCGGTGCATTAACGCTAGCCCTACAGCGCTCAGTCGTAGAATGGTCTAGTCTGAGGCTTTTGGGTTTATTAGCTGTGTTCTTTTGAGGATTTAGCAGGATTTAGACATGATTGTAGTGATGAAGGTTGGGACGCCTACCGCAGAGGTTGATCGCGTCAGTGAAGAGTTTCGCTCCCTAGGGTTAGAACCCGAAAAAATTGTCGGCAAGCATAAGACGGTGTTGGGCTTGGTGGGAGATACCGCCGACATGGATGCGCTCCAGCTTCAGGATTTAAGCCAGTGGATTGAGTCTGTATTGCGCGTTGAAAAGCCCTACAAGCGGGTCAGTCGGGAGTATCGTCACGGTGAAGCTAGTGAGGTGGTGGTGTCAACCCCAAGCGGGGCTGTGACCTTTAGCCAGCATCACCCAATCGTGGTGGTCGCAGGCCCTTGCTCCGTCGAAAATGAGCAAATGATTGTAGAAACCGCTCAGCGGGTAAAGGCGGCAGGCGCAAAGTTTTTGCGTGGCGGCGCATTTAAGCCGAGAACCTCACCCTATGCCTTTCAGGGGCATGGCGAAAGCGCCTTAGCACTGTTGGCCGCAGCCAAGGAAGCTAGCGGTTTGGGCATTATTACCGAGGTAATGGACGCGGCAGATATTGACGTTATCGCTGAGGTGGCTGATGTGCTGCAGGTGGGTGCCCGCAATATGCAGAACTTCTCGCTGCTAAAGAAAATTGGTGCCCAAGATAAGCCCGTGCTGCTGAAGCGCGGGATGTCAGCCACAATCGATGAGTGGCTGATGGCAGCGGAGTATATTCTGGCAGGGGGCAACCCCAATGTGATTTTGTGTGAGCGCGGCATCCGCACCTTCGACAGCTCCTATGCCCGCAACACGTTGGATCTGGCGGTGATCCCGGTACTGCGATCGCTCACCCATTTACCCATCATGATCGATCCCAGCCATGGCACTGGCAAGTCAGAGTATGTGCCTGCTATGGCGGCAGCGGCGATCGCCGCAGGCACCGATTCACTCATGATTGAGGTTCATCCCAATCCGGCTAAGGCAATGTCTGATGGGCCACAATCCCTCACACCTGACCGATTTGATCAGGTGATGGGTGAGCTAGCGGTGATTGGCAATGCCGTCAACCGTTGGGATGCAAAGCCTGTGCCCGTACTGGCCTAGGGTTTGCGGTTGTCCCAAACTTATCAAACGTACAAACGTATAAAGGGGAGCCTGCAATGTGCAGGCTCCCCTTTATACGTTCAGCGATCTGTATTCGCCATTTATTTCGCCATTTCTCAAGCGCCCATGCCCGAGTAGCGCCGAAGCCCTTTACGCCATAGCAAGCGATTCAGCACAAAAAATACCGCAATCCATACTAAGGTAATGCCAAAGCTTCGAGCAACCTGAACTTGAGTTCCCATCAACAAACTGGCGGGAAAGTGAATCATATAAGGGAACGGCGTCCATTCCACAACACGACGCAGCACTGGGGGAAACATTTCTAGAGGCGCAATTAGCCCAGAGAGAAAGAGATAGAACAAAAACCAGAATTGCTCAATTGCATTGGCTCGCTCCATCCAAAAAGCCAGCATGGCGAAGGTGTATTGCATCACAAAGCGCAGCACAAAGGCAAGTGCAACGGCAACCACAAAGAACATAATGGCACCCGGATTGGGAACCCAAAACGCTTGGGGATATAGCAAGAAGAAAAAGCCAAGTAGCACCATAGCAAAGGGCAACCGAGCGAACCGTTCGGCAAAGTGAGAGGCAAAGTGGTGCCATCCAGGATCAAGGGGTTGCAACAATCGAAATGAGAGCTTCCCCTCTACGATTTCGCGCTCAAATTCCCAAATCACCCAGACGACGCTAAACTGCCGCACTAGAAAGACAGCTAAAAAGTAGCGAATAAATTCTGTCGGGCTGAGGCCTAAATCTTCCTGGCGAGACGCCTCAACCCATACCCCCATCAAGATCAGTGGCAATGAGCCAGATAGCACCCACAGCAACAACTCAGCTCGATACTCCACCATGTAGGCATAGTAGACAGAAAGCAGAGTATTGGCGGTACGAACGGAGGCGCGTAAAGGCTTGAGCATGGGAGATCGCTAGGCTGTGAGGAGAAGATGATTTTGCGACTCGATCGACGAAATTCGGCGGTGCAGGGAGAAAACTGACTCAGGCTCCGTCCTGCGGCTCCTGCGATGACACGGTTCCAGATGCAAACACTCGGCCAATCACCTCCTCAATCGGCGGGTCGGTGATCGTCAAGTCTATGACCTCTACCTCAGCCAATAAACGAGAGATGGTATAAGTCAATTTTTCTTGCGGAACGATGAAGTGAGCAACCCGCCCGTTGAGCGATTGCAGTGGGGCGATCGCTTCTAGGTCAAGGGGCGATCGCTCCCTCGCCAGCTCCACCGTAATTTCCCGACAGGGTGAAAACTGCTCCAACAGCTCATCCAAACTGCCATCGTAGATCAGCCGACCTTGATAAATCATCAGCACCCGCTTGCAAAGCGCCGTAATATCAGCCATGTAATGGCTGGTCAGCAGCACTGTTGCGCCATAGGCATGGTTATAGGTGCGCAAAAAGTCGCGAACACTGGTTTGAGCATTCACATCTAGCCCCAAGGTCGGCTCATCCAAAAACAGCACCGTGGGCCGATGCAGCAGCGCCGCCAGCAGTTCCGCCTTCATCCGCTGACCGAGAGAGAGTTTACGGACGGGCTGAGTCAGCTGTGCTTGCAAATCTAGCATGTCTGCCAGTTCCCCTACGCGCTGGCGAAACTCAGCATCGGGGATATTGTAGACTGCAGCATTAATCCGAAGGGAGTCCAGCGTGGGCAAATCCCAAAGCAACTGCTGCTTTTGCCCCATAACCAGAGTAATGGTGCGGAGGAACGCTTCTCGACGCTGGAACGGTACTTGATCTGCCACCCGCACCTGCCCACTAGAAGGATGAATTAACCCCGTCAGCATCTTGAGAGTTGTGGTTTTGCCTGCGCCATTGGGGCCGAGAAACCCCACAATTTCACCGGGCTCAATGGTGAAGGAGACATCCTGAACAGCCACAATATTGCGGTACTGGCGGCGAAAGAAGTGCGCCAGCGTGCCCTTCATACCAGGTTCTTTAACAGCAACGGGATAAACTTTGGTGAGGTCGTCGACGGTGATGATGGGCGACATAGGTAGACCACAGGAGCAAACTATACTTCAGCTTAGCGGGCAAACCGAAGGGCTGTGCGTCAATCTAGCATTGGCTCAGACTCTCCGGTACTCATGAGTTTGAGGGAAGTAGTGCTGAGCGACATCCCCCAAATTGGCGAAGCTTGTGGCGGTTTACCGTCGAGGCCTCCTATCTAAACCTTGATGGAACTCATGCAGTCGGGTGAGTTTGGGGAGGCTTGACTTCCCTAAATTCGCCTCAAATTCCCAGAACGCCGCACGGAGTGTGCCAGGCCTGATTAATTGCCATCGTCCTAGCCGCGCTGCACTGGACGGGCGTTGAGTGGAAATAGAGTGGCGAAGCGCTGAATTTGCTCTGCGGAAAGCATGACTGGCTGCATCATCACTAACCACTGCACGCCTTCGGTGCAGGGAGGCGTCGTTAGCGACCCACTGTATTCGACAAAGCGGGTGTCGTCTGGCAAGAGCGCGCGGGCATTTATGGGTTGCTCAGCTTTACCCTCCCCAAGGGCGTGGCCCAACGTCTGCTCTATGCCCAGAACCTCTGGCAGGGCTACCCATATGGGCAGCAGTGTTGCATTTACGGCTCCTGCGGTAAGCAGCACCGAAATAACCGCTAGATTGCCTGCGTCACTACGATGCAGCAAATGCAGTTCCATCTCAAACCGTTGACCCTGCAAGTGATGCTCGCTGGGGTGATGAAAGTGAAACTGCAACAGCGAGAACGGGGTGCCGTTAAGGCGGATAAAGCTGCCCGGTTCGTAGTTGATCTGAATGGTGCGCCCGGTATTAATTAGGCGCAACGGCGTATCAGCGTAATGGATTTCTAATTGAGAACTGCTCGGTTCGAGTTGGCTCAGATTAATGGGAGATTGTGAAACGCCTGTGCGGCATAGCTCAAAGCTCGGTGAGATCTGTCCCCAAAACTTAGGGGCATTCTTGCCGGTGTAGCCCCAACTGGGTACAGCCGCTGAATAAACAGGAGCTGGGGCGATCGCCCCAGCTCCCACCGTGAGCGATGTTGTAGACAACAGCTGTAATAGTCTGCGTCGATTCATGAATGCGTTGTCATAACCACAGCTTTTCAGCTTAAGCCATTTGTAGCCTTGATCAGGCCAGATCGCTGGAGTTACGCAGCCGGATCAGTTGTCGCCGCATTTCGGGAGAGGCGTCTACTTCGGAGATTTCTTGCGCATCCACTTCTACTTCAACCGGCTCAAGATAGTCATCAGCACCGCAAACAAACGCATCGAGCAACATTTCGAGAAGATGGTCACGATCGCCCAATGCCTGCTTTTCTTCAATCAGCCGAAACCGTAGCCGAACTTCGCAATCATAGACACCAACGTCAGAATTTGTGTGCAGATGCTTGGCAGATCTGGATTTCATCTCAGTAGAGTCTCAAAAGGGTAAAGGCAAAATCCTGCTGGAGTCAGCACGTCATCTGGGGAATGAAGACGAGGGAATGGAAGCGTTGCGTCAATGCATCCTCAAATCGTGCCAATTAACCCGCATCAGCTATCCCAACAAGCTCCCTCAGAATTCCCCATTTTTTTGGGAAATCTGCCAGGGTCGGCGATGATAGTGACGCCATTAAGAGGCGTTCTTCGCTTGTTTCTGAAACATAGCACTCTAGCTATGGGGTTCAGGGCGATGCTCTATGAAGTGTGTGTAAGTGGATTGGGGGATGAGCTTCCCCGTAAAAGCCGTATCGAGACGTGGCGTTGGGTAACGTTGCGGATATGGGTTATGTAGGGCGATCGCCCTCAAGAATAGCCGTGAACAGCAACCTAAACGCGCGCTCAGCCCCCTCACCTAAGGATTGTGGTCAGTTTTACCCGGCACACTCGCCTCAGATCTAGACCTATCGCAAGCTACAGCGTGCTGTAGAAACTACGGGCACGCCGCCGCAAATCACTACGCTGAAATAAAATCAAGACCCAGTAGGGCGATCGCCTTCTGAGGAATTCCACAGGCAGCTCAATCAAAAGGCTCTTGGTCTCTATACAGAAACATCAGATCTAAACCTGACCGTTTTTCTCACTAACAGCGGCAATCGTCTAGACCAACGGCGATCTGCGATCGCCTGACCAACGCTTTACTCTTTGAAACCTTATTAGTGCCTGCTGTAGTTCTATTTATCAAGCCTGAGTTTGGGATACGCTCACGCCTTTAACACGCCGCACTCATTGCGCTCGGCCCATTAAAAGTTTTGGGGCACCGTGCGACGCATGATACCCCAAACCCCTATGAACCCGAATTGACGTTATTTAGTCTGAGGCGATCGCCCCTTTTAGCGCTCGGCAAAGCGACTCAACTGCAAGCAACGATTGATGAGGCTCGCCGTCTGCGAGGCGTTTTACGAAGGCGCTGCCCACAATCACCGCGTCTGCGCCCCACTCCATCACCTGCTTTGCCTGCCCTGGCTCAGCAATGCCAAAGCCCACCCCAATCGGCTTATCAGTCACGCCCTGCAAATCCAACAAAATATCCTGGACTCGGCTCTCTATCTTGGTGCGAATGCCCGTCACCCCGGTGACACTCACGAGATATATAAACCCCTGACATTTAGTGGCGATCGCCTCATAGCGTTCTTTGGGTGTCGTGGGTGCCACCAACAGCGTGACTTCTACCCCAGCAGCCTGAGCAGGCTTCAGCAGCACATCCATTTCTTCTAGCGGCAGATCAGGCACCACCAGACCCTTAACGCCTGCATCGACGACTGCCTGCAAAAATGGCTCAATTCCCCGATTCAAAATCGGATTGTAGTAGATAAACAAAATGATGGGTGCCTGTAGCGTGGGACTCAGCGGTTTCAGCATCGCCAAGACATCATCTAGCCCAACACCCCGCGCCAGCGCCCGCGTTGCCGCAGCTTGAATCACCGGCCCATCCGCTAGGGGATCAGAATAGGGAACCCCCAGCTCAATCAAATCGGCACCACTGCGATCTAGCACCTGCAACGCCTTTGCAGTGGTGTCTAAATTGGGATCACCCGCCGTAATAAAGGGAATCAACGCACATTGCCCGCGATCGCGCAATGCATTCATCCGTTCTGACACCGATACCATGCTTTACCCTTCATCCTTTGCCCGTGCAGCGAGCCTCTCCTGTTCAATTTCAGCCTGAAGCGCCTCCAGTTGCTCTGGAGTAAGCTCGTCTAACCGCTTTTGCAGCACCGCATCTTCGTAGTCTTTAACTTGCTGGTTATAGGTCATGGTTCGGGTCATCACTCGAAAGAGATAGGTACCCGTCCAGCCCAAGATCCCCAGTATCAGCACCAGTTGCGCCCAGATGCCTGCACTAATGCCGTCTAGCCCAGCCAGCTTAAACGCCAAAAACGCTGCGCCACCGCCGCCAAATACCAGCGCTCCAATCCCAATTACATCAATGCGTCGCATCGCTAAAGCCCCAACTGAACTAGGCCCCTAGCTCTCGCTTTTGGGGCCGCGCATTCACCAGCAGACTGAGAATTAGCAGCCCAGGGAAAAAGAGAAAAATTAGGAAATACATCAATAGCCGTTCAATCGAACCGCTGGTATAGAAGCGAGTCCGAAGGTAGAACATCGTTGCAGCAGGCAGCACTACCAAGTAAGCGCCGCCTAAAACCACGTAGGCAATGAGCGTGTAGGGAATGGTCATTGATTTGTAGAGTGCTGAACAGCAAAAATGATGTGCTTATGGAATAACCATATCAGGTCGTGGCCTAGATAGGATGATTCTAAGCTGCGGCAAGGTAACCTCTACCTCCAGCCAAAAAGTCCTACAGCTTTGGAGTAAAGCTGACACAAGTCAAACCTCAACTCTCTCCTATAAACCGTTCGTCGGAAGGCTGGCTCATAGATCAACTCAGCCTGCGGGTGAACCCAGCAGCAAAATCTGGCAAGACTATCCACTAAGCAGATAAGGCTAAAGTTACACAGGCACCCTTACACCGCTGATTGGCAAAGCTAGCCCTGCACATTCACAACTGGGATCACTGCTCTGGAGGCAATTCCACATCGGGAGGGGTTTTAGCATCAATCAGGTTAGCTTTGGAGGCTTTCAGCGCTTTCCAGAGTAGCTTGATTTGAGCGTAGGCTTCTTCAGCAGTGATCTTGCCTCCTGTTTCCAGATTGCAAATGATAGAAATCCGCTGGGTAAATTCTTGTAAGTTGGCATTAAACGCTAATGCTTCTGGAGAAAACTCACCCTGAAAGCCAGCTCGCGGATAAAAAAATGCGTCTTTATCTGCCTTAGATCGTTCGTCCACAAGATTTCTCCACTACACCGCTAAACAACTACAGCGATCTCAACCATTTACTGTCGCGCAGGACTGATATTCAACTTCATCCTACTAGGGGCTGTCATCAATTAGCCTCTGATATCCCAGAAATCAACCGTCACAGCCCCTAGCCTGATTTTTGGGTCGGGCGTGACAACGCTCACAGCATCAGGCGTTTGGTTGGAACTGATGACACGCCCTAGCAGACCTATCCAAATTATGTTTGATTAATTATATTCGACTCGCTATATCAGCCGTCTTTGCTCGACACTGTCGCTGTAAAACCAGAATAATGCAGAAAGCCTTACGCTGAGCGCCAATCCACAGCATTCCACGCTTTGACTCAACTATTCTTTTCTATGCTATAGTCGCCCCCTTTCTTTTTTAAAGGCTACTCTAAAATTTCTTTAATTTATTACGCAAAATGCGGGAATGTATCCTGAGAGGTCTGAGGTATCTTCTCAGGCATCACCGTTGCTTATCCTCAGCATAGATTTAGGCAAAGCAGGTGAATTTAAGTGATCTGAAAGCACTCAAATTTATTGATCAAGCTGCTTCTCTAGTGATTGCCGAGGTAGTCATTACCACTATTTTATTTGATAAATAAACACAAAGGAGAAGAATGAGCGATCGCCCATCCTTCCCCATTCCCATCCAGGCTGCACAGGTTGCAGCTATAAAGTTTTGCCCAGACGCTACCCGTAACCCATGCAGCCCAGCCAATTCATTAAGGCCTAAATATCAAATGACACATCATTAGCCATGAAGATAACCTCGTCTACCCCATAGGTAGGTTCGGTTAACAACGTAGCGCGGATAGCCTCGAACAAACTGTATTGGTTTGCGCTGCTGAGGCTTTGCATCGCATCTGCCCCACGGGGACTGTCTACCTCAAAGTTGACTTCTGCTTCTCGTTTAGTACTGTCTACATTCACCTCATACCCGGCAATCCCCACATCCTGACCTTCGTAAGCCTGAATGATTTGATCAACCGCAATTTCAGCGGGTTCGTCTACAGAGACGAGCACCGACTGGGGCACAAGCTCTTGCGTGTTGGGATCAGGAATATAGACGGTAACTGGACGATATTCTCGCGTAATGGAGGAGTCGATTTCGGGAACCGCCTGCTGACCAGAGTCTTGAGTAGGCTGCTGGGCAACGCGCTGCGACATCACCGAGGACTCAACCGCAGAGTCTGTGGGCATCGGGACTGGAATTTCAATTGGCAGGGCGATCGCCTGAGAGGGCATCCCAATGCCAATCACTAGACTCCCCATGCCCACTACTGCCGCAGCCGCGCCTTGGCAAACCCGGTTTAAGGTTGATGTTGGCATGTTGCGATAGCGCGATCGCAGGTTGCGTTGTAGTGCGGTGTCTACGTATCGTTGCGATTTCATCGTGGCTTACCCCGCTGCTCGGTCTACAGTTATAATCTCAAACATCGAATCTAAAAGTACTGACTTAAAAGAAAAGTTATAGCGCGATTCTGTGGGTAGCCCTTTTAACAGGTTTCCCACATTATATTTCGTTCTAAGGCATCTCGTTCTGATACAAAGCGACTGCCACTTTCTTATAATTTCCTTACGGTTGTTCTACGTTGAATTGAAGGAGCGCTCCTTCAATTCTTAGAGCGAAGTCTACGCTGTAACTTCATTCTGCAAGGTGACACAGATCACCGCGTAGCTCAATAAAGCCATTTAAAAGTCATTTGTTCAACCCTTCCTTTTGAGTATGGTTTGGGCTATTTGCATAGCGTGTTCCACATCAACCGACACGTGCGTTTTGCCAGTGGAAAACTGTTCAAAAAACTGGCAGCTAATAGCGCTGCACGCCAGCAAAATCACAGGCCTTTCGCTTTTAAGGGCGATCGCAATTTCAGATGCTGTTCCTAATCCCATACCACAGGCAATCACCAGATCACAGGACAGGATATTGACCGTATTCCGAGCATGCCCAAGCCCCGTCACGATGGGAATGTCTAAATAATCAGACGCACCGTCCACCGTAGCTCCCGGCAGAATCCCAATTGTGAGTCCTCCCGCTGCCTTTGCACCTCGACTAGCTGCATCCATGACGCCAATGGCCCGGCCTCCGGTGAGCAAGACCCAGCCCTGCTCGGCGATACGTTGACCTATGACATAGGCCGCGCTGCACAATACATCAGATGCGGTTTCTCCAAGGCCCATTACACCCACAATAATGCGTCGGGCATTCACATTCCTGTACCCTTAGAGTGAATTAGACATTGATTTTAGCCATAACACTGCAACTGTCTAGCGTAATTTCAGATTACTTTTAGTCTTTCAAATGTTAGATTCTGATCGAGTGTTTGCGTCTTCTTGTGTCGGATCTTTAGCCAACGTTTAGCATCAATGTTACGTCTTTTATTGAGTCATCCATGAATTTGACAGGGGTTAATTCGCGCATTCACCTATTGTTCTCCGACTGATGTAGAGATGGGCTGTTGAGGTGACGAAGCTGCTGCAGCATGGGGATTGTGCGGTATTGGTCAGGCTGGAGAGCATCCCAGTTGAGCCCAATCGGCTCTGGCTGGGACGGTTGAGGCTGAGGATTGAGTTGAGCGAATCGAGATGACCTTGGGGTGCTGAAGAAACTCAGGGGCGATCGCCCGGCAGTCTCCCGACGCGGTATGGCAAAACAGCGCCGTAAATGCACCCGCCCCCAGCCCATCTTGAGGAAACATGCGGTAGCAGGGACGCGGGGTTAGATGCGACTGAAACAGAGCCAAGTGCGGCACCGCTACCGGCTGAAATTTGGGAAACCGCTGCAACAGCCAGTCGCACACCTGCTCATTTTCTTCAGGTGAGAAGGCACAGGTCATATAGGCAAGATAACCGCCCGGTGCCACCACCTGCGCCGCATTGGCGAGAATGCGCTTCTGGCGGTTGGCATTTTTATTAATCGTGACTGGGTGAAAGCAGCCGGGTGCGGCGTCGCCCTTTGCTAATAGCGACTGCCCAGAGCAGGGGGCATCCACCAGCACCACCTCGGCAGAAGCAGGAATGCGCTCTGCCAACAGGCTAGAGTCTGCATTTAGGGCGATCGCCCCCACAGCGCCACAGCGCCGCAGGTTCGACACTAGTGCCCCCAATCGCTTACCAATGACCTCATTGCTCATCAGCAGCGGGGGACGCAGCGCCACCCAGCTAAACAGGCTCTTGCCGCCCGGTGACGCACACACATCCACCACAGTTTGAATCTGCTGGCGCATCTCAGATGGAATCGCCAGCAGCACCGAGGCCGCAAACACAGATGAAAAGTCCAAACAATAATATTTGCCTTCGGTGTGCCAGGGATGGCGACCCGGCAGTTCCTCTAGCGCCAGCCGATCGATATAGGCAGGCTGCCATTCTAAAGGAGACACAGTCTGAAACGGAATAGAGTCAGGTCTTGCCTCACACCAAAGAATGCAGGCGGAAAACGGATGAGGATTGATTAGTGCATCCACAAACGCAGATTGAGTCGAAGGCTCGTTGAATAGATGCCGACTCAGTTTTAATAAAAGTTTGGATGGAGTTGCCACAGTCATGACACGAAACCCATATGCGGTAATCAACTAGCTCAGACATTCAAAGATGAATGGGACGCCGTAATGAAGTTGGGCTGAAGAGGCGGCGGGCAAACGGCCTGAACCTCTTGCAGCAAGCGCTTAGCGCTCGCCTCTGCGGATAACCCCGTAATGTCTACGGGAGTGGTGGTCACGTTGCGCTGTTGCAAGTCGTAGGTATAGGTTTTGTCATAGTAATGCAGCATCAAATCACAGGCGTCAACAAGGCGGCGATCGCCCAATAGATCAACAGCCTGCTGCGTGCGCAAGCCGCCCAGTCGCTTGCGAATGCGCTCAGTCGCCAGAATCAGCTCCTCCGTTGTCGCAGTGCCATAGATATCGACCAGCAGCGCCAGCCGTTCGTCGCGCGATCGCACCACTTCTAACACGGGGGCCTGCATCATTTGCTGAAACAAGGCTTCGGGAATGCGACATCGCCCCACGCGCTTGCTCTCGGCCTCTAGCCACACCACCCGCTGCGGATCGCACTGCGCCCACTGCACCGCCAGCTCATTTTCAAACTGCTCATTGCTGGGCTGAGGCGGCAGGCCCAATGCGCCAAAGCTGCTGCCGCGATGATGGGCGATCGCCTCAAGATCCACCACCTGCTCCCCCAGTGTGGCTAACGCCTGGAGGATGTCGGTTTTGCCGCTGCCGGTCATGCCGCCCACGATCACGATGGGGCGAGGCAATTCCACAGCCTGTAGCGCCCAGCGTCGAAACGCTTTGTAGCCGCCTGCCAGAATCGCCACCTGAAATCCGGCTGTTTCCAATAGCCAAGCCATTGCACCGCTGCGCATGCCGCCGCGCCAGCAGTGGAGCCGCACCACGCGGTCAGGCGCGAGCTGCTTGGCTGTGGTGATAAAGCCGGGTAATTTGGGACTGGCGATCGCCAGTCCCAATTCTACTGCGGCATCTCGCCCCTGCTGCTTATAGCAGGTGCCAACCTCTGCCCGCTCTGCATCAGAAAACAGCGGAACGCTGATGGCGGCTGGAATATGCCCCTGCTCAAACTCTGCCGGACTGCGCACATCGAGCAGCGCCCCCGACTTGTCGAGAAACGTGGAAAGGTTGCAGGGTGTCACCATGAGCTAGAAAACTGCGCTTAGTTCGAGACATTAAAATTCGAGAAATCACGATCGGTCTGCTTTCTATCTTGCCTAATTTCCAACCGTTGGGGGCTGTTCTCTCCCTGGGGCACTCCCACAGTAGTCCGCCAATCGCCTGCGTCAAGCCTGAATCTGTGATTCGATGGGGATAGTCCACGATTAGGGAACACAAGGGCTGTGCTACGCTCTCTTCAATCATGACCCATTTTAGGTGACCCATTTAAGCGCCCTATTTAGGACGACCTATGATTCAATCAGAACGAGGTACGCAGTGCCGCTGTTCGGTCACCTGTGCGGAAATAGCAATGCCGGGGGAGTCCGTTAGGATAAGTGGCGGGGGCAAGCTGCGGGAGCGAGATCGGCAGGGCATCCGCTGCACGTTGGCTGCATTTTGGTTGCGCATCTTAATCAGCAATTGATTCCTCGGGCGTCTAGCGGTATACCTTTTAGGCTCTCTCAAACCAGTAATGTTGGGAGCGTCCCACTTTCGTGAGCCCACTCATAGAGAAGCCGCTCCGCGTCTACACCCTAAATCCCTCTCCCAAGGCGGGAGAGGGACTTTGAATCCGGCTCCCCTTCTCCCTTTTTGGGAGAAGGGGTTGGGGGATGAGGGTCATAAGTTTGCAAAAATGGGATGCTCCCGTAATGTTTTTGGGGAGCAGTGGGGCGATCGCCCCCTTAGTTCCTGCGATCTAACCGTTCGTTTCCTTGAAAGTTGAGAACATTTATGGTCACCCTGACGCCTAATCCGAGCTTTAGCCTTACGGTTCGGGTGCAACTCCCCAACCAGGTTGGTATGCTCGCTACCCTCACTCGTGCCATTGGCGAAGCTGGCGGCAACATTGGGCAAATTGACCTGATTGAGCAGACCATGCGCTGGCTGGTACGCGACATTACCATTGATGCCTACAGCACCGAACATGCCGAAACGGTAGTAACTGCCATCAAAGCCCTCGATTCGATTCGCGTTATGAGCGTGTCGGATCGCACGTTTAATTTGCACAAGGGCGGCAAAATCAGCGTGGTAAGCAAACTGCCCTTGCACCATCAAGGCGATTTGGCGATGGCCTATACGCCGGGGGTGGGGCGCATCTGTACGGCGATCGCCGAAAATCCTGACAATCTCTACACTTACACCATCAAGAGCAACACCGTGGCCATTGTGACCGATGGCAGCGCTGTGCTGGGGCTGGGCAATCTGGGGCCGGGGGGCGCACTCCCCGTAATGGAAGGCAAAGCCATGCTGTTTAAGGAATTTGCAGGCATCGACGCCTTCCCCATTTGTTTAGATACTCAAGATACGGCGGAAATTGTGCAGGCGGTGAAGCACATCTCGCCAGTGTTTGGCGGCATTAATCTAGAAGACATCAGCGCCCCTCGCTGTTTTGACATTGAGGCTCAGCTTCAGCGGGAGTTGAATATCCCGATCTTTCACGATGATCAGCATGGCACGGCCGTGGTCACTCTGGCGGCTCTTTACAACGCGCTAAAGCTGGTGAAAAAGTCGATGGATGAGGTCAAAATTGTGATCAACGGCGCGGGTGCGGCGGGGGTGGCGATCGCCCAACTGCTCACTAAGGCCGGGGCTAGGCACATCTGCATGTGCGACTCGCGCGGCATTATCAGTCACGATCGCACCGATCTCACCACCACCAAGCGCAACTTGGCGATCGCCCAAGGGGGCACGCTCACAGATGCCATGATTGGTACTGATATCTTTCTCGGCGTCAGCGCACCGGGCGTGGTCAGCCCCGAGATGGTGCAGTCTATGGCAATCGATCCCATTGTGTTTGCGATGGCGAACCCCATTCCTGAAGTGCAGCCTGAGCTGATTGTGGATGATGTGGCGGTGATGGCAACGGGACGCAGCGACTACGCTAACCAAATCAATAACGTCCTTGCCTTTCCGGGCATCTTTCGCGGTGCGCTAGACTGTCGCGCTGCCACTATGACCACCCACATGTTTTTGGAAGCGGCTGGGGCGATCGCCTCTCTGGTGAAACCGTCAGATCTAGACTATGAGCACATCATTCCGTCGGTCTTTGACCCGCGTGTGGTGCCTGCTGTCTCTGCTGCGGTGCAAAGTGCGGCCCGCAATGACGGCGTTGCTGCCAACTAGCCTTTAATCCCGATCCGGATATGGCGCTTTGAGCAACGCGGCTAGAAGAATGGGGATTAGAACCAAGCCTCGGGGGGGCGTCCCCCCGAACCCCCGCTAGGGGACGAAGCACGTCCCCTAGAACCCCTCCGCAAGGGGTTTGGGGATAATGGCGTTGGACTGGGCAGTGGCAAGACGGATTGGCTGGGGACAGACGGGAGAGAGGAGCGATCGCCGGAAGAGGGCCGGGCTAAAAATCTCGGTTCGGGCTACGACGGGCGTAGGGCTGTGGGTGATGCGTGATGTCCCACAAATTTTGATGTATCTGTCTGTCCAGAGGTTCATGTCCAGGGGTTCATGTCCAGGGTTTACGGGGTTCTCGAATTCACGTTTGAATGGGGGTTACGCTTCTAGCATTTGCAGGCGATAGAGGCTGGCGTAGAGGCCGTTTTGGCGCAGCAGCTCCTCGTGGGAACCCTGCTCTATCAGTTCGCCACGCTTGAGCACCAGAATGCGATCGACGCTGCGGATGGTGCTCAGGCGGTGGGCGATGATGATGGCGGTGCGATCGCGCAATAACGTTTCTAACGCCGACTGAATCAGCGCTTCTGTTCCTACATCCAGGTTGGCAGTCGCCTCATCCAATACCAAAATGTCGGGGTTGCGAATGGCGGCGCGAGCAAAGGCTAGGAGCTGCTTCTGCCCGCCTGACAGATTGGTTCCCCGCTGCCGCAGCTCTGTGTCATAGCCCTGGGGCAATGCTTCGATAAACGTCGCGACGTTGGTGCTCTCAGCAGCCCGGCGCACCGCCTCGGGGGAATAGTCTTCGCCTAGGGTAATGTTGCTTGCCACATTGCCTGCAAAAATAAACCCGT
This sequence comes from Kaiparowitsia implicata GSE-PSE-MK54-09C, assembly GCA_019359435.1. Taxonomy (GTDB): domain Bacteria; phylum Cyanobacteriota; class Cyanobacteriia; order Elainellales; family Elainellaceae; genus Kaiparowitsia; species Kaiparowitsia implicata. The sequence continues at coordinate 41,663 of JAHHHI010000062.1, forward strand.
CCTGCAAAATCACCGTCATGCGGCGGCGCAGTTCTGCCTGGGGCAGGTCGCGAATATCCACGCCATCGAGCAGAATGCGCCCTGCGGTCACGTCGTATAAGCGACATAGAATGCGGATGATGGAGCTTTTGCCCGCGCCCGTAGGCCCCACCAGCGCCACCTTTTCACCCGGACGAATGGTGAAGTTCAAGTTGCGCAACACCATCTCATCCGACTTATAGCCAAAGGACACGTTGTCGAAGCAAATTTCTGCCGGGGAGGTGGCGTCGAGAGGGGGCTCTGAGGGAGATTCCGCCTCGGGTTCCCGTTCTAACTCAGGGTCTACCAATGGATGCGTGGGTGAAGCCAGCATCACCGGGTCGAGAATTTCGATCGGTTCGTTGAGCACGTCGCTGATGCGCTCGAGCGCTGTGAACCCGGCCTGAATGGCGGTGAACTGCTCGGCAAACTGCCGCAGCGGGTCAAACAAGCGCTGGGCATAGAGAATGAAGGACGCCAAAATGCCAAAATTGAGCGCATCGCGCAGCACCAGCGTGCCGCCCAGCCACAGCACAGCGGCGATCGCCATCAGTGAGATCCACTCCAGCGTGGCCGACACTGACGAGTCAAAGTAGATGGTGCGGTCTACCTCTTGCACATAGCGACGGTTGATTTTGTTAAACAACTGAGCGTTAAACCGCTCTCGCCGAAACAGCTGCACCACGCTAACGCCCACAATATTTTCTTGCAAGGTCGCGTTGAGGGCCGAGAGCTCTTCACGAGCGCGATAGTTAGCCTGGCGGAATTTGCGCTGAAAGTAAATCACCAGCACGGTAATGGGCCCTAGCATCGCCAGCAGCATCAACGCCAGTTGCCATTGCAGCACAAACATAGTGACGGCAATCACCACCAGCGAAAATAGATTGCCGACAATGCCGATCGCCCCGGTAGAAAACACATCGCCCAGCGCATCCACATCGCTGGTGAGGCGGGTAATCAGCCTACCCACTGGGGTATTGTCGAAAAAGCGCACCGCTAAGGACGTGACATGGGCAAACAGGTCATCGCGAATATCTGCTGTAATGCGCTGCCCGACCTTTTGCACCAAAAACCCCTGCACCCCATTGAATGACAGGCGGATGGCAATTGTAATAAACAGCAGCAGCGCCAGCAGGTTTAGCCCCATCTGCAGCCCCATCCCCTGCAAAAACCACATGACGGGTTCGTTGCGGATGAGGGAGATGGTTTGCCCGACTAAAATAGGCTGCACCGCTTCGCCAACCGATACCGGAATCAGTAGCAGCAGGGCGATCGCCAAGGTTCGGCGATAGCGCAAGGCGTAGGGCAACAGCATCTTAAGCAACCGCCAGTCAGTCTGGCGCTGGGGACGCGGCTGGTGTTCGTCCTCAAGGGTGGCAGGGGTCATAGGGCTTGGGGGTGATTGCGGTGATCTGCATTGCTGCGGGCTTTATTGCGGGCTTTATTACTGTAGCGTGGGGCGAGGCGCAGAATGGAGGATCAGCGATGCCCTAGGGGCTATCATCAATTAGCCTCCGATGTCCCAAAAATCAACGGTCACAGCCCCTAGCCTAGTTTTTGGGCCGGGCGTGGCAACGCTCATAGCATAAAGCTTTTGGTCGGAATTGATGACACGCCCTAGGGAGGGAGGTGATACCCGTATCGGGTGCGACAGAGCAAAAGCACGGAGAATACAGAAAGCGCGAGATCTGGTTTGCCTATCTCTTCCCAGCTTCTAGAGTGCTCCAATCTAATCAGCGTCCAGCGTAAAAACCCATCGTCAAAGATGTTTCGCGTCGCTTAACCTGACATGGCGTGTCAGTCCGACCGAAGGGGGAACTCTCAACTGGATCACGATTTCCTTGGGACACGCCTAACATCCAGCTTCTGACCTTTAACTTCTAACACCTAACCTCTACGTCTAATGCCATCAAAACTGCTTTACACACTACCGCTGATTCTGACTCTGGTGCCGCTGTCGTTGGCAGCGCATTGGCTGGGCTGGGGCGATGGGGCCGTGTTTGCACTGTCGGCGTTGGCGATCGCCCCGCTGGCCATTTGGCTCAGCACCGCCACAGAGGAACTGGCGCTGGCGACCGGGCCCACCGTGGGGGGGTTGCTGAATGCGCTGTTTGGCAACGCTACGGAACTGATTATTGCCCTCGTTGCGCTGCGGCAAGGGCTAGTTGAGATTGTGAAGGCTAGCATTACGGGCAGCATCTTGGGCGATTTGCTGCTGGTGCTGGGGCTGGCGATGTTTTTGGGCGGGCTTAAGTTCAAAGAGCAGGAGTTTCAGAAGGTAGTGGTGCGGGTGAGTGCGCCGACGATGGCGCTTGCCGTGACGGCGATCGCCCTTCCCACAACGGTGATCAACACCTCTCAAGTCGTCGATCCGGCGGCGATCACCAACCTCTCGGTGATTGCGGCGGGGGTGCTGATTGTGGTGTATGGCCTGACGCTGTTGTTTTCGCTCAAAACCCACAGTCATTTATATGAAGTGGGGTTAGCCAGTCAGCTAGAACTGGCCGAGCCTGCCCCGTCTAACATGATGCTGTGGATTGCGGTGCTGGTGGTCGCCAGCGCTGGCGTTGCAGTTGAGTCAGAGCTGTTTGTGGGCGTGGTGGAAAGCGTCACCCAGGGCGTGGGGCTGACGCCGCTGTTTACTGGGGTGATTTTGCTGCCGCTGCTGGGCGACATTGCAGGCTATGTGACGGTGGTGCGCGTGGCGATGAAGAACAACATGGATCTTGCCGTATCGGTAGCGATGGGGTCGAGCCTTCTGGTGGCGCTGTTCGTGGCTCCGGTGCTGGTGCTGGTGGGGCAGTGGATGGGCCAGCCGATGGATTTGAACTTTAATTTGTTTGAGGTGGTGGCGATCGCCCTAGCCGTGACCGTCACCAACCTGATTAGCCTTAGCGGACGCTCAAACTGGCTGGATGGAGCGCTGCTGCTGGCAACCTATATCGTGCTGGGCGTCGCCTTCTACTATCACCCGGCCTAGCGATCGCTCACCAGAATCAGCTCACCAGAATCACCAGTCAATCTCTTGGCGATCGCGAAAAAACTTGCCGCTGGCACTGCGGGGCGCATCAGCCGCCAGCCAAATCGCAGTATCGGCACCGTCTTCGGGCGATCGGGGTGCCGCCTCACCGCCCATATCCGTTCGCACCCAGCCGGGACACATGGAATTCACCACAATCTGTTGCGGCTGGAGCGCCTGCGCCAGCATCAGGGTGACGCCGTTGAGCGCCAGTTTTGATAGACAATAGCTGGGGACTTCCGCAGACAAGCCCGCCAGTTGCCCATAGCCGCTCGCCATGTTGATGACGCGGGCATCTGCAGAGCGCTTGAGCAAGGGCAGACAAGCTTGGGTCATGACTACGGCGCTGAGGGTATTGATATTGAGCGTCGAGGCCAGCAGTTCCCGCGAAATGGTAAGGAGGGTCACCCCGTCATCGGGATACACACCCGCATTGTTGATCAGCACATCCAGAGAATCGGTGTGCTGCCGCAGGGCATCTATGGCGTGGTGAATGGAGGCATCGCTCCCCACCTCTAGCTCTAGAGGAATCACCGATCCCAAGGATTGCAGCATGGTGGCGGCTTGGGTGGCGGCGGCGAGCGATCGCGCCGTTACAATCACCTCATAGCCCCGAGCCAGCAACCCCTGGGCGATCGCATAGCCAATGCCTCGACTGCCGCCCGTAACCAAGGCTCGTTTGGGCTGTGTAGAGTCCATTCGTTAATCTCATCTAAATGCAACAGCGGAATGCAAGAGAACGCACCCTTCATGAATAGTGGGATGCGCTACGCTTACGCTAAAGCATTCTGCGCCGCATGTTCTGTTTCTGTTGCTGATGAAGTCCAAAACCCTAAAGGCCAGCTATACCCTGACTGCCAGCACCCTAGACGAGGCGATCGCCCAACTGTCTGGGCTCTATCTGCGCGCCACCAAAACCACCTGTCGTGTGGTGAAGCAGGCCACGGGTTTTCCGCTGATTAACCTGTGCAAGCCGTTGATTGACGACTGGCGCAGCGGCAAGCAGCCGTATCATCCCGGCGAGATCACCCTGTCCTTTGGGGGCGAACTCGATCTGGAGGCCGACTTGCTGGTGTATGCGCCACTGGTGGGGGATGGCTCAGAGGGATCGCCCCCGACAGTGCCCGATCGCAGCAGCACCGATCGGCTGCTGTATTCTCGCAAAACCCAGCGTCCCCTAGGGCAGCTCAGTTTGCCCATTGAGGATGACATGGTGGTGCAGATGGCGAAGCAACTGCGGGTGCTAGCCGATACGCTAACGCAGCTCACTGAGAGCCAGCGGGCCATGGAAGCGCGGCTGGGATCTCTGGCGGATCTAGGGCGACAGGCCAGTGCAGCACGTCCTGCTGGCTCCTCGGCTTCAGCGCCTGCCGCCAGCGAGGCTACGACTGGGGCCGCCCGCAGCAGCACGGGTGGGCCAGACACCGGGGCGATCGCCAAACACATGCGCGAGCTGCTCGAAGCGCAAACGAACTTGATGACCCAGATGATTGCCCGCCAGGTGCAGGCGGCAGTGGAGCCCCTGGCAGAGCGGTTAGAAGCCCTGCAAGCCCAAATGGAGCGGGCGATCGCCCTCGGCAACGCCGACGATGGCTCCGCAGATATCCCTGATATTCCTGCCCCCAAGACGGAAGCCGAGTGGCGACAGCGAATTCAAGACACCTGGGGCACCGTGGGCGACTATGAGCAATACAGCGCCAGCTATCGCGACGCCAATGCCGAGACGCCGTTGTTTGAGACCCCCGACTGGGTCGCCCTCTGCGAACTCGACTGGGCACGCCAGCTTTGTCCGGTGCTGGGGGCGCTGCACACGCTCATTCACGCCAGCGACGGCATTGGCTATAGCGGGGCAGATGTGCTGCAACAGTTTGGGCAGCATCTTGATCCGCGTACGGGCGATCGCTACTATATTTACACCCTAGGCGGGGTGAGCGCGGCGGAAGCAATGGCGCAAATGGTCAGCCATCCGCAGCAGTCTTGGCTGCCCGAGCTAAAAGCCCTAAGTGCGATCGCCCCTCGCTTTCCCGATGTGTTCAAACTGTTTGGATGGGAAAAAGAGGCGATCGCCGCGCTCGATCAGATCATCAGCCAAGCGCAGCAAGAGCGCCAGTCTGGGCAGCGCTCCTACAGCTCGCAACAGGGGCAACACACCTCTCAGCAGTCTGGGCAGCACAGCACCCGCGCCGGAACCTCCCTCGGCGACCACCTCGCCATTCTTAACATTGGCCCCTTCACACCCATTTCAATGGAGTCGCTGAAGCAAGCCTACCGTCAGGCGATGAAGACCGCCCACCCCGATGCAGGCGGTAGCAAAGAACGCGCCCAGCGGGTCAACGAAGCCTATGAAGCAGTGCTGCGGCACTATTTCTCGACACCCCACTAAGGGCCAAGGCTCTGGGTTGAAAGATCTGGTTCAACGAGCAGTAGAGTCTCGGTAGATTGGTCGTGTTGTAGACATGTGGATGATAATTCTGAATGCCCTAAGCCTTAGGCAGTTTAGCAACCCTGACCACAGGTCTAGAACATCACCCGGTAGATTGGCCTGCCAAATCAACCCGTCCAATCCACGCACCAGGTCAACGCACCAAGTTAACGCATCAGGTCAACGCGTCGCGCAGTAGGGCGATCGCCCCCGGCACAATGCGGTAATAGATCCAAGTGCCCCGGCGATCGCGCTCCACCAGTCCAGCGTCATACATCACTTTGAGATGATGGCTCACCGTCGGCTGCGCGAGGCCCAGCGGCTCCACCAAATCGCAGGCGCACACCTCACCCCCCGGCTGGGCTGCAATCAGGCGCAGCAGATGCAGCCGCGTGGGTTCTCCCAGCACGCGAAAGAGAACCGCCAGCCGCGACACCTCTTCGTTCGACAATGCATCGGTGAGCAGCGGCGCGCAGCAGGGGCGCGAGGGTGGCGATGGGGTCATGGCAGCGTGACGCGATTGCATTCCGTTAAAACCAGCTTAAAAATAAGAGTGTTCCAAGAAAATCGTGATCCAGTTGAGAGTCATCCCTTCGGTCGGACTGACACGCAATGTCAGGAAGCGACGCGACACATCTCTGACGATGGGCTTTTACGCTGGACGCTGATTACATTGGAGCACTCTAAGCTTAAAAACTAGCCTAAAAATCAACATTGCCAGCACGGCTTTCAGCTTAAACCTGGCTAACCCGAACTGACATTCATATCTCTCCTATATTGACATGCATCGATATAGCCTGCCAGAATATCGATAGGCCTAAATATTGACACTCATCAATATAGCGGTGTCCACACTACATCCCGCAAACCCATCAAGAGAGGATTTCTCCATGTCTCGTGTTCAACTCGCGCTCAATGTGAGCGATCTCGATGCGGCGATCGCCTTCTATAGCAAGCTGTTTGCCACCGAACCCGCCAAACGTCGCCCCGGCTATGCCAACTTCGCCATCGCCAACCCGCCCCTGAAGCTGGTGCTGCTGGAACAAGCCAATGCCCCCGACCGGCTGAACCATCTGGGCATTGAGGTGGCGTCTTCAGAGGAGGTCGCAGAAGCGAGCGATCGCCTGCAACAGCAAGCCCTTGCCACCACCACCGAGGCCCAAACCACCTGCTGCTACGCCGTGCAAGATAAGGTCTGGGTCACTGATCCAGATGGGGCCGATTGGGAGGTCTATGTGGTGCTAGAAGATGCCGCTGAGTTTGGAGCATCCGCCAAAGCCGGAACCTCAGCCTGCTGCGCCTAGGGCGATTCCCGCAAACCTCACGCCGCACCAGGGGCAAATCTTGTGGGGCTGATGCAGTGGGGCGATCGCCTCAAAGCATCAGCCCCACCAAGGGCAGCAGCTTAGCTCCGTGCTCGCCCAGCCAGCCCGCAGCGTTTTGCACCGGGGGGCGCAGCTTTTCAATCGCCTCGGCAAAGCCTTGGAGATTTTGGGCATAGGTCAGCCCCGTCTCTAGAGTAGTGGCAACAACGCTTTTATCCGGGACAGGCTTAGCGGCTTCGGCTTCGAGCTTGGCAGCAATGCCAGTGGTAACGGGGTCGTTGAGACCCGCGAGAATAGCTTGCAGAGCCGCTAGCTCGGCCTGAATATTGACCTGCTCAGGCGGCGGCAACGTCACCTGCTGAAATTTGATGGAGGCTGTGTTGCCACCCCCAGTCTGAAAGACGTTGCCCGTGGCATTGCCGCCCACACTGATATTTTTGGCTGTTGTCGTTTCCTTGCATGGCTTTGCTCTCTGCGGTGGCTTTAACATCTACATTAATCGGTCGCTGGGCCAGCAGCTTGACCACTTCTTGCATGTTGGCGCTCTGCTGGCGATAGTCGGCAATTTGGTCGTCTTTGGCGTCGAGCTGAGCTTTGTAGCGGGCTTCGGCTTCTTGCAGTGCCAGTTGGTAGATTTCGGTGAAGGATTGGTGAATGGCAGGCTTATCGGCATCTGGTGCGGCGTGGAGCTTGACGACAACGACGCCATCGCCTTTGTTTTCGATGGCCTGCACACCTAAATCAGCATTGTCATACTGTTCCTGAACATCGTTGAAGGTGCGCACAAAGGCTTTCCAATCGACCCCGTTTTGAAAGATCAGGTCGATGGTGTCGAGCACTTCTTGAAAGAGTTTGGTGAAGTCGCCGGGGGCAAAGCTGCCGCTACTGGGGCGACGCTCTTGCTGATTGCGGAGGAGATAAACGTAGTCGCAAATGGCTCCGTCGAGTTGGGTGGTGCTGTCAATGTTCCACGCTTCCAAGGTAGCTCCGCTGAGAATGGTTTGGCGAAAGCAGGTGCCCAGTGCTTGAGTTTTTGTCAGGACGGCTCGCTCCAGGGTAGCCCCCGCCAGCGTGGCTTGGCTGAGGTCGGCCTCGGTAAAGTCCGCATCAGCCACATCGGCCCCGACTAAGTATGCTCCTTTAAGGTTTAGACCAACGTAGGATCGTCTACTGCCACGTAGGGAAATCAACAGGTTTTGCACGTCAAAATTGGCAAGAGCTGTTTGTCCAAGACGGGCTAGATTAACACTTTTTGCTAAGTGAAAATTGGTTCTAGTTAAATCAGACTTGTAGAGATGAGTACTTTTAAGATTTGCCTCTGAAAAAGCTGCATCGGTCAAGTTTGCGCCCACAAATTTGGTGCCGCCCCAGGAGCCAAGCCAGATGGCAAGACTGCGAACTAAGGCATCTCTAGAATCGCCTTCCAGGGCACGCCTTGAAATCAGGAGATTGACTACTAGAGTTATAACAATGCCAATAGTTCCAATTCCCATAGCTACTGGCTTGCCGAGAGCAACTTGAGCAGCGATAGAAACAGAAACAGCAAAACCAAAAATGAAAGTGATAGCAAAAGTGACAATCTCAGCGCCAGCGACAACAACAGCATAAGCAGCAGCACCAGCAGTAGCGAAAGTAACAATGCCAGCAAGAGTGATAGCACTCATAGCGACAACGCTAAAAGTGCCAGCGTCAACGAAAGCAACAGCGGCAGCTAAAGCAATAGCTCCTAAGGCAATCCCCAAGGTAGCTAAAATACCCTTAATATAAGTCAGTCCTAAAAAGCCTGAGAAAAGGACAAGTCCTAAAATGCCAAATAGGACGTCTTCAATAAACCTTCCTCTATCCGTGAAAAAGGGGATAAGGATAGACAGCGCAAAAATTCCCCAAAACGCTCCAACAATGAAGCTGCTAAGGGTCGTCAATACGAAAGCAATTAGCAGCTTTGGTACCAGCCAGCGGCGTTGGGTGCCCGCCTTGGCAGCAACAAACTGGGTGCTGATTAGGGTGGCTTTAGTAAAGTCAGTACCGCGAATGTCGGTGCGGCTAAGGTCGGCTCCGCTGAGGTCAATACCTTTTAGGTTCATGCCGCGCAGCGATTCGCCGCTGAGGTCTACCCCAACGAAGTTGCGCTCTCCGGCGCGGTAGCGGCGCTGTAACTCTTTGACAGTAAGGTGTTGCATGGGCAGGGGGTTAGGTGTTCTCCCTTCGCGAGGCGTTCCACGTTGGCAACGCCTGCCCAAAGGACAAACGACGTTGCTCAGCCTGCATCCACCATTCACTGCGATTGCGTTCAGCGAACGATGAAAGCGGTTATCCCTAACCCTACAAGCACTCAGCCAAGATTTCGGTAATATTTCGCCAAAGAATCAAGATTTAGAACCCCGGTTTCTTGCCCGGTGGAGTTATCGAATCATATCAATTCTCTAAATCAGAACGACGGATTGTTTGAGGAGGGGGGTGGGGAACTGCATTCTCCACAAGGGGGCTTTGCCCCCTTGCCCCCCATTTGTAGCCCAAATTTTCGGAATTGATATCACCTGTGTGCAGCAACGGCTGCGAGACGCCGATGAACTTTCTCAACCCCAGACGGGCAAAGTCTTTGGCTATTGGGAGCAGCACTATCGCCAAGTAGGGCGGCCCGTTCCGCAAGGAGAGCCGGGATCGCACCCCTCACTACTGACCCTCAGCGAAGCGATTGAGGTAGTGCATTGCTACGGCGATCTGGCTTGAATGCAGAGCACGTCCCGTAGTTTGCCGGATGGCAGTTGGGGCCTGCGTTTACAACAATTTTAGATAGGGCTACTGCCACTCCCCGATGAGGGTGGGATGGCAGTTGCGCCCAGCGCGAGTTGCACCTGCGTGTCTTGAATCAATATTCCGTTTGTAGCGATCGCCCCATAAAACCATGCACTCCTCATTCATCCAGCCATCCACTCAACCCAATGCCATTCCCATCCTAGAATCACGCCGCGATTATGCCCCTTGCCACGTGACGCTGGCAGGGTCAGGCGAGCGATCGCCCGCGATTGAGTACAACGGCAGCTACTATAGCTTTTTTCGGGTCGAGACCACCCAAGCGCGCGCCCTCCAAGTCGCGTCACGGCTTCAGCAGCGCTATCAGCCCATTCTCACCCAAATCCCCAAAGGCTATGCCATCTGGACCCTTGAAGCAGGAGCGATCGCCCTACCCAAACGTCTCCGGTCTACTCCATCTGTGGGCGATGAGAGCACCTATCGCTTGTTGATGTCGGCGTCTCAGTATCGTTCTTGTGCGGTGCGTGTGCCTGACCTCAACCAGTCCTTAGAGGCGATCGCCCATCAAGGCAACTACTACAGCCGCTTCAAGACCGTCAACACGGTCGATGATGCGATCGCCATGGCCAGGCGCCTACCGACAGGAGACATGGCGCTGATCACCAAAACTGGGCCACAGTTCAGCCTGTGGATCCACGAACGCGATGCGACGCTAGCCTAGCAGCGAGGCGCTATAAACCCAACCGTAATAAGTTCGGATTCATAGGGCTTTGGAGCATCGCGCACTCAGGCTATCTACCCAACCGCCAGTTCGGTAGCGTTGATAGCGTTATTCCAGCCCGTAGGGCGGAGCTGAAACAGCGTAAACCAGTGTTGCCTGCAACGCGAGCACCACGAGTTTAGGACTTTGTTGAGCCGACATCTATCCAAGGATTAGGGAGATATACGTCCGCTCTATCGGCGTCCGGCAAATACCCGCTGGGCTGGCCCCGTCATATAGAGTCGATTGTCGGCCTCTGACCAGTGAATGAGCAGGGTGCCGCCCGGGAGTTCAACAGTGGCGCGGCGATCGCACCAATCATTCAGAACGCCAGCCACAAGCGTCGCGCAGGCTCCCGTACCGCAGGCTAGGGTAATGCCTGCACCTCGTTCCCACACTCGCATCTTGAGATAGTCGCGCTGCACCACCTGCACAAACTCTGCATTGGTGCGCTTGGGAAAGCTGAAATGATGCTCAAACTGAGGGCCAAGGGCTGCTAGCGGAATGTCGGCCACATCATCGACCCGTGCAATACAGTGGGGATTGCCCATACTGACGCAGGTGACCTGCCAAGATTGGCCCGCCACGTCTAAGGGCTGGTTCACCACCTTTTCCTCAGGGGTTGCCAGCGTCGTGGGGATCTCGGCTGCCACCAAGCGCGGCTCGCCCATATCCACCGTAATCTGGCCGTCGGCCTCTAAGTGGGGCACCATCTGCCCTGCCAGCGTGTGAATGGTGTAGGTGTGGCGCGCCTGCCCCTGCTCTGCCGCTTCTAGATCGGCAATAAACTGGGCCAGACAACGAATGCCATTGCCACACATCTCCGGCTCTGACCCATCTGAGTTAAAGATGCGCATGGTGTAGTCGGTGCCTGATTGCCCCGGCAGCGCAAAAATAACCCCATCGGCCCCAATCCCAAAATGGCGATCGCACCACTCCACCGCCTGCTCTGGGGTTAGCACCGGCTCAGCTTGATGGCGATTGTCCACCAAAATAAAGTCATTGCCCAACCCGTGATACTTCACAAATTCCATCACCATGCTGCTCTCTGTCTCTGCATCTTTTCTAAGTCTCTGCTGAATCTCTAGTAGGCCGTCGCCTCGTTGCAGGCTTTGCACAGGTGGTGCCGTGAACTTCTGGCTTTAGCTGCGGGCTACCGCACTAGCCAAGTCTGACTGAAAAGCATTTAACTGAACCGCAGACTCCAATAAACCTAAGTGCAGGATCAGCTCAAACCCTGGATGTGCCCAGCCCGACACGCAGTGTTCCAAACTCCATCTTCCCTCAAACTAAGGTGCCAATACGGTGGGGATTACGGGAGTATGACAGGTCATTCCCATCTTTTGCGATAGTGCCATCCTAGGGCGTGTCATCAATTCCGACCAAAAGCTTGATGCTATGAGCGTTGCCACGCCCAACCCAAAAACCAGGCTAGGGGCTGTGACCGTTGATTTCTGTGACATTGATTTCTGGGACATCAGAGACTAATTGATGATAGCCCCTAGGTGTGGCCCGATCCATTCACCCTCTCGATGTTATACATCTAAGATCTCAATCCCTGCATTAACAATTTGGCGCAGGTGCGGATCATGGGGACTGTAAAATAATCCGCGTTGAGCAATGATTTTGGCCTGATCCTCTAAATCTAGCTTGAGGAAGGCGTTACAGATCAGGCGGTAGAGGTAGGGGCGAGTTGGGTCAAGGGCGATCGCCCGGTGCAACACCTGAAGCGCGGCATCATAGTGCTGCTGGTTAAACTGCCCAGTGGCTTGCAGCGTCAACAACGTGACATTTTGGGGAAAGTTAGCCAATCCCGCTGTGGCGACGGCAGTAACGTGAGGCCAGTGCTGCAATCGTTCAGCAGCTTGAGCCCGACCGATATACGCAGACAGTGGGGGGGCGTCATGCTGAAGGGCTATGTCAAATGCGGCGATCGCCTCGGCCACCTCCCCCAGCCGCAGCAGCGCGATGCCCAACTGAGTGGACAGAATCGGGTGCTCGGGTGCTAACGCTAAGCCCGCGACAGCAGCAGCTTGCACCTGGAACCACTGACCCAGCCGCCCAGCCGCCCAACATTGATGCAGATAGGCGTTGATTGAATAGGGATTGAATTGGAGTGCTCGCCCCAACATCTCCAAGGCGTCTTCGTTACGCTGCTGCGCATAATAGTCAAACCCCAGCCCTAGCAATGCTCTGGGGTCATTGGGGTTAAGCGCAACGATGCGCTCATAGGCTTGGATCATCGACGGCAGATCTGGACGGCGGCGGTGGAGCTCAGCCAGTCGGTGCAGCAGCGGAACTTTGAGTTTTTTATCGTGTTGGATGCTCGCTTCGAGGAGGGCGATCGCGTCATCCCAGTGCTCTGCCAGAATTTTAATCTCAGCTTGGCTGGCGATAATTTCGACATGCAGGGGCGATCGCTGTGCCCGCTGATGCAGCAATGCCTCAGCCGCCTGGGGCTGGCCGAGGTGGGCGATCGCCTCTGCATGCAGGCAAACGGCCCCAATCATGCGCTGTTCTGCCGGCTGTGTAGAACGCATGACTTCTTCTGCGCCTTGCCAATCGCCACTTTGTGCCAGCGATCGCCCCAGCTCTAGCCGCCACCGCCCCTGACTGGGGCATTGATCCACTAAGTGCCGCCAGCGTTCTACACGCGCCTCAGGCGATACCCGCCCCAGCCGACTCAGCACCTGAAGTTCCAATGCCTCTCGCTGGCTGGCGGTTAGCCACAGGTTGGCAAGGGACATATCATTCGCAGTCAAACTAGTTAGATCTGGCAGGCGATCGCCCTCCACCAACTGAATCTGATGCTGCGCTAGTAGGTCATCCAACCCTGTCAGCGACGAGAGATTGACATGTTCTAGAAGCAGATAGGGCGAATAGAAGATCTCCTCGGCTAACTGTTGCTGAACATCAGGCTGGCGCAGACGATGCAGCCAAGTTTGCAGTTCTGCAATGCGTTGTGCGGGGGGATCAGCCTGACGCTCAGGAGCGCCCAAATGTACCGCTGTCGGGCGCAGCACACTTGCCGCTGCCACACCCGCGCAGGCAAACTTAGCCCACATGTAGATATCGGTGTAATACCCAACAGGGGTTGTCGTCCAGCCTTCTGGCAAGTCCAAATAGGCCTGGCGGCTATGGCCCGTTGCTGACAGCCCATAGCCGCCACCCGTCAACACCCGCGCCTGCATTTGAGGGCGAAGTAGAGGCGAGTTGAGGTTGTGCAAGAGGTTGTAGGGCACCCCATCAACGGCAACATCGAGAAACAAGGTCTGGACAAATGCCGCGTGCTGAAGTGCAGCGACTAGGGTTTCGAGATGCTGGGGCAGCCACAGGTCATCATCTGCCAGATAGGTGATGTAAGGGCTAGTCAGTTGCCGAATCAGGCGATCGCGATACACTTCGCCGTGGCGTTTGTCTTTGGCCTGGGGCAGGTAGTGAATGCGCGAATCTGCAGCGCTAATTTCCGCCAGAATCTCGGCAGTGCGAGCGGGCGCACCATCCCCCAGCACAAACACCTCAAAGTCTGAGAGGGTTTGCTGTTGCACACTGGCGATCGCCGTCCGCAGGGTATCTTGATGATCAAACGTGGGAATGATGACAGAGACAAGAGCCATAGTGCAACCATTGGGTCATCGAAACAAGCTAATCTGCAACCCCCTTGCTATATCTGGCGATCGCCCCTTCACCCAGTATTAATTTAGGGATTTAGTTTAGGGGTTTAGCGACTCAAGGATGGGGGCTCTGCACGTAGCGGTTGCGCAAGTTGGCGGATGGAGGCGATCGCCTCCACCATCCTCGTCGCCTCCACCGCATTGGTCAACGGGGGTGCCCCGCCCTGCAAGAACTCACAAAACACGCGCAACTCTCTCAAAAGGGGAAACTCTGTAGAAATCGAGATATAGTCTGGCTCGGCACATCCATTCTGAAAGACCTGAATGGCGCTAGCTAGGGGATCATCCAGGACAGCCACCGCATCCGCCCCCGCTACAGAGATCAGGCGGCTATTCACCGGCTGTCGAGTTGAGACTTCAATAATGGCCGCAGGGCGATCGCCCAATAGCGCCACCACGCCATCCATCTGGTCTGGAGTGCCATGGCCTACCGCAGCCCTCGGTGGTGGAATCTCTCCCAAAATATGCTGCACGATAGCCAGGTCGTGCGGCGCCAAAACCCAGACTCCATCCACATCGCGGTGGGGGTTTCCCCACTGCACTCGCCGCGTTTGCACCTGCTGAATGGCCCCTAACTGCCCAGACTGGGCAACCTGGCGCAGTGCATCCACGCCGGGATGGTAGCGCCACTTGTCCATCAGAAAAACTTGATTGGGAGCGCGCTCGGCGATCGCCCGCGCTTGCGCTACATCATTGGACAACGGCTTTTCACAAAAAATCGGGCGATCGCGCCCCAGCAATTGCAGCACCACCTCAACATGGGTTGCCGTTGGGGTGGCCACCACATAGCCGTCTTGCGCGTCTGGCAAGTGATCTAGATGACTCACGACTTGCGTTGCGCCAACAGTCAGCGCGTGCGATCGCGCCTGCTCATTGTGATCCGCCACGGCCACCTCACAGCCCAGTGCCTGCAAATCCCGCAAAATATGCTTGCCCCAGCGTCCGCAACCTACTAAGCCAACTTGCAACGTCATAGGCTTGTTCTCATTGGTTACCCTGGTTTATCTTGGTTTATCTTTTGCTCTAGCGCTAATCACCTGAATCCAGCGAGAGACTTGCGCCCGCAGGCCGCACGATATTCATCCCGCATGGCCGCAAAACTCCCAGCCTCTCGATCGCGGGAGGAAAGGATGGGGGTCTCTACCTTCCACGTCAACGACAACGCTGGATCATCCCAGCGGCACCCCAGCTCATCATCTACCGCCCAATAGTGAGACACGCCAACGATAGACGTCGACGGTTCTAGAAAATAAAACCCATGCGCCACCCCTGGCGGGATGCATACCATCTGCAATGGGTCTGGCGTTAGATCCATCATTTGCGGCATCCCCACCGTTGGCGAATCGTCGCGCAGATCAACCAGTGCCAACACCATCCGCCCAGCATAGAGCAGCAAATGATCAGTGTGCTGATGATGCACATGCACTCCGCGCAGCACATTGGCACCAGACATCACCCAGTTCCACTGCACGGGCGATCGCCCTACGAGCCAGTCTTCACGAAATATTTCAGTTCCGCTACCCAGGACATCCCGATGAGTGCTGGGATCTGTGACCATCACCCCAGACAGCATTCTCCCTTGACCAACCTCAGGGATTTGGTTGATTTGATTCATTTAAAAAAATATAAAGGGTAGATAAATGGGGGTGATTCAGTCGTTCCATAGCCGTCTACTGACGCCGACATGCTAGATCATAGGCCTGACACATGGCCCCAAAACTTCCAGCAGCTTGATCACGTTCAGAAATCAGCGGAGATGTCACCTGCCATGGCAGCGCCAGTGCAGGGTCATCCCACCGACAGCCCAACTCGTCTTGGGGGTTCCAGTAATGCGACACGCCATACAAGGTAGTAGAAGGCTCAAGAAAGTGAAACCCGTGCGCAACCCCCGCCGGAATAAACACAGCCTGTAACGGGCTCGCAGTCAGCTGCAAAATATGCCGCGCGCCCGTCGTCAGCGATTCAGATCGAATATCGACCAGTGCTAGCTGCATTTTCCCCTGGGTCACAAGCAAATAGTCATCGTGCTGAAAATGCACATGCACACCCCGCAAGACATTAGCCGCAGACGTAACCACGTTCCATTGCACAGGAACAGCCCCAAGTTGCCATTCCGCCCGAAAAATTTCAGTAAAGCTTCCCCGCTCATCTTCATACGACGTCAGGGGCTTAACCACGACCCCGCTAGGTAAGCTCTGAGCATAAATGCTGGCGGATGGATTAGGGTCACGATGAGTCGTAGTGTTAGACGTCGTAAAAGACATGGCAGGGGTTAGCAATCCAAATAAAAATAAAGCTGCCTAAATTATGTTCTCGTTACAACGCTTGGCGAGGCGTGTCCACAAAATAAATTTAATCTCAAGGTGAGTTTGAGAAAAAACGGTGAGCTGTTAGGGCATTAGTTACTTAGACTCGTGAATGCTCTTGCAGTTTAGCAGTTATTTTTCAGAGGGTAATCCGCTGAAAATAATAGAAAAATAGCGTAATTCACCTCTCGTGTCGTGAAAGAGGTGTCACGTTATTTGGCTCTGCGATAAGGGCGATCGCCATAAATACAACAAAGAGCAACAGCATTGCCATTGCTCTTTGTTATGTAACGTCAGTTCGGGTTAAGAGGGTTTTGGGGCATCGCGCGACGCGCGATGCCCCAAAACCCTTAATGTGCCGTGCGCGTCGCGCACGGCACATTAAGGGTTTGAGCTTATCCCGAACTCAGGTTATGTAGGGTTTTAACATTCAGCACTATGGCAGTTGAAGCAGTCGTTGATTCATTTAGCGATGTAAGATCTGCACACAGCGAAGTCTCACATCGCTAGTTGGCTTCGCCGACGAAACAGTTGGCACAAGCACACTTAGAAGAACGCGGGCTGATGGCGAATTAAACTTAGAAACTCATCACGGGTGCGCTGATCTTCTTGGAACGACCCAACCATAGCGCTGGTGACTGTCCAAGAACCCGGCTTCTGAACCCCTCGCATCACCATACACATGTGGGTAGCTTCCATCACAACAGCAACACCCTGGGGCTCTAGAATTTCCTGAATTGCTTCTGCCACTTGGCGCGTCAAGCGCTCCTGCACCTGCAATCGGCGAGAATACATTTCAACAATGCGAGCCAGTTTGCTCAACCCCACCACTTTTTGATTGGGGATGTAGGCCACATGGGCGCGTCCCATAAACGGCAGCATGTGATGCTCACACAGGCTGAAGAAATTGATGTCGCGCACGAGCACCATCTCATTATGCCCTTCGTCAAAAATAGCGCCGTTCACCAATTCCTCTAAGGATTGCCCATAGCCACTGGTGAGAAAGCGCATTGCCTCAGCCACACGCTTAGGCGTTTTCAATAATCCTTCTCGCTCTGGATCTTCTCCGAGAGATTCCAGCATGGTTCGCACCGATGCCATCATGTCATCCATCTCTACTTCGTGGAGAGTTTCTGCATCATCTTGCAGAGTTTTGGCGCTGCGATCGGGGCGAATGGTATAAGCTTTGCCGTCGGGAGAAGTCGCTAGCTTTTGCTCGTTAGACTCAGCTGAAATTGACCCGTTAAAACCATTAGAAGACGCAATAGACATAGAATAATTCTCGACGTAATCTTCAGAACATTAAACAAACAATGAAACTTGGTAGAGCGACCTAAAGCGCTCCGGCACTGGGCACTAAGGTAAGCTCTTCGATCACAGCGCCAGGCGGCAGGAGCGCAGTGTGCAAAATGGTTTGAGCAACGGTATCTGCTGTGAGCATTTTTGAGCGGTCGAAGTCGGCTTGAACCGTGTCAGTATCCCAAATGCTAGTGTTGACCGCACCCGGGCTCACAAGGGTGACCCGAATTCCGTTGGCGCGCTCTTCAACGGCCGCAGTTTTAGACAGTGCAATTAACCCGGCTTTACTAACACTATAGGCTCCCCATCCGGGAAAGAATTGAGTGCCTGCAATGGATGCAACGTTAATGATAATGCCGCTACTGCGATCGCGCATCAATGGCACCATTGCCTGCATACACAGAAACACACTTGTCAGATTTAGGTCTAACACCTGCTGCCAATCAGCAGCCGAGGTATCTATCAGATTACCGGTGTATCCCATGCCCGCGTTGTTGACCAGTATGTCAGGCGTGCCAAAGTCAGCGACGATCGCCCGCATCTGGTCTGGCACATGAGCGAGATCTGCCAAATCAACCCCATAGGACTTGGCCGTGACGCCTGTGGCAGCAGCCTTGCTTGTGACATCTTGCAATCGTTCGGGCGATCGCCCCACCAATGCCACATCAATACCAGCATTTGCAAAAGCCAGCGCTGTCGCCTTGCCAATGCCACTGCTCGCCCCAGTAATCAATGCACGACGATGATTTGAGGAAGCCATAACTACAAACCCTCAATGCACACAGAAACAGCTACAAAACCTGTCGATAAAGCCTTGCCTTAAGACAATCAATCGGCAGAAGACCCTAGAAGATCGCAACACCAATCGAAATTACTGCACTTGGGAAAACCGATTGGGATTCAATACATTGGAATTCAATATATTGGAATTCAATACATAAAGACCCCACTCGACTGTACCAAAATGAATTTCAAAGCATTATTTTGCATCCCACAGAAATTAATCAATGCTACTCAGCAGCAGCACTCCCAGCAGATTTGTAGGGAAGCCTTACTACATAAAACATCCACAGTAAATTGGCCTGTGAGCAACTTAAACGAGCAAAACCCAACACAACTGAATTACAAAATTCACAATTACAACGACATGCAAGACGCGCGACATTCAAAACTGAATGTTGACCCTGCTAATCCAGCATAACTAAACATCAAGCGTCACATATCATCCATACGGTTCAATCCACAGGATATGGACGGAAATCCCTTTCCAACAAGGACTTCAAACAGGTGTTGCCATGTCTGCCTCAAGTTGCGTGAAAGCAAACGTCTCTCAACAGCTATTAACTCAGGGAACGCGCTCTGAATAGAGCTTTGGCGCAACAGCAATCTAGATCAATAAAATATTACGGTTTGTTAACACATCTCATTATAGCACTCGGGTTCTAAGGGTCGCCGTGCCACTGTTCTGAATCACACCCCAGCATCAGTGCGGATATCCGGTCTGTGATTGGGGCGTTTTTCCAACTCTGTTTTGCTGAGGTGGGGTCTCGCCTCTACCCCCTTTCTCGAGCCTCTCACACCATTGATGCATCTGCAATCAGCGCTACGGTCACGATCTCTGGCTCTGGCTGGCTCAATGCTACGCGAATCCCCGGTCCAAAGAAACGCTCAATGCGCTCGCGCTTCTTTTCCCATACGTCAAACTCCACGGCTTCTGATGCAAACTCGAGCACTAGCGTATAAGCGCCATCGGTATCTTCTTCCCGTAGCCCCTGCAGAATAGGGTGCTCGTCATCGGTTTGCCCCAGAGCCAGAGACTCTAGCGAGGTATCCAGGTGGATTTGCTGCCCATAGCGGAACCGAGTCACGTCTTTGCGGATTTGGTTTTGGGTATCCGTTGCATGTTGCTCTCGCAGCGTGAGCACGTCAGGCGGCGTGGGCACAGTAAACGGCACAGGCTTTAGCTCAGCAGCTTTGAGCGCTAGCCCACCCAGCAAAATAGGAATGCCATAGAAAAACCCAATTAGGTTTAGGGTAGAGTTGCCCATGAAGTAGGCCACAAAGCCCATCACGGCAAGGACTCCACCTACAACCAGACCTATTGATCCAAGCGATGTACGACCGAGCATAGACTGAAGGTGTCCGCTAAAGGGTGATTACAAATGTTGCAGCAAGCCGTTAAGTTAGGTAGCCATTGTTCAGCGGTCTGCTTAAAACTCGGGAGAATGCCCCAAGCCTTGGAGAATGCCCTAGGCTTTATAGTTGATTCTCATTGGTTCTCATAGGTGGCTCTGAGTTTGGTTCTGGATTTAGCGGCACAGGCTTATGGCAACAGCCCTCGCGGTGAGTCTGCACAGACTGGCGAAGCCTCGCACGCTCGAAGAATTTCATCAGCCTAAGCTATATCGCCTGACGCAGCGAGTGCGACGGATGACCATTAATGCAGATGCAGAGCATTTACCGAAAAGTCATGAGCGTTAGAACGTCCTCCGCCCATGGCGCTGTGGCATCAGCGTCCAAACCTAGAGGTCACTCATAGACCGAAATTTAAGAAGGTGACGCTACTTAACTATTTAGATTATTCACTATGACGGGAACGGTTTTGATAGGATGAGGCAGGGTTGAATTGGTTAACAGCAGAGTATGCAAGATTTTCAGAGTATGAAAGAGCGCATGAACACTGTAATGAACAAGCGTGATGCCTTAGTGCGCTTACTCGAGCAGCCCGATTTGGGAACGCTGCGCATTGATGTCAATCAAGCGCTCGAGGAATTGGATGATTTGATCGACGAGTTCAAGCGGACGTTCCCCGCCGAGGGTCAGGGGTAGGGCGATCGCTCTGGATATTCCGCACCTATCAGCGATTTCGTTATGCCAACTATCTTGCGCAGGATAGGGCAGGGTGTTCGGCTAGGCCTGAGTCCTGTCGGTCATTGTGTCAGGCATTACATCTCGCCAGTTTTTGTAAACGCTTTGTGAGCAACCGCTTTTCGACTATGGCGCATACCTATTCTGTTGAAATTCAGCATCAGGGAACGACCCACACGATTCCTGTTTCTGAAGATGAGACCGTACTGAGCGCAGCGCAGGCGCAGGGGCTAGAGTTGCCCTACTCCTGTAGTGCTGGCGTTTGCACCACGTGTGCCGCAAAGCTGCAAGCGGGCACGGTGGAGCAGTCTGATGCAATGGGAATTAATAAGGAGCTGCAAGAACAGGGGTTTGCCTTACTCTGCGTAGCCTATCCTCGCTCAGATTTGCGGATAGACACTGAGCAGGAAGACACTGTGTATGAGCTGCAGTTTGGACAATTTCAAAAGAAATAAGAATGTAGTAGACCGGCCATACCAAACCCCATATGAAATCGGGGCGCTATGCTGACGCAGTTTGTGACAATTGAGGTGCCGCTAGAGGGCTTGCGGGTAGACAGAGTCAGTGCCGAGACTGGTTTGGCCCTGTCCCCTGCTGCCGCCAATCTTCCGGCGGCCATTTACCAAGCGCTGAAACAGTATGGAGAACCGCTGCGCTGGGCGGTTACTGCGGTAGACACTCCTACTCGTACGGCTACGGTAGAAGCGGTTGTGACTTACAGTGCCGATTGTCCCACTCGTTTCGAGACTCACACTATAAAAGATTTATGACGCGTCCGTTTACGGTAGGGCTGCTGGTGCCCACGGGGGTGGGTGCGGCGATTGGGGGCTATGCAGGCGATGCATTGCCGGTGGCGCGGGCGATCGCCCAAGTTGCTGATCGGCTAATCACCCATCCAAACGTGCTCAACGGGGCCAGTCTTTATTGGCCGCTGCCCAATGCCTATTACGTAGAAGGCTATGGACTAGATCAGTTTGCCGCCGGGCAATGGGGGCTGCGCCCAGTGGACTATAACCGCATTGGTCTGTTGCTAGACAAAGCCATTGAGCCAGACTTGCGTCAGCGCCACCTGCAGGTGGCAGATGCAGCCCGCGCCACGCTGGGGCTGCACCTCACAGACTATGTGGTGACCGATGAGCCGTTGGGGGTGGAGTTGCGCACGGCTGCGTCTGGGGCAACGTGGGGCACGCTGCAACGCCCCGATAGCCTGCTGCGCGCTGCCGAGCGGCTGATCCACCAAGCGGGTGCGACGGCGATCGCCGTGGTGGCACGCTTTCCGGATGATGATGACAGCGCTGCACTGCAAAGCTATCGCCAGGGACAGGGCGTTGATCCGCTGGCGGGGGCAGAGGCTGTGATCAGCCATCTGGTGGTGCGAGAACTGCAGGTGCCCTGCGCCCATGCCCCAGCGCTTTCGCCGCTGCCGTTGGAACCGACGCTTTCCCCAAAATCGGCTGCGGAAGAATTGGGCTATACCTTTTTGCCCTGTGTGCTAGCCGGGCTGAGCCGTGCCCCGCAGTTTGTGCGCCACCGTCAAGGGCTCGATCGTGAGGGTGCCTTGTCTGACCTGTGGGCTGAGCAGATGGATGCGCTCGTGGTGCCTGCTACTGCCTGTGGCGGTAGTGCCGTAATGAATGGGCGATCGCCCCTGATCACCGTGCGCGACAACACCACCCGAATGCAGGTAAGCGCCCGTGATTTGGGGCTTTCTGCCATTGAAGTGCAGTCCTATCTGGAGGCGCTCGGAGTGCTAGTGAGCCTTAAGGCGGGAATTAGCCCCAGCGCTCTGCGCCCTCAGATTTCTCCGTTAGCGATGTTGCCTGAACAATCTGCCTCAGCCGCATTTGACGGTATGGCTTCTCCAGCACCGGGAATAGACGCGCTGTTGCGTTTGCCGTGATGCGCTGATTTAGGGCGATCGTCCTGCCATTTACGCCAAGACGACTTACTCCAAGATGGGTGACGTTTGATAGACTGAACCCAATCCGGCGATCGCCGTAGATCTATATTCTTAGCCGCCGTGTCCCACCCTACCCCCCTGCCTCCCGAAACAGAAACCCTGAGCCGCATGCAAGTGTTGATTGCCATTGGCATGACGGCAACGCTGCTGCTGGTGGTGTCGCGGGTGTGGTTGGCGCTCGATGATGTGTCGATGATTCTGCCCGTATGGAGCCCAGCAGCAGCAGGATTGGGCGTGCTGCTAGGGCTGGGGATTAGTGGAATGAGTGCGATCGCCTATCGGCTATGGGCGGCCTATCGCGACAGTGCCGACTATTTTCTAAATTTGGTGTTGCGGCCCTTGGCGCTACCCGACGTGCTGTGGTT
Source organism: Kaiparowitsia implicata GSE-PSE-MK54-09C (assembly GCA_019359435.1). GTDB lineage: Bacteria > Cyanobacteriota > Cyanobacteriia > Elainellales > Elainellaceae > Kaiparowitsia > Kaiparowitsia implicata. Next base: position 64,433 of record JAHHHI010000062.1, read on the forward strand.
AGGGGTATTGCCAGGGCTAAGCGAAGAATTGTTGTTTCGCGGCGTTATGCTGCCGGCCATTGGGCTGAACTGGTTTGGGGTGCTGGTATCGAGCCTATGCTTTGGGGTGTTGCACTTTAACGGCACGCGACATTGGTCGTATGTGGCGTGGGCCAGTGTGATTGGGGCAACGCTGGGCCTGGTCGCGCTCTACACGTCGAATCTACTCATTCCCATCGTGGCGCATACGACTACCAACCTGCTGTCGAGTTGGTTGTGGAAGCTTCAGCATCCTCCACAAAGCGCGGATGCCTAGAACGTGGGCAACAAACGTTCGAGCCAAGTTGCGATGGCTGCACGCGCTCAGCCTACCGATTCATGATGCGTCGATGAAACTCTAGCGCTAGCGCAAGTTCCATCACACGACCTCTTTACTCTATGGTGCTTGAGGCGCTGATAGAATTTCTATGTTGTAGACGCAACCCCAGTTCGGCACATGGATGAAACCATTCTGCCCGCGACGCGGGGCTGAAACAACGCCATCGAACTCTCGTTCTATGTTGTAGACGCAAGTCCGAACTCAGGCTAAACCATTCAATCGCTGCAATCCGTTAGGGATAGATAAGTTTCATGCCCCTAAACGCTCAAAGAGGACAGGTGCCTAAGCAACCCGTCCTCTTTGAACTTAACGTTGTCAGGTGCAGCACGAGGCACCTACAAAACCTACAGAGTTTGGCGAGACACAAACTTTTCAAACGTGGCCTGGGTCTGATGCAAGAGCTGCGACCGCGGATCGGTGCTAGCGTCGAGCGTGGGTACTAGCTTGCGGGCATGAAGCGCCATGTGCAGCTGGAGATGGGCCACGTATTCGCTGAAATCTTCTTTGATGGGAGCGGTGCTCTGCGGGTGTTGAAAATCCAAAGTGTTGTTCCTCATTGCTCGCCAGTATCTGTAGCTACGTATTAAAGCAACGCCTATGACGTTAGCATGCAGCCTTTACGTTCTATTTTGGTTCGCAATGAAGCGTAATGCTTCTTTACCATTGTTAGGGTGATTGCTCCGTTTTGCGGTGGCTACCCCGCCAGCATGGCGATCGCCGCTGCCACACCCGCCCCAATCATCAGCAGGGCTGGCATCGGTTTGCGGGTTTTGGCATAGCGGACGATAAACACCACAACGAGCAAAAGGGTGATGGCGATCGCCCCACCTGCCGCCCAAGAGGCTCCCCTAATCCACAGCAGGGCACAGAGCAGCAACAGCACGCCGCTCACCAGCCCCGACACCAGCGACGGCACGCTCTGCGCTTGCACATAGCCCACAATGCCGCCAATCAGGGTGAGCAGTCCATAGGCGATCGCTGCAATAATTCCGACCATTCCCGCTGAATTAGTCCCGTTGCAAAAAACAGTTCTGTTCCATCCCCCCGCCAAGCGCCCAATCGGCCATCAGCTAGGAGGTCTCAAGAGTGGGTAACAGGCCATCAACCCCAGACGCTCCCCTGACTGTGGTTCACGACCTGTCACCTGCTTTATAGCGTACACCCATGCGTTCCAACAAAAATGCCCGCAATCGAGGGAACACCCTAGAGTTGCAACCCAGCGCCACCGTATGATTCAAACATAGGTATGTGATGAATCGATTGCTATGACCCAGGTTGCTCCTCTTCTCGCGCTTCAGCAGCTCCAACGGCAGGCGGCAGGGCTACTGCTCTACCCAGCCGTGCTAAACGCTGAACCGGCGATCGCCCTACTAGATTTGCTAGACCAGTTAAATCAGATGGCGATCGCGCCAGTCGTTGCCGCTACAGACCATCAGGCGTGCTTGCGCGCCTATGGGCGGTGGTTTCAAGCCCTAGCGGCACAGGGCCAAAGCTGGCAAACCTGGCTGCTGTCGCAGATCTTGTGGGATGTCAATCCTCTCACCACGTGGGCGCAGCGGCATGGGCCGACCGATTTACCGCCCTCGCTAGTGGCGGCGGCTCAGCAAGATTTGCGATCGCTCCAGGCTTTTTTTGCCCTGTCGGGCTATCAGGTGGCCCAATGGGTCGCGGCGGCGGTCGAGGCCGACCCCATTCCGGTCTGGACGACCGATGAACCAGCCCCGGCGTTAGATTGGCTGCGATCGCGCCCCATTTGGCAGCACCTGCTCCATAGTCCCGATTGGTCAACCCAGGTATTTTCTCTAGCCGAACACTACCAGTGCTATGGCACCGGCAATTTGGCACAGTATCGCGCGTTTCGCTGGCAGCAGGGGGCACTGGTGGGCATTCCCCATCCTGACCCCATCCAGCTTGCGGAATTAACCGGATACGAGCTGCCGCGTCAGGCGTTAATTCAAAATACCGAAGCATTGCTGGCAGGGTATCCGGCCCTGCACACCTTGCTCTACGGCAGTCGCGGCTCGGGGAAGTCGTCGTTGGTCAAGGCGCTGTTGAATGAATATGGCGATCGCGGATTGCGCTTAGTAGAAGTGCCGAAGGCTGATCTGGGGCACCTGCCCGCCATTGTCGATAGGCTGCGAGATGCGCCCCAGCGGTTCATTATCTTTGTGGATGATCTGTCCTTTGAGGAAGATGATGACGCCTTTAAGTCGCTGAAGGTGGTGCTAGAGGGCGGCGTCACGGCACGACCTGCCAATCTAGTGGTCTATGCCACCTCCAATCGTCGTCATTTAATTCGTGAGTTCCATAGCGATCGCCCTCGACCCAGCGACGCTGACGAAATCCACGCTTGGGATACCCTTCAAGAAAAACTGTCCTTCAGCGATCGCTTTGGGCTGACCCTCACCTTTGAACCTGCGGATCAGCCGACCTATCTCGCCATCGTACAGCACCTGGCCCAGCAAGCCCAGGTCGAACTCTCTCCGCAAGCGTTGGAATCGCGGGCGCTCCAGTGGGCCACCCGCCACAATGGGCGCTCTGGCCGCACCGCGCGGCAGTTTGTGGATGCACTGCGGGCTGAGTTGGCGCTGGCTCAATCGGCCTCGCAGCAAAGCCATCCCCTTCAGTCCCACAGGGGAATTTCCTAAACGGACAGCAATAGGCTGAGCAGAAAGGAAGACGCTTTGTGGGGCGATCGCAGATGTTAGCGCTCAATGCCCAAGTGCTTATAGCAGCGCGGATCAGGCAGACTTGCTTTTTCGGGCTCGCGGGGAAACCAGAACGCCGTGCGCTTGCAAAGCTCAACCAGCATCAGCATCAGAGGCACCTCGATCAGCACCCCAACCACCGTCGCCAGCGCCGCCCCAGAATTTAGGCCAAAGAGGACGACTGCGGTGGCGATCGCCACTTCAAAGTGATTGCTCGCCCCAATCAGCGCCGCCGGAGCTGCATCCTCATAGGTCATGCCTAGCTTCTGCGCCGCCACGTAGGTAATGCCAAAAATCAGATTGGTTTGCAGAAACAGCGGCACCGCAATCAGCAAAATATGAAGCGGATTCTGCACAATCACATCGCCCTTAAAGGCAAACAGCAGCACCAGCGTCAGCAGCAGCGCCACCGTTGCCACCGGACTTAGCACCTGCAAAAACCGCTGCCGAAACCACACTTCACCCTTATGCTTCAAAATCCAATAGCGAGAGTAAGCCCCCGTTAACAGTGGCAGTCCCACGTAGATCAGCACCGACAGCAGAATCGTTTGCCAAGGCACCGTCAGATCATTCGCGGCCAGCAACCAGCGCCCCAACGGCGCATACAAAAACAGCATCGCCAAGGAATTGATCGCCACCATGACCAGGGTGTGGCCCTGGTTGCTGTAGGATAGGTAGCCCCACATCAGCACCATCGCCGTGCAGGGGGCAATGCCCAGCAAAATGGCCCCCGCGATATACGAGTTGGCCAGAGCGATTTCTGCCCCGCGCACCAGTTCTGTGCCGTCCAACAATGGGCTGAACAGCCCGCCAAGAAAGAACTGCGCCAGCACCACCATTGTGAAGGGTTTAATCAGCCAGTTCACGACCAAGGTAAGAATGACGGGCTTGGGCGATCGCGCCGCATAGACCGCCTTCGAAAAGTCAATTTTCACCATGATGGGATACATCATGAAGAACAGGCAGATCGCGATGGGTATCGACACCTGATACAGGCTCATAGCATCTAGGGCGATCGCCACCCCAGGAAACACCCGCCCCAGGAGAATACCAGCCCCAATACACAGCGCCACCCACACCGTCAGATACCGCTCAAAGAAGCTAAGGCGACCACCCGCCTGAGAATCTATCGGTTGAGTCGAAGAATTAGAATGCATGAACAATCATCACTGAGCGCATATGAACAGACCTAACCTCAGCATAGAGGTCAGTCACCCCCCTCTGCACTCCAGGCCACAGCGGCGGCAGGGGGGTTCGGCAATTTAAGCGATACCAGCCATGCCGCCAGCACAAACAGCGATGACACCCACAGGCACGCCGTCAGCCCACCAAACTGATACACCGCACCCGACAGCACCGTCCCCGCGAGGCGACCTGCCGAATTCGCCATGTAGTAAAAGCCCACATTCAGCGCCACTTTGTCGTCGTCAGTAAAGGCTAGCACCAGGTAGGAATGCACCGCAGAGTTAAACGCAAACACCAAGCCAAACAGCATTAGCCCAGCCACAATCGCCACATTGGGATCAAGGAACTGAGTCGCTAACAGAATCGCGATAATGGCAGGTACCACCGTCAACGCACCCGTCCAAAAGCGGATGGTGCTAGACTGCGGCGGCTGCCCCGAGCCAAACCGCCGAATCAGCGTAGGCGCAAGCGATTGCACAATGCCGTAGCCAATTACCCACAGGGCCAAAAAACCGCCAGTCTGAAAGAACGTCCAACCCAAAATATCCTGCAAAAACACCGGCAACCCCACCACAAACCAGACATCCCGAGAGCCAAACAAAAAGAATCGCGCCAGCGACAGGATGTTGATTTCTCTACTCTTAGAGAACAGCTGGTTGAACTTGATTTTTGCTTTGATTTTGCCCATGCCCTTGGGCAACAGCACACCCGTCGTCATAATGGCAACCAGGGCGATCGCCATACTCCACAACGCAGGCACAAACCCAAACCAGGCCAGCAGCGCTGCCCCCACAAAAAAGCCCACGCCCTTCAGTGCATTCTTTGATCCCGTGAGCACCGCCACCCACTTGAACAGCGACGACTGGGCATCTTGCGGCACCACCAGACGAATCGCGCTCTTAGAGCTCATCTTCGTTAAGTCTTTGGCAACCCCCGAAAAGGCCTGAGATATCATCACAAACAGCACCGCAAACCATTGAGGCCAGCCCTGATTTAAGAATGACAGCATGACTAAGGCAAAGACCTGTAGCCCAATGCCGCTGTAAAGCGTCAGCTTTAGCCCCATTTGTGACCCAATCCACCCCCCTAAAAAGTTGGTGACAATCCCAAAGATTTCGTAGAACAAAAATAACGTGGCGATTTCGAGCGGCGTGTAGCCAATCTGGTTGAAATAGAGCAGCACAATCATCCGCAGCGCACCATCCGTGACGGTATAGCCCCAATAGGCCAGCGTAACGATGGAATAGTCCTTAAGGTTGGCTTTTGACGCAGAAGAGGTCATGGGGGCTAGGGGGTTGAAGGTGGGGATTGTTTAGAAGTGAGCGAGAAGTTAAACAGCGCCAGTGGAACCCCGTTTAGAGGGCCCGTTTAGAGGGATAGTGCAACCTTGCGAGCCAGTTCCACCATGCGGTTGGAGTAGCCCCATTCGTTGTCATACCAGGCGTAGAGTTTGACATGAGTTTCATTGACCACCATGGTGGAGAGCGCATCAATGATGGAAGATCGCGGATCGTCTTTGTAGTCAATCGAAACGAGAGGACGCTCTTCGTAGCCGAGAATGCCCTTCAGAGGCGCAGCTTCTGATGCGGTCTTGAGCAGTTGATTCACTTCGTCAACCGTGGTGGGGCGCTCAACCTCAAATACGCAGTCGGTCAGGGAGGCATTGAGGAGCGGCACTCGCACTGCATGGCCGTTGAGCTTGCCTTTTAGCTCGGGATAGATGAGGGCGATCGCCGTAGCTGACCCAGTCGTGGTCGGAATTAGCGACAAATAGGTCGCACGGGCACGACGTAGATCCTTATGCGGCGCATCCACAATCGTTTGGGTGTTGGTGTTGTCGTGAATGGTGGTGATGGAGCCGTGCTTAATCCCCAATCCTTCATGGATGACTTTGACCACAGGTGCAAGGCAGTTAGTGGTGCAAGAGGCTGCCGTCAGCAGGTGGTGCTCATCGGGAGCATAGAGATGGTCGTTTACCCCCATCACGACATTCAGAGCCTGCTCCTTGACGGGCGCTGCCACAATCACCTTGCGAACGCCGCGCTTAAAGTAGGAGTCGAGCGTCTCAGGCGTGCGAAACTTGCCAGAGCACTCCAGCACAAGATCCACGCCCAAGTCATCCCAAGGCACCTCTCCGGGAGCTTTGTACTCTGAGAAACTTAGGGATCGATCGTCAATCCACACGTGCTCATCTCGCGCTTCGACCTCAGGAGCCCACCGACCATGCACCGAATCAAACTTGAGTAGATGAGCAGCCGTTACGGCCCCGCCCTTCACTTCATTGAGATGGACAAACTCCAACTCCGGCCAATCCCACGCTGCCCGCAGTGCCAACCGTCCAATTCGTCCAAAGCCGTTAATGCCTACTCTGATTGCCATCTGCGTGCTGCTCTCCTCTGAGGCGATCCACTGAACCGAGTTTTGTAGTTGGGTAGAACCGCGTCGCCTAGCAATTCGCAACTCTGCTTGACGATTGCTTGCGATCGCTCACCCATTTCCCTCATCATCATTTCAAAAAATGTTGATTTGTCAAGTTACGAAGAACACACAGGCGATCGCCCGACTTATGCAGAGTCGTTTGGGATTGAGCAATCGTTTGATGTTGAACAATACAAAGAGCCCCGCGACTGGATGCAGCGGCGGGGCGAAGAATTCTTCAGGGATTTTTCCCAAGCTGGGGGGGAACGCAAGGGGGCGATCGCCCCCCAACTGAGGAGATTTCTGGCAAACGTCAGCACGGGCTTGGGGATTTGCCAAACTGACGTTCTAAAAAAGAATTCTAAAAAAGAAATTCCCACGTCAAGCAGCAGTTCCCTTATACAGGCAAACGGTTATTTGCCCAAGGTACAGTGTTCTTGGCGAGAAATCTCTGTATCCCTGTCCCTAATCTACACAAGGCCGTGCGGGTAGCAGCGTACTAAACCGTCGAAAGTCTGAAAGATACTGCTCTAGCGTCACAAGCTGTGCCAGATTCAAGCTGTAATAAATCCATCGACCTGACTGCTGCGATCGCACCAAATCCGCATCCTTCAACGCTTTCAGATGAAACGACAGCTTAGACTGTGACACCTTTAGCACCTCGCACAAATCACAGACACAAAACTCCTGCTCGCGCAGCAGCAGTAAAATCTGAAGCCGCAGCGGATCAGATAATGCATGGAAACCATTGATGACATTTGCCGGAGGCGTCAAAGCAGATTTGTTGGAAGCAGAAGCCGGTTTCATCAAGTTTTGTTGAAATGAATTGAATATGCTAGCGGATGAATCAAGCCCCACCCTTAAAACTGGTTTAGGAAGCGCAAATCACTGCCATACAGCCGCCGAATGTCATCAATTTGGTGCATCACCATAGCAATGCGCTCGATCCCCAACCCTGCCGCAAACCCAGTATAAACTTCTGGATCATAGCCCACCGCCTTCAGCACATTGGGGTCTACCATGCCGCAGCCCATCACCTCGAGCCAGCGACCCTTCCACCGCACATCTACCTCCGCAGAGGGCTCTGTAAACGGAAAGTAGCTTGGGCGAAAACGAATCTCAATATCCCCAAACATGGCTTCCAGAAACACTTTTAGGGTGCCGCGCAAGTCGTTGAAGGTTAGCCCTTCATCCACTGCGAGAATTTCTAACTGGTGGAATACGGCGGAGTGCGTGGCATCTACCGTGTCGCGACGATAGCAGCGACCGGGGATCGCGATGCGAATGGGTGGGTCGTTCTCTTCCATATACCGGATTTGCACGGAGGAGGTGTGGGTCCGCAGTAAGTTTCCATCTGGCAAGAACAACGTGTCCTGCATATCGCGGGCGGGGTGATCGGGCTGAAAGTTGAGCGCCCCAAAGTTGTAGTAGTCGGTTTCCATTTCTGGGCCAGTCGCTACGGTATAGCCCAGCCCTACAAAGATGTCGACCATCTGATCGATGGTGCTCGTGATTGGGTGCGCCCGGCCTTGAGGGCGAAAGACGCCTGGCATGGTTACGTCCAGGGTTTCTGCTGCCAGTTGGGCTTCAATGGCGGCAGCTTGCAAAGCCGTGCGCTGTTGGTCTAGCCCAGCCTGCACGGCCTCTTTGACCTCGTTGGCGATCGCTCCAATTCGAGGGCGATCGCTCGCATCCAGTCGACCCATCCCGCCTAACACCTGTGACAGGCTTCCTTTTTTTCCTAGATACTTAAGCCGCAGTTGTTCGAGTTCGTCAAGGCTGGTGACCTGGGCGATCGCCGCTTGGGCCTCTGCTTGAAGTGCAGTTAACTGAGTTTCGAGGTCATTCGGCTGCATCGTAGTACTCATAGCGATCTTTACAAATGTTGCTTGCGGGTGCCTGATAGGCGCGGGTCGATTGCGAAGTCGGTAGCCGTAACTAAGCTGTAACTAAACAGTCTTCATTAACAGTCTTCATTAAAACCCGGAGAAGCACTCCAGTGGGATTGGCTACCCGGATTTTATAATTGGTTTGCATTAAGATCGCAAACTGACTAAGCAATTTAGATGGGCTATGTAAATAACCAACCCTAAATTTTTCTAGGTTTCTATGGATCATGCGTAAATTCCATAGCTTCAACAGCTTGAAACTACCTCACCGATTTCAAATCGATTGAGACCTCAACGTCGGCCACCAGATATCGCAGTTTAGAGAACACCGCTCCCTCTCTAGTTTACGAGGTGAACTCTCTCTCCGAGTCTTAGCAACGCCTCAGCTTAAGCCTCTCACGTCCATCTCGCAAGCGATACTCCGCGCTGGGCTAGGGCGTTTCGCGTTTTGCCTAATTACTTCCCTATCCATTCATATAATTAGAGCTTCTGCTGAGCAAAGTAGTTGCTATACAGTGTGAGGGGCGTTTGCCCTGACCCTATCTCACACACCTTCCTATGAAACTTCTAATCAGCAATGACGACGGCATTTTTTCTCAGGGCGTGCGAACCCTCGCCAACACCTTAGCCACGGCTGGACACACAATCACCGTAGTCTGCCCCGACCGAGAGCGCTCTGCAACTGGTCACGGCCTCACCCTTCACAAACCCATTCGCGCTGACCAAGTAAAGGGCGTGTTTGACCCCAGCATTGAGGCTTGGGCCTGCTCTGGGACGCCATCCGACTGCGTGAAGCTAGCGCTGGGTGCATTGATGCCGTCCCCACCGGATGTTGTAGTGTCGGGGATCAACCACGGCTCTAACTTAGGAACCGATGTGCTGTACTCAGGCACGGTTTCTGCGGCGATGGAGGGCACAATTGAAGGTTTGCCAGGAATTGCCTTGAGTTTGGCTAGCTTCTCCTATCAAGAATTTCAGCCAGCTGCAAATTTTGCGCGATCGCTCCTCGACCGGCTAAAACATCAGCCTTTGCCTTCTCCAACCCTGCTCAATATCAACATTCCTCCCGTACCAGAAGAGGCGATCGCCGGTGTGATGATCACTCGTCAGGGCCTCCGCCGCTACTTTGACATGTTTGAGAAACGTGTCGATCCCCGTGGAAAAACCTACTACTGGCTAGCGGGCGAAATCATGGAGGATGTGCCTCAACCCCCCTTAGAGTTTGTTGGCACCTCCCAAAACCAGCTCCAAGCTGATGACCTAGCCTGGATCAGTACCGCAGAAACCGATGTCAATGCCATCCGCCGCAACTACATCACGGTGACGCCCTTGCAATATAACCTCACCTGCGCTTCTGGCATGATCACGCTAAAAGCCCTAAACCTTAATCTAGACTAGAATTCAGCCAAACCATCGGCACTACAGTTAGACAATAGAGAATGAATAAGTAGACAATTCCATATTTATTCACTACAATACTAAATTGTCGCCAATAGTGATTCGGGGGCCTGAAAAGTCCTCTGTTTTTGAGTGGATCACGAATAGGATACTGGACGAACGGTTGTCTAAGTCCTGGCGTATGCAGGCTAGCGTTGCATTGATTAATGCATCCATACCATTGCCTGCCGCAAGCTTACAGAGATTTTGGTCATCCGCTTGAGGGCGGTGGCGCTGAGTCAATACTGTAAACAGAACTCATTAGGTATCACTGTGTTTACCAATACGGTAAGGCAGTGCCTTTTGCAGTGCGTAAACTGAGGGAGACTGTGATCGTGTCAGTTGGAATTCTTGGCACTAAGCTGGGCATGACCCAGATCTTTGATGAAGAGGGGCGATCGATCCCCGTAACGGTCGTGCAGGCTGGGCCGTGCACGGTCACTCAGATCAAGACCGCCGAAACCGATGGCTACAACTCTATCCAGATTGGCTACAAAGAAGTGGCTCAAAAAGCCCTGAACAAGCCAGAACTGGGACATCTTGCCAAATCGGAGGCGTCGCCACTGCGCCACCTTCGGGAATATCGGCTGAAGTCAACTGTAGACTTTCAGCTGGGGCAGCAGATTGGTGTCGACATCTTCGAACCTGACCAATTGGTAGATGTAACAGGCACCAGCATTGGGCGTGGTTTTGCAGGTTACCAAAAGCGTCACAACTTTAAGCGTGGGCCAATGTCGCATGGTTCGAAAAACCATCGCCAACCTGGTTCAACCGGTGCAGGTACTACACCTGGCCGTGTTTATCCCGGTAAGCGCATGGCAGGTCGCCTAGGGGGCAGCCGCGTCACAATCCGCAAACTTAGAGTAGTCAAGATAGATAGCGAGCGCAATCTATTGTTGATTGGGGGCGCAATTCCGGGTAAGCCAGGTTCACTGATCAATGTATCCCCCGCCAATTTGGTTGGGCGATCGAAATAGCCGAGATAGATTGCATTGAGTTCAGCAATGCACGTTCACATGAGAGTGTGATATGTCGGCCTGATAGATAGTTTGTATGTTGTGTCAGTAGAAATGGCTTGGTGGATACCTCCCGGCAGCCGTTAGAAGGACGAATCCAATGGTTGAATGTGTAGTTAAAAATTGGCAAGGCGAAGAAGCCGGCACGGCATCTCTTGAGCTGCGCGCAGCCACAGATGGCAGTGCAGCCCATGTCGTCCACAGGGCGTTAGTCCGGCAGATGAACAATGCTCGCCAGGGCAATGCATCTGCTAAGACTCGGGCTGAGGTGCGCGGGGGTGGACGAAAGCCTTGGCGGCAAAAGGGAACGGGGCGAGCCCGTGCAGGTTCCATCCGGTCTCCCCTATGGCGTGGCGGCGGTGTAATCTTTGGGCCAAAGCCCAGAGATTACTCGGTTAAGATGAACCGAAAAGAGCGTCAGCTTGCTCTGAAAACTGCGCTTCATGGTCGTGCCGAAAGCCTGATCGTAGTTGAAGACTTTGCCGATCAGCTCGATCGTCCAAAGACGAAGGAAGTGGTGTCGGCGCTGAGTCGCTGGGGTGTGGGGGAAAACGAAACGGCCCTCTTGATTACCGCTGAGCGCAATGAGACGGTTTATTTGTCAGTGCGGAATATCAGCCGCATTAAGCTAATTTCTGCGAACAATCTGAATGTGTTCGATCTATTAGCCGCAGACAAAATCGTAGCGACTGCGTCAGCTATTGCACGAATTCAGGAGGTGTATGGTGGCTAAGTTTGATACTCGCAATCTGGCTGATTTGGTGCGTCGCCCGCTAGTGACTGAGAAGGCGACTCGTCTACTCGAAGATAACCAGTATGTGTTTGAGGTTGCGCCCAAGGCCACAAAACCTCAAATTAAGGACGCAATTGAAGCACTGTTTGATGTCAAAGTCGTCAGCGTGAATACCAGCAACCCACCCAAGAAGCAGCGCCGAGTCGGGCGGTTTGCTGGATTTAGACCCCAATATAAGCGGGCTGTGGTGAAGTTGGCACAGGGCGATTCGATTGTTCTGTTTCCAGAAGTCTAGATTAGGGGCTTCGCTAGCCCTGTGGTCTAGCATGCCAAGGGCTTTGATTGATTGGTGTGGATTGTTTAGTGAGTGGTTCGGGTGGCGATCGCCACATAAGTCGAAACAGCGAGTAAAGACATGGGCATTCGAAATTACCGACCGTATACGCCAGGGACGCGCGAGCGCTCTGTCTCAGACTTTTCAGAAATCACCAAGAGTGAACCAGAGAAGTCTCTGACTACGTCAGTGCATCGACACAAAGGGCGCAACAATCGAGGCGTCATTACCTGTCGCCATCGCGGAGGCGGGCATAAGCGCCTGTATCGGATTATTGATTTTCGCCGTGACAAGCATGGCATTCCGGCCAAAGTGGCGTCTGTTGAGTACGATCCCAACCGTAATGCCCGCATTTCTCTTCTGTACTACGAAGACGGTGAGAAGAGATACATTCTGCATCCTGGCGGATTAGCGGTTGGAACCATTATCATTTCTGGCCCAGAAGCGCCGTTTGAAGTCGGCAATGCACTGCCGCTGGGCAACATGCCGCTAGGTACTACAGTTCACAATGTAGAGCTTGTAGCTGGCAAAGGTGGCCAGATTGTTCGTGCTGCCGGAACATCCGCGCAGATTGTAGCGAAAGACGGTAACTACGTGACGTTGCGGTTGCCCTCTACAGAAATGCGGATGGTACGGCGGGAATGCTACGCCACCATCGGTGAAGTTGGCAACGCGGATGTGCGAAATACTAGCTTGGGCAAGGCCGGACGAAAGCGCTGGAAAGGCCGGCGGCCTGAAGTCCGCGGTAGTGTAATGAACCCGGTGGATCACCCGCATGGGGGGGGAGAAGGGCGCGCTCCGATTGGACGCTCTGGCCCAGTCACACCTTGGGGTAAACCAACTCTAGGTGCAAAAACCCGGAAGAAGAAAAAGCCCAGCAATTCCCTGATTGTGCGCCGTCGTCGTCGGACATCGAAGCGAAGTCGGGGTGGACGGGAGTCCTAAGGGCCTATGCCCAGGAATGGAGAGGGGCGATCGCTCCTATCCATTCCCTAGAACAACTGCCGTTAGCTGCCTGTTAGCTTCATTGGTGTTTGTCATTACACCGCTATAGCTTGTGACGTTACTAGAACTGAGTGATTTAGGGTAAATCCATCATGTCGCGCTCTCTCAAAAAAGGCCCATTTGTCGCGGATCATCTCCTTAAAAAGATCGAGGTGTTGAACGACAAAAACGAAAAGCAAGTGATCAAAACTTGGTCACGCGCATCCACCATTCTGCCGGAAATGATTGGACACACGATCGCGGTACATAACGGTCGGCAGCATGTCCCCGTCTATGTAACAGAACAGATGGTAGGGCACAAGCTGGGAGAATTTGCACCCACTCGCACCTTCCGCGGACATGCCAAGAGTGACAAGAAGGCTCGTCGATAGGAATTTTTAGCGCTTAGCGTTGGCGTTTTGTCACCTGCTAAGGCTAAGCACAGATGCTAAGCGCCAAAAGGAGATGATTTAGATATGGCCATTACTACAGCTGGAGAAGTAAAAGCAGTCGCGAAATACATCCGCATGTCGCCTTTCAAAGTGCGCCGCGTGCTGGATCAAATTCGGGGACGTTCTTACCGAGAAGCGCTGATTATTCTTGAATTTATGCCCTATCGCGCCTGTGAGCCAGTGCTGAAGGTGCTGCGATCTGCGGTAGCAAATGCTGAACACAATGAAGGCCTCACGCCTGCTGATTTGATTGTGTCGCAAGCATTTGCGGATCAGGGTCCAGTGCTTAAGCGCTTTCGACCCAGAGCTCAGGGGCGAGCCTACCAAATTCGCAAGCCAACCTGCCACATCACCATTACTGTCGCACCTGGCAAGATTGAAGATTAGCGATCGCTTTGATTGCATTCCTTCGCCTTGAGCGGCGCAGTTTGGGACTAGCTGGGTTTAATTGATTCGTTTTAAGTGAACATTTCGTCGCCTTCACTAGAGGACACATCGTGGGACAGAAAGTACATCCAATTGGATTTCGACTTGGCGTGACGCAGGAGCATCGCTCTCGCTGGTACGCTGAATCTGAAAATTACTCTGATTTGCTTCAGGAAGACCATAAAATTCGTGAGTTCTTCTTGCGCAATCCACTAAAGCTAAAGAGCCTGGAAAATCCTAGTATTTCGCAGATTCGAATTGAGCGTAAAGCCGATCAGGTTGACCTTGAAGTGTTCACAGCACGTCCGGGTGTGGTCGTAGGGCGCGGTGGTGAAGGCATTGAGAAACTGCGCGAAGGGCTGCAGAAGGTGCTGAAAGCGGGCGATCGCCAGATTCGAATCAACGTTCGTGAAGTAGAGCGGGTTGACGCTGATGCGGCTCTGATCGCTGAATACATTCAGCAACAGCTCGAGCGTCGGGTTTCGTTTCGTCGAGTGGTTCGCCAAGCCATTCAACGGGCACAGCGAGCTGGCGTTCAGGGTATCAAAATTCAGGTCAGTGGTCGTCTAAACGGCGCAGAAATCGCGCGGACAGAATATACCCGCGAAGGTAAAGTGCCTCTACATACCCTGCGAGCAGACATCGACTACAGCTATGTCACCGCTCAAACCATTTATGGCATTTTGGGTATCAAGGTTTGGATCTTTAAAGGGGAGATTATCCCTGGTCAAGAAGAGATAGTTCAGCCCCCAGCGAATAACCAGCCGCGTCGTCGCCCATCCCGCCGTCGTCAGTTCGAAGATCGCTCCAACGAGAGTTGAGTGTTTGCGCCTACCCTGCCGCTATCCCAACCCTGAATCTAAGGTAATTGGTCATGTTAAGTCCTAGAAGAACAAAATTTCGTAAGCAGCAGCGCGGCCGAATGAAAGGCGAAGCGTCACGCGGCAACAAAGTTGATTTTGGCGATTTCGCGTTGCAAGCGTTAGAGCCGTCCTGGATTACGTCACGCCAGATTGAAGCCAGCCGCCGTGCGATGAATCGATACATCCGACGGGGCGGTAAAATCTGGATTCGGATTTTCCCAGATAAACCCGTCACGATGCGTCCCGCAGAAACCCGTATGGGTTCGGGTAAGGGTAACCCTGAGTTCTGGGTTGCTGTTGTCAAGCCAGGGCGGGTTTTGTTTGAAATTGGTGGGGTGCCAGAGGCGACTGCGCGTGAAGCAATGCGATTGGCTTCCCACAAGCTGCCAATTAAAACTAAGTTCATTACACGTGAATCGGAGGAGTCCTAGATTATGCCTCTTCCCAAAATGACTGAAATTCGGGAACTCAGCGACCAAGAGCTAAATGACCAGATCTTGGCTGCTAAAAAAGAACTATTTGAGCTGCGGTTTAAAAAAGCGACTCGTCAGCTTGATAAGCCTCACCTATTCAAATCCACCCGTCATCGTTTGGCTCAATTGATGACTGTGGAGCGTGAGCGCCAGTTGACTACGTCTGAGCCAGTTGCAGAGAAGGAGTAAAGATCAATGGCCGTTAAAGAAAGGGTTGGTGTTGTCGTTAGCGACAAAATGCAAAAAACCGTAGTTGTGGCGGTTGAGAACCGTGTGACCCACCCCAAATATCGCAAGATTGTGGTGCGCACAAAGCGATACAAAGTGCATGATGAAGACGATCAGTGCAAAGTCGGCGATCGTGTCCGCATTCGTGAAACCCGGCCTCTCAGTCGCACCAAGCGCTGGTCAGTGGTCGATATTCTCGGCGAAAAAGTCGAGGCCTAGCTCTGAAGGAGAGAGACCATGATTCAGCAAGAGACCTATTTAAACGTAGCCGACAACAGTGGGGCTCGTAAGCTCATGTGCATTCGGGTGTTAGGTGGCAATCGTCGCTATGCCAATGTGGGTGACGTTGTAATCGCTGTTGTTAAAGATGCGCTGCCCAATATGAACATCAAAAAATCTGATGTGGTACGGGCTGTTATTGTACGTACTCGAAAAGGGCTACGCCGCGAAAGTGGGATGACCATCCGCTTTGATGACAATGCAGCCGTAATCATTAACCCAGATGGCAACCCCAGAGGCACACGCGTCTTTGGGCCTGTGGCTCGAGAACTACGCGATAAAAACTTTATGAAAATCGTTTCACTTGCTCCGGAGGTTCTCTGATGGCAAAAGGTACATCCAAGGTTCGGTTCAAGGTGCATGTCAAGTCTGGCGATACTGTTCAGATCATTGCTGGCAGTGACAGAGGCAAGATTGGCGAGGTGCTTCGGGTGCTTCCTGAAACAAGCAAAGTGATTGTGAAAGGCGTCAACTTTAAGACGAAGCATATTAAGCCCCAACAAGAAGGAGAGTCTGGACAGATTCAGACTATCGAAGCTCCGATTCATAGCTCCAACGTAATGCTTTACTCCACCAAGCAGAAGGTTGCGAGTCGCGTGAGTTATACCTTCAACGAAAATGGTCGCAAGGTTCGACTGCTGAAGAAGACTGGAGAACTTCTTGACTAGCTATCTTTGCTGTTTTGGTTGATGTGTTTATTAGCGAAGCCAGCGAACAAGTTAATTTCTTGTCCTTTTAGATAGCACAGCTCCATAAAGGTGAGATTAGTAAAGTTAAACGTAATGCGTGATTGAGTTGGTTTTGATATACCCTGACCAAGCCCAGGGACATCGTGAGGAAGAATAATGGCAACAAAGCTCAAATCTAAATATCAAGAAACAATCGTTCCTAAGTTGATGGAACAGTTTAGCTATGGAAACATTCATCAGGTGCCTAAATTAGCCAAAGTCACGGTGAATCGTGGATTGGGTGAAGCCGCTCAAAACGCTAAAGCACTAGAGTCTTCCCTTGCTGAACTTGCAATTATCACTGGACAGCGTCCAGTCGTTACCCGTGCGAAGAAGGCGATCGCCGGCTTTAAAATCCGGAAAGGGATGCCGGTTGGTATCATGGTTACCCTGCGGGCTGACCGTATGTATGACTTTGTTGATCGGCTTGTCAATTTAGCGCTTCCTCGCATCCGAGACTTCCGAGGGATTAGCCCCAAAAGCTTCGATGGTCGAGGCAACTACACCCTGGGACTACGAGAGCAGCTCATCTTCCCAGAAATTGAGTATGACAGCATCGAACAAATTCGAGGAATGGACATCTCAATTATTACGACTGCAAACACTGATGAAGAAGGACGTGCACTGCTCAAAGAGCTAGGCATGCCATTTCGGGATAACTGAGGCAGTTTGACGAAGAGGAAACTATGGCGGTAAACGACACAATTTCAGATATGTTGACGCGGATTCGTAACGCGAATATGGCGCGTCATCAAACTACGTATGTTCCATCAACGAAAATGACTCGCAACATTGCTCGAGTCTTGTTGGAGGAAGGGTTTATCACTGACTTCAGCGAAGAAGGCGAAGGAATCAAAAAGAATCTGGTTATCTCGCTGAAATACAAAGGCAGAAATCGCCAGCCCATCATCAATAAGCTTCAACGAGTGAGCAAGCCCGGTCTGCGAGTTTACTCAAATTCTCGAGAACTTCCCAGAGTGTTGGGTGGCATTGGCATTGCTGTCATCTCTACGTCTAGCGGTATTATGAGCGACCGAGATGCTCGTCGGCATGGAGTAGGTGGCGAAGTGCTTTGCTATGTTTGGTAATTTCACTACGTGTTGTCTGTCTTGTGTGTTGCTGCTAGCTCCCTCAGTCGGTAGCTAACAGAGCACTGTTTCTCTTCAGGTCGTTGCCCGTTGTCCAGCTCAGGAGTAGTAGTTATGTCCCGTATCGGAAAGCGTCCCATCCAAATTCCAGAGAAAGTAACCGTCACTATCTCAGGCCAGAAAGTTGCAGTCAAAGGTCCAAAAGGGGAACTATCGCGTGTTCTGCCAGCTGAAGTAGAGGTTGTCCAAGAAGACGGCACTCTTTATGTCAATCGACGCAACGAGTCGCGTCTAGCTCGGCAGCGACACGGGCTGTGTCGTACCTTAGTGTCCAATATGGTTGACGGTGTCTCTCAAGGCTTTCAAAAGCGCCTAGAAATTCAAGGAGTGGGATATCGAGCCCAGAGTCAAGGGAAAAATCTGACCCTGAATGTAGGGTATAGCAACCCGGTACAAATTCCTGCTCCTGATGGAATTCAGCTCGCAGTCGAAGGCAACACGAATGTCATCGTGAGTGGCATTGACAAGGAATTAGTCGGGAATGTGTCTGCCAGAATTCGTGCCGTCCGCCCGCCCGAACCCTACAAGGGCAAAGGTATTCGGTATGCAGGTGAGTTCGTACGACGCAAGGCTGGTAAAGCAGGGAAGAAATAAGCTATGAAATATACTCGGAAAGAAGCAACTCGTCGCCGGCATGGACGTATCCGCCGCGTCGTTCAAGGTACCGCAGAGCGTCCTAGACTCAGCGTATTTCGTTCAAATCAGCACATCTACGCACAGGTCATTGATGACAGTAGCCAAAGTACTCTAGTAGCTGCCTCTACACTTGAGCCAGAACTACGCGAAAAGTCTTCTGGTCGGGCTAACTGTGACGCCTCTGCCGAAGTTGGCAAGCTAGTAGCAAAACGACTATTAGACAAGGGTATTACTCAGGTTGTATTTGATCGCGGCGGCAACTTATACCACGGACGTGTCAAGACTCTGGCAGAAGCCGCGCGTGAAGCAGGGCTGAATTTCTAGTTTGCACTCAATCGTGCATGAGTAAGGTCTGCGCAGCAACATCTTACTGAACTAGTATTAGAACTTAAAGCACCAAATTGGCAAGGATTGGGGAAATGGCGAAAAACACACGAAAAAGTAGCCGCGCTAAGGAAAAAGAAACGGACTGGCAAGAGCGAGTCGTTCAGATTCGAAGAGTTACGAAGGTCGTGAAAGGGGGAAAAAAGCTCAGCTTTCGCGCCATTGTAATTGTAGGCAATGAAAAAGGCCAAGTTGGCGTTGGCGTTGGCAAAGCGAGTGACGTGATTGGTGCCGTTCGCAAGGGTGTCGCTGATGGCAAGAAGCATTTAATTGATGTACCTCTGACCAAAGCCAATTCCATTCCTCATCCTGTTAAGGGTGACAGCGGTGGAGCCAAGGTGATGATGCGTCCAGCTGCTCCTGGTACAGGGGTAATTGCTGGAGGAGCAATTCGGACTGTATTGGAGTTGGCAGGCGTTAAAAACATTCTGGCGAAGCGTTTAGGATCTAGCAGTCCCTTAAATAACGCTCGAGCTGCGACCGAGGCGCTAGCTGCACTGCGTACATTTCCAGAAGTGGCAGAGGAACGAGGTGTCTCTTTAGAGCACCTTTACTCGTAACCAGTTTCAAATGTTCCAAATATTTAAATGGTTGGCGAAAAGAACACGTTAGACTTTAACGGTTATTGCAGGGCAAAACGATGAGACTATCAGATGCTATACCCCAAGAGGGTTCGAGGAAACGTCGCCGCAGAGTAGGGCGAGGAATTGCAGCGGGTCAGGGAGCTAGCTGTGGCTTTGGTATGCGAGGGCAAAAGTCTCGTTCTGGTCGAAGCACTCGTCCTGGCTTTGAGGGTGGACAGATGCCCTTATATCGGCGCATCCCCAAGCTAAAGCATTTTCCCATGGTTAATCGGCAGCAGTACACCGTGATAAATGTGGGCAAGCTAGCTTCCCTATCGGCAAACGCAGAGGTAACGTTAGCAGCGTTGATGGATGCAGGTATCGTAACGACAGATGATGGCCCGCTGAAACTTTTAGGAGACGGTGAGGTAACCCAGCCTCTTCAAGTTACGGCGGCGGCATTCACAGCCTCCGCTCGATCCAAAATTGAGGGCGCTGGCGGAACATGCAACCTGCTAGATTAAGACGTGTCTGCAGCAGTATGTTTACTCGATTGCAGGGATTTTCTCACAGTCAATGTTAAGGGCTGTAATCCATCTTCCGTAGAGGTTTTGCCATGGTTCGCGATAAAACACCAACTGCTCAGGAAACGTTTTTGCAAATGGCTCAGGCAGCGGGCCTTCGAAGTCGGCTTTTGGTGACGATTGGGATTTTGATACTAGTACGACTTGGGATTTTTCTTCCAGTTCCTGGCATCGATCGAGTCGCCTTTCAACAAGCCATTCAAAGTAGTGCTGGGCTAGGTAGTTTAATTGGGTTCTTGGATTATTTCACCGGACGAGGACTCTCGACTCTAGGCATTTTTGCCCTGGGGATTATTCCTTATATTAATGCTTCAATCATCATGCAGCTGCTGACTGCTGCTTTGCCTACTTTAGAAGATCTTCAAAAAAATGAAGGTGAGGCGGGGCGACGCAAGATTGCTCAGATTACTCGCTACGTTACTCTAGGATTATCCCTACTGCAAAGCGTCGGGCTAGCGACTCTGGTCAGTGCTTATGCACTAGAACCGGGGCCGCTGTTTATCGTGCGGACAGCCTTAGCTCTTACAGCTGGCTCAATGTTTGTGATGTGGGCAGGAGAGTTGGTCACAGAGCGAGGCGTGGGCAATGGAGCCTCTCTGCTAATTTTTCTCAGCATTGTGTCAGTTTTGCCACAGAGTCTGGGACAAACGGTTGAGCTCGCACAAAGTGGGGATCGTGGCGTTGTGGGTGGGGTGATTATTCTGCTACTAGTTTTTCTAGCCATGATCGTGGGTATTGTGTTTGTTCAAGAAGGAACGCGACGAATCCCAATTATTTCTGCTCGTCGCCAAGTGGGGAGGCGGCTTTATCTTGAGAAGAGTAGTTACTTGCCTTTGCGATTGAATCAGGGTGGGGTGATGCCAATCATCTTTGCTTCTACAGTGTTTGTTTTGCCTAGCTTTTTGCAGGGGATATTTCCAACAAACGCGGTGATTCAGACCATTGCTCAGTGGTTAACGCCTGGAAACTGGATCTACATCTTGTCTTATTTAGTGCTGATTTTATTCTTCAGCTACTTTTATGCTTCCATTGTGGTGAATCCTGTTGACATGTCTCAAAACTTGAAGAAGATGGGGGCAAGTGTTCCGGGTATTCGTCCTGGCAAGGCGACTAGCGACTATATTGAGCGGGTACTGAATCGCCTTACGTTTTTGGGTGCGGTTTTCCTAGGTTTAGTGGCAACGATTCCAACTGCAGTGGAAGGAATAACCAATGTTCGTACGTTTCAAGGACTTGGGGCAACATCACTGCTGATTTTGGTTGGTGTTGCGATTGATACGGCTAAGCAGATTCAAACTTATGTAATTTCTCAGCGTTATGAAGGTATGGTGAAGCAATAGTGGTTCGATTGATTTTTTTAGGGCCTCCCGGCGCAGGAAAAGGGACACAGGCGAAGCTTTTAGCAGATCGATGCGAGATCCCACATATTTCGACTGGCGACATCTTGCGGTCGGCCGTGAACCGCAAGACGACTCTAGGCATTAAGGCCCAAACTTATATGAACCAGGGTGAGCTTGTACCCGATGAGCTAATTTTGGATTTGGTGGGCGATCGCCTCTCCCAAGATGATGCTCAGAAGGGATGGCTGTTAGATGGTTTTCCCCGCAATGTCTCACAGGCGGAGTTCCTGGATGCTTTGCTGGAAACTCTTCAGCAAGGCTATGAATGTGTCGTTAATCTAGACGTGCCGGATGAAGTGATCGTGGCGCGACTACTGGAGCGGGGCCGCGATGATGACAGCGAGGCAGTGATTCGCAATCGTTTGACGGTGTATCGAGAGCAAACTACTCCTCTGATTGATTTCTATCGCGATCGCCAGCAGCTTATTTCTGTAGATGGCAATCAGCCTATCGAAGCAGTATCCACTGCGCTCCAAGACATCATTCAATAGATTGGAAGAGGTGAAGCGTAACAGCGACTCCAAGAGTGTGAGGGGCGATCGCTCTTTGAACTCAAGCAGCTTACTAAATCATTTGTTAGGCTAGAAACTGCGAAAAAATATTTTATCTTTAATTTTTTGAAAACATTTTTACTGAGTAGTGTGAACTCAAACTGGGAGGTTACATCGTTTGTCTAAGCAAGATTTGATTGAGATGGAGGGAACCGTAACGGATTCACTTCCAAATGCAATGTTTCGTGTTGATTTAGATAATGGGTTTAATGTACTAGCCCATATTTCAGGCAAGATTCGGCGTAATTACATCAAGATTCTACCGGGTGATCGGGTCAAAGTGGAGCTAACTCCGTACGATTTGACAAAAGGTCGAATTACGTATCGACTCCGTAAAAAGTAAGTAGGAAGTAAAGCAGGGTTTAGCTGCATTCTAGACAGTAGCAACTGTGTCGACGAAACTGATCTTAGTTCTTGGTGCTAATTTTGTTGACACGGAATAGGTTTTGTTGATATGATTTCTTGTTTGTAGTAAGCAATGGAAACTGGACATGAAAGTCCGAGCCTCGGTTAAAAAGATGTGTGATAAGTGCCGCGTCATTCGACGGCGTGGCCGGGTAATGGTGATTTGTTCTAACCCAAAGCATAAGCAGCGTCAAGGGTAGTGAGGAATCAGGACGGAGTTGGGCGACGCTCTGGGCGATCGCTTTTTCAGCCCTTGTTCAAAGTGAAGGCGTAACAGCCTCAAAAGGTTTCGGAGTATAGAGAGCAGTATTTAGGAGAATTAACTGTGGCACGAATTGCCGGAGTAGACCTGCCGCGAGATAAGCGGATAGAAATTGGTCTCACCTACATCTATGGCATTGGACTGACTCGGTCAAAAGAAGTTTTGGCAAGTACTGGGGTCAATCCTGATACCCGCGTTAAAGACTTGAGTGATACTGATGTTGCCGCTCTACGGGAATCTGTAGAAGCCAATTATGAGGTAGAAGGCGATTTACGTCGTCTAGAATCACTCAACATCAAGCGGCTGATGGATATTGGAACCTACCGCGGACGACGCCACCGGATGGGATTGCCTGTACGGGGGCAGCGGACACGTACCAACGCCAGAACTCGCCGTGGCGCGCGGCGCACTGTAGCCGGTAAGAAGAAAGCACCAGGTAAGAAGTAATCAGAATCAGCGCGTGAGGCTGCTTGTCTGACCTTCTGACTTGTAGAGTAAGGCGGATTGCTGTTTTGTTTTGTAAAGCATCATCCGTATCCTCAGCCAGTGAGCAGTTTTGAGCCCTTGCAGAAACATCTCAACTAGAGACGAACCTCTATGGCGCTCAGGCTCTTAACCAAGTTAAGAGAATCTCTCTAGCATGGGCATTTTATAGCTCTGCTGCCAGCTACTACAAATCATTGATGAATTAACAAAGGGAACAAGACATGGCTCGACAACCAAACAAGAAGGCAGGCCCTAAAAAGCAAAAGCGCAACGTTCCCAACGGCGTTGCTCACATTCAATCCACTTTCAATAACACTATTGTCACCATAAGCGACGCCAGCGGAGAAGCCATCTCCTGGGCGTCCGCAGGGTCAAGTGGATTTAAGGGTGCGAAAAAAGGCACACCTTTTGCAGCGCAAACAGCCGCAGAAGGAGCCGCCCGTCGAGCCATGGATCAAGGAATGCGCCAGGTTGAAGTATTAGTCAGTGGCCCTGGCTCAGGCCGGGAAACTGCAATCCGGGCATTGCAAGGTGCAGGGCTTGAGATTACGCTGATCCGTGACGTTACGCCAATTCCGCACAATGGTTGTCGCCCGCCCAAGCGGCGAAGGGTGTAATTTCTAGGGTTACTGCAATTGTTCCTCTTACGTATACATCTTGGTTAGGTAGCGTTCAACTGGGTGCAGAGCTTGAGAGCGTAGTGTGTTGGGCTTGATGATAGGTACTGTCCGAAAAGTCAACGAATTGGGAAAACTCGCTACACTTTTTGCGGCGGCATAGGACAAGGGAGATTGATCAATGGCACAGTTTAAGGTTGATTGCATAGAGTCAGACTCTAGCGACGATCGTAGTTTCTACAGTAAGTTCGTGTTTGAGCCGCTAGAACGGGGCCAAGGCATCACTGTTGGCAATGCTTTGCGTCGGGTGCTACTTTCCAACTTAGAGGGAACCGCAATTACTGCCGTACGCATTGCAGGCGTGACCCATGAGTTTATGACTGTTCCAGGGGTCAGAGAGGATGTTTTGGACGTTCTGCTCAACATGAAAGAGATAGTGCTCAAAGCCTACTCTTCTCATCCTCAAATTGGTCGCTTGCGAGTAGAAGGACCCGCAAATGTCACCGCTGCTGACTTTGATCTACCGTCTGAAGTTGAAGTAATTGATCCTACGCAGCATGTCGCAACCATAGCGGCAGGTGCTGTTCTAGAGATGGAATTCCGGGTAGAGAAAGGCATTGGATATCGAGCGATTGATCGCAGTCGTGACGATGTGACCGCCGTTGATTTCTTGCAAATTGACTCGGTGTTTATGCCAGTTCGTAAGGTCAATTACTCTACCGAGGATGCTCGTGTAGGCGGATCGCTGGAAAAAGATCGCTTGATCATGGAAGTCTGGACCAATGGAAGTGTTTCTCCTCAAGATGCGCTGGGCCAAGCTGCTTCTATTCTAGTTGAGCTCTTCAATCCGCTGAAAGACATCAATATTCAAGAAATCAAGAGTATTTTCCAGGATGAGGAAGACCCTCATAGCCAGATTCCTATTGAAGAGTTGAACCTGTCGGTGCGTGCCTACAACTGTTTGAAGCGCGCTCAGGTCAATTCAGTCTCTGACCTATTAGATTTCTCTGAAGAAGATTTGCTGGAAATTAAAAACTTTGGTCAGAAGTCTGCAGAAGAAGTGATCGAAGCTCTACAAACTCGATTAGGCATTACGCTCCCACGGGAGAAGACGTCTAAGCCTGGCTAGACTTTGGGTGTATTGCTGCTGCCTGCGGCAAGGTCGACAGAGTTGCAGTGTTGCAACACCACATGTTGTTTTTCATTTAGGTATTGAAGCGTTATGCGTCACGGTCGTCGAGTTCCTCAATTAGGCAAGCCTGCCGATCAGCGTCGTGCTCTATTGAGAGCGCTGACGACTGAGCTTATTCGCCATGGTCGGATCACTACTACTAAAGTTCGGGCTAAGGCTGTGCGTTCTGAAGCTGAACACATGATTACATTAGCCAAAGATGGTTCTCTGTCTGCTCGGCGGCAGGCTTTAGGATATGTGTATGATAAGCAGCTTGTTCATGCGTTATTTGAGCAAGCGCCGAAACGTTATGCCACACGCAACGGTGGTTATACCCGAGTCGTGCGTACAGTAAGTCGTCGAGGCGATAACGCTGAGATGGCCATTATCGAGCTGACTTAGAACCGATTTGAGGGAATTGTAGAGGAGCAAGTGCATCTAAAATGCCTGTGACGTTTGATCATCATACTGAGACAGCCCCGCCTAAGGCTGTGGTGCGGTCTCAGCGAGTTGCCCTAGTAATTCAATACTTGGGCACTCGTTTTCACGGGTGGCAACGTCAAGCGCAGCATCGCACGGTGCAGGAAGAGCTCGAGCAAGTGCTGCAGTCAGTTCTGGGTCATCCGGTTACGCTACATGGCGCTGGACGAACTGATTCTGGAGTGCATGCGGCTGCTCAAGTTGCACATTTTGATGCGACTACAGTGATTCCTCCCCATCGCTGGGCTGCTATTCTCAATAGTCGATTGCCAGACGATATTGTGATTCGAGCATCGGCACAGGTTGAGGGCGGCTGGCATGCTCGGTTTTCGGCAGCGTGGCGACGCTATCGCTACACGATTTACACCGATACTTGTCCTAACCTGTTCTTGCGCTCTCTTAGCTGGCACTATTACCAGGCACCGTTGGATGTAGCTCAAATGCAGGCAGCACTGACACCGTTGTTAGGACGTCACCATTTGGCAGCATTCCATAGAGCGGGTTCAAAACGACCTCATTCTTGGGTTGATGTGCAGGCGGCAGAGTGCGTTCGTTATGGCCCTCTAGTGCAGCTTGAAATTCAAGCTAGTGGGTTTCTTTACGGGATGGTTCGGCTGTTAGTCGGAATGCTGGTGGATGTCGGGCGAGGTGAGCGATCGCCCGATTCCTTTACCCAACTTTGGCAAGAGCAGCGACGAGAGGAGGTCAAGTATGCAGCTCCCCCCCAGGGTCTGTGTTTACTCCGAGTAGGGTATGACCAGTTTCCCTTTGCGGATCATATCTGGTATGACAATCAGCCTCAGTTTTTATTAGCTGCTGCGGCTGAGCAGAACGCTCAGCTAGGGCTGCTTCAAACGTAATGCCAAGCCACCCTAATCTAGATTGCTGCGATCGCCAGCCTACAGTAAAGCTCAGGGCTGCATTAGGGTTTAGTCCATAAAGTTTAGTATTTTGAATACTGTTGACGCATAACCATCATGAACAAGACATACACTCCCGCTACTGACGTAATAGAACGCAAATGGTACGTTGTTGACGCCGCCAATCAACGACTAGGACGGCTGGCGACTGAAGTCGCTAATGTTCTGCGGGGTAAAAACAAGCCCTACTTCACCCCTCATATGGACACTGGGGATTTTGTCGTCATTATTAATGCTGAGCAGATTGCTGTAACCGGCAGAAAGCGCTCCCAAAAGCTCTACCGTCGTCACTCCGGGCGTCCCGGTGGAATGAAGGTAGAAACGTTTGAGAAACTGCAGGCGCGCATCCCTGAACGGATTGTAGAGCAAGCTGTTAAAGGAATGCTTCCGAAAAACAGCCTGGGTCGGCAACTGTTTACCAAGCTAAAGGTATATGTAGGCCCAACTCACCCGCATGATGCCCAAAAGCCTGAAGTATTGACCATTAAAACCCTTCCTGGAGACGAGTAATGCAAGCTACTGATAAAACTGGCCGTGCCGTGTATTGGGGCACAGGACGACGTAAAACTTCTGTCGCGCGGGTTCGGCTGGTGCCTGGTGATGGCAAGCTCGTGATCAATGGAAAGCCGGGAGACCTGTACCTACAGTACAATCCCACCTATCTTGCGGCGGCTAAGGCTCCCCTAGAAACCTTAGGCTTAGAGCACGAATACGATGTGTTGGTTAACGCTTCGGGGGGTGGGCTTACCGGGCAGGCTGATTCTATTAAGTTGGGTGTTGCCCGTGCCTTGTGTGAGCTTGATCCCGACCATCGCAAGCCGCTAAAGATTGAAGGCTATCTCACGCGTGATCCAAGAGCCGTGGAACGTAAAAAGTACGGCTTACATAAAGCTCGTAAGGCTCCTCAGTATTCGAAGCGCTAGTCGCCTACTGAATGCAGTTGGCCTAGCTATCGCGAGTGTCTCTGGAGACGGCGGCGATGCATCGCTTGATATGATTAAAGATGGAATCTTAGATACGTTTAAGTTGAGGCACATCATGGCAAAAGAAGGCATTCATCCGACTTGGTATCCAGAAGCCAAGGTCTATTGCAACGGCGAAATGGTTGCAACAGTGGGTTCTACAAAGCCTGAACTGCATGTAGACGTTTGGTCGGGTAACCATCCCTTTTATACAGGAACTCAGAAGATTATTGATACTGAGGGACGTGTGGAGCGTTTCCGGCGGAAATATGGTCTGGGGAATCGTAAAAATGCAGGTGGCGACAGCGCAGAGTAGAGAAGGTAGTCGTAGTTGCAGTCACGCTAGCTACGACTACCCTCTGGGCAACGATGTGATATGAGCTCGCGTCATTGTCTATTTAATTTCCATTCGCGTTATTGTGGCGACTTCCTGCACCATGGCTGAAGCATATCTACTAGAAAAGCTAAACTCTGTCGAGCAAACGTTTCATGAATTGACTCGACGAATGGCTGATCCTGATATTGCTACGGATCCCACTGAGTTTCAGCGAGTCGCAAAAGCGCGGTCGTCTTTGGAGGAAACCGTCGCTACCTATGACGCTTGGCGAAAAGCCCAGAGTGATCTAGCCGAAGCTCGGCAAATCTCGAAGGAGGCAGCCAGCGATCCCGAAATGCGGGAGATGGCAGAACTCGAGATTGGAGAGCTTGAAGCGGCACTAGAGCAACTAGAACAGCATATGAAAGTGTTGCTGCTGCCCCGCGACCCCAATGATGATAAAAACATCATGCTTGAGATTCGTGCTGGCGCTGGCGGTGACGAAGCATCAATCTGGGCTGGGGATCTGTTGCGAATGTATTCGCGTTATGCGGAGACCCAAGGCTGGCGAGTCAAGCTAGTCAGTGAGTCGCTTGCAGACATGGGTGGATTTAAAGAGGCCATCCTGGAAATTCAGGGTGATCAGGTGTATAGCCAGCTAAAGTTTGAGGCGGGCGTTCATCGCGTGCAACGGGTGCCTGTGACAGAGGCGGGTGGACGGGTTCATACATCCACAGCAACGGTAGCCGTGATGCCAGAGGTGGATGAGGTAGCGGTTGAGATTGATCCAAAAGATTTAGAAATTAAAACTGCGCGGTCGGGCGGTGCTGGTGGGCAAAACGTGAACAAAGTGGAAACGGCAGTGGATTTGTTTCACAAACCGTCGGGGATCCGCGTGTTTTGTACTGAGGAGCGATCGCAGCTAAAAAACCGTGAGCGGGCTATGCAGATTTTGCGAGCCAAGCTGTATGAAGCGAAGCAGCAAGAGCAGCATGATTCGGTGTCGTCAATGCGGCGATCGCAAGTAGGAACTGGGGAACGTTCTGAAAAGATTCGCACCTATAACTACAAAGACAATCGCGTTACCGACCATCGACTAGGGCAAAATTTTACGCTGACTCCTGTGCTAGAAGGAGAGCTAGAAACGCTGGTTCAGTCTTGCATTTCTCAAGATCAGCAGGAGCGCCTAGAAGAGTTGGCAAGTTCTACGTCCGCTGAGATGGTGTAATCCGGTCTGGTTTGCGATCTGTCCTGATTGCCGTCATGTTATAGAGATGTATTCAGCCTTATGCCGCGATTTCTCCACCTAGCTGACATACATCTTGGGTTTGACCGATACGATAACAAAGAGCGAACGCAAGATTTTTATTATGCTCTCAATGATGCAATTGAGACCTATGCGATCGCCCAATCGGTAGATTTTGTCGTGATTGCGGGCGATCTGTTTGAGCATCGCACCATTCAACCCAACATTCTTAATCAAGCTCAGCTCTGCCTGCAAGCGCTGCGCGATGCAGAGATCCCAGTGCTGGCGATTGAAGGGAATCACGATAACCGCCCTTATGGAACCAAAACAAGCTGGCTGCGCTATTTGTCAGATTGGGGGTTGCTGAAACTGCTAGAGCCCGGAGATGTCAACGCAGGTGAGCCATTCTATGCACCCTGGGACGAGACCTCTCGCCGAGGCGGTTATCTCGATCTGCCTTGCGGAGTGCGGGTGCTGGGATCACACTGGTATGGGGCAACTGCACCCAAAGCCATTGAGCAAATTGCGGCGGCGATTGGACGGTTGCCGCGAGGGCCAGCCCATACATTACTCATGTTCCACCATGGGTTAGAAGGACAAATAGCCCGCTATCAAGGGGCTTTGCGCTACGCCGACTTGTTGCCTTTAAAGGACGCTGGTGTGGATTATCTGGCGTTGGGGCATATCCACAAGAACTATGCCATGGAAGGTTGGATTTTTAACCCTGGTTCTGTAGAAGCCAACAGTGTTGAGGAAGGCGGCTTTGAGCGAGGGGTATATCTAGTGGAGCTGAGTACTGATGGTATTGAGGCCAAGCTTCAGCATGATTATTACCAGCGTCCGATCGTGCGGCTGCGCCACAAGGTGACGGAATCGCAGTCAATGGATGACGTTGAGCAGGGGGCGATCGCCCGCATTGAAGCTGCTGTGCAGAACGGTGTCATTCCCGCTGAGAACGCTCCGATTGTAGAACTCCGCATCGAAGGCAGCATTGGCTTTGATCGGCTTGATCTAGATATTCGTCAGCTTAAAGACCAGCTACAGAAGCTCAGTGGGGCGCTTATTTTTCTGCTCAAATTCGAGGCAGAAATGATGGAATACGCCTCGCCCATTGCCGATGGTGCTGAGCGGTTAGAAGTAGAACGGGAGGTATTCCGTGATTTGTTAGCGGCCCACAACACCTACAAAAACCGTACCGACGAACTATCTCAGGGTCTAATCCACCTTAAAGAACAGCATTTGGATGGGCGATCAGAGGATGACTTGTACGAGTTTTTGCAGCAGTTGTTGTTGCCCAACGCCAACAGTGCCGACCCGTCTCTTGGTCAATCTGCAGAAGAGTAAAGGTATTCAGCGTGAGAGCAATGCCGTTGTCTCAGCCTCGCGCTATTGGGCTGAAACAATGCTAAACCCTGCTGCCCGCGCGCGGCACGGGTTTAAAAATTTTGCCGAACTGGCGTTCATTAAGAACATATATTTTTGAGGCACGAGGCGCTCTGTAAATTGAAGCGGATGCGATGCTCAAATCGTTGGACAATTAATGAGAAAGGGTCGAGAAATGGGCACTGGCCCGATCTCGCCAACGTCAATACGGGAGATTCCTCCTCTCTTATTGATTGACCCACCTGTTTGATCGGCGAGTTGGGAGCAGTTTTTTAGTGCTCACGGCTGGCTAGCGCCCTGCAGGAAGGGTCATATAAAAAGTTGGGATAGACATAAGTTGCAAGGTTTATGCGAGCTAAAGTCATGGGCATTAATCGGATTCGAGTGTC
Source organism: Kaiparowitsia implicata GSE-PSE-MK54-09C (assembly GCA_019359435.1). Classification (GTDB taxonomy): domain Bacteria; phylum Cyanobacteriota; class Cyanobacteriia; order Elainellales; family Elainellaceae; genus Kaiparowitsia; species Kaiparowitsia implicata. The sequence goes on from JAHHHI010000062.1 coordinate 94,847, forward strand.
GGTTGTATCCCTGTTGGGATCGCTGTTCACAGCAGCTGGAACGTTGCCCTATGGAGCATGGGCGCAATCAGCGCAGCCCCTAGGGATAACTCCCGACACGATGGAAGAGTGCGAATTGCTGATTGTGGGCGGTGGGTTGTCGGGTGTGAGTGCTGCCTACGAGTCGCTGCAGATGGGGCGCACGGTGTGTATGACAGAACTCACTGATTGGATGGGCGGACAGCTTACCTCTCAGGGCACCTCGGCACTCGATGAGGTGCGCCAGCAGCGAGCGCTGCTCTACTATCCCAAAGGCTATCTCGAATTTCGACAGCTAATTGAGCAACACTACGGCAGGTTGAATCCGGGAGATTGCTGGGTCAGCCTTTCCTGCTTTTTCCCCGATGATGCGGAAACTATTCTGCAAGATATGCTGAACAATGCAGCGCGGCGCGGGCGCGGCACTCTCAAGTGGTTCCCTTCTACAATCATCAAAGAGTTGGAATACAACGCTGAGGGCAATCAGATTGTGGGGGCGATCGCCATTCAGCATTCTCCCGCTCCTGGCACCCCGCCGCTCAATACAGAACCCCTCTCGGCTTTTATTGAAGATGCTTATAGCTACGATGACTCAGCCCGGTTAACCAAAACCGTCATTCAGTTTGCGCCTCAGCCCATCCGCAATCGAGATGGTTCCACCACGCTGCCCGATCCGGCCCCTTGGTATATGATTGAAGCCACAGAGACTGGGGAACTGATTGCGCTGGCAGACGTGCCCTACCGAGTGGGGTTAGACGCGCGATCGCCCGTCAATCCGTCTTCTGCCAGCGCTACTGGCGATCCCTATTGCACCCAGGGCTTTACCTATACCTTTGCGATGGAGCGCACAGAAGAGGCGCTGGAGCATGAGCAACCGCCCTTTTATGAGCGCTATCGTCCTTACTATGGCTATGACCCCAATCCCCGCCTAGCGGATATTGACGTGGTCTTTACCTATCGTCGCTTATGGAGCCCAGAACCAAGAGAGAGCGATCGCGTCTTTGGCGTCACCCGCCCCAAGCCGGGCGATATTTCCATGCAGAACTGGGTCTGGGGCAATGATTACCGCCCTGGCACTGCTGCCGACAATCTGATTTTTACGCGCGAGCAACTCCAAGCGTTAGGGCAATTAGAGCCCGGTGGCTGGTTAGGCGGTCTACGAACAGAAACCCTGCAAGCGGGTGAAGAGTTGGCACTCGGATTTTTCTACTGGATTGTGGCAGACGACACCGACTCGCAATTGGGTGAAGGGGTTAAAGAACCCCATCCTAACCATCGCCTGCTTACCGGGTTAGAGTCTCCCATGGGCACAGAGCACGGCCTATCCAAGTTTCCTTACATTCGAGAAGGGCGGCGCATCATTGGTCGGCCCGCCTATGGCTATAGCCAAGGCTTCGCGATCAACGAAATCGATATCTCTTGGGTTGACTACAACCAAGAATTTTATCAAACCAATCTGGTACCGCGCGATTATCAGACCCTGTGGTATGGCCTAGCAGGATTGGAGACAACCTCTGCCATCCGCAATCAGACGCCACCGGATCAAATTCAGCGGCGCACCCGCTCTGCCATCTTCCCTGATGCGGTGGGCATTGCCCAGTACGCCATCGACTTCCACCCCTGCATGGAGTTTTCACCAGCCGAAGCCCCTGGTAATGTTGAACGCGTAGATTCACGACAGGCGCATGGGCGTGCCTATCCGGGACAAATTCCACTCTCAGCGATGATTCCCCAACGGCTAGACAACCTGTTGGTGGCGGGTAAGAGCATTGCGACCAGCCATATTGCAGCGGCGGCCTATCGGGTGCATTCCTTTGAGTGGTCGGCTGGGGCAGCGGCGGGCACCACAGCATCGTTTGCTCTATCTGAGGGTCTCATGCCCTATCAGCTCATCGACAACTTGCCTCGGATGGAGCCCAAACTGATGGAACTGCAAGCCCTGCTGCGTCGGAATGGCAACCCTACGGAGTTTCCTGATACATCTATCTTTAATGAAGAGTGGGAAGAGTGGGCCCCTTGGTAAGACAGTTTTGTGGTGGGCTCTACTAGCTCACGGCTCTGTCACTCTAGGGCCAGACAAAGGGGGTAGCTGGTTTTGGCATCGATTTTCTCATCGAATTTGCCTAGATCAGCCGCTCGAAAGGCGCTGAGAGACTACGCTCAGCACTGAGTCCGGTGTTGTCGAGCCTTGGCTGTGTCAAGGCTCGACAACACTCAATCCATCAACTGGCGCTTTGATCGCTCTATCCCGTACCTGTCGTTCCTTACATGACTCTTTGGCAAGCCGATTTCTATCGCCGATCGGGGCGAGATGTGACGGGCAATTCTCGATGGGAGTTGCTGGTGGTAACGGCTGAGGGCGACGTGGTCGTGTTAGCTGACTGTGCTCAGGCTGAGGTGACAGCGGAGTGGGCTAGGGCTCAGTTGCAGCCGCAGGTCGTTGCCCACTCACCCGAGTGCATGCAGGTGTTTCGTCCCCAGTGTTTGAATTTGCTAGAAGCGGCCTGTCAGCCGCTAGGGGTGGCGGTAGAGCCTACTCGACGCACACCTGCTCTGAAGCAAGCTCTGCAGCAGCGGGCGGTAGTGTATGAGGATCAGGCCAGCAATGGGGACGCAGTGGATTTGCTGCGAGTGGAGTCGCCGCCGCCGCTGCCGTTGCCCGAATCTCTTTGGGGCGATCGCTGGCGGTTTGGGGCGATCGCCGCTACAGATTTTGACTTAGCGTTTGCTCACAAGCCCATCCCCATTCGGGTAGAGCCAGAGGAGTTAAGGCCGGTTCATTTGGGGCTGGCCTCTACAATCCCAATTCCGGGTGTGGTCATTGACGGAGGACGGGTATCCATGCGGTTGGCACAGTGGCTCAGTCGCGTTCGCCCAGCCTGGTTAACCTATATCCCTGGTGAACCCGATGGCTTACTTCTAGAAGCGGGGTTGAACGAGCGATACATCTTGGCAACCTTTGAGGATGCAGAGGCGATCGCCTCTGCTCGCACCTTTCGCGAACGCCAGCATGCGGCCAAGGGTCTACATTTTTTGCTGGTGCAGCCGGATGACTCTGGCGTTACCTATAGTGGCCTATGGCTACTGCAATCAGACAGCAATCCCACCCCCTTAGGGTTGCCCCAACCGCCTTAAGCAACATCACAACAGGTCAAGTGTCGCAGATCGGGCGTTTCATCCGGTAGAATGCGGGCGTTGGCTAGCAAGGTGGCAGCATGGCAGAGGCAAAGATTGGCATCATCGGTGGCAGTGGCCTCTATGGGATGGAGGCCCTAACGGACATCAAAGAGATTGAGGTAGACACGCCCTTTGGCAAACCATCTGACGCACTCATTGTCGGGTCGCTAGAGGGGACAACAGTCGCGTTTTTGGCGCGACATGGGCGCGATCATACCTATATGCCATCAGAACTGCCCTTTCGCGCGAATATCTACGCGATGAAACAGTTGGGGGTTCAATACTTGATTTCGGCCTCTGCGGTGGGGTCACTCAAGGCAGAGGCTAAACCACTGGATATGGTGCTGCCCGATCAGTTCATTGATCGCACTAAAAATCGAGTGTCGACCTTTTTTGGGGATGGCATTGTGGCGCACATTGCCTTTGGAGATCCGATCTGCAAAAACCTAGCTGATGTGATGGCGGGGGCGATCGCCTCTCTAGAGCTACCTGATGTCACCCTGCACCAAGGCGGCGCTTACGTCTGCATGGAAGGCCCTGCCTTTTCTACTCGCGCCGAATCCAACCTGTATCGCAGTTGGGGCGCCACTGTAATCGGCATGACTAACCTACCCGAAGCTAAACTCGCTCGCGAAGCTGAAATAGCCTACGCGACCCTGGCGATGGTGACTGACTACGACTGCTGGCATCCCGATCATGACAACGTCACAGTCGATATGGTGATTGGAAATTTGCAAAAAAACGCGGTCAACGCCCAACGCATCATTCAAGAGACTGTGCGTCGCCTGAGCCAAAATCCGCCGCCATCTGAGGCGCACTCAGCGCTCAAGTTTGCTGTGATCACGCCTCTCGATAAAGCGCCTATGGCAACCAAAGAACGTCTCGGACTGCTGCTGAGCAAGTATTTATAGCAGCCGCCACTCAACGGTTGCACCACAACCTGAGTTGGCTTGTAGGGAACCAAATCTGAGTCTTAACATTTAGGAGGGGGTCACATTGCAGACCCCCTCCTAAATGTTGTTACTTGTAAGGTGAATGGGGGCGATCGCTCACCACTAGGCTTACGCCCGATACTTACGGAAGGCGAGGGTCACATTGTGCCCACCAAAACCAAAGGAATTGGAGAGCACGATCTCCACAGGCAACTGACGGCTCTGGTTCGGCACATAGTCTAAATCACAGGCCGGGTCAGGATTTTGCAAATTAATGGTGGGAGGAACCTGATCATGGTTGACCGCCATCACCGCCGCAACGGCCTCGATGCCGCCAGACCCGCCTAGCAAGTGTCCTGTCATCGATTTGGTCGAGCTAATGGCAACCTGACGTGCATGGTTGCCCAGCGCAGTCTTAATCGCAGCGGTTTCAGTTGAGTCGTTGGCAGGCGTGCTGGTTCCGTGAGCATTGATATAGCTGACCTGACTAGAATCAATTCCAGCATCTTTCATACAGAGCTGCATGGCGCGCGCTGCACCATCACCACCGGGAACTGGAGACGTAATATGGTAGGCATCGCAGGTCATGCCATAGCCTACGATTTCAGCATAGATGCGGGCTCCACGACTCAAGGCATGCTCCAACTCTTCGAGGATCAAGATGCCAGATCCTTCGCCCATGACAAAGCCATCGCGATCGCGATCAAAGGGTCGAGATGCGTGATCAGGGTCATTGTTTCGTGTAGACATGGCCTTACAGGCCACAAACCCCGCAAACGATAGGGGGGTGACAGCGGCCTCAGTGCCACCGCAAATCATCGCCTGAGCATAGCCTCGCTGCACCAAGCGAAAGGCGTCGCCAATCGCATTGGAGCCCGCGGCACAGGCGGTCACGGTGCAGTTATTTGGCCCTTTTGCTCCGGTGTGGATAGCCGTTAGCCCTGCTGCCATATTGGCAATCATCATCGGCACCATGAAAGGGCTACAGCGGTCGGGGCCACGGCTAAGATAAATCTCTTGCTGCTCTTCCATCACCTTCAATCCGCCGATGCCGGTGCCAATGATGACGCCCACTTGCTCTGCATTAAGGTCATTAATTGTGAATTGCGCATCCGCCAGCGCCTGTTTGCTAGCCGATACGCCAAATTGAGCAAAGCGATCCATCCGCTTTGCTTCTTTGCGCTCCATATAATCTTGTGGATCAAACCCCTTGACCTCTCCGGCAATCCGGCAGCCATGACGCGATGCATCAAACAGAGTGATAGGTGAAATGCCACTTCGACCCTCCAACAACCCATCCCAGTAATCCTGCAGGGTGTTTCCGAGCGGTGTAATCGACCCTAACCCCGTAACAACGACACGCTTAAGGGCAAAATCAGAGTTTGTCATGGTAACCACTTCAACGAAGGTGACCTACTGACTTAACGGACTGACTCAACGGAAGACAATATCTTCAGAGCTTTGTTCCATAGACAGCAGGAAAGGTGAACGAAAACATGCAGCGCAGCAAGATGACCAGTGTTAACCACCGACTACTTTGACCAACAGCAGTCCTAATTCATTTCAGCAACTTTTAGCTTGTATGTGAAAGCCACGTTGCAGCTAGGCGAACTAACTAAGAGAGACCTATGCCTGAGCATGGAGCCGACCTTCAATAGCGGTGTAGCGTTGTCTCCAGACTCAGGCAGCGTGAGCTAGGCTACAGACTTTTGCTTGATGTAGTCTACGGCGGCTTGCACGGTAGCGATATTTTCGGCAGCTTCGTCAGGAATCTCGATGTCGAATTCTTCCTCTAGTGCCATCACCAATTCCACGGTGTCTAGAGAATCAGCTCCTAGATCATTCGCAAAGCTGGCTGATGGTGTCACGTCAGCTTCATCAACACTCAACTGTTCAGAAACAATTTTCTGAACTTTCAGCATAATCTCATCTTGGCCCATGTCTTTTTCCCCACCCAATTTTGATGGCAAACTCAAGTAAACAGTATCTACAGATCGTGATTCAAAATTCACGACAGATTGCAATGAGATCAATGAACCCGCTGCATATCGTACGATGTGAGCAGTGGAGCCGCTTCGGGTTAGAACTGTAATGCTCTAGGCAATCTGTTCAACCTAAGCTCGCCCACTCTCCCCGATGCATTTCTGCAATCAGGCATTACTCCATATTACTCTGTCGCGAAACCGTTTCCATCCTATCAGGATGCATGCTGCTGGAATCATGGGAATTGCTGGGGCGATCGCCCATCACGCCTAAACTCTACTATCGACATAGCTCCTTTGACGCACAACCTATCGCCGGAGTGCCGCGCGTAGGGTAGCTTAGCTTAGGAAGCTTAGCTTACGGTGCGATCGCCCACCTAGTTCATTTTCGAAAGACTAATGCGAGGATCAACAATCTTAAGCAGCAGATCCGCTAGGATATTGCCCACGATTAACATCACTGCCGCCATCATTAAGCTTGCCATCACCAAGTAAAGATCCTGCGCGACCACCGCCTGCAGAATCATGCGCCCCAACCCCGGCCAGTTAAAAAAGTTCTCGGTAATGAATGCACCGCTGAGCAAGTTCGCAAATTCAAACCCCAGCAGTGTAATCAAGGGGTTCACCGCATTGCGTAGGGCATGGACATAGATGACGCGGTTTTCTGGCAAGCCCTTAGCACGAGCCGTTTGAATGTAGTCTTGCCGCAGCACATCGAGCAGTTGCCCCCGCGTAATGCGCTGCAACCCAGCAAAGCCAGTAATGCTGAGGGCAATGGTGGGCAGAATCATGTGCCAGCCAATGTCTAAAATTTTGCCAAAGAGAGAAAAATCAGCATGATTGATGCTAGTCATGCCACCAACCGGAAAGATCGGTGAGAGCTGTTGGGCTAGAAACAGCAACAGCAACCCCGTAATCAGCGTCGGAAAGCCCTGACCGATGTAGCTGATAATGCGCACCAGCCGGTCAATGAACTGATCTTGCCGCACGGCCCCAATCACGCCCAGAGGCACGGCGATCGCCCAAGTCAGCACAATCGACGTAATCGATAGCAACAGCGTCGCCGGAATCCGCTCCCAAATTAGCGACGACACTGAGCGTTGTGAATAGATAAAACTTACGCCAAAGTCACCCCGCGTCAAAATGTTTCGCAGCCATAGAAAGTACTGCTCAATGGCTGGCCGATCCAACCCAAACTGCTGCTGAAACGCTTCTAGAGTTTCGGGGGTAATGCGCGGGTCTTGCCGCAGCACGTCTAGATAATTGCCCGGTGCAAGCTGAATAATAAAAAAGCTGAGGGCAGAGGCCAGCAGCAGCGTCAGCGCTCCCTGGGCTAGCCGCTTCACCACATAAATCAGCACATCGCCGGTAAACAGCCGTGCTAAGCCCTCGAGGAGCGATTGTAGACGGGTAGGATTGGCTGGGGCTGGGGCCGGAGTCAGTGTCATGGGTGAACCAGAAGTAAGTCGGAAGGCGCGTCTGGCCGATGCGGAGAACTAGCGCGTCGCATCCTAATAATCTACCAGGGTAATAATCGGTGCCTTAGGTAGGCGTTGCCGACCATTCAAAAAGAGAAGTTCAATAATGAACCCAAACCCGGCGAGTTCACATCCGGTTTGCTGCACCAGATTGGCGGTAGCGGCGGCGGTTCCCCCGGTGGCGATCACGTCATCTACGATCAACACCCGACTGGGCGGCGAGGCGGCATCTTGGTGGATCTCTAACCCATCGGTGCCATATTCCAAATCATATTGAATCGAGTGAACAGCCGCAGGCAGTTTGCCGGGCTTGCGCACAGGAATGAACCCGGCATTGAGCTTATAGGCCAAGGGTGCGCCAAAGATAAATCCACGGGACTCCATCCCAACTACATAGTCAACTGATAGGTCAGCGCAGCGCTCGGCCAGGGTGTCGATGGTGTAGCGCAGCCCTTCGGCGTTTTGTAAGAGAGTGGTAATGTCCCGAAAAACTACGCCAGGCTTGGGAAAATCTGGAATATCGCGAATCAGCGATTTGAGATCCATACGGGTCGATTTACGGGAACGGGGAATACGAAAACCTGAATCGTAGATATCTTAGCATTCACCCTCTAGATTGCTCGGTCTGTTGCTGATCTTCTGGGGACGGGCAACAACCCAGACCCAGCAATCATCGGGGTATTCTATCTCTGCTCTAAATCTCTGGCCTAGCGGTCAATACACTCGATCGGCTGAGCGATCGCGCCGCGTCGAAAAGTTCTCAAACCAGCCGCGTCGTTTGAAGTAGAAAACCTGGAGTAGGGCGATCGCCCCCATAACTCCCACGCACACAGGATAGCCCCAATACCATTCCAGTTCTGGCATATTAAAGGGCGATCGCCCTGGATCAAAGTTCATGCCATAGACTCCGGCAATAAACGTTAACGGAATAAACACACTAGATACCACCGTCAGCACCTTCATCACCTCATTCATCCGGTTGCTGACTGACGAGAGATACACATCCATCAAACTCGACGCCACCTCGCGATAGGTTTCCACCATATCCAGCACCTGCACCGCATGGTCGTAGCAGTCTCGCAGGTACAGCCGCACTTCAGGACTCACCAAATCTCCCGAATCTCGAATCAGCGAGTTTATGGCATCTCGCTGAGGCCAGATAGTGCGTCGCAAGGTCAGCAACCCACGCTTAATGTCGTGAATTTTTTGCAGCGTCTGCTGACTGGGATTCGCCACCACTTCGTCTTCTAGCTCTTCCAGCATCTCGCCATAGTCTTCAAGTACCGGAAAGAAGCCATCAATGATCGCATCAATCAACGCATAGGCTAAGTAGTCTGTGCCCTGGTTGCGAATGATGCCTTTGGCAAGGCGCAACCGTGATCGCACAGGCTCTAGGCAGTCATATTCAGCTTCTTCTTGCACCGTGAGCAAATATGTTTTGCCCCAGATCAAGCTCACCTGCTCACTAAAAAATCCCGTTCCGTTACCGGTTGGGGTGACCATACGCGCAATATAGAGAACCTGATCCTGATATTCCTCAAACTTAGGGCGTTGGGGCACATTCACGATATCTTCTAACACCAAGGGATGCAGATGAAAGACCTGACCCAGCCGTTGCAAAATATCTTCGCTTCCTAAGCCTTGCACATCAATCCACGTGATGGTATCTTCGGCTTCGATGTAAGGAATGCAAGCTTCGGGAGCCTCGACTCGCCGTTGAAGGGCGGAGGTGCTGGAGTAGTCAATCACCTCGATCACAGGCGGAGAGGCATCTGTCTCAATGTCGAGGGTGCCGGGGACTGCTCCCGGTTCTGAATAAGCGTAGTCCAATGATGTACTGTCGTCCTCGTCCTCGAATTGAGAGAACGGCCTGCGGGTCTGCATAGGCGTTCGATAGCGGTGGCGAGCAACGGACTTGAAGTGGAGAGACATGGCGATCGCCTATAAAATCTGCTCTCATCCTATTGCAACCATTGGGTAGATTAAATCAACATTTTCGTAGAACTCTTGCACAGCAAGGATTCTGCAAAAATAAGCGTTTAACCCAGCGCGTTCGGTGTGATGGCTCTGGTCTTTGACAGCAACCCAACCGAAAGAAAGCTATTGCCCCAAAGTCCACCAAAAAACAGCCGGAGTTCCTCACAGTCACGCGAGGAACTCCGGCTATGAGCAATGTGAATGCTTGCAGGCAAGCGACTGCGGGAAATTACATCATACCCATGCCGCCCATGCCGCCCATCATGCCACCCATACCGCCCATGCCGCCCATGCCACCCATGCCGCCCATGCCGCCCATGTCAGGCGCACCAGCAGATTCAGGCTCAGGCACTTCAACGACTAGCACTTCGGTGGTAATGACCATCGCTGCAACCGAAGCCGCATCTTGTAGCGCCGATCGCACGACCTTAGCGGGATCAAGAATGCCTGCGGCAATCAGATCCTCATATTGATTGGTCAGAACGTTGTAGCCAATGTTGAAGTCCAGGTCACGAGCTTTTTCCACCACGACTGAGCCTTCTACGCCAGCATTGGTCGCAATTTGCCGCAGCGGTGCTTCAGCAGCCTTGATCACGATATTGGCCCCAATTTGTTCGTCAGGGCTGAGGCTATCGCGGAAGTCAGTAAGCTGCCCAGCCAAGTGCAACAGCGTGATCCCGCCCCCAGGGACAATGCCTTCTGCTACGGCAGCTTTAGTTGCATTGAGGGCATCTTCAATCCGCAGCTTGCGCTCTTTTAGTTCTGTCTCTGTTGCTGCACCGACCTTGATTACGGCCACACCGCCTGTGAGCTTAGCAATGCGCTCTTGCAGCTTTTCGGTGTCATAGTCAGAGTCTGTTTCAGCCAACTCTCGCCGCAGTTGGGCAATGCGCTTTTCTATCGCCACTTTGTCGGCAGCTTCAGCAACCAAAATCGTGGTGTCTTTGGTAATGGTGACTTTGCGCGCTGTGCCCAGCATGTCAAGCGTTGCAGTCTCGAGGCTAAGCCCAATCTCTTCTGCAATCACCTGTCCATTCGTCACCACGGCGAGGTCTTGCATGATCTCTTTGCGCCGCTGCCCAAAGCTAGGAGACTTGATAGCGACCACGTTGAGCACTCCGCGCAGCCGATTGACTACCAACGCGGCTAGCGCTTCACCTTCTACGTCTTCAGCGATAATCACCAAGGGTTGCCCTGAGCGCGCTACTTTCTCAAGCAGGGGGACGATATCGGCAATGGCACCAATTTTTTTATCGACTAGCAAGATCAGCGCGTTTTCAAACTCGCAAATCATGCGCTCAGTGTCTGTAATGAAGTAAGGGGAAATATAGCCCCGGTCGAAGTGCATGCCTTCAACAACTTCTAGATCAGTCGTGGTCGTTTTGGATTCTTCGACGGTGATTACGCCGTCATTTCCGACCTTTTGCATGGCATCAGCAATCATTGCGCCGATTTCTGGATCGCTTCCGGCAGAGACAGCAGCAACTTGGGCGATCGCATTTCCTTCAATAGGCTTTGCGATCGCCTGAATGGCGTCTAGCAACTTGGCGGTGGTTTTCTCGATGCCGCGCCGCAGGCTAACCGGATTGGTGCCTGCTGCAACATTCTTGAGACCTTCGTGGATCATGGCCTGAGCTAGCACCGTTGCAGTGGTGGTGCCATCGCCAGCCAAGTCTTTGGTTTTGGAAGCCACTTCACGGATGAGTTGCGCTCCTGCGTTCTCTAGCGGATCTTCTAAGGTGATTTCTTTGGCAATGCTGACGCCGTCATTCACAATTTCGGGAAGCCCGAATTGCTTTTGCAGCACAACATTGCGTCCCTTGGGGCCAAGGGTAATTTTGATGGCGTCGGCGATCGCGTTAATTCCGCGTTCTAGCGCCTGTCGAGATTCTTCTTTAAAGACAACAATCTTAGTCATTCATTCACGAATTTGCACAGTTCTCATACAGCAATTTAGCACTCTCCGGGGGTGATTGCTAAAAAAGATCAACAATTTAGAGGTCTAAGTCGGGGGCGTACCTAAAAAAGGTGACGCAGTGCAGGCTATAGGCACAACTTTCCTAGCGCCATTTTTAGGGAGACCTCGCCGCGCCAGACTGGCCTCGCAATTCTCAGCGGAGAGAGCGCAGACGCCTAGTTTTAGCGTTGATTATTCTGCTTGCGTGCTGATGCTGGGCAGGTATCAACCAAGGCTAATCAACGGATTGCTCACCCCATAGCCGCAAACTTCTGGCTACGCGGGGCACAAGTGATGGTTGATCAAGCGACAGCGGCTCAGCAGGAGGTGCCTCCTCTGTGGCCTCGTCTAAAATTTCCGCTTGGTAGGTGACTAAGCCTGCGTCTTCTCCACCAATGCATCGGGCAGCCTGCCAGGATAAATCGAGAGAGCGATCGCCCACATAGGGCCCACGGTCGTTGATTCGAACCACAACGGACTGCTGAGTTTTAACATTGGTGACCCGCAAAAAAGTATTGAAGGGCAAGGTTTTGTGGGCAGCCGTAAGCGCCATCTGGTTAAAGCGCTCGCCATTAGCCGTGAGCCGTCGATGAAAATACGGGCCATACCAAGAGGCCGTGCCTTTGAGCGTGAGCGGGCTAGCCAGCAGCCCATCCATCGTCATCTGCGCCTGATGCAGAGAGAGCGGGGGCGCATCTAGGGCCTCGCGTAGATTGTTGACCCAGTTGATGGCGATCAGGTCACTGCTGCGGCCATAGACTTTGGCCTGGGCTTCATGAATGACAAAGAGCGGAGTCTGATCGGCCAGACCAGCAGGCGATCCGTTTAGCCGCGCAGGCTGAATCTGCTGGGGATCAAAACTGGATCGCTGGAGCATGCGCCGAAAGGTTTGTGCTAGCCGGGTGGCCTCACTGCGGGTCAGCACCTCTGCGATCGGCTGCCCCTTGACGCTAACCTGATAGACCGTGGATGCAGCATAGGGAACGGCAGCCGCCTGAGATTCGATGGGACAAAGCTGCAAACTTTGCACATGGGAGGCAAGGAGAGTGTCAGCTTGAGGGTGCTGGTCTGCCATAATGCGATGAACCGTCACCAAGGGCGGCATTAGCGACAGATGGCGACGGTTAACCCAAGGCGACACGCGGCCTAGCAGCCCAGTTGGAACCAGCGTCGATGAGCGGTGAAGCGGCTGGTCTGCAGGCTGCCAGGCGAGAGCCTCCGGCTTAGTCGTTATCGATTCGACAGGCAATGGAGAGCTAAATCGCGATTCCCAGGTTTCGATAGGTTGGGCAATGGGGGTGGCGGTAGCCCATGGGGCGATCGCCCCGAGCATGCCACTTACCCAAACAGCCGCCCAAGCAACTCGTGACGAGTTCATGATGACGTTCTACTTTTCTTAAAACCAGCGATCGCAACCCATCACCCGTGGATGAACCCCGGTCAATAGCGTGCGTCGTGGGTGTAAATGCAACAGTCTGCCGATGCGCCCATCAGGACGATCCCTGGGATAATCCCACAGTGGGGATCGGCAAAACCTTCTATAGAATAGGCGAATTAATCTGAAAGGCAAATAAATTGTGCTTTTCTATACTGACAATTATGAAGTTTTAATAAACTCTTTTCAAGAAATTTAAAGGCAAGATCCCTCTTGGGAGGGATGGGGCTCAGCGGAGTTTGGGCATTTGAGGCTGACGCCTTGCCTCTCGGGATCTACAAGAAGCCTTCTCCATCAAGGCGTTTCGCAAATTTTCGGCTTGCGCCTAGCTCGTCCCTAGGCTTGCGTCCTACCGCTGTGATCTCTACGCTATTCCCTATGGCAGATTTAAAAGAAACATTGATTCCTGACGCGCAGTGGCCCTGTCTGTTGCTGCATCTGGGCAGTTGGCAAGGCAGCTTCGCACGGCTTGATCCCCTGGGCGACCTTCAAACCGAAATGCCTACGATCATCCAATTAGCAGGAGAGGATAACAATCAAGCGGTGCGCCAAACCCTGAACTATTACCAGGCTGGGGCTACCGTTTTGAACGACCAGACCTTAGAGCGGCAGACGGTGCTGAACTACCGCACGCTGAATCGAGGGGTGCTGTTTTTTGGCAATGGGGCGTTTTCGCAAGGATCGCTGCAATTTAGCCCCATGGCAGATTTTGGGGGAGAGTTTGGGTTTATTCAGGGCGATCGCCGCTTGCGATTAGTGCAGATGTTTGTGGCAGAGGGCAAGGGCGCACTGTCGGGAATCACGCTCATTCGAGAGCGATCGCCCCACAGTATCAGTTCTGAGCAACCTCCACTGACAGTAGACGCACTGCTCGGCTGCTGGAAAGGTCAAGCGGTAACGCTCTATCCAGATTGGCGATCGCCCGATGCTTTTCCCACTGAACTCACGCTTGAGCCCATTCCCGATCAGCCGTCTCAGCTGCGACAGCGCTTGATGATGCCGTCTCGAACGATCGTCTCTGCCGCCACAATTCAAACCACCTCAGCCGGATCACGGCTGCTGTTTGGGAGCGATCGCCATGCCACCCAAGTCTTGCTGTTGCCCGACGGAGCCTCCTGCACAACGCCGCTGGCTTGCCCTTCAGGGCAGCCCTTTTTTCTAGAGGCGGGCTGGCTCGTCGCGCCAGACCTGCGGCAGCGGTTAATTCGCCGCTACGACGCCCAAGGCGGCTGGCAAAGCCTAACGCTGGTTGTCGAGCAGCGAGTTGGCTAACATCGCTAACATCCCAAGATCGCTAGCGCGTTCTCTTGCGTCGAGGTTTGGCATGGCCTGACGAGGAACGCTGTGGCTGGTATCCCATGGCGGCGTTATACGCCCGCTCACTAGCCTCGGCAGATTTGAACAAATCCACCACTGGATGGGGATAATCCACTCCCAGCACCACCCCAAACCGCTGCTGCTCTGCAGAGTTCAACAGCCAGGGCTGATGCACCTTAGGGGTGGGCACCTGCGCCAATTCGGGTAGCCAGTGCTTCACATATTCGCCTTGGGGATCGTAATCCTTCGATTGCTTCAGGATGTTGAAAAAGCGAAAGCCGCGAGCATCGTTGCCGACCCCAGCGGTATAGTTCCAGTTGCCATAATTGCTGCACACGTCATAATCAATCAACAGCGACTCAAACCACTCTGCCCCCATCCGCCAGTCGATACCCAAATTTTTAGTCAGAAAGCTGGCTACGTTCTGTCGGCCCCGGTTTGACATATACCCAGTCGCCGCTAGTTCGCGCAAGTTAGCATCCACCAAGGGAAACCCAGTCTGGCCTGCACGCCATAGGTCAAACCGCGCCCAGTCTTGCTGCCAGGGTATGGAGATGCCCTGCAAGCCATCTGGCTGAAATACGCGGGTTCCATGCTGGGCACAGATGAAGCGAAAATAGTCGCGCCAGAGCAGCTCAAACACGAGCCAATAGGTCGAGTCGTTTTGGATGCGCTGGGTTTCGTAGGCCTGCACCTGGGCATGGATGTAGCGGGGCGAAAGGCAGCCCAGCGCCAGCCACGCTGAAAATTTGGAGGAATCATCGGGGTGCAACATGCCGTTGCGGGTGGCTTTGTAGACTTTGAGGCGATCGCTCTCCCAGAGATAGTCTTGCACCCGCGCCTTGCCCGCTGTCTCGCCCCCCATCCATCGCATCCCGGCACGAGCATCGGGTGTCGGGGCGTCTAGTCCCAGCGCAGTCAAAGTCGGCAACTCGCCCACAGCAGATAGTAATTCGGCAGGCAGCGGCGGCAAGCGCGTGGGCGCTGGCAGCGGCGGATTCACCCCTGACTCTCGCTCAACCTGTTTGCGAAACTGGGTAAAGACGTCTGGCGTTTGGGTGACATCAAAGGGCAGATCATCGGGATGGTAGAGGGTGTGGCCCCAGTCGGGTTTCACATCCACTCCCAACGGCTGAAGCGCTCGGTTCAAGGCCGTTTCCACCCTCGTCTCTTCGGCTGTTGCTTCGCGATGGTAATACACTGCGTCGATCTGCAAGTCAGCCACCAGTTGAGGTACTACGTCCTCTGGTTTGCCCTGGCGCACCACTAGGTCACTGCCTAGGTGGCGGAGAGTCTGACGGAGATCTGCCAAGCTTTCGAGTAAAAACTGAGCGCGAAAGGCCCCCGTTTTGGCAAACCCAAAGTATGTTGTGGAAAACTGGCGCGGGTCGATGCAGTAGAGCGGAACCAGGTAGCTGGGTTGGTGGGCGATCGCCCGACACAGGGGAGCGTGATCATGCAGACGCAGATCGGTGCGAAACCAGAGCAGAATGCGAGAAGCCATGAATGGGGACTATCGGAGGTGGGGACTGAATCGAGCAGGGCTGAATATCGAGTAAGGCTAGTGATGGAACTGTTCAAAAGGTTTGATAGATGCACCGCCTGGCAGACGGGCGATCGCCCCTCCTTCAGAGTACACTTCTTCTTATAGCGATTTCTGATACCGATTTCTGATAGCGCGGTTGCTGGCTGACACGAGCCCCTCGCCACAGGCGTCAGCCTATCGCCCGCTAGGGCTGACCCTCGGGCCCGCAACCTCCGATATCGCGCCATTGTCTAGCCCCGACCGAGTGTAAACAATTTCAGCAAACCGGTGCGATCGCCCCCCAGGTTCTCAGTTTGCGCCTAGGGTTTATAAAGACAGACTGCTCGCCGTCGCACCTAATCTCCACCTACACGATTATGAAAGACCTGATCAAAGGCATCCACCGCTTTCAAACTGAGTATTACTGCACCCATCAAGATCTCTATCAGGAGCTAGCGCGGGGGCAGCATCCCAAAGTATTGTTTATTACCTGCTCTGATTCGCGCATTGACCCCTCGCTCTTGTGCCAGGCAGAGCCCGGCGAGATCTTTGAGATTCAAAACGCAGGCAATATCATTCCCCCGTATGAATCTACCAATGGCGGCGAGGGTGCAACGATTGAGTATGCCATTGATGCATTGGGCATTCGTCAGATTGTGATTTGTGGGCATACCCACTGTGGCGCGATGAAGGGCTTGCTCAATTTGCACAAAATTGAGGAAGAGTTACCCCTCGTGCATGGTTGGCTTAAACATGCTGAAGCCACTCGGCGCGTGCTAAAGGAGCACTACACCCACCTCAGCGGCGAAGACCTGCTGGACGCGGCAGTGTCGGAAAATGTGCTGACTCAGATCGAAAACCTTCGCACCTATCCCACGATTCGCTCCAAGCTTTATAACAACGAGCTCAAAATCTATGCCTGGACTTACGACATCGACACAGGCGAGGTGATGGCTTACGATCCCGCCACTCACTCCTATGTGCCGCCTTACAAACTACTCCCTCCCGACGAGCAAGATTTAGAACTGTCGCAGACCTTTGCAGGCTGCGTGCTGCCTAACCGCGATCCCAAGCATCTGATCTCACCCAATGCCTCCAAAACAGCCTCTAGCCTCTTAGAGTCACCTCCGGGTACGGAGGCCATGCCCGCCGTTGCGTCTAGCAAAAAGCAGGGGAGTGCGAGTAGACAGGCCCCAGGCCAACCCAATGGGCGATCGCACGTAGACAGCGTGCCAGCCCAACCGAACGAGCGGTTCCCGTTTATGTATATGCCGCCCGACCAAGCCGACCGCATCTATCGGGGCTCTAAACCCAGATCATCTCGCTAAGGGGACTAGGGTTGGAGGGTAGGTACTAGAAGTAGAAGATAGGCGCTAGAGGATAGGCGCTAGGGCGTGGTCTCGGGCAGCTGTCTGAGCTGCGTGGCCTGCTCAAACGCATAGGCAAAGCCCAAAAGTTTGGGCTCACTGTAGGCCTCGGCCATAAACGACAGGCCAACCGGGAGGGCATGGGCCGTAAATCCCATCGGCACAGTGATATCGGGGAAGCCAGCAATATTGGCTAGGTATTCAGCCGTATAGGGATCATCCGCTGTGCAGGTATAGGTCGGGTCATCTGCCGTAAACACAGGGTGGCCGGGCAAGACATGGTTGGATACAGAATGGCCTCTATCTCCGCATCCGCCATCATGTTGAGGATCGCGGTTCGTACGGCTGGAATTTGGTTTTGGGCTGTGTATAGATACCCCGTATCTGCCAGACCCAGGCTTTCTTCCGCCTCGATTAATCCAGAAATTCGCCCTGGATTCGCGGGCGTTTCTGATTCTGCGACCTCTGGAGCCGTGAGGATTGTGATGAGGTCGCTCAAGGTTTTAGCCATGCCATTGACTAGGGACGAGAGATAGGCCTCGATCTGGGGCTTGAACTCAGCCGTCACGGCAGGCCCCATCACCCCCCACGTTGACTGCAAGTTCTCTGGGATCGTGATATCCACGACCGTTGCCCCCAATTGCTCTAGCGTGGCGATCGCCTCTTCCATCCGGGCATCCACATCGGGATGATGCCCCATAAACTCGCGAGCAATGCCAATGCGAGCACCTGCGAGCGCATCAACATCCAGAGATGTAGTGTAGTCGGTCTGGTATTGACCGCTGCTTTCTAGCGTGCGGGGGTCGTCGTCATCCACACCTGTCATAAACCCGAGGGCGATCGCCGCATCGGTCACCGTGCGCGCGAGGGGGTCACCCACATCAAACGACAACGTCAGCGGAACAATGCCACTGCGACTGGTGAGCCCTAGCGTCGGCTTGATGCCGACCAGCCCCGTCACGGCTGCCGGGCCACGAATTGACCCCGCCGTATCCGTGCCGGTGCCAAATACGCCAACGTTAGCGGCGATCGCCGCTGCTGTGCCGCTGCTTGAACCAGACGCATCTCGGCTAAGGCGATAGGGGGTTGAGCGTTAGCCCGCCTAGGGAGCTATAGCCCAGCCGACCATAGGACAGGGCAAACTCGCTCATATTGGCCTTGCCCAAAACAATCGCCCCTGCCTCTCGCAACTGCCGCACCACAAAGGCATCCGCTGGCGAAATCGATCCTTCTAACGCCACAGAGCCTGCCGTCGTGGGCAAGTCAGCGGTGTTGTAGTTGTCTTTGAGAATAATCGGAATGCCATGCAAAACGCTGCGCGGGCCGCTCATCTGCCGCTCCTGATCTAGCGCTTGAGCCTGGGCGATCGCCTCTGGGTTAATTGTAATTAGTGAATTAATCGCTGGCCCCTGTTGATCGTAGGCGTCAATGCGATCGAGATAGAACTGCACTAACTGCTCAGACGTGAGCGTGCCCGCCTCAAACGCCTCGTTCAAATCGGGGATCGTGGCTTCTATCACTTGCATGCTAGATAGCAGAGCAATGTCGCCTGCCTCTGCACTAACCGGATCTGCACCCACGGCCTCTGCACTCACAGCTTCTGCGCCCAGAATATCTGCACACACAGCTGCCGTCAGCCCAGCCCAGCCAGCCCAATGTTGAGGCCGCGAGGGTTGCCACGACAGGGGCAATTCTTCTCGAGACGGTGACGCCAAACCTTCGCTCAACGCTGCCTTTTTTAGCATCTTAAGGTTTTAGGTAAGCAAGGATTAGAACGAGTTTGGAGCCAGCGACGGCACCACACTGAGGTTGATATAGGCATAAGCAGGGAACCTGGGTCAATACCTCGCCACCCTACCCCGCAGGTTCCCTGCAAACCGTTGTTACAAATACCTCAGAGCAGACTCCACCCATAAACCTCTATCAAACTCAAAATTCTTTGGCATGACCCAACAGATCGGGTAATCTGATAGCTCAGTCAAGCCCTCCCCTCATACCCTACAAGGATCACCCGTGACGATTGACCCGCTAACAACATATCCCTACGCCTCAGGGCGACGGGTGGTAATGGGCACGCGGGGCGCAGTGGCGACCAGCCAGCCTTTGGCTGTTACTGCTGGCGCTGAAATGCTGTGGGCGGGGGGCAATGCGGTGGATGCGGCACTGGCAATGGCGATCGCCCTAACGGTCGTCGAGCCCACCTCTAACGGCATCGGATCAGACGCCTTTGCCCTAGTGTGGGATGGGGCGCTGCACGGGCTAAACGGATCGGGCAAAAGCCCGCAGCAACTGCCCCTCAGCGTATTTGCAAATCAATCAAAAATGCCCCTGTATGGCTGGCAGCCGATCACGGTATCGGGGGCCGTATCGAGCTGGCGTGCCCTATGGCAGCGGTGGGGCACACTGCCCTTTGAGCAATTATTTGAACCGGCGATTCGCTATGCTCGCGATGGCTTTCCCGTCTCGCCAGAAACCGCCCGCGCTTGGAAACGGGCAGAGGCGCTGTTTTTGCCGTTGCAAGGGCAAGAATTTGAGGCTTTTCAGGCGGTGTTTTTCCCAAATGGGCGATCGCCCCGCGCGGGCGAAAGCTGGGGCAGCGAGGCCCATGCCAAAACCCTGACAGAGCTGGCCAATTCGGGCGGTGACAGTTTTTATCAGGGGGCGATCGCCCAGCGTATTGCAGATTTTGCCGCAGCCACAGGCGGACACCTTACCTCAGCAGACTATGCGGCGCATCAGTCCGAGTGGGTGGCCCCCATCAGTACGGATTATCGGGGGCTAACCGTATGGGAACTGCCGCCCAACGGGCAGGGTATCGCGGCGCTGATGGCTCTAAATATTTTGGAGGGAGTAGAGCTAGGTCGCTATCCGCGAGACTCGGTTGAGAGCATCCACTGGCAGATCGAAGCAATGAAGCTGGCCTTTGCCGATGTCTATCACCATGTGGCCGACCCGCAGCATCTGCAAGTATCGGTGGCGGAGATGCTTGATAAAGGCTATGCGAGCGATCGCCGCGCCCTGATTAGCGATACGGCAATTCCGTTGGCAAACCCCGGCCTGCCACGCGGCGGCACTGTATATCTTGCCACAGCTGATGCCGACCTGATGGTGTCCTTCATTCAGTCCAATTACGAAGGGTTTGGCAGCGGCGTCTTGGTTCCGGGGACGGGCATTGCGCTGCACAATCGCGGCGCTGGGTTTGTACTAGACGACGGTCACCCAAACCAATACGCTCCGGGGAAGCGCCCGTTTCACACCATTATTCCCGGCTTTTTGAGTCGAGAGGGGCAGCCCCTTGGCCCCTTTGGCGTGATGGGCGCGCCGATGCAGCCCCAGGGGCATGTGCAGGTCGTGGTGAATCTGGTGGACTATGGCATGAATCCCCAAGCGGCGCTGGATGCACCTCGCTGGCGGTTTTTGGAAGGAAACCAAGTGCTGCTAGAGCAGTCGATGCCCCGCGCCGTAACCAGCGGGTTGGGCGATCGCGCCCACTCGGTGCAGGTAAGCGGCGGGGTGCAGTTTTTTGGCAAAGGTCAGATCATCCTTAAGCACGGCAGTGCGCTCATTGCCGCCTCAGAACCCAGAGCGGACGGTCTGGCGATCGCCCTTTAGTCGGTTCAGCACAGGGTGAATTCAGCACCTAGCGCGTAATATCAAGTCCGGTCAATTAACCTAAGAATCCTAAGCCGCCAACCCTTGTCCATCCTGAGTTCATAGTGAGGTCGATAAAGCAGACTTGATATAAACCGTCAAGCATGGGGCATGTTAACCCATCGGCTTACTGAGGGAGCTTCCAGAGACGCACGTTAGTATAGCCGCGCCCGGTCGCCAAATAGCGCCAGTCTGCCTGCACGGAGACGTGATCCAGCGGCAACAGCCGCTCTGCACTGGTATAGGTGGCGATCGCCCGTTCATCCACCAAATCCCACTGAATGAGCTTGCCATCAGAATCACTGCTGAGCAGGCGTCGCCCATCACCGGATATCATCAGCGAGTTGACAAAGCCCGAGTGCTTTTCCAACGTTTGCTGAAGCGTGCCATCCGCTGTACTCCACACTCGAATGGTGCGGTCTGTGCCGCTCGCAATGACGCTAGCGCCATCGGGGCTATACACCAGCGCATTGAGCGCGCCGCTAAAGCCACTCAGAGTTTGCAGCGGTTCCCCTGTTTCGTAGTTCCAGATCACAATTTCGGAGCCTGTGCCTGCGGCAGCCACCTGAGGAGCCACCGGGTTGAGGGCGATCGCATTGATAAGTCCATCGTGATCCGTCAGAGTTCGGAGCGATTCTCCCGTGTCAACATCCCAGACCCGCACAGTGCGATCGGCACTGCCGCTAATCACCAACCTGTTGGGGCTAAATCTCACAGCGTTGATGGGGCTGGTATGCCCCTGCAACTGTTGCAGTTGTTCCCCCGTCTCCATGTCCCACACGCGAACCGTCGTATCGGCGCTGCCGCTAGCCAGCAACCTCCCATCACCGCTCAGCTCTAGCGTATTGACATAGCTGCTGTGCCCCCGCATCTGCTGCACCGGTTCCCCAGTAGCCCGATCCCACACGAGGATGGTGGTGTCTGCGCCAGCGCTGATGATTGCCTGACTATTGGCGGTAAAAATTACAGTATTAATGGGGGCAGTATGGCCGACTAGCTCAGCCTCTACTGACAACTGCTGCTCATCAGATGGCAGAGATGATACAGCCGCGAGGGGTGGGGTAACCGCTTGCTGGCGGGTGTGGAACACCAGCCAGCCGCCCCAGCCAGCCAGCCCCACCAGCACGGCAGCCCCTACCCAAAGACGGCGATCGCCCCTCCATCGCCCTGTCACCAGAGATCCCTTAAGCAGACTGGTTGAGCCCTGCACCATCGTTTCCGCCCCGCCCGTGGGTGAGGGCAGCGACATCTCTCGGGTCGTAGGCAAGCCCCCCGTGGGCATGCCCGACGCACCAATTCCCTGCTGGCGCAGAGACGTCAGCATCGCCAAAATTTCTTGGGTACTTTTAGGCCGCCCTGAGGCTTTGGGCGCAATTAGCTGATCAATGAACTCAGCAAACGGGGCCGACACATGGGGCGCAAATCGCCGCCAGTTGTAGGAATCGTTCAACGAATCGTAAATTTCGGGATCAGTCGGCTGTCGCCCCGTCAGCAGAAAAATGAAGGTCCACCCCAGCGCATAAAAGTCCGACTGGGGCACGGCTAAGCCCTTTTCTTGCTCAGGCGGGGTATAGCCTGCAGAGCTAATGCGTGTCATCCCCTGCGAGCCGCCGAGTTGGTTGAGATACGTCTCAGTCATTTCACGGGCTGCACCGAAATCCACGAGCACCACTTGCCCACCCGAGCGCAGCATAATATTCTCTGGCTTAATATCGCGGTGAAAGTAGTTGCGCTGATGCACCAAATTCAGAACTTGAACGACCTGCTCTAGCCATTTCATCGCTTGAGATTCGCTGATGGGATGGTTGCCCTGCTGGCGCATCCATTCCTTCAGATTGGGGCCGTCTATTTTTTCCATCACCAAGCAGTGCATCGGCTCAGAGCCATTGCGGGGATAGAACTTGAAATAGCCGTCTGGCTCAACGTGGGGAACCCCCGAGCTTTGCAGTTGGCTCAGCACTTGGGCTTCTTGCTCAAACAACTGCACCGCCTTAGGGTTGTGGTTGTGCACTTCTTTCAGCACTTTAAGAATTTTGGGAATGCTGCGCTCATAGGCTTCATACACTTGCCCAAAGCCGCTGCGTTTATTGAGCACGCGCATCACTCGGTATCGCTCCTGCAGCAGCAGATCCGAGCCGCAGCTTTGACAGTAGCGACTGCCATCGTTGGACGGGTGATCGGGTTGGGGACAGGCAGTGTTAATGCAAAGGCTCATAGTAGATAGTCATCGGCTCCCTGAATACCTGGGCAATCTTCTCTGGCCTTGTCTCGAAGAGGATGTGGAGCAAGCGGTCGATAGCCTCTCGCTGCATCGGATACGACAGGCATGCTGCCTCAAGAGAAAATTAGACCTGGGCATTATCAGCATACCCTCTCCCCATGGGGAGAGACGAAGGGCAATGCAGCTCAGGGAAGCTGTGGACACCAAATAAATGCCTGCCGTCCTGCGTTAGCGCTTTGGGTGCACCGCTGGAGCAAGCCGCGGTTAGCGCGGTACGCTGATCTGCAAAAAGGTATCAAGATCTGAAAACGACCCGGCGTAGGTCACTGTTGGGGTATCGTACCCCTTTAAATTGACGGCGTGCTGCTGAAATAGATTGGCGTTAGAGATAGATTCGACCAAATATCCATAGGTAGACTCGCCCAACGCAACATCCCTGCCGATTTGCTTTGTGGCAGATTCCAACCGAAACGCCGCATTCACCGTGTCGCCCAAGGCGGTATAGTCTGGGCGATCGCCCGTTCCCGTATTGCCCACCATGGCGTAGCCCGTATTCAGCCCTGCCCCCACCCGCAGCGGAAACGGCAGCGGATAGCGCTCATGCAGGCGGCTCGTCATTTTGTGAAGCGCGCTCAGTGCTTGGGCAATGCGAACCATCTCGTCATGGCTTACCCCCTGGGGCCCATGAATCCACACCGCCATAATGGCATCGCCAATATACTTATCGACCCAACTGCCATACTCGCGGATGATATCTCCGGCGCAGCGAAACCAAGTGCCAATCGCCTCTGACAGAATCTTCTCATCGATCTGCCGAGTCATCACGGTAAAGTCGCGAATATCGACCACCAATACCGAAATCAAGCGGCGCACGTGTAGCGTTGCGGTGGCCGTAAATTCTTGAGAGTCGATGCCGAGGGACGAGTCGCTTGGATGTGATGCAAAATCTGGAGAGAAGAAATCCAGCTCGGTTTGCCCAAAGGTCAGGTGATCGCCATTGTGCAGAGTAACCGGAACGCTGACTCGCCGCCCATTAACAAAGGAACCATTGCGGCTGCCTAGGTCAATTAAATAAAACTCTCCGGTCTCCATCCGTTGCAGCATTGCATGGTTGCGCGAGATCCAGCGATCGGGCAGCACGAAGTTGTTGTCATCCCCCCGACCCACCGTCCAACAGTTGCTGTTCGTGAGCGAGAGATAACGACTGCCAGAATCGGTGCGTAAGACCAAATGAGGAACAGGCTGGGGTGCAGTCACTGCGAACCAAGAACCGCTAATATTTCTGAGGAAGCCATTTTAAGATACACCTAAGCAGTGGCAGCAACAGGTCAACGTGCGCTTAAGGCCCAAGCTACGTTAGAACAGCACCATGCCGAAGCTCGAGGCCAAGAAGAGCCCTTACTAAGAACAATGGGCTATGCCTAACCGCTCAACTGGCGCATTAATCGCCTTGAAAGCGTTCAACCTGCCTCAGAACATCCGAATCATAGCCTACTCTAGGCTGCCGCCGCCGCTAGCCAAAACAGGCCATCTACCAGGATCGTACTGAGCACTGCTCCGCTAAAGGCCCACCAATGCAATTGCTGAGAACGCAACGGAACTAGACCTACCAAAAGTAATATACCCAGCAATGCTACTGCGCAACCAATTCCCCAAGAGGTTTGCATATGCACTAGGGCGCTATGAAGGATAGAGCGCGCTTCTACCAAATCAGCCAGAACAACCTGCCGCCAAAATGGAATGAGCCGCACCGCATAGAAGTAAACATCGGTAATGGCAGTTCCAAACAGTGACCCTAGATAAAACCAATTGCCCAGTTTGCCCTGCTGGCGCGTTAGGGCATAGATTGCAAAAGGCAACCCAATCGCTTCAACCGGTAGATGCACTAAAGGTTCCCACCGGAGCCAGCCCCAGTATACTGACCCCGCTAGCCATGTCCAGTTAAACCCCATCATTAGATCACCCCAACGCTGAAATCGGGGAGAACGTTCGAGCCGTTGGGCGATCGCAACCAACAAGGGCGTAATCGCTAGACTAACCCACGGCAACACCCGCACCAAGGGCGCTTGCACCAGTACAGGAATCGCAATTAAGAAGATGGCACCTGCAAAAATTAAAAGCCTTTCATTCAGAGAATTTTGAATAACCTCAGATGCAAGTGACTTAGTAGCATCCTGTTGAGGGCGCGTTATGTCAACAGAAGCGCCCTCCAAATGGGCTGGAGGGGCATTCAGTGCTGATCTATTGGACGGGACGGTGTAGAAAATCAAGTGCTTGTATGAGGCTGAGTTAATGATTCTTATTTAGTTAACTTAATTTAACACTAGTTCGTGTTTCCTTACAATACATCCTCCCTGGGGGGATATCTCATTCATTATCGAGCATTCCACCTAAAATGTGTAAACCGTACTCAATAGAGCAGAGTGGGTCAGGTCTCTAGGGTTTTGAGATTAGCTTTGTTCTCTCGGGAAGGCTGGCGTTGGGATCAGGCATCAGTTGAGCCTGCCTTCAATCCCCAACCATCCTGCAATTTGAGCGCTCTTCTCGTCAGACAATCGGCGTAGAATCGATGCGTATGGCGTTTTCTATTGCAAGGCAGGCTATGAAACCATCGCTAACCCATAACGTATTCAAGCGCTTGCTCGGGCATCCCAAGTATCGATGGGTGATTATTTTGGGTGCGATCGCCTACCTCATTAGCCCCATTGATATTTCGCCGGATGTGTTTCCGGTGCTGGGGTGGATTGATGATGGGGTATTAGCAACCATCGTGGTGACTGGGCTGACGCAGGTGTTGCTAGAACGCCGCCAGGCCATGAAAGCAGAGCGGCTAACGAAATCTGCTGCCGGAGAGGCAGAACAGACGGAGAAGCCCGCTGTCGCTGAGGGGAGCACGGGTGATGGGCAACGTGAGGAGCAGGTCTAGTATCGGTGCTGCAGCAGGGTCTGAACCGGTGGGTGCGATCGCCCCCGAATGTGACTGCCGTCTAAAGTTCGAGTTCAGCCACCGCTTAGAATAGAGAAATGGATGGGTGGAATAGTGGGATGGGGGCGATCGCTCCTTCGCTCCTCCTTCTTCCAACATCACGTTAACGACCAATCCTCCAGCGTTCGTATATATATCCCGATATCCCGTTTATTCCGTTCCATTCAAGCGGCCTTTTATTCAAAGGGAAAACTTCAAAGGGAAAACCCTCTTAACGCTCAGCTATTGCAATAACGGCGACTGGGTGTGAATGGTGCGCATAAGTATAGTCGGAACCTAACTGGATCAGCCCTCGCATGAGACTTGCATGAGTACAGTGGATTTTTTAGATCGGTATGATGTGGTGGTGGTGGGTGCAGGGCACGCAGGCTGTGAAGCGGCCTTGGCCTCGGCGCGTCTAGGCTGCCGCACGCTGCTGCTCACCCTCAACCTAGATAAAATCGCCTGGCAGCCCTGCAACCCGGCGGTCGGTGGCCCTGCCAAATCTCAGCTGACGCACGAAGTCGATGCCCTGGGGGGGGAAATCGGCAAGATGGCCGATCGCACCTACCTTCAGAAGCGGGTGCTAAATGTGTCGCGAGGCCCAGCCGTATGGGCGCTGCGGGCGCAAACCGATAAGCGCGAATATGCCGCCGTGATGAAAGGCATTGTGGAAACCCAGGAAAACCTCACCGTGCGCGAAGGTATGGTGACGGATTTAGTGCTGGGACAGCACGATGAAGTGATTGGCGTCGAGACCTATTTTGGCGTGGCGTTTGGCTGCACCGCTGTAGTGCTGACCACGGGCACGTTTTTGGGAGGGTGCATTTGGGTTGGCAATAAGTCAATGGCCGCCGGGCGCGCTGGAGAATTTGCTGCAGTCGGTTTAACAGAGACGCTGAGCCGCCTCGGGTTTGAAACCGGACGACTCAAGACTGGCACCCCAGCCCGTGTCGATCGCCGCTCCATTAACTTTGACGTGCTAGAACGGCAGCCTAGCGATGCTGAGGTGCGCTGGTTTAGCTTTGACCCGCAAGAATGGCTGGTGCGTGAGCCCATGGACTGTCACCTTACCCGCACGACTGCCGAAACCCATCGAATTATTCGCGAAAACCTCCATTTATCTCCCGTCTATGGGGGCTGGGTAGATGCGAAAGGGCCCCGCTATTGCCCTAGCATTGAAGACAAGATTGTGCGCTTTGCGGATAAAGAGAGCCACCAAATTTTTCTAGAGCCAGAGGGGCGCGATATCCCCGACGTGTATGTGCAGGGGTTTTCAACCGGGTTACCGGAGTCGATTCAGCTGGCCATGCTGCGATCGCTCCCAGGGTTAGAACAATGCGCCATGCTGCGCCCCGCCTATGCCGTGGAGTATGACTACCTGCCCGCCACCCAGTGCTACCCCACTCTCATGACCAAAAAAATTAATGGGCTCTTCTGTGCCGGGCAGGTCAACGGCACAACTGGCTATGAAGAAGCCGCAGCTCAGGGGTTAGTAGCAGGCCTCAACGCGGCGCGCCTAGTGCAGGGCAAAGAGCTAGTCGTCTTTCCCCGTGAGCAAAGCTATCTTGGCACGCTGATCGACGACCTCTGCACCAAAGACTTGCGAGAGCCCTACCGGATGCTGACCTCTCGCTCGGAATATCGGTTACTGCTGCGGTCAGATAATGCCGATCAGCGCCTGACGCCCTTAGGACGTGAGATTGGGTTAATTGGCGATCGCCGCTGGAGTCTGTTTCAGCACAAACAAGCCCAAATCAGAGCCGAGGCCGAACGCCTCCACGCCACCCGAATTAAGGAACTGGAGCCCATAGGTCAACGCATTATCAGCGAAGCTCAGCAGCCCATTAAAGGATCAATTACCCTAGCAGAACTGTTGCGACGCCCCGGTTTCCACTATGGGGATCTCGTTGCGTACGAACTGGGGAATGGGGTG
Organism: Kaiparowitsia implicata GSE-PSE-MK54-09C; assembly: GCA_019359435.1. Lineage (GTDB taxonomy): Bacteria > Cyanobacteriota > Cyanobacteriia > Elainellales > Elainellaceae > Kaiparowitsia > Kaiparowitsia implicata. Next base: position 122,785 of record JAHHHI010000062.1, read on the forward strand.
CTGCGTCGTGACGTGCGCGAAGCGACAGAAATTGAGATTAAGTATGCAGGCTACCTGCATCGGCAACAGGCGCAAATTGATCAAATCTCCCGCCAGTCCCATCGCGCGCTCCCGCCCGATCTCAACTATCACGCCATTGACACCCTTTCAAAAGAGTCGCGCGAGAAGCTGGCAACCGTTCGTCCACTCACCATCGGGCAGGCCAGCCGCATCGGCGGGGTAAATCCTGCCGATGTGAATGCGCTGATCTTACACCTCGAAATTCAGGCCCGGCAGCGAGCCACTCACGCGTCTGACCGCAACCCGGCAAACGCGGCAACTAGCTGATACAGCCCTGCATCTGAAGCCAAGGGGGCTGGTTTTAGACATTTTGGGATCTGCTGCAAGATTGAGTGATCGCTTTTTAGAAGGATGCGATACATTTAGGTGAAATGTTGTCTGATGCGGCTAAATGTCCTGATATATCAGCGTTGTGTAGTTTGCGCTGGCGTTCTGGAAGTGTAGCTGTGCAGCACAGTATTCAAGCCAAGTCAGTTCAAGCCCAGTGATTGGATGATTTGGTTGGATTAAGGTGCAGTCGATAGGCGATTCTCTCCGAGACAGCAACGCCGAACGCTGCTCCTAGCCTGATCTTGACTCGACCTGCAAGAGCGTTGTCACCTATGTCTCAAGACGCAAACCTATCCCCTACCCCAACAAATTCTGAGCCTTCCTTTGGGGCGATCGAGCCTGCGACCCTTACCATTGAACGGGAACAAGCTGTAGCCTCAGCCTCTCAGCAGTTTGCTGATGATGCGGCCCATCAGCTGATGGATGAATTATTTGGCGATGTGGAGCAGGTGCTGGGGGTGGATGTGTCTCTGCCTCGCGAGTCGGTTGATCCCATGGATCTGCCTCCAATGTCGTTGGCGATCGCCGGATTGTTACCTAGCATTACTGAACCCACGGAAGATGAGACTGCTGAAAACGGGCTAGATGCTACCGATGCGGCTGATATTGCCGCCTTGGGTGAACCAGAAAGCAAGCAGGATAACGTCTGGGGGCGATCGCTTGACCAATGGCTGATGGCATTGGCGGTCATTTCCATCGCTGCTACCGGGCTAATTTGGTGGGTGATGCAGCGTCAAGGGCAACCCTCCACCGCCGAAGTCGCCACCACTGGGGAGACGTTACCCGCAGGCGATCGTGAGTTTTTGAGCTATATGGAGCGATCGCTCGTAGTACTAGATCAAAAAACTGAGCAACGCCCATCCGAGTCAGATAGCTTGCCCAATATCTCAGTTGCGGCGGCCAATAGCCCTACCGTGCTGGAGCGCGTCTACGTACCTATTTACCAGCCACCTCAGTCCACCGCAATGGCCCCTGTGCCGATTCCTGCGCCCACTACCTTGCCCCAGCCCCAATCTCAAATCGCTGCGTCAATCACCGCTCCCAATGCTCCTGCTGCTCCTACGCCAGAGCCAAATACCGGGGATCAAACGGCGGCGGTGATCCCCAACATCACCCCTGTGGTCAATCACGTGCTGATTGGGGTGCTGGAACTGGGCGATCGCTCTGCGGCACTATTCGAGATTAACGGCGTGCCCCAACGAGTGCAGATGGGAGAGAGCGTCGGCTCTAGCGGGTGGATGTTGGTTTCTGTCAGCAATGACGAAGCCATCGTGCGCCGCAACGGAGAAGTTCGCTCTATCTACATTGGGCAAACGTTCTAGGCCGTCATGTTCCCATTGTTGTTATGGAGCATCTGTCAAGCGCTAGTTCTTCCTAGTTCTTAATAGAGTTCTAAACAGGCAACCCTTGACAGCGGTCTCATACCAAATCCGAATTCTACATCCCCGGTTTCACAACTGCTCATAGCACAAGGCTTTTAGTCGGAATTAATGACACGCCCTAGGGACGCATGGCATTCGACTTGCCCAACCGAGGATAACCAAAGAGGATTTGATATCCTAACCCCTAGTGGAGCAATTTATCTGGGGTCTTTGGTTGTATTGAACCTGAGTTCCGGATAAGCTCAAACCCTTAATGTGCTGTGCGCGACGCGCACAGCACATTAAGGGTTTTGGGGCATCGCGCGTCGCGCGATGCCCCAAAACCCTCTCAACCCGAACTGACGTTATTAGAAGCTCACATTTCTCGACTCTCAGCTTGGGCCTAAGGGGGGGGATGGGACGCTGCGCAACATGCCGGACTCAGTGTGCACAGTGCATAAAGGGTTGAGCTTATCCCGAAGATTCACAACCCTTTAGTCCGCTACATGGCCTGATACGGCTATGGGGCATCCGCCTAGACCATAGCCGCCATGGATTCGGTTCAGTATGTGGCTTGCCATGTTTTTTACTTAAACTGTAAATAATCTCCGTAGTTTCCGGGCATTCTAGATCGACGAGTTTCGGTTTATGAATGCAGAGTAGGGCGATCGCCCTACCGCATCTAGGGCCGATTAACAGGTGCCATCTACGCGGAGTCAATCTATGTCAAATCAAGTCTTACGCATTCTGCGTGACAGCTACGTGAAGCGTCGCCCAGAGCATTTAGGCCACCTGCCCGACCATGAAAAGCACATTGTTCGTGCAGGTACAGAATATCCTATTGCATCCTATGCCTGGGCAGATTCTGCAGGTGACTTTGATGAACACATTAAGTTTGCATTAGCCGATCAAACCATCTCAGGCTTCAACACCTGGTTTATTTTCAACCGCCATGCAGAAGTGATTTCTAATGACAGCGTTGTGTATCCCTTAGAAGAGCAGGCGGCTATTCAGCGCTTAGTTATTACCCAAGCCACGCTACTCAAACGCCGTCCAGTGCTTTCATCAGAGCTATCAGCAGAAGAGACTGTATCGGTGGCGCCAGGCACTACCTTTGAGCTACATTCCTACGCCTATGCAGACACCCAAGGCGGGTTTAGCGACCATATCCGCATTGCAATTGGTCGTCCAGAGGAATATGTGCAGGGTTTAAGCACTTGGTATGTATATAAAGCCCATGCTCAGGTGGAGTTTGATAAGTCGGTGGTGTATCCCATTACAGATGAGGCCCTGCCGCCCTCTCGCCCAGTATCTCCTACCCCAGATCCTATCCCGTCACTGCGTCCCACACCCACACCCAGCCCGTCTTTGGGTACACCGTCACCCAACCGCCCATCCATCGCATTGCCAGGGCGCGGGCTCGTGTTTTTGAATGAGCCGATTTTGCCCAAGGGCAACTTTACCTGGGGTGAAGCCACCCACGGCGGCAGCCGCATTCCCCGCACGCCGCAAGAGGTGGACAATATTATGGCGCTGGCTAAGCCATTGCAGCAGGCACGAGAGCAACTGGGCCGGCCCTTTTGCGTCACCTCTTGGTATCGGCCTGAACCGTTCAACAGCAAAGCGGGGGGCGTTCGCAATAGCCAACACTTGGGAGGCCGTGCCGTAGACCTAGTGGTGACAGGCATGAGCGGACGGCAGGTGGCCAACGCTGTGATGGCTTGGTGGCCGGGTGGTGTGGGTATCTATCCTGGGAACCGTCGCCACATTGTGCATTTGGACGTAGGGCCTCGGCGGATGTGGGGCTTTTAGCAGAAGGGCGATCGTGGACTGAGCAAGGCGCTTGAACCGACCGTTGAACCGACCGCCAACCCACGATCGCCCGCTGCTATAGCGCCTCGATGGTGACGGTTCCATCTTCATTGACCCAGGCTAGCTGGCTGATGCGGCGATCGCGCCCATACGCTCGAATATCGTCGGGACTAGACTGTACCCCAAGACCCAACTCTACCCGCACTAGGTTGGCAGAATTGCGGATGGTTTGGGCATGGGCAAAGGCCGCAGCATAGGCGTGGGGCGTAGCGGGCACCACCAACCACTGGGCAGTAGGGGTGTGGATAGGGAGCTGCCCCGCTGGCAAGAGCACGTGATGCAGCGCCTCAATGTTAAACACAAACCCCACGCCCGGCGCACTGTCTCGCTGGGGATGGTAGAGCCCCAGCAGTTGATCGTAGCGTCCGCCCTGCCCCAGCACTTGGCGACCTGAGGGGCGATCGCTCACGACCTCAAACACGATCCCCGTGTAATAGTCAAACGTTTGGATCAAACTCAAATCCAGCACAATGTCTGGGATTGAAGTGCCCATATGGGCAAGGCTATCGTTCAATAGCTCAATCAACGCTTTGAGGTTGTGGACGCTGGCCTGCTGCTCAGCGGTCAGCGGTAGGCTAAGCACCCGCTGCAAGACATCCTGGGGGCGTCCACGCAGGTCAAGCAACAGCAGCGCTCGCGCTCGCTGGTCGTCGGTGAGGGGCAACGACTCTAGAGACAGACGGTCGAGGTCGGCGATCGCCCGCCGCACTGACGCTCGCACCGCATCAGGAAAATCTGCCAGGAGCGATCGCGTTAGCCCCGCCTCTGCCAGTACCAAGTGACAGTCCTGCAATTGAAGAGATTGCAGGCAATCTACCAAGAGCAACAGCACTTCGGCATCGGCCCTGACGCCTGCTGCGCCCAGCAATTCAATTCCCGCCTGGTAAAACTCTTGCTGATGGTCGACCAAGCCCCCGGGCGATCGCCGAAATATATTGGAGGTATAGTACAACCGCAACGGGGGCGGCATTCCTGCCATGCGCGTTACAGCGGCACGAGCAATGGATGCCGTCAGCTCAGGGCGCAATCCCAGTTCTTCCTCGCTGCCGGTTTGCAGTTGCAGCACCGTAGAGCGCTGCACCGCGCCTCCGGCCATCAGCGTATCCATGCGCTCTAACGTTGAGGTAATGATGCGATGATAGCCCCAGCGGTGAAACACCTGCTGCACTCGATCTTCAATCCATCGCTTTTGCGCCACATCCAGAGGAAACAGATCCCGTGCGCCCACTGGGGGTTGATAGGTCATTACTTCTTCTTATTGCCAAACAGGCCAAACAATCCACCTCCAGACTTACCATCTTTTGGCGTGTCTTTGGAGGAGGATTTTGCTGCTTTGCCCGTTGCTTTGGCTCCGCGTTTATCCTCGGCTGGGTTTGGCTCAGGCGCTTCTAGTCGGCGCATCCCTTCTTGGGCTGTCGCATCCTCTGGGTTCAGTTCTAGAGCCTTGCGAAAGTGGATTTTTGCCATCGTCGTCTGCTTGGTCTTGTAGTAGATCAACCCCAACCGACTATGGGCGATCGCATTCTTAGGGGAGAGCTGCAGCGCATCCCGCAGTTCCTTAACCGCCGCATTAAAGTTGTTCTTCTTCTCAAACTCATGGGCACGTCGAACATAGGACGCCACAATGGCATCCTTGGTCGCAGGGGGCTTGGGGGCATTGCGCTCAGAGGGGGGTGACGACGGTGCCCCATTCGCAGGAGACGCATTCGTCGTAGGACTAGCGGTCGGTGCCGCAAAGTCCCCATTATTGGCCTTCCGCATGACATAGACTAAGTTCAGTTCGCTCAACTGCCCGGTAATCTCTTCCATCTGATCGAGCTGCTGGTATTGCGTCTCTGCTAACTCATGCACGGCCTTGCGATACGCCTGATCTACATCGCCTCGGGATGCTGCGACCGTGCGCGCGGCCGCACTACTGAGAATGATGGTTTCTTGCTGACGCAGCGCTTGTTGCCCCTTGAGCTTGAGCAGCAATAGGTATTCCGATAAATTCTTTTCGCTCGATAGCTGCTCATAGGCTGGGTTAACTAATTTTGACAGCAGTTCTGCGGCGTGCTGGCGATCGCCCTCGCTTTCCTTCGTATAGCTATCAGGATGGAGGCGGCGCGCTAATGTCAGATAGCGTTTACGAATTAGCTTTGCATCTGCATCAATAGAGACGCCCAGAACCGCATGGTGATCCACACAATCCAACCCAAACAGCCCTTGTTCAATGTTCAGCGCCATAGCCTCTGCCTTCCCGTCTGCCCAAGTTCTTTTAGTTTACTTTGCTTCCCCAAACTCTGGGAAAGTACTCAGCATCTCCTTATCGAACACTTACACCCGTGTCAAGCAATAGGGTTTGGCACTACGCTGCGCCGTAGGACTGCGCCTAAAACCATTGCCACAGCAATCGAATCAGCACGGATCATGGTGTTCAAGTGGAATACCGATTACTGATAGTGTTCCCACTCTAAGAACCCTCTGGCGCAAATTCTGGCAGCGGCTGAATGGTCAAGAGTGCCTGGCTTAATTCGGCATGAATGAACCCGTTAGTGGCCAGGATGCGGCGGGCCTCAAAGTCATGCGGAGATTTATCGTAGGCCGTGACCAGTCCGCCTGCTTCTTCGACCAGAACAATGCCTGCCGCCACATCCCACGGCGATAGCGCGCGCTCCCAATACCCCTCTAATCGACCACAGGCCACAAACGCCAAATCTAGCGCCGCTGCGCCGCCACGCCGCACCCCCTGCGTCTGATGGGTGAGATGGCAAAACTCTGCATAGTTGGTATCAACTGTGGTGCAACGGTCATAGGCAAACCCGGTGGCCAGCAGGCTGTGCTCTAGGTCTGGCGTGGTGGAGACTTGAATGGGTTGGCGATCGCGCGTTGCCCCCAATCCTTTCGCAGCCCGAAACAGCTCATCATAGTAAGGGTTATAAACCACGCCGACTTGGGGCACACCCTCAATCAGCAGCCCAATTGATACCGCATAGTGAGGAAACTGGTGGGCAAAATTGGTAGTGCCATCCAGCGGGTCAATTGCCCACAAAAATTCACTCGACGCGAGCCCCGACGCTCCCGACTCCTCCGCCAAGATCGCATGGTTCGGAAAATGTCGCTGCAACACCCCCAGCACTGTGGCTTCTGCGGCGTGATCTGCCTCAGTCACCACATTGCCAGACCCGTCCTTTTCCTCAATTGACTCTAGTTTGCCGTAGTACTGCTGAATCACCGACCCCGCTGCTAGCGCCGCTTCTGTTGCGACATCAAGGAAAAGTTCAAGCGGAATCGCAGTAGGCATTTGAGGCTTAGGAATGAGGAGTTCTGGTTCAAGAATAACCGGAGAATGCCGCTACTCTTCGTCGAGGGGCAAGCCGCGTTTTACCTTGCCCTTGCCAAAGTACTGCCCAAACTGGAGTTCGTACACTTCATCTTCATCCTGGGTCTCGACTTCTAAGTTGGAGAGGGGATAGCTGACGCAGAGTAGCGCATAACCCCGCGCACGCAGCTCTGGCGATAGGCCCATGGCCTCAGGCTGGTAGAGATCGCCTGAAAGCACCCGCACAGCGCAGGTAGTGCAGGCTCCATTCCGACATGAAAAGGGGAGCTGCACGTCCTGGTTTTCTGCGGTTTGCAAAATATATTGATCGTCAGGAACGTTGATGGTGTGAGAGGTTTGAGTTTGGCGGTTGTGAATGCAAATGGTGTAAGCGCGCGTCATGGAAGCAGAGACAAAGGGCAAGCGTTGATCTGAATGGCAGGCACAACTCGATTGAGCGGTAAGCTATCGAACGGTAACGCTTAGCCTTAAAACTAAGCCTTACTCTATCGATCATACGCTGCGCTGGGGCGATCGCGCATCGGTTTCCTGCTGCTCGGGCAAGCGGCTAAATTTTAGAGGAGTCTAAGCAAATCAGCCGATAAATCATCTGCATCTGTCGAAGCTGGCGTCTGTCGTGTTGCATCCTGAACCTTTGTGAAGGGTTTAGCGAAGATTGAGTTCATATTGCCTGCATTATTAGACCCGGCTATTGGTTTTTACTCATTTGTTTTACTCATTTGTAGGAGTGCTAAGTTCATGTATATTCCTATAGTTTTTATCTGAATCGGCTCGCGACGCCTGCAGCTATTTTGAGTGGGTTAGAGTGCTTGTCGATTCTTGGTAGCCTGGGGAGTGGTTTGATCTTTTTGATCCTTGATACCGTGTCTCATTCATCTCATTCATTGGGATGCCCACGTCTTTTATGACCTCTATTACGACGGAAGTTGCCATTGTTTTACTGCTCGTGCTGGCAAACAGCCTGTTTGTAGTATCAGAGATGGCGGTGGTGTCAGCACGAAAAGCGCGGTTGCAGGAAATGGCAGAGCGCGGTGATACGCGGGCGCGCGCGGCGCTGAATCTTGCCAATGAGCCCAATCGCTTTCTGTCAACGGTGCAAATTGGCATTACGCTGATTGGCATTCTGACGGGGACTGTGGGGGGGGCCACAATTGCCGCACCGCTGGCTGAAGTCTTTGGGCAGGTACCGACTTTAGCGCCCTATAGCCAAACGATGGCGATCACGCTGGTGGTGATAACGGTGACCTACCTGACGCTGATTTTGGGAGAACTGGTGCCGAAGCGGTTGGCGCTGCGAAATCCTGAGATGATTGCGGCGGCGATCGCCCAACCGATGGGGGTGCTTTCGGCGATCGCCTATCCCCTTGTGCAATTGCTGGGCTTTTCGACAGACACGGTGCTGCGGCTGCTAGGGATCGACCTGATCCACGACGAACCGGCCATCACCCAAGAAGAGCTTAAGGTGTTGATTCGTCAGGGCACAGAGGCGGGCACCTTTGAAGAGGCAGAGCAAACGATGGTTGAGCGGGTTTTTCACCTGGGGGATCAGTCGGCCAGTTCTCTGATGACACCGCGCCTAGAATTGGTGTGGCTCAATCTTGATGATGAAGACGAGATCAACCAAACCAAGATTATTGACCATGGCCATACGCGTTTTCCGGTTTGCCAAGGCACCCTCGACAATATGCTGGGCATTGTGCATATTACCGATTTGATCTCGCGCATTTTGTCCGGGTTGCCGATCGACCTAACTAGTAGCCTGCGGCAGCCGTTGTTCATTCCTGAAAATACGCCCGCGTTAAAAATTCTGGAGTTGTTCAAACAATCGGGCACCCACATGGCGATCGCCGTGGATGAATACGGCGTGATTCAGGGTGTGGTGACGCTCAATGATGTGATGGAGATCATTATTGGGGATATTCCCTTTGCCGATCACAATTTTGAATCGCTGATTATCCAGCGTGGAGACGGCTCTTGGCTGCTAGACGGCATGCTCACCGTTGATCGCTTGAAGGCGTTGCTCTCCTTGGAGGAACTGCCCGGCGAGCAGCGGGGCAGCTACCAAACGTTAGGCGGCTTCATCATCACGCAAATGGGGCGCATTCCCATGTCGTCAGACTATATGCAATGGGGGGGCTGGCGGTTTGAAGTGGTGGATATGGATGGAAATCGGGTGGATAAGGTGATGGTGTCGCTAGAGCCAGACTCACAACCGTTCAGCAAAGGGGGCATAGAACAGAAATCCTAGGGCGTGTTTCAAAGCACGCCCTAGTGAGGCTTTTGCGACAGGCAGGCGTGCAATTATCGTGCTAGCCATCGCCAACGCATTAACGCATGACGACGCACTGCGACCCCTTCATCCAACGCGGCACGAGTGAAGTTGGTATGCTGGTCTTGTCTAAACCTTCATGCCAGTGCCTTCATGACGGTGCTGGTTGTGCGTTATGGCTCGATATTGGCGGGTGCTACAGCTATTTTGGGGAACGGCGATCGCCGCCGAGTTGGAATATCGCATCAATTTTGTTGTGGCGACGCTGAGCAGCATGGGCAGTCTAGCGGGGAGCCTGTTTGGCCTGTTTTTGTTCTACCGCACAGGCTACCAGTTTGAAGGCTGGAGCTGGGAAGAAGCGCTGATAGTACTGGGCATTTTCACCTTACTGCAAGGATTTGCGGCCACCTTTCTGAGCCCCAACCTAAACCAGATTGTGAAGCAGGTGCAGGAAGGCACATTGGATTTTGTGTTGCTTAAGCCCATTAGCTCACAGTTCTGGCTGTCGGCGCGGACGGTGTCGCCCTGGGGCTTTCCCGATATTCTGTTTGGGGCGATTGTGCTGGGCTATGCGGGGAATTACCTGGGAGTGCCGCTCTATGCATATCTGCTGGGAGCAGTGCCGTTGGCCTTTGGTCTGGTGAGCCTCTATAGTTTGTGGTTCATGCTGGGGGCAACGAGCATCTGGTTTGTCAAAATCTACAATGTGACCGAGGTGCTGCGGGGGTTGCTAGAAGCGGGTCGCTTCCCAATGGTGGCGTATCCCGTGGCGTATCGCTTTTTCTTTACGTTCATTATCCCCGTGGCGTTTTTGACGACGGTGCCTGCGGAGACGCTGCTGGGGCGCACCCAGTGGGTGTGGGTGGCGGCAGCAGCAGGATTGGCGATCGCCCTCTTCCTCATCTCTAAAGCGTTTTGGCGCTTTGCCCTACGCTTTTATACCAGTGCCTCTAGCTAAGTCCGCGCCAGTTTCTAATGCCGGACGTTGGGACGGTGCCAAAAAACAACATTTGACGGGGGCAATTGGCCTAGTTTTTAACTAGAACTAGGCCGATCGCTAATCGTCATCTCGTCTAAAAATCTGAGATCTAGCTAAGATCTAGAGCATTATTTTGTTGCCTCGCCAGATACAGCCTCTTCCTCCATTTCACGTTGAAATAGTGTGCGCAGAGAAGGGGTAGCAAAGAAGCCAAAGTAGATCCCCATAATTCCAGTCAGGCCATGCAAAATAACATCCGCACCATACATTGGGAATAGGCCAAAGAAGGTATTAGCCACAGGTATCATTCCCAAGACAGTTAGTGTGGTGTAATAGATGCCCAACTGCCCAGAAAATAGGCGAGAACTATCGAGCGCTATAGAGGTGACAATTCCCAGCATCCCAGTAACTAAATGAATAATATTGTGGGGAGTATTGACTGAAAATAAGCCTAGCAAATAGCCATATCCAGATGTTACTCCTAGATTTTCGACATAGGGCGGCAGTGCTTCTGGCCGAGAAACCAAAGCAGGTATAAAACCCATTACACCTATCAACAAATAGACTAAACCGATGGAAAGAGCAAACCTTTGTGCAGATTTCATACCTGTGGCCTCCAAAAAAATAGGAAAGATTAGTCGAGCCACCTAGACGCTAACAAGACCAACCCCAAGTCAGATCTCCTAAAAGAAGTAGGTTTACTTTTTCTAAATGGAGATACTTTTATTCAGTCAGTTTCTTGCATTAGATCACACTGAATTATTGTGAACCCCTGCTGTATGAGGATTCACAATAATAAACACTCAAACCAGCGCCTCAAGCGCTGTGTCAAATGATCTTGAATAGTGTTCAGTTACTGACGTTCACAACGATTGACTACGACAAACGAGCAGCGTAATCGGCAACCCATCAAACCTATCAGAAGCACAGCACACTTAGGGGCGAACAATCACCGGGACACCCAAGCTGAGGAAGTCATACATCTCTTCGACATCTTCATTGCGCATCCGAATGCAGCCATGAGAGACGGCTTGCCCAATCAAATCGATGTCATAGGTGCCGTGGAACCCAACGATGCCTTTGCCATCCGACCAAAAGGCGATCCAGCGGGTGCCAAGGGGATTATCTGGGCCAGGAGGAATGTCTTGCTTGGTGATGGGGTGCTCCCAGTGGGGGTTAACCTGCAAATCTGTAACCTGGAAGCGCCCAACGGGAGTTTCCCACCCATCTTGGCCAATGGCAATGTCGTAGCTGCGATCGCGCTCTGGGCCTCGATATAAATGCACTTGGCGATCGCTCAAATCCACCACCAATTGCGAAATTTGCTCAGGCACCGCAGCCAACGCTGGCTCTAGCCCAACCACCGCCGGCACAAACTGATCAGAACTGACTGCAGACCTAGCCCCAAAACTGGAAAGCGCTAGCTGCGACAGTGCCCCTAGCCGTGATCCACCAATTCCACTGCGTTGGCGCTGAGAAAAACGACGTGGGGATGCTGAAGATTGAGGGCGATCGCCCTCAACACTGAATGGCTCTGGGCTAGCGACCTGGTTGACACTCGCAGTCACTGCAACAGGCGAATTCCCCCCATCTGGCTCCGGCAAAATCTCTAGCGCTGCGTCTGCGTCTGCCGCCTCAAACTGAGCGGCCTGCGACTGCAATCTCGGCTGGCGATAGCTTTGCACCCATAGCAACATCGCCGCCGCGCCAAAGCACAGCAGCATCAGACTGCGAGAGAGTGAGTGAGTTCCCGTCATAGCGTCAAGCGTGGGATATCGGCAGAAGAACAGACTATCCCCTCAACAGAATAGCCTATGCCCCTTTTACCTGCGTCTACCCTGCTACGTAGAGCCATGAATCCAGCCTTTACGTCTTGTTCAAAATCTTATGCAGAATCATAGGGCTGCGGCCTGTACCCGGATGGATGCCGTCATGCAGCTTCACACAGGATGCCCCAATCGGGTTCTGATCCTGACAAGACATAGCGTATAGAACCGTTGAGATGCGGATTGTGACTGATCCGCTAGATCCATTGAGAAGGATTAAGTTTCGTAGTGTGTTGTGACAGATTTTTTGGGGTTCGATCGCCCAAACCCTTGCTGAATCTGGGAAGACGAGCGATCGCCCCCTTTGCAACAGTTCATCACAGAGCGATCGCCCATCCCATAGGTTTGAGACAATCAAAAGCAGCTTGAGCACCGGGCACAGCCCAGACTTAAGCGCCCAGCGAGGATTTCTCTCAGCCTTCCCTCCGCTGGGCTTAGGGGTTCGCCTTCTCGGTCACACTGATCCCCAGCACACCACGGAGACGCACCAGACTATGAAATTGGCCTATTGGATGTACGCTGGCCCAGCGCACATTGGAACCCTGCGCGTGGCTAGCTCCTTCAAGAACGTCCACGCCATCATGCATGCGCCCCTCGGCGATGACTATTTCAACGTGATGCGGTCGATGCTAGAGCGCGAGCGCGACTTTACCCCCGTGACCACCAGCGTGGTTGATCGCAACGTGCTGGCGCGGGGCTCCCAAGAAAAAGTGGTGGACAACATCACCCGCAAAGATCAAGAAGAGCATCCCGACCTGATCGTGCTCACCCCCACCTGCACCTCCAGCATTCTGCAAGAAGACTTGCAGAACTTTGTGGATCGGGCACAACTTGAGTCGCAGGGCGATGTGCTGCTGGCCGACGTAAACCATTATCGCTACAACGAGTTGCAGGCGAGCGATCGCACCCTGCAACAAATTGTGCAGTACTACATTGCCAAAGCCCGCAAAAAAGGCGACCTGAGAACCGACAAAACTGAGCAGCCCTCCGTCAACATTATTGGCATGTCGACCCTGGGCTTCCACAGCAACCACGACTGTCGCGAATTGCGATCGCTCATGGCTGACCTGGGCATCACCATCAACACCGTGATCCCAGAAGGGGCATCCGTGCAGGATCTTAAAACCCTGCCCCGCGCCTGGTTTAACTTGGTGCCCTACCGCGAATTGGGGATGATGACCGCCGAGTTTCTGCAGGCTGAGTTTGGCACACCCACCGTTGATGTGACGCCTATGGGCGTCGTAGAAACCGCTCGCTGCATTCGCGCCATCCAAACCGTGTTGAACCAGCAAGGCGCAAGCGTTGACTACGACCATTACATCGATGAGCAGACCCGGTTTGTGTCCCAAGCCGCTTGGTTTTCCCGCTCTATCGATTGCCAAAACCTCACCGGCAAGAAAGCCGTCGTCTTTGGCGACAACACCCACGCCGCCGCCATGACCAAAATTTTGGTGCGCGAAATGGGCATTAAAGTGGTGCTCGCAGGCACCTACTGCAAATACGATGCCGACTGGTTCCGCCAGCAGGTTGAGGGCTACTGCGACGAAGTGCTCATTAGCGAAGATAATGCGGAAATTGCCAATGCGATCGCCCGGTTAGAACCCGCCGCCATCTTTGGCACCCAGATGGAGCGCCACGTGGGCAAGCGGCTCGATATCCCCTGCGGCGTCATCGCCTCTCCCATCCACATTCAAAACTTCCCCGTCGGCTACAAGCCCTTCCTTGGTTATGAAGGCGCAAATCAGATGGTGGACTTGGTTTACAACTCCTTCACCCTTGGCATGGAAGACCATTTGTTGGAGATCTTCGGCGGTCACGATACCAAAGACGTGATCACCAAAGACATGTCTGCCAACGCTGACCTCAGCTGGAGCAAAGACGGCCTGGCAGAACTCAACAAAATCCCTGGCTTCGTTCGGGGCAAGGTCAAGCGGAACACAGAAAAATTTGCGCGCGATCGCCAAATCGAATCTATCACCGCCGAAGTGCTCTACGCCGCCAAAGAATCGGTCGGAGCATAATCCAACCCAACAAAACCACATCAGCAGGATGAGAGATAAGGCCATCGCTCTCCTCCTTAACCTGTGCCACAGGTGTCGATCGACGCCTGTGGCACAGTCTATTTACAGCGAGCTAGTGGAACGCTCAAGGACATAGGAAGGACAAATCAGGCATTAACGGCACGCGTGGCATCAGCCAAAACTAGCTGAGGATGGATCTAGGGATTGATTGCTCTGCTGTCCTCAAGGTAGTCAGCCCTTTTGCTTCTTTGCCTCTTTCTGCTCCCCGCGTTGAAGACTCAAGTGACTCAAGGAGTATGGTTGAAGATGAGCAGGCTAGCCGTGAACCACAACATAGAACCCTATCGGCTCTAGACGTTCCTAATATATTTCTGAGATGGAATCCAGTAGCTATGGATTTTGAGTTTAATGAACATAAGAGCCGCTCAAACAAGTTCAAGCACGGTGTGGATTTTGCTGAGGCCCAAGCTCTCTGGCAGGATGATGACCGCATTGAGGTCTCAGCTCGTACATCAGACGAGCCTCGGTTCGTTATCTTAGGAAGAATTGAAGCCAAGCTATGGGCAGCGGTCATCACCTACAGAGAAGGCAGAGTTCGCATTATCTCAGTTCGGCGGGCAAGACAGCGAGAGGTAGAGCTATATGAAAGCAGAAGACTTTGACCGCAAGTTCGACGAAGGCCAAGAAGACATCATTGATGACCTTGATCTAGCGCAAATAAAACGTCCTGGATACGAGCAGCGGCGTATTGATATTGATTTCCCAGTCTGGATGATTGAAGCGCTAGACCGTGAGGCGCTTCGGATTGGGGTCAGCCGTCAGTCAATTATCAAGGTGTGGATAGCTGAGCGGTTAGAGCATGCAACGTAATGTTGTTCAACCCCGCAGCATGGGGACTGAAACAATACTATAGACCTCACGTTTGACGAGCTTCTCCCAAACTAGGGCTTTGAGGTTGGTGTAGAGCAGCAGATGCCGCGCGTACAGTGCATCTCTAGAAGAACTAAGGTTCTAAAGATTAGTTGGGGCTCCGGTAAAGCCTCGGAGGCTCAAAACACTGCTGTCATAAATTCCGGTGTTTTTACCCAATGTGTAGCTCTAGCTTTGGGGAATGATGGCGGTAACGGCACAGACCAAACCAAGCCTATCCGTAATTAACGCTCAACAGGCTGAAGTAAACCGTAGGTCAGCAGTGAGGATTCGTTATGAAAGTTGCTGAATATGACACCCAAAATCTGGCTTTGGCACGCTGGGTCTGGATTCCCCCCGCGTCCGGCAAGATAGGGCGATCGCCGCAGCCACAGCCCAACCATCGCCGACCCTGGATTGCGCCACTCAGTCCATTGCGGAATTACGTAGATGCGATCGCCATCTCCAATGCCGAGTTTGCCCACACCCTCTGTCGCCTCATCCCTGCTCAATGTCCGTTTGAACGCGACATTAACCTTTTGGGGCATACAATTTTGCACATTCCGCCCCTGTGCAAGCTCAACCCACTGTATGAAGAAGTAGTGGCGCTGCGCTTCCGCGCTCTGTGCTATCTGGCAGACGAATGTGATGAAGACATCACGCAGTATTGCTGAGCCTGCCAAACCCGCGCTGACGAGACGAATTTTGCACCCAAAGCATGGTTGTACATAAACTTCATCCGCGCACAACCATGCTTAAACGTCTGAACCGCTGCTAGCCACTCCAAACGCCTGCCACAACGCAGCCGACAAGGGATAGATCTCTCTTGAGCTTTGAGGCGATGCGTATTTCTAGAGTTCTCAACCTTAATCTACCCAGAATATTGACAGCCTGAGCCGAGGGTTCAGCACTATGGGCCGATTAAGCCTACTAGCTGGCCGATGCATCCTGCTCTAGGTTGTTTGATGCCGTAGGCAACTCCAGGCAATAGCCAGCCCCATACACAGTTTTGATATAGCGCGGACGGCGGGGATCGGGTTCTAGCTTAGTGCGCAGGTGCCGCACATGCACCCGAATGGTCTCAATATCGTCATCCGGGTCATAACCCCAGACCTCTTTCAAAATTTCGCTGGGAGAAACGGTTTGCCCATGCCGCTGCAGTAAGCAATGCAACAGCTCAAATTCTAGATGAGTGAGCTTCACGGTGTGGTCAAACCAAATGGCCTCCAGCCGCTCTGGCACCAACGTTAGTGGGCCAAAGTTAAGAATTTCAGTATGTTTGGCGGCTTGAGGGATGCGATCTGTGCGCCGCAGCAGCGCGCGTACGCGGGCGAGCATCTCTTCTACTTCAAACGGCTTCGTCAGGTAGTCATCGGCTCCTGCATTAAAGCCTTCTACCTTATCCTGAGTTTGACTCAGGGCCGTAAGCATCAAAACAGGAATATCGGCTGTGCGCTCGTCACGCCGCAGCCGCTGGCACACTGTGAAACCATCGACCTTAGGCAGCATGAGATCGAGCATAATCAGGTCGGGCAAAAGCTGCAGCGCCAGTGCTTGCCCCTTTATCCCATCCGGGGCCAAACTCACGCTATAGCCTGCCATTTCCAGGTTTACGGCAACCAGTTCAGAAATTGCAGGATCATCATCAATCACAAGAATACGAGGCATTATTAAGCAATTTTTTTGGTGTCAATCGGGATGCAGGAGTTCAGGATCGGGAATGAAGGATTAGGGCTTAGTTTGGGCGAACTGGAGATCAAATCGTTAAGCCAGGTACCTTGCTTTAAACGTCAGCAGCTTCTGGACTCATATCTGAGTTACTGCTCCCAGCCACACAACCTGTTTTTAGCAATTCTATTTTTTTTGTTAATTATGCACCTTCCCAACACAGTATTTCATAATTCGACATAGAGCTTATCAATACTTTAACGTTTCGCAGTATTGCCTTCCCTCGTTTGAGGGTTGCATCTCTAGTTTTTGATTGGTTGGATCAAGCCGTCTGCTTGATGATTGGGGAGCGTGAGGGTGAAGCAGGTGTGCCCGCTACCGCTGGTGACGCTAATTGCCCCATACAGGTGGTGTGTCAGGCTCTTGACTAACGCTAGTCCTAGCCCGGTGCCTCCTTGCTGCCAGCGATCGCCATTCGAGACGCGATAGAAGCGATCGAAAATGCGCGGCAGTTCGTGAGCTGGGATTTCTGTACCAAAGTTGACCACCTGAATTTGGATGGCTTGGGGCGATGCGCTGACCTGGATATCGATTGTTTGCCCCGGTGGTGTATACTTGCAGGCGTTGTGCAATAGCTCAGTCAGGATGCGGTTGATGGCAATGGGATCGGACTGAATGATAGGCGAGCTCGGGGGTAGGGTGTGCTGAAGCTGTTGCTGCCGGGCTCGCGCTCGTTCTTGAAAAGACTCAACCAGCACTGGGATCAAGAAGTTGAAATCTACAGGCTCGGTTGTGCTGGGATGGGCACCAGCGTTAAGCCGCTGGAGATCTAACAGGTCATTGATTAAGTGAATTTCGCGATCGCACTCTTGATCTAAGATGCGTAGATACTGTGCCGCTGGATCTTGGAGGGTCTCCTCGTCTGTGTCTATATCATCCTCGAGACAGTGGATGCGGTTAAGCACCACGGCTAGCACCTGAATCGCCATTTTCATGTTTGTGATGGGCGATCGCAACTCATGAGACACGGTAGTCAAGAAATCATCTTTTTGCTGATGCAGAGATTCTAAGGAATCGACCTGGCACTGGGCAGCTTGATAGAGGCGAGACTGACGCAGGGCAATCGCACATTGCCCTGCCACCTGTGCCACCAGATCTAGCTCAACCTCATCAAAAATCTGGCCACAGCTTCGATAAAGCCACAGGTCACCCAGCACACCCTGACTATCCACAATTGGGCAGGCGAGAATGGTGTAGCGTGAAATTGAGGGGCGAATGCGAGGCGACTCGGTACAGCAAAACTGCAGCGAGTGAGCGCGCAACAGGGCAGGATATAGCTCAGGAAAATCTGCCATCTCCACGACTTTGCCCTGAGCTAAGGGCAGTGACTGGGCGCATTCGTAGGTAATGGTGGAGTAGGACAGCGTTTCGTCATAAATACCCGCATCGCAACTGGCTAACTGCATCAGCGCAACCATCTCCTGCACCGCTGTCTGCATGATTTGATGCTCATCGAGGCTGTCGCGCACCTTTTCGAGCAGCCGCTTCAGTGCCGACTCAAACTGAAGCAAATACTCTAACTCGGTCGTGCGTTCTGCAACCCGGCTCTCCATTTCTTTTTGGGAATGGTGCAACATCTGCTGTTGCTGGATCAGCCGTTGCTGGAGCAATCGTCGCGACTGAACCTGCGCTAGAGGAGCGACCGCCAACGTCAACTGCTGCACCTCTAGCGCGGCCCATGGCACCGGGTTAAGGCAGCTATCGATCTGTATTACCCCGATCCATTGAGAGTCTGCCATGAGCGGCAAGAGCAGATAGGCTGTCGCATTTCGTGGCAGAACGAGACCTTGACTAAACGGCTGACTATCGTCGACACTTGCACTCACGACCTGCCCCTCAAACACCGCAGCCGGAAAAACCGGCAACTGTAAGGGTTGCTTGATGCTATGAATAGCGAGATCGTAAGCGATCGAGTTCACGCCTGCTCGGTGCCATTCCTGCTTGATCTCCAACGTCCGATGATTTTGCGGTTCCCCAGGCACTACCTCCCACACGCTGACGCGGCAGGCATTGAGGGCCTCTCCAACGATGCTCAGCGCACCTGTATAGAGGGATTCACCAGGTGCAAGCCTTTGCACATAGCGTTGCAGGGCTATCAGTAGTTGCAGTGGGCGATCGCTCTGCTGATCTGTCTGCAGCTTAGGCAAGACTTGAGAATAGCGATGCTTTTGTTCAAAACAGCACTCGCGATATTCAAGGGAGTGATCCATAAATCGTGGGACTAATCGACAGCACTACATATCACAGACCAAAGTATCGGATGCACCAGAGTCGAATCGCGCTACCTTTCGGCAGCGCTCCGCTTTCACTGAGTGAGTGGCTTGGCAATCTGACTGCGGTGGGCCGATGAATCCCTAAACGCCTAAACCAAAATCATCGACCCAGAAAGATAACAGCGACAATCGTGGTAGGTCAGGAGGATCATACCTTGTTTTCATTCAAGCCGCCTCAATCGCCTCAGCGGTGAGCTGAGCTGAGGGCTTAAATGCTCTAATCTTGAACGTGATTAACGACCCATCCTTATTAACCTTCCCACCCTGGACTAATCGGTCACCTGAAATGCTCAGAGTTCTGGGAATCTAACCCACCATTACTGCGTCTGCTCACCGCTGGCACGCTACGCACAGGGGTCAAACGTCTTGCAGTAGCGCTTTTGGGGTGAATCAGCACAAAAGCACAACAACTAAAAGGCTACCCAAAAATTAAATGGGTAGCCCTCGATGGGGCATAATCTTGTGAAGCGCTAACTGTGCCCTTGCGCCGTAAGACCATAACCGAAACATGGCAATCATCACGTGACTTTAATGATTACTGTTTGAGCCACTCTGCCAGATCCTACAACTCAGATTCAATCATGCAGGCGGCCATCCGGCATCGTTACTCCGGTCAAAACTGCTCCAGTTAGCTTCACCATCAACTTGTCCTGAACACCCACGCGTGCTCCTTTGAGGTTGG
Source organism: Kaiparowitsia implicata GSE-PSE-MK54-09C (assembly GCA_019359435.1). Classification (GTDB taxonomy): domain Bacteria; phylum Cyanobacteriota; class Cyanobacteriia; order Elainellales; family Elainellaceae; genus Kaiparowitsia; species Kaiparowitsia implicata. Next base: position 142,417 of record JAHHHI010000062.1, read on the forward strand.
CTCCGGTCAGGTCTGCACCGCTGAGGTCAGCCCCAATCAAGTTGGCTTCACGCAGGTCGGCATTTTTTAAGTTGGCCTGTAGCAGGTTGGCCCGGAACAGGTTTGCGCGGTGTAAGTTGGCCCCGCTCAGATTCACTTTGTGTAAAAAGGCATCGCTTAAATTCGCGTTGCTGAGATTAGCATTACTGAGGTTACGGCCTGCCAAGTCCTTCTCTTTAAGGTTTTGCCCGCTGAGATCGGTTCCACTCAGATCGGGAGGTTGCTGCTTAGCATGATTCTGACTGCCTTGCTGACTCGCCGATCGCCCGTTTTGAGAGGGGTTGGATTGAGATGATGAGGCGGGCGGCGGCTGATAGCTTTGATAGGCTTGATGCCCAGGGGGGGTATAGCTAGAACCGCTGTAGTTAGATCCGCTAGAGCCAGGATTGTGCTGTCGAGCTTGGCTATAGCCCTGGTAATAATAGTGGGGACGCGGCGGCGGCTGGTAATAGGAGCGCGAGGATGTGCGCGCGGAACTCGATGAAGATGAGGCTGAAGATTTTGGCGGGGTTGAGTTGGCCGACGAACTGCTGGACTGAGACGTGCTGGACTGATAAGGATTTCGCGGAGTAGATGCACTAGATTTGGTGCTGGCTGTTGTCGAGCGAGACCCATTGCGATGGGATGTCCGCAGGCGATCGCGCGCTTGGTTTAGCTCTTTTAGCTTCTCTTGAGCTTTTTCCTGAAGGCGAGGCTTGTCCTGCGGAATTCGATCTGGATGCCAGACGAACACCAGATCCTTATAGGCCTGATTCACCTCTTCTAATGAAGCGCCTGGCTCTAATCCCAATACGCGATAGCTTTGCTCGATATCGTCCATCTAGCTCACGATAGCATTTTCGATGCGGTTGGAATTCAGGGATCGGCAGCGATATGCCATCGCTCGTCTGGTGAGACCCGGCACCTCACGGTGGCGGCTGCCGCGATGGGGTGGACAACGGGGGGTGAGTGCACTGCGGACAGCAAACTCTGAAGGCAATGGGGAGCGATCGCCCCCTTAAAGCTCCGCATTACCAAGGACAGCACCAAGCTAGGTACCTTGCCGGGGCGTTGAACCACCGTCCAAGAACGCGATTTGCCGCTGCCCCAACCCCGTACCTAGCCTAATGGGATTCACTTAGCTCCGCGCTTGGCTTTGGCCATCTTCTTAGCGGCCTTATCTGCGTCAGATTTGCCAGCCGATCCGTTTGTTTCTAACAATACTGGTGCCGTTTGCAGGTGGGCTTCTAAAAACCACAGCCGCTTGTCAATCGCGCGAGACACCTCGGTAAATAGGTCTGCGGTATCGGCATCGCCTAGATCATCGGTTTCGTCGATATCGTCACGCACCAGCTTGCCATAGGCTGCATAGCGCTCTGCCAAAGCAACGATATGGTCTTTGCCCTCGATGGCCTCTAGAGGATACTCCTCCAAAATGGAGTTGGCGACAGCCAGACGGGCGGTGCCGAGGGCCGTGCCGCCTAGCGCTGTGACCCGTTCAGCAATCATATCGACGAATTCTTCTAGCTCTGACGCCATGTCGTCAAACAGCTCATGGAGCTGATAAAAATCCATGCCTTTGACATTCCAGTGCGCCTGCTTCACCTGGGTTTTTAGATCAAGCGTTGACGCAAGTGCATGATTGAGAATGCTAACCACTTGGGTTCGTAGGTCAATCGAGAGGTCGATTTGTGTGGAATAAAAGGGTTGGTTGCCGTTGCTGCCCATGTCGCTTCATCCTGCCAAGGTATTCAAAAAATGGAGCTGTCGTCGAAACAGTGAACTTGATTGCGGTTAAAGGGGCTAGCTGGCAATGGTTAGTCAGCAGCAATGTCCGTCGTCCTAGTGCCTGATTCACCAGAGCAGCCCTGCCCCTTCATGCAGTTATGATTTCGCTTTAGATATTAAAGATATCCTAAACCTACAATGCGATCGCTCTGATCGCAAATATCCCCTTATATGCTACCTGGTCTGCCTAAGCTCTGCTTCAGTGGGTGGCATCCCAAAACCCCTGCACCTCGCCCTGACATTTTTGTGTCATCTCTCAATACCTACCGCTATCCATTGCCCACTTGAACTTTACAGGACGGTCTACCTCTTCGGTCTCGGCCTACAGATTTGGCCCCGGTTGAGCGAAGATGGAGAGTGAGGGCAAATGCACTCCACACCCCACGACCTGTCTCCATGAACGGCTGAGTTTCATGAACGGCTGAGTTTCATGAAGGGCCGAGGGACAGACATGGGGCAAACCAGGGTTTTTAGCGTTAGGGATTGAAGAGCGAGACATGAACGAAATTCTCTATGTAGAGATCCCCACTCCTGATATAGCTGCCGTGCGTCACTGGCTGCACCAGGTCTACACGCCGAGTTGGGGAGAAAAGATCTCTACACCGGATGGGTTTCGACTGCGGGCTCCGCAGCCCGCTGACACGGCCCCGTCGGCTGAGAAGGGGCTGCCGACCGAACTGTCGGGGTTTGTGTGGTCAGCCATGCGCACGACGTACCTCAAGGTGTTTCGCTGGGGCGATCGCCCGTTTCCTCAAGAGTCCTATCTGTTGCAGCAGTTAGTGGCCGCCCTCCGCGAGGCGTTTCCCCATTACTATCCCCAACTGCCGACCCTTGACTTAGCGCAGCAGTCCATCTTTGACGCGCTGGCTCCCCACTATCCTCTAACAGCCCACTACTTCCGCCGCATCCCCAACGGAGAAGCCGATCTCACTCGTGTCTACTGGTGGGAACAACGCTGGCGCAACGGTGCCCAACAGCGGCGATCGCCCCAACCCGTTGTCTTCCCTGTGCCTGAGGCCGAACATAATAGCCCACCCAGCTATGACCTGTTGTATATCGGCGGGGCGCTCGGTGTGATTCACGCGGCAGTCATGGCACGGCTGGGGTATCGGGTGCTGCTCGTAGAGCGGCTGCCTTTTGGCCGCATGAATCGAGAGTGGAATATCTCTCGCATGGAGTTTCAAAGCTTGATTGACTTAGGGCTATTTACCCCAGAGGAATTCGAGACGCTCATTGCCGCAGAGTATGAAGACGGCCTCCACAAGTTTTTTGATGGCAACAATCCCCCCCAGTGCCGATCGCCCGTGCTGCACACCCCCACCGTGCTCAATGTGGCCATTGATGCAGAAAAGCTGCTGCGCCTTTGCGGAGACAAGCTGCGAGCAGCAGGCGGCACTATTTGGGACGAGACAGAGTTTGAGCGGGTGGAGGTATCGCCATCGGGCGTTACCTTGCAGGCTGTGCATTTGCCATCTCAAGCCCCGCGCACGGTTACGGCACGCCTGCTGGTGGATGCGATGGGTACGGCCTCGCCCATTGCAGGGCAGCTGAATGGGGGGCATGCGTTCGACAGCGTTTGTCCGACGGTGGGCGCTGTGATTGCGGATGGGTTTGAGCCGGGTGTATGGGACTCGCGCTTTGGCGATGTGCTGTTTACCCACGGCGATATTTCGCGGGGACGACAGCTGATTTGGGAGCTGTTTCCGGCTCAAGGCAAGGAACTCACCTTTTACCTCTTCCACTATCACCAGGTGAACGCCGAAAACCCTGGCTCGTTGCTGGAAATGTATGAAGACTTCTTTACGGTGCTGCCGGAGTACCGCCGTTGCAATTTAGACCAGCTGACCTGGAAAAAAGCCACCTTCGGCTACATTCCCGGCTACTTCAGCGTGCGCGGGAGCGATCGCACCATTGCAGTTGATCGAATCCTAGCCATTGGGGATGCGGCTTCGCTGCAATCGCCCTTGGTTTTTACGGGCTTTGGGGCGCTGGTGCGAAACCTGTCGCGCCTCACTGATCTGCTGGATACCGCGCTGCGCCACGATCTGCTGCGGGCATCCCACCTGAACCAGATTCGCGCCTTTCAGAGCAATATTGCCGTCACCTGGTTGTTTTCGAAAGGAATGATGGTGCCCACAGGTAAGCATGTGGCCCCACAACGGGTCAACGCCATGCTCAATACCTTCTTCGGCATTTTGGGAACCGAATCTACCGATATTGCCGATCGCTTCATCAAAGACCGTACCGGCTGGGTGCCGTTCAACCGCATGGCGGTGAAGGCCGCCCTGCAAAATCCCAAATTACTACTGTGGATCTGGGAGCTTGCAGGAAGTAAAGATATTCTGCGCTGGTTGGGCACATACCTGAGCTTTAGCCTGACGGCGCTGATGAGTTGGGCGCTGCAATGGCTGCCGGGGGTCGTGCGATCGCTCCAAACCACGCTAGAGCCACGATTCCCCGCGCTATGGCTGGGGCTACTGGCGCGCAGTTACGCGATCACCTACACCATGGGCAAGCCACAGCCAATTCACGCGTCCTTGGCGCGACGGCTGCAGGGCGGGCAATCCCCTGTGCGATCGCCCGCCCGCTCTACTCCGCAAGCGCCTAGTGCCCAATCAAACATTGGTAACAAGATTTAGTCCGTATATGTATGGCGATTCCCCTACAAACCCGGAAGAGTTACGGTAAATTTTGTATTTTTCCGATGAAGAGTATGAAATTTGCTGGTGTAAGCACTAGAGGCTGACTATGCTTGTAAACAACGAAGCTTCTGCTAGCGGGCCAAGTTGGTTCTGAGTATGGCGGAATGCTGATGTTAATCTCCTTGATTCTGAATAGTGTTGGTTCGGGTGCTTCTGTTTGGGAGCACCCTTTTTCCTTTGGCCTCTGGAGTTTGGGCACCGGCAGTTTGAGCGAAGAGGAGTCTTTGGGGTTCACCGCGCGACGCCCAGGGCACCCCAGGGGTTTGAGCGTATTCCGAACTCCGGTTTAATTGGGATGTTTCGCAAGCTTAAGAATCGCTTGGGCGATCGCCTCCTCGATCGGCATCACCGAGAGCCGATTTCCCCGCCGCACCAGCAGCAATTCCTCAGGGCTAAACGCGTCCCGTAGCTGATCCAGCGTCACCATGGTGGCCCACTGCTCTACAAACACCACCGTCACAGTATGCCAGCGAGGATCGTCCGGGCTGGATTTGGAATCATAATATTTGCTGTCTTGGTCAAATTGCGTCGGATCTACCACCTGCGATTCGGCCACCTCCATCACCCCCACAATGCCGAGAGGGGATGTATTGGAGTGATAGAAGAAGACGCGATCGCCCGGTTTCATCTCCTTCAAAAAATTTCGCGCCTGATAATTGCGGACGCCATCCCACAGCGTCGTGCCGTCTTGCGCTAAGTCTTTAATGCCGTATACATCCGGCTCTGATTTCATCAGCCAATAGGTCATAGACTCATCCTTCTATCGAATTCAAATCCCCCCGAACTGGTTTCAAATATTGCCCGTTTCATCTGGTTATAGAAGGTGCTAGCACGAGGGCCATCACCTTAGTGGCGTTCGTGAGATGGCTCGTCAGAGAGGGGATGCCTTGAGGCTTGTGGGCCCGGGGTGTGTAGGTTCGAGTTCTGTAAGTCTAGATTCTGCGAGTTTGGGGGGGCGATCGCCACATCGGTATCCGGTTGAGTGTCATCCTCAAACCTATGCTCACTGTCCTCAGCCTCTGCTTCAGAAGGCTCCAGTCGTTCGATTTGGATCTGTTGCAGCCGTGGCCCTGCCGCTGCCGTAACCTGTAGTTCTAAGTTCTCATACCTCAGAAGCTCTCCCTCTGCTGGAATTTTTTGGAGCTGATGAATCAAAAACCCGCCCAGGGTTTGGTAATCATCGGCCACGGGAAACGCGAGCGACAGCATCTCGTTGACCTCTTCTAGATTCATCTGCGCCTGCACCAGCACGGTACGCTCATCTAGATATTGAATCATGGGCTCTTCTTCTTCGCCCTCGGGTTCCCTCGATTCACCAATGATCTCCGACGCCAGATCCTTCAACGTCACCAGACCCGCTGTGCCGCCATATTCATCGGCCACCATCACCAGCGATTGCCCACTTTGCTGCATCAGATGCAGCAGTTCGTTGAGGGGCAGATGCTCTGGAACAAACTGAACAGGGCGAATCCACAGCGTTAGAGGGCTATCATCGTTGACCTGCCCCTGCACCCAGGGTTCTGCCAGATCTTTAAAGGAAATCACGCCATCTATCTGATCCAACGATTCGGCGATGATGGGATAGCGGGAGTGCCCAGACTCTGCCACCTCGTGCAGCACATCCTTAAAGGTTGCATCTCGCTGAATCGCCACAATGCTGATGCGGGGCACCATCACCTCGCGCACGGTGACATCGGCAAATTCCAGCACGTTGTTCAGCAGTTCGCGCTCTTCTTCTTCTAGGTCGGGCGAGGCGCTAGAGGTTTGAATAATCAACTGCAACTCTTCGGGAGTGATGCGGCTATACCAGCCATGCCCACCGGTGCGAATGCCCACCATTCGCAATAGCAGGCGAGTGGACTGATTGAGCACCCAGATAAACGGGTTAAACACGCGGGCGATCGCCAAACTCGGCGGCCCTAAAAATCGCGCCAACTGCTCGGGATAAATCATCGCCACCGACTTGGGGCACAGTTCTCCCAGCACAATCTGCAGATACGCGATCAGGAAAAAGGCAACCGGCACCGCGACGGAATGGGTCAATACATTCAGCGTGGCTATGGGGATCGGCAAAAATTGCAGCCAATATTGCAGCAGCACCGCCATCGTATGCTCCCCAATCCACCCCAGAGCCAAGCTTGACAGGGTAATGCCCAACTGCGCCGTAGACAGCAGCCGCTCGATGCTGCGCTGCAAATCTTGCACGGTGCGGGCCTGCACATCCCCTGCTGAGGCCAGTTGATTAATCCGCGACTGCCGTACCGAGACGATAGAAAACTCGGCTGCCACAAAAAATGCGTTGATGGTAATCAGCAGCAGCACCGATAACAGACGCAGGGCAATGTCTGAACTGCTTAGGTAAAGACCATTTGCCAGAGGTTGAAGTTGAGCCAGGGGAATCATCCGCGGATGTTAAGGGGAACAGGGCCAACACGCCCGCGCTAGGGACACATTAAGGCGCGATCGCACAGACTAAAAAACTTGAACTAGACCGGAGTAATGGATATCATGCAGCAGCTTAGGAGCGCTTCGATTGCCGGTGCAGAATATCCGCTAAATCCGTCTACTCACCGACCCACTCCATATATGTTGCTGACTCACGCCTTGTCAAATAAACACGGGCAGCGTGGGTGAGAAAGAGCGGCCTACCTAAAAACGGATTTACTCCTCTGAACTTAGCACCCAGCCAGCCTAGCTGTCTGCTGTCCGGCTAAAAATTCAGGGCGGCATTTTGGGGGCGATCGCCCGCCCAGAGTCGCAGCAGCTCTCGCAGAACCTACTGCTTTTAGCCTGCATGAAGCTCTACCCAATGCGGCAGCGGCGCGCTGAACTGGCGTCAGATCTGCAACTCAGGCCACAGGGTTCCCCTTAGTTCTGCGATGGGGTGTTGACCCTAGCCTTCACATCTTCCAAAATCTTCTCTTCAGGAATGATGAGCACGTCATCGGTGCGCGCCTGAGACTCTCCCTCACTCAGTACGGTAGGACGGACATCGGGTTGCGTCACCCCCTTCAGAGCCTCGCGCCCTAGCGCATAGCCCCAGGCTGCGCTCACCACCCCGGCACCCACCATAAGCGACAGCAAGACCAACGTTAGCGCGACGGTTGAGTTAAATTTCATGTCGAATGAGTCTCCAACTGCTCCCCATCGGTGGGGTTGGCAGCAACAAGATACAATGGTTGGCTAGAGCGTAAACTTTCTGTCAGAGCTATCTACTGATAGTATTCAATACTATCTAATCTCGAGCAGGTCGGTGCGTTTCTGCTTGAGTTATGGACGCGAAGTCACAGCGGTGACGAATAGCAGGCAGTGCCGGGGCGATCGCCCCACGTTGTCCCCAGGGTTGGCCGAGCGGATGAGGCAGCGAACTCATAATTCGCGTTAGGCAGGTTCAACTCCTGCACCCTGGACTTTTTACATCGGGTTCTATTCAGGTTCTATATTGGGTCTGTGCCGGGGTTAGGCCCTGATCTGAGTCTGAGCTATGGCATGATTTTGGAGCGCGGCAGTTGGCTGTCGTGTTCCAGACTTGTGAACCGAATTATTGTGTCTATGAGTAGCTCCATGATGAGTCCTGTGCTATCCTTGACGCCTCGCGAGGTGGCAACGGCAGAGTTGCCCCTTCTGCGAAGCTATTTGTTGGACTTGGTGTGTGCCGTGGCCTATCGCGAGGGCGAGTTTTTGCTCACCTCAGGCCAGACAACGTCCTACTACATCAACGGCAAGCAGGTAGCGCTCCATGCATGGGGCGGGCTGGCGGTGGGGCGGGTGCTTTTGGCTATGATGCCGCCGGGGGCGATCGCCGTGTCGGGCCTAACGCTGGGGGCCGACCCGCTGATTACGGCAACCAGCGTTGTGGCGGCCTATGAGGGGCGATCGCTCACTGCTTTGATTGTGCGGAAGGAAGCCAAAGGCCACGGCACTCAGGCTTATATCGAAGGCCCCACCTTGCCGTCTGGCAGCGAAGTGGTCGTGCTGGAAGATGTGGTGACCACGGGACAATCGGCCCTCAAGGCCGTAGAACGCCTCACCGCTGCGGGATATCAGGTTAACCACATCATTGCCTTGGTTGATCGGCTGCAGGGGGGTGGCGAGCTTTACGCTAAACACGGCCTACAGTTTCATCCCGTTTTTTCGATTCCAGACGTGCAGCAGCGCTGGCGCGAACTTCATCCCGCTGGTGAGTAGCGCAAGGGATGTCTATAGCCCCATGTGAGTGGGAATCTGCACCACAAACTCAGTGCCGTTGCCGGGTTCTGACCGACACTCCAAGGTGCCACTGTGCTTTTGCACCACAATCTGGTAGCTGATGGACATGCCCAGCCCGGTGCCTTTGCCCACTGGCTTGGTCGTGAAGAATGGATCAAACAGGCGATCGCGCGTTGCTGCCGACATGCCTGCACCATTGTCGCGAATGGTAATCCGCGCGGTGCCTGCCCGCTCGTCGTCGCTTGTAATGGAGTCAGCGTGATTTACGGGATCGTCCACCTCATCGGCTTGCGACGCCACTGCATTCGCCTGGGGAATAAAGGCCGTTTCCACGGTGATCTGGCGGGGCGCGGGATGAGCTTCTAGCGCATCAATAGCGTTGGAAAGAATGTTCATAAACACTTGGTTGAGCTGCCCGGGGTAGCATTCCACCGGGGGCAAATCGCCGTAATGTTTGACGATGTCGATGGTGCCGCTGTCGGGGCAGTTGCGCAGACGGTTCTGCAGAATCAGCAGCGTGCTGTCAATGCCATCGTGAATATCCACGGGCTTTTTCTCGGCTTCGTCAAGACGAGAAAAGTTACGGAGGGAGAGGACGATTTGGCGGATGCGATCGGCCCCAATCTTCATGGACGACATCAGCTTGGGCAGGTCGTCGCCAATAAAGTCGAGGTCGATGCTTTGCAGAACGGCTTGAATGGGCGCAGCCGGTTCGGGATGGTGCTGCTGATAGAGATGCAGCAGTTCTAACAACTCCTTGGTGTAGTTGTTGGCATGCACCAAGTTGCCGTTGATAAAGTTGACGGGGTTGTTGATTTCGTGGGCGATGCCCGCCACCATCTGCCCCAAGCTCGACATTTTTTCGGTCTGAATGAGCTGGGTTTGGGTCTCTTGCAGGTGGTGCAGCGCCTCACTTAGTTGCTTGGCCTGGGCTTCGGCGGCGGCGGCGGCGGCGCGGGTTTTGGCGTAGAGTTCGGCTTGGTCGATGGCGATCGCCACCTGATCGACCACAGCGCGCAGCAGATCGACTTCACTTTCGCTCCAGGGGCGCGGCTCTTGGTGGCTGCAGACGATGGCCCCAATGCGCCCGGTGCGGGTTTCGAGCGGCATCATCAGTTGGGCGATCGCCCCCCGTTGAGCCAGGGCGTCGCACAGGTCAGTCGCGGTCGTCGCGGTATCGTGAATATTTTCTACCCGCAGCATGCGCAAATCCAAAATATAGCGAGATAGCACCGCGGCGATGTCGGCGGGGTATTCTCCGTGAAGGCTGTCCAGCTTTTGCCCATAGGCTTCGTGGGTAATCACGAGGGTGTTGTGATCCTCATTCGTCCAGCACCACAGGAAATGGCAGCGGTCGATTTGCAGCAGCGTGCGAATCTCGGTGACGGTCGTTTCGAGAATGGCATCTAGGTTTAGGGAATCTCGGATTTGGCTGGCGAGGCGAAACAGCAGCGCCTCGCGGCGGCTCAGGAGCTCTTCTCGCGCCCAAGTGCGGTCAATGGCGACGGCGATGCTGTTGGCGATCCAGCCGATGGTGCGGCGGGTGGCATGGGAGAGGGGCGATCGCCCAAAGATACCCAGCACCCCAATTAGCCGATCTTCCACAATCAGGGGATAGCCTGCAAACGCCTGCATCCGCTCATAGTCCACCCAGTCTTTGGCGCCAATGCAGACGTCACCCGGCACGTTGTCGGTGTGATAGGGCTTGCGCGTTTGGGCAATGAAGCCAATAATGGAAATCCCCAAGGAGATCAGATTGTGAAATTCCTTAGGTGCGCTGTGGTTGCCAGCAGTGGCCTTCAGTTCCAGCAGCTGACTCTCAGAGTTAAGCGTCCAAATTCGGACGAAGGGCACCTCCAAATAGTCAACCAACTGAGTGACGCACTGGCTGAGGATATCGGTCACGGAGCCCCCTGCCGCGAGGATTGCACCAACTTCAGCGCCTAGCTCTGCCAGGTGCGATCGCATTTTTAGCTCATCTTCGGCGAGTTTGCGCTCGGTGATGTCGGTGCGGATGGCGACATAGTGCTCAGGCGAGCCGTATTGGTTGACGACCGGCAAAATGGTGGTGTCAACCCAGTAGAGAATGTCGTTTTTGGCGCGGTTGCACAGCTCGCCATGCCACACATGACCGGAGGAAATGGTCTGCCATAGATCTCGAAAAAACTCTTTGTCGTGGCGACCGGAGTTGATAATGCGGTGGTCTTGCCCGATGAGCTCTTCTCGGGAATACCAGGAGATTTCGCAAAACTTGTCGTTGGCGTAGGTGATGACGCCATTGCGATCGGTCATGGCTACGATGGAGTGCTGATTAAGGGCGGCCACTAGCGCTTCGGCGAGCGCCGCTTCTTCGGTTTGGGCCGGTGTGACCGCGGGCGGCTCTGGTGGGATCGCAAGAGGCAGCCTGCCGTGATGAGTGCCCACCGCATAAATTGACTGCCGTCCTGGCATTTGCCAAATCTGCCAGGCCATCTGGTGATAGCTACCTGCTTGGCTACGGTAGCGGTTTTCGACGGTGATGCGATCGCTCCCGGCAATGGCCCGCTGAATTTTGCCCAGCGTGGTGGCACGGTCATCGGGATGCACGAATTCAATAAAGGGCTTGGCCATCAACTCAGCGGCAGAATAGCCCAGAATCTTGCGCCAGCCGGGGTTAAGCCGCTTGAAGTAACCGTCGTAGCCAAGGATGCAGCGGAGCTCTGACGACAGGTTGAAAAATAGCTTTTTGTCGGCTTCGAGGTGGTGGTGCTTGGCGATCGCCTCGGTGAGGGCGCGGGTGCGGCGCTGCAGCTCTAACTGTGCGACCACTTGGCGGGCTAAGGCGTGCAGTCCGGTCAATTGCTTGGGGGTGAGCAGTCGCGGCATCCAGTCCATTACTGCCAGCACCCCCAGCGGCACCCCACCAGGGCTGACAATGCGCACCCCGCTATAGAACCGAATGCGGGGCTCTGCGGCAACCACGGAATCATCCGCAAAGCGCACATCCGCGCGGGTGTCGGGCACCACCAAGCCGTCGGTTTGGCCCAGGGTATAGTCCAACAGCGCTAGGTCTTCGAGCAGGGTGCGATCGCCCGCCCAGCCCAGCACCGACTTGATCCAAAAGCGGTGGGGATGGGTGGCAGGCGGCTGCGCCTCGCCCCGGCAGATGCCTAGCAGCGCCACAGGGACTTGGCAAATCTGCGCTGCCATTCCAGTTACATCGTCAAACGCTTCCTCCGGCTCCGTATCCAAAATTTGATACTGCCGAAGCACATTAAACCGCACCGCATCGTCATCAGGGAAAGTCACAGCCGTTCACAGCTCTGGGGAAAGGTAGAAGAATCTTGCAAGATTCGTCCTTAGCATGCCCACCCTCGTGAAGAAAAATCAGGTCTCACTTGGGTCTTCCATCTCGAGCACAAAATCGTATAGCTGATGGGCCATGGCTAGCTTGCTGCCGGGTGCCACCTCTCGGCGTCTGCCCTGGCGATCTAGCAAAATGGCCTGATTGGTGTCAGTGCCAAAGCCGCTGGCAGGCTGATCGATAGGATTGGCGGCGATCGCATCCAGTCCCTTGTGTTTGAGCTTATCTAAAGCAGGCGACACGATATCCCCGGTTTGGGCGGCAAAGCCAATCAGCCGCTGCTGGGGCTGTCGCTGCCGCCCTAGCTCGGCCACGATGTCGGGCACGGGGGATAAGGGCAACTGGCTAGGCAGGTCAGCCTTGGGCAGCTTGGTGGAATAGCAGGTGGTGGGCTTGACATCGGCCACGGCGGCGGCCATCACCACCCAGTTGGCCTGGGGCAGGTGGGCGATCAGCTGCTGCTGCATGGTGTCTGCGGTGGGGGTGGCGATCGCCCGAACCCCATGCCGAATCCCAGGGAGCGATCGCAGCAGAGACGGCTCCATGGGCCCATGCACCAGGGTCACCGTTGCACCTCGATGCTGGGCAGCCAGCGCCAGCGCCACCCCCATTTTCCCCGTCGAGGGGTTGCCTATAAACCGCACCGGGTCGAGAAATTCGCGCGTGCTGCCTGCACTGATCAGCAGGTGTTTCCCCCCGAGATCCCGGCGACCGTGGGTATAGCGCAGCGATTCGAGATGGCTGAGGATCTCTGTCGGTTCTGCCATGCGCCCTGCTCCAGTGCGATCGCACGCCAGCAGCCCTTCCCCTGGCCCCACCGTGTGAATGCGCGCCTGCGCACTGAGCTGCGCCCAGTTGCGTTGCACGGTCGGCTGCTCCCACATGTCGGTATTCATCGCCGGAGCCAGCAACAACGGACAGGTCGATGCCAGCACCGTGTTCGTCAGCAGGTTATCTGCTAGGCCATGCGCCAGCTTCGCGAGGGTGTTTGCTGTCAGCGGCGCAATCAAAAACACCTCAGCCCATTCCCCCAGATCAATGTGTAGCGGTCGCCCGTGGCTCGCCTGCCAAAAATCTACATCGGTATAGGCCGCATGGCGCGACAGGGTCGCGAGCGTCAGTGGTGTGACAAACCGCTGCGCCCCTTCTGTCAGAATGACGCGCACGTCTGCACCTGCCTTTGCCAGTGACGACACCACCTCGCACACTTTGTAGGCGGCGATGCCGCCCCCCACTCCAATTAATACTCGACTGTGACCCACGCCGTTGCCCCTTGGTTTCTCGCTCCACTCTGGCGGTGATATCAAGATTTATAACCGCTCCCATAACCATACAATCAGAGGAGAGCGTGAAACCCCGTTGGTGAAAGCGGTTTCGCCATTCCTCAACTCTTAGCGCTAGAGTTCGTTGCTAGACGATGCAGAATCGGTAAGGCACGACCTTCTAAAATAAATACGGGCTAGGAAGGGCGCGGGGCTCTGGTTCGGATGTTTCTGCCCTATTGTCCGATCTGGCTAGCGAAGCCGACTCGCGAACCCGATTCGCGAACCCGCCCAGCCAATGTATGGAGAAATTAGCGACGGGGGCGATCGCCCTTGATCTTGCTCTCGCAGTCTCATCGCGACTCGTCTCATCGCTATCTTGGGCGATCGCAGCGACAGTTCTTCCATCCATCCATCGTGCAGGTTGCATCCATGGGATCATCCCTCAAACCTGTCAGCGGGTTACAGTCTGAGGGGCCGCTCGTGGAACAATGGCCTGCCCCTTGCCCGCAGAGACGGAGTGAAGGCCGCAGATTGACAACCCCATTGCTACCCAAGCGGAAGACGGTGGAGACCCCTTGACGCGAATGGGATGTGAGGCTGAGAGGTGACCCATGCCCGATGCGTATGTTTATTCGCCAACCCATAACCCCTAACCGTACTGCGATCGCTTTAAGCCTAAACCTGCGGCCTTGAGTCTAGGGACACGCTCTGCGGCGGTTTTAAGAGACCGTTTTAGTTCTCAACACTCGGGTTATCGCACTGATTCTACGGCCATTACGGCTGCTAAATCAGCCCATCATTCAATCATTTACCTGCATAGACTGTTAAGGAGGAAACCCCGTGGCACAGCCGCTACCAAATTCAGAGGTGCAGCCTCAAACCCAATTAGCCTGGCACCACATTGAGTCGGGGGCGATCGCCGAAAAACTCAGCGTTGACCCAGCCTCGGGGCTCTCTTCTCACGAAGCCCAGCAGCGGCTCGCCCGCTACGGCACGAATGAAATCAAGGGCAAACCTAGCAAAAGCCCCATCGTGCTGTTTTTGCTGCAGTTTAACCAACCGCTGCTTTACATTTTGCTAGTTGCAGGTTTAATCAAGGCGCTGCTGGGGCAGTGGGTTAACGCGGGGGTGATCTGGGGCGTCACGGTGATTAACGCCATCATTGGCTTTGTGCAAGAGTCAAAGGCCGAAAGTGCGATCGCCGCCCTCGCATCCTCCGTTGAAACCGACGCCATGATTCGTCGGGATGGCCAAACCATTAAGGTATCCTCCCGCGATCTTGTGCCGGGGGATATTGTGCTGCTCACCTCTGGAGATAAAGTCCCCGCAGACCTACGCCTGCTGCACTGCCGCAACTTTCAAGTCAATGAGTCTGCCTTAACGGGAGAATCTGTTGCGGTAGAGAAGCGTGCCGGATCTGATGCACGGCTTCTAGAGGAAGACACGCCCCTCGCCGAGCGGCTCAACATGGCCTATGCGGGCAGCTTTGTCACTGTAGGCCAGGGGGAGGGCGTGGCGATCGCCACCGGGCGCCACACCGAAACCGGGCGCATCTCTAAACTGATGGAGGAAAATGTATCCCTCACAACGCCGCTCACGCGCAAGTTTGACCGCTTCAGCAAAACCCTGCTCTACGCCATTCTGGCGGTGGCGACGTTTACCTTTGTGGTGGGGCTAGGCTATGGCAATACCCCCATCGCCATGTTTGAGGCCGCAGTGGCGCTAGCGGTGAGTGCCATTCCTGAGGGCTTGCCCGCCGTGGTCACCATCACCCTGGCGATTGGGGTATCGCGAATGGCACGCCGCCACGCCATTGTGCGCAAGCTGCCCGCTGTAGAAACCCTGGGCAGCGCTACTGTGATTTGCTCTGATAAAACCGGCACGCTGACGGAAAACCAGATGACGGTGCAAACCATCTTTGCCGGAGGGCACCACTATGGGCTAACCGGGGAAGGGTACACCCCCAAAGGAGAGCTGCGAGACGGCGAAGATCGACCCCTTTCGCAACAGCAGATGGCGCTGCCCTTGCGCCAGTGTCTGATGGCGGGGATGCTCTGCAATGACTCAGAACTGGAACAGAAAGAGCACATGTGGTCTGTTGTGGGCGACCCTACGGAGGGGGCTCTGCTGGTGGCGGCTCGCAAGGCGGGCTATACTCGCGCTGATCTCAGTCAGATTTACCCTCGTCTAGATATCCTCCCATTTGAGTCAGAGTTTCAGTACATGGCGACGCTGCACCGCGACACGGCCAGCGATGAGCGCCAGTTCTTTGTCAAAGGATCGACTGAAGCTGTGGTGGCGCGCTGTGAGCGGATACGGATGGCGGATGGCTCAGAGGTTGCCCTTGATGCAGACGACATTTTTTTGCAGGCAGAGCACATGGCGTCGCGGGGGCTGCGGGTGCTAGCGTTTGCGACCAAATCCACGTCTGCTAATCAAATCGATCATGAGGCTATTCAATCTGGGCTGGTGTTTTTAGGCTTGCAGGGGATGATTGACCCACCCCGTGCAGAGGCGATCGCCGCCGTTAAAGCCTGCCAAACAGCGGGGATTCAGGTGAAGATGATCACGGGGGATCACCGAGTAACCGCAGCGGCGATCGCCGAGCGTATGGGTCTAAGTCAGCGGGATGAAGTGCTAGCCTATACCGGCAGAGACTTAGCGGAGATGGATTCCCAAGCGCTGGTCAACGCCGTTCAGGATGGAGCAGTATTTGCCCGGGTGGCCCCTGAGCAAAAACTGCGCCTAGTGGAGGCTTTGCAGTCGCGAGGGCACGTGGTAGCAATGACAGGAGACGGGGTAAACGATGCCCCGGCTTTGAAGCAGGCAGATATTGGGATTGCGATGGGCCGGGCCGGGACGGAGGTCGCCAAAGAAGCCGCCGATATGATTCTGACCGATGACAACTTTGCGTCTATTGAGGCGGCGGTAGAGGAAGGGCGAACAGTGTTTCGCAATTTGATGAAGGCGATCGCCTTCATCCTGCCGGTCAACGGCGGCGAGTCGATGACCATTTTGCTGAGCGTGCTGATCGGGCGGGGCGATGTGCTGCCCATTCTGTCACTGCAAGTGCTGTGGCTCAATATGGTCAACTCCATTGCCATGACGGTGCCGCTGGCGTTTGAGCCCAAATCTTATAACTTGATGAGCCAAGCACCCCGGCGCCCCAATGAGCCGCTGCTATCGAAGCATCTGCTAAAGCGCATCGCGCTGATCTCAGTATTTAACTGGATTTTGATTTTTGGCATGTTTGAGTGGGTGCGCCAGTCGACTGACGATGTTGATCTAGCACGGACGATGGCAATTCAAGCGCTGGTGGCGGGGCGGATTATCTACTTGCTGAGCATTAGCCAGTTTTGGGCGACAGTGGCGGCGAGGCTGCGGGGAGTGTCCGTAGCCCTTGGGGATGCAACCGCGATTGGATATGGCATTTTGGCGGCGATTGTCCTGCAGTTCATCTTTAGTCAGTGGAGTGTGATGAACTTCCTATTTTCCACAACGCCGCTCAACTTGGGCCAGTTGCTGCTCTGTGTGGCGGTATCGCTGCCGATGTTTGCCGTGGCGATCATTGCCAATCGCCTCAATCCACAAAACTGATGGAGACGTGCAGTGCCTAAAACTCGTAATGAGCCGTATGCATTGCGTGCGGCTCATTACGAGTTTTATCCTTACCCATGAACTTTGTTTCTTCGGATTTCGGCAGGAGTAAAGCTAGCCTCTAATATCAATTCTCTAAATCAGAACGACGGATTGTTTGAGGAGGGGGTGGGGAACTCAGTTCTCCACAAGGGGGCGAAGCCTCCTTGCCCCCCATTTGTAGCCCAAATTTTTGGAATTGATATAATATCCCAGAAATCAACAGTCACAGCCCCTAGTCTGGTTTTTGGGTCGGGCGTGGCAACGCTCATAGCATCAGGCGTTTGATTGAAATTGATGACACGCCCTAGACTAGCGCCCTATTCGGGTTTGTCTAGGCTTCGTAGGTTTCGTAAGCGGCGACGATACGCTGCACGAGGGCATGCCGTACGACATCGTGTTTAGTGAGTTGACAGAAGGCGATGCCCTCTACATGTTGCAAGATACGAGAGGCGATCGCCAATCCTGAACTTTGATGACTGGGAAGGTCTGTCTGCGTGACATCGCCTGTTACCACCATGCGCGACTTGAATCCTAAGCGCGTCAGCACCATCTTCATTTGAGCGGGCGTGGTGTTCTGGGCCTCATCCAAAATTACAAAGGCGTTATTGAGGGTGCGCCCCCGCATATAGGCCAAGGGTGCGACTTCAATCACCCCCCGCTCCATCAGCCCAGCAATCTTTTCTGGATCGACCATCTCGTAGAGCGCATCATAGAGCGGTCGCAGATAGGGATTGACCTTTTGTTGCAAATCACCAGGCAAGAAGCCTAATCGCTCCCCGGCTTCTACTGCTGGACGGGTCAAAATTAGCCGCTCAAACTCCCCTGCCAGCAGCGCTTGCACCGCTAGCACTGCCGCTAGATAGGTTTTTCCTGTACCGGCAGGGCCAATGCAAAAAGTCAGATCATAGCTGCGAATCGCCTGAATATATTTGCGCTGTCGAAACGTTTTAGCGCGGATTTCTTCGCCGCGTCGGGTGCGCGCCAACACATCTCGCTGAAGCTGCTGCAGGTCGTCTTGCTGTCGAGTATCTAACGCGTGGCGCACGGTTAAAATATCAACCCCTGTGATGGGCTTGCCCTCGCCCCAATAGGGCTCGAGCGATCGCACCAATAGAGCAGCTTGTTCTATTTGCGACTCCGTGCCAGAAATTAGTAGATCTTGCCCTCTCAGTACGACAGTTGCCCCAGTCAACTGTGCAAGCTGCCGCAGGTTCTCTTCGTGAGACCCGGCTAGGGCGATCGCACTCTCCAGACTAGGCAGTGAAATTGTAAATGCCTTTCCCATAAAGGGTGTATTAACAAACCAAATTAAGGGCTGGGCGAATCACGTCGTTGAGGAGGGCGTCGCGGTATCGGGCGTCGGCTAGGGGTTCTCGCCTCATCCCCATCCCCATCCCGAGACGAAGTACTGCCATACACATCCAGATGAACCGTGTAGCCCGACAACGTTGCAACCGCTTGCAGCACAGTACGAATGGCCTGAATATTGCGCCCGCCTCGCCCAAACACCCGCCCCTTTTCCTCTCCGTCAAATGCTACGCGCAACATCACTCTTGATGTGCGCGGCAACACTTCACAATCTACCTTGAGAGATTCTGGATTATCGAGAAACGGCGCAATTAGAAATTGCACCAATGCTTTGAAGTCTGGGCTGTCAGACACAGTCATGGGCAGAGGGGGCTAACACAGACCATAAGCGAACTCTGGCAGAACTGAGCAATCAGGTGAAGCGCCGCAACGAGCAAGGGGACTTAAAGATGCATGAGGTAGGCGTGACCAAACCTCGACAACAATGTGCTCGACAACAATAACAATATGGATGAGGCGATCAGAACTGGTTGTCCTTCTAGGCCTTAAGTTGCTCGTACACATTCGCCTTTTCAAATATGCGGCGCACCGTATCGGTCGGCTGAGCGCCCTGATTGAGGCGTCGCACGATTGCATCGACATTAAGCTTGACTTCGTCTGTCCGGGGGTTGTAATAACCCAATTCTTCTAGTGGGCGACCTTCCCGACGAGTGGTGCTATTGATAGCAACAATGCGGTAGCTCGCTTCAAATTTTTTGCCATATCGCTTTAAACGCAGCTTAACCATGCTTAAATCACTGTCTCCTTGAGTTTACGGGGTTCATAGCGTGGATGGGTTTATGCGGGCCGTGTCAAGCATTTAGAGGTTCC
This sequence comes from Kaiparowitsia implicata GSE-PSE-MK54-09C, assembly GCA_019359435.1. Taxonomy (GTDB): domain Bacteria; phylum Cyanobacteriota; class Cyanobacteriia; order Elainellales; family Elainellaceae; genus Kaiparowitsia; species Kaiparowitsia implicata. The sequence goes on from JAHHHI010000062.1 coordinate 161,559, forward strand.
GGTAGGCAAACCCTATCATCAAAGAGCAGTACTCGTAACGCTCTGTTTTCCGTCATATTGGGCACGCACAACACAGCATCCGACACAATTTGGGTCAGGCAGTTAATCCTAGCATACAATAACGAGCCCCGTTCTAGGTTCGTTGCAGTAGCGTGTATCACGTTAGGCGGTTCTAAAGTAACCTGAGTTTGGGATGCCCCAAAGCCCTCTTAACCCGAACTGGCGTTAAAGTAGAACCGCCAGAGAACAGGTGTTGACACGTGAGTTCGATAGCCTGATTTTGCTCAGCAGCACAGGTCTGAAATAAGGCTCAGTTGTTCTGCCTGCGACGCAGGCAAAACGGTTCTAGGCATTTGCGAAACTGGACGTTTTTGGAGGTAGGTATGAATCAGGCATCTACCGTCTCCGGCGGGGGCGATCGCTCGGCTGTACCCAGATTTATGCCGTAATTTAGTAGCGCCGTTAGGACTGGGGCGTTTGCACTCGCAGGAGTGCAGACGGTTCTAGCCGTGCTAACCAACTGTCTATAAATTCGCGATTGGCTTGCTGTTCTTGAGGCTGAGAGGTGGTCAGCGGATGAGGCATCAATCCCAAAATAGCGGAGGTCGTTACGCAGAACATAGACTTTTGAAAGCTTTGGTTGATCTTGACCCGTAAATCCCCATTGCCCCGCAGCCCCCCAGCATAAACGGCACGGAGGTAGTCAGGAAGATAGTGGGTGAGATCCTGCATTAGCAAGGTGGGGGGAATGCCTGCCCCACCGGTCGGGAGCGGATCGGCAAACAGCACTCCGTAGGAAAAATCTGCCTGTTCTGGCGGAATCTGTTGAGCTTGCGCGTTGTAGGACACTGTACCAAAGAAGGGAAAGGAGCGGAGGAACACAGCCTCAACGTAAGGGACGGCCGTATCCATCAGAAAGGTAAGCCCAGCAGTTGCAGGTATGATCTCGTAGCGATCGCCCTCAATGGTGACGGCATAGGTAATGGGCATTGCCGCGTTGTCTACCAACCCTTGCTTAATGTGATCGACCACATCAGCGATGGAGGTGATGTCGCCTGCGTCGTAGCGATCGGACAGCACCATAAACATATCGCTCATCACCCGCCAAAACTGCCCCAGCCCGCTATAGAAAGAAAGCTGGCGAATTTGCTCTAGCAAAAACTGGGGGAAAAGCTGGTTAATGCCGCGCATCATCAGATTTCCCTTGAGCTTTGCCTGAATTGCTGCGGTCGCGCGAGTCCGAAATTCCTCAGTATCGAGGTAGGCGTCTAGCCCGCCACCGCCATGCCAAAACATGGCCTTCATGCAGTATTCAGCAAACTCGTAGTTAATTCGCTGATGCAGCCAGTGGCGCATCAGCTTGCCTGCGGTGACGTCTCCGTTCATATATTTAAAGAACGGAAACAGCACCAGAAACTGATGTTCTGCGATGTAGTTGAGGTTAATGGAATAGGCGTCTAGCACAACCGCATAGCTCTTGAGCACACCCACCACTTCGACCAGATTTTCTGGTGAATCAGGCAGCAGTGCTCCGCCGTTCTCAAGTCGTTCGGCGATCGCACTTAAAGCAGTCGGCACGGGAGTAGAGGGCGTCAGGGTAGTCATAGCGCAAGGTCTACTAGAACGGTGAGTGCATTGAATGTAGAAGATTGAGGTTAATCTACCAGCGCAGGCGCAGACAGCGGGAGCGTCAGGGGATTTGCTTCCACGAAAGCTGTCGTGGTGGAGCGATCGCCCAGCGTTCCCAAAGCCAGGCTCGTGGGCTCGCTCCAGCGGATGATCCAGCCGGGCTGTAGCCCGAACGCAATCACCAATGCCACCACAATCAATGCGGGGATGCGGTCTTTCCAATAAATGGCAGGCAGATTGGCAAAGGTTTCGGGCAGCCGTCCAAAAAAGGAGCGATTGATTAAGTTCAGAAAATAGACGGCTGTGAGCGCAGTCCCCAACATGCACAGCAGCGTCGCCACTGGAAAGATCGGAAAGCTGCTGCGGTAGACCAGAAATTCCGCGATAAACCCGATCATACCGGGAATGCCCGCGCTTGCCATGACGCTGACAATCATCAAGCTGCCAATCAGCGGCAAGCCTCGTTCAGGATTGAGCAATCCCTGCAAGACATCGACATTACGAGTACCCGTCTTGGAGTAAACCACGCCCACCAACAAGAAGAGCAGCGCCGAAATCAGCCCATGGCTGATCATTTGGGCAATGGTGGCAGCGATGCTCAGAGGCGTGGCCGCCGCTGCCGCCAGCATCACATAGCCCATATGACCGACAGAACTGTAAGCCACCATTTTTTTCATATCGGTTTGGGCGATCGCCACAAACGAGCCATACAGCACATTCACCACCGCCAAGATCGCCAGCGCCGGTGCAATAACTCGCCAGGCATCCGGCAAGAGCTGCAGCCCAAAGCGAAGCAGGCCATAGGTGCCCAACTTCAACAGCACCCCAGCCAGCAGCACTGAGGTAGGCGTAGGCGCCTGCACATGGGCATCGGGTAGCCACGTGTGAAGCGGCACAATTGGAACCTTGATGCCAAAGCCGACCACGATTGTCACCAGCAGAATCAACTGGGTCGTCATCGGCAGTTCTAGATTCTGCAGCTGCTCATAGTCAAAGCTAAAGCTGCCGCTCAGCAACGCCAACCCAAAGAACGCCGCTAAAATTAGCGCACCCGAGATCGCGGTGTAAATCAAAAACTTGGTGGCAGCATAGCCCCGGCGCGACCCGCCCCAAATGGCAATCATCAGATAAAGCGGAATCAGTTCCACTTCATAAAACAGGAAAAAGAGCAGCAGGTTTTGCGCCAAAAAGGCTCCGGCCACACCCGCCGCAAGCAGCATCATCAGGGAATAGTACAGACGAGGGCGAATCAGGTTGACATCGCTGCAGTACAGCGCAATATAAACCAGCAGGCTGTTGATGGCGATCAGGGGGAGCGATAGCCCGTCCATCCCCAACCGATAGCTCAACCCTAGGGGTGCAATCCAGTCGAACGATTCTTGAAACTGTAGCCCAGCACTCTGGACATCAAACTGCGTCAACAGATAACCCGTCCAACCCAAAATAACTAGGGCGATCGCCATCGCAACCTGGCGACTGCGAGTTGGGGTCATGATCGCCTCTGGTAAACAGGCGATCGCCAATCCTGCTAATACGGGTAGCCAAATCAGAATACTCAGCATCTTAACGTTCCTGCCTCGTTCGTTCGCCCATTAAAACAGCCAGCCTAGCGACGCAATCCCCAGAATGACGCCGATAACTACAGTCAATAGATAATGCTTAGATTGACCCGAAATGGTGTATTTCAGGCTCTCACTGCCAAAAATTGACGCGACCCCGATCAGATTGACCATGCCATCAACCACATAGCGGTCAAACCAGGCGGCTAATCGCGCCCCTCGGCGCACTGCAAAAACAACCGTCACCCGATACAGCTGATCAGTCCTGAAGTCTTGCGCCAAGATGTCTTGCATCGATTTCCACCCCAGCCCCAGGGGGTGCTCAAACGCTGGATTAAGGTAGATAAACGCCCCAAACCCAAACCCCACAACGCTTGAGCCGATGATAGCTAGGCTCAGGGGCGATCGCACACTCGCCAAGCTGGGCAGCAACTCCCACTGCAATAGCATGACTGGCACCAGCAAGCACATCACAATTAGCGAGACCATCGGCAAGCAAATTGCCCAAGGCGCTTCAGGAGCCCGACGCGTTTTGGCCTGGGGTTCTCCAGCAAACACAAGTCCAAATACCCGCGTTAGATTGAATGCTGTCAGGCCATTCACGAGCAGCAAAATCAACAATAGCCCGGGTGCCCCGACCGTGACCCGCTCCGCCCAGATCTGCATAGCCCAAAACCCGCCAAACGGAACCATGCCCACCATGGCGATGCTGCCAATCGCAAACGCCAGAGACGTGGCCGGCATCCGAGAGCCTAGTCCCCCCATCTCTGTCAAGTCTTGGGTGCTCGTCGTCAAGGTTACTGAACCCACACTCATATAGAGCAGCGCCTTTGACAGCGCATGGGCAAACAGCAGCATCAGCGCCACCTCATCCTGCTGCATCCCCACGGCCAAAAAGACCAACCCCAGGTAAGCGCTTGTCGTGTGTGATAGCGCTCGCTTAATGTCGATTTGCCCGATAGAAACCAGCGACGCCCCAATCGCAGTAATCGCGCCGACAACCATTAGCGTTGTCAATACGACAGGTGACAGCGACAGAATGGGCTGCATTCGAATCAGCACATAGGCGCCACAGGCCACCACGACAGAATTTCGCAAAATTGACGCTGGGCTAGGCCCTTCCATTGCCTCGTCTAGCCACAGGTTGAGCGGAAACTGGGCGCATTTGCCGATGGGCCCTGCCAACAATGCCAATCCCAGCAGAGTTGCCGTCAGCGGAGCAAGTTCTGCCGTCTCCGCCCAAGCCGTCAACTCAGCATAATCAAGCGTTCCGGCGATCGCCGAGAGAGCCACCACCCCCATCAGCATCAACAAGTCTCCGACACGCTTGGTTAAAAAGGCATCCCGCGCTGCCGTCACCACAAGAGGCTGAGCATACCAAAAGCCCACTAATAAGTAAGTGGATAGGGTCAACATTTCTAGCAGCGCGTAACTAGAAAACAGCGAGTCACTCAGAGCAATGCCGGTCATTGCCCCTTCAAAAAAACCCATCAGCGCGTAAAATCGCCCGAGTGCCCAATCTTTCTCCAAGTATCCCAGCGCAAAAAACTGTGCCAGCAAACTGAGCACCGTGATCAATACGGCTGCCCCCAAGCTCACTCGCGAAAGCTCAATGGAGAAGTAAAGGTTCAGGTCAAATAGCTTAAGCCAAGGGATATCGACATGCAGAGCAGGCAAATCCCATAAATCTGTCCACAAAATGACGCAATGCAGCAGCGCCACCACGGTCATCACAATGTTGAGATAAGCAGCCGGTCGAGAGCCAGCGCGACGAATCAGCCCAGTCGACCAGGGCAGAGTAACAACCGCACCCAGCACCCCGTAGACAGGAACCCACCAACTCGAATCTACTAGAAACTCAGTCATTTGCCCCTTGACCCTCTAGATCCGACCACACTTGCTTGCTACGACAATGTTCTGCGGCTTGAGCCTGCTTGCCCCAACTCGCTCCAACTCGCTTATTGCTTATTCAAACGTAAACGATGCACATTGCAAAACTTTTGGCTGGTTTTGGCTGGAAATCTCCCGCCAATGGCAGCAGACACCTGCCTGCCTTACCAAAGCTCTCCATCACAAAGTAGTCTAGATTCAAATTCGTGAGCCCGCAGCCTCAGCAGTTTATCCATCACAGCATACGAGGACTAAAGGGCGATCGCCCCTCTCAACTCATCCTTCCTTATCCCGGCCAATGCGGTACTACCAGGGCATTTCAGGCTTTCATGTAAACGTTTCTTAACCAGTATCCTACCATTCCAGGTCTCTAAATGATTAGATCGTCCGGTTGAATACAAGGCTTTGTGACATTGTGTTAGAGGATTCCATGCAATTGTCAATTGCATGGAATCCTCTAACACAAAATCTCAACTTCAAAGCTATAAAGTGCTCAACCTAATAACCAGCGAAATAAAGCTTGACATTCCGAGACCAGAATCAATAAAGCGAATCAAATTACTACATTCTGAGAATTATAGTCAGCACGTGCATTAATCCCACATATTCCCCATTCATTGGGTTCGTCGGCAATCCAGGCCCCCGCCCCATCAGCATAAGAAAAGAAGCAGGTGTACAAGATCCTCCCTTTCTCCTTCTCAGTGCCTCGGCCCTAGGCTCAGAACGATCCCTGATCCCTGATTCAAGCCAGCCTACAGAAGGGGCAAGCCCAGCCTTTGACCAAAAGACCAGCCATCGCTCAGATAACCTGAGATCAGATAACCTGAGATTATAGATAATATAAAAACAATTACCTTGATTTATATTGCCAAAGAATACCCCACACTAGTAATGTAGGTGTTGGGAATTCTAAGGTGATTCACGAAGCGTTTTGCAGACTTGGCGGCATGAATATTGCCCAAAAGGTGCAGAATGAGTGTTGAATTGATAGTACTGGTCAAGCAATCAGACGTGCAATTGGATAATTAGACATATGGTCAAGTCACTGCAATGATGCTGAGTGTTTTTGTTCATGAATATTTGTTAAATGTTCGCGAATGTTTGCTAGATAGCAAATGAATACAACACTGAGTGTTCTCAAGCGATGTCTTGGTTGCTTATCGTCGCTTATGTTCAGGATGTTCGCTTGCTAATTTAGTTCTGCTGTGTGGCAGGGCTGTTTTGGGTCATAGCGCACCGAATTGATTCTCTGAGATCACGAATTCTCTGAGTTAATTTTAATCCTGTTGATAGGTCATTTGGTGAGGGTGCTAGCAGCAGTGAATCTGTAGCTGTTGTTGAGAGCCCTTCCAATTTGCTCGTTTATCGGCGATTGCCAAAACATCGTCAGGTGCTTGAATTAGTGCACTGTTCAGGCTCAGGCTTCCTGCCAAGCTGCCGCAGCGTATCCGCTAGCTTCGTTTGCAGAAGGTAAGCAGAGCGCAATTCGCTTCAGCATTTCAGAGTCAGAGTTAGATATTTTGGAAGGGAAACAATAATGGCAATTGCAGTAGGAATGGTAGAAACGCTGGGTTTTCCAGCGGTTGTTGAAGCAGCAGACGCAATGGTGAAAGCTGCCCGCGTCACGTTAGTAGGCTACGAAAAAATCGGCTCAGGCCGTGTGACAGTGATTGTTCGAGGCGATGTTTCTGAAGTGCAAGCCTCAGTTGCAGCTGGTATTGAGAACGTAAAGCGGGTGAATGGAGGGCAAGTTCTCTCGACCCATATCATTGCGCGTCCTCATGAGAACCTAGAGTACGTATTGCCCATTCGCTATACCGAAGCAGTAGAAGCGTTCCGCGAGAGCGTTAGCGGCATTCGCCCCATGAGCCGATAGACACTGATGCAGATTGCTAAAGTGTGCGGAACAGTTGTAAGCACTCACAAAGAATCTAGCCTTACGGGCGTCAAATTTCTGGTCTTGCAATATGTAGACGAGCAAGGAAATTTGCGCCCTGAGTTTGAGGTTGCTGCCGACAGTGTCGGTGCGGGGATTAATGAGTGGGTGCTTGTCAGCCGGGGGAGTGCAGCACGGCAGTCCCCCAGTTCTGCGAATCGTCCTTTGGATGCGCTGGTGATTGGCATCATTGATACAGTTAGTATGGATACCGGTCTTCTGTATAGCAAGCGCGAGGAAGAGTACTAGCCCTGCTGATTTCTAAGCTTAATGCCTAGATAGCACCTACCTCTGGACTATTAATTTAAGCTTGCTGAGTGTTTTATTGAATGCTCTAAGGTATGCAGTACAGCAGGCACTAGTATTCTGTTTGACCTGATTCATCAAGCAATTATGCAGACTGTGTCACTTATGCAGAGTTGCTAGCCATTGAACTAGAGGTTGTAAGCAACAGGTTGTAAGCAACGTTTTGCTGAGTTGTTGGACAGATCTGGGATGGTTCTCTAAAAGATGCCGACCCAATTAGTTTGAGCCAACTTTATTAAGCGAACTTGCGAATTTGACGGACACCTCTGACTTACCTCTATACGTTTGTGATCACGAGTTCGAGATTGTGATATTGCGCACAGGTTGAGCGATGGCGAGATCTACTATCTTGCAGATTTGGTACACGCTCACACATCAAGGAGTGCTGGCATGGTAGCCCTGAGTAGTGCTACTCCCACCAAAGTTATGGCTTCATCGTCTATGTCCGTCGGGACGCCGCAAGTTCACAGCACTGCGTCTGTACATCCAGCGTCATTGCTGGCGGGAGAGGTGGTGATTGGAGCGAATGCGGCGATCGCCCCTGGTGCCTCTATTCAAGCAGATGAAGGCACACCATTTTACGTTGGAGAGGGTAGCCACATCCAGGGCGGCGCCATGGTTCATGGGCTGGCCCAGGGAAAAATCGCTGGGGATGATGACCAGCCCTATTCAGTTTGGATTGGGCAAAATACTGTCGTTACCCACTTAGCGCTGATTCACGGCCCCGCTTACATTGGCAATGATTGCTTTGTAGGCTTCCGGTCTACCATTTTCAATGCCCGCGTGGGGGATGGATGTATCGTAATGATGCATGTCTTGATTCAGGATGTGGAAATTCCATCCGGCAAGTTTGTGCCCTCGGGGTCAGTCATTACAACGCAGCAAGACGCCGATCGCCTACCCGATGTGCGCTCGGTTGACGTTCATTTCACCACGCACATTGTAGGAGTTGGGGAAGCGCTGCGGGTAGCAACCAAGGATTCTGCCGATCGCCCTTCAGCTCCTTCATTCGCGCCTTCTGCTGCCTCCTCCGAGTCCGAAGCTTCTCGTCGTTCTAGCTACAATTCAGAGATACTTACCATGCGTTTAAACCCGGAAGTTGTAGAACACATTCGCCGCCTGCTCGCTCAGGGATACCATATCGGAACCGAACATGCCGACGCTCGTCGGTTCCAGACGGGCTCTTGGTATTCCTGTGCTCCAGTTGTCTCTAGCCGAGAGCAAGAGGCCTTCGCGGCTCTAGAAACCTGTTTGGCCGAGCATGCCGGGGAATATGTGCGCATGTTTGGCATTGATCCGAAGCAGCGGCGGCGAGTGGCGGAGATGATTGTGCAGCGTCCTGGAGACTCGGCTCCTAGCTCCAACCGCACGGCGAGCAGTTCTGGCTATGGGAGTAGCTCTAGCCACAGTAGCAGCTCTAGTTACGGTGGCAGTCATAGTGGTCAGCCTTCTAGTCGTCATGGCAGCAGCAATGCCCTAGCCGAAGCCTCTGATCAAATTCGGTTTTTGCTGTCGCAAGGCTTCCGCATTGGCACAGAGCACGCCGACAAGCGGCGCTTTCAGACCAGCTCCTGGTACACTTGTTCTCCGATTGAGGCCAACCGCGAGTCGGACGTGATGTCTGCACTGCAAAATTGTTTGGCTGAGCATTCTGGGGAATATGTGCGCATGTTTGGCATCGATCCAAAGCATAAACGGCGTGTGACGGAATTAATTATTCAGCGTCCTGGTGAGAAGCCCAGCAATGGCTCTTCGTACGGGAGCTCTGGCGGCAGCAGCTACAGCAGCGGCAGCAGCTATGGATCGTCCGGGCAATCAAGCTACAGCAGCCCTGCTAGCAGCCAGCGTAGTAGCAGCTATGAAGCTCCTAATGGAGGAAGGCTAAGCAATGAGGTGGTGCATCAGGTGCGTGATTTGCTGTCTCAAGGACACCGTGTCGCAGCGGAGTATGCGGATAAGCGGCGATTCCAGACGAGTTCTTGGCAGAGCTGTGGGGTGATTGACGGGCGAAACGATGCCGATGTGCTGGCGATGCTGGAGCGCTGCATGCAGGATAACCGAGGAAACTATGTGCGGATGTATGGTGTGGATACACGCTCGAAACGCCGAGTCGGTGAGGTCATTATTCAGCGTCCCTAAGGACGGGAGATTTTGAGGTTGTGCATAGTGCACCGCAACGGGGCGTCAATGACGGCCAGCAATGGGGCGGGGGAACAGTAACGGTTCATCGACGAGCGGCGATCGCCCCTGATGTCCATCTCCTAGCGGCGGTGGGGTGTCAGCTTACCGTTGCTGAAGGAGTCTGCATTGGACGCGGCTCAGTGCTGCAGGCGATGGGGGGAGATATGGAAGTGCAGGCGGACGCTACTCTAGGGGCTGCCGTGCTTCTGATTGGGAGTGGTAAGATTGGGGCACAAGCTTGTGTAGGTGCTATGACCACGATCTACAACCCAAACATAGCCGCAGGGGATATTATTTCAGCTGGGTCGCTCTGTTTAGCAGAGCTGGATTGCAGCGAAATTGAGGCTACTATTATTGATTTAGCGGCTGATTCAGCGACGCTCAATGGTTCAGCTGACCTCGGTCTAACGGATGCAACACAGTCTGCCCCCCGTTGGGCTACTTCATCAGACCCCTCAGGTGCGTGGAATGCAAGCGCACCTAATCTCAATCCTCTGTCTGCGACCGAAACGTCGGTGCCGATGCAGACGCCCTCTCTTCCTCCGGCGTCTGCGCCTGTGCATGGCAAAGCTGAGTTTTATCGCCTTCTGGCGATGTTGTTTCCCCACCGGGAGGCGCTGATGGCCGAGTGGGTTGAGCCGCAGCAGTCCGCTGATCGTCCCTGCCAAGGAGAGTCTTAGATGGATGCATCGGAGACTGGCGCTACATCCCCAGACATGGTTGCCACTGAGCCGCTCCAGCCCGATCGCTATTTTGGGACTGCGATTGGCATGGTGTCTACCCGTAGCTTTCCGGCGATTGTGGGTACGGCGGATATGATGCTGAAATCAGCAGGTGTAGAGCTTGTTGGTTATGAAAAGATTGGTGATGGTTACTGCACAGCCGTGGTGCGGGGCAATCTAGCAGAGGTGCGGCTAGCGGTCGAAGCCGGGTTTGAGACTGCTCAAAAGTATGGCGAGTATGTGTCACAGTCGCTCATTTCGCGCCCATCACCGAACTTGGATGCGGTGCTGCCCATTGGCAGCCGATTAGCGCAATATGTGTCGGATCGCGGCTTTAGCCGACTGAGCAATCAATCGATCGGGCTATTAGAAACGCGCGGATATCCGGCGATGGTGGGTGCTGCCGATGCCATGCTGAAGGCCGCAGACGTGCATCTAGCGGCCTGTGAAACCATTGGGGCCGGGCTTTGTACCGCCATTATTCGAGGGCGCGTGTCAGATGTGGCGATCGCCATTGAAGCTGGCATCCACGAAGCCGAGCGCATTGGCGAACTTCATGCGGTGATGGTGATTCCTCGACCAATGGGCGATCTTGAAGAGACCTTGCCTGTCGCCAACTGCTGGATCGAGACCCCCACCCCCTTGGCTTTGCCTCTCGATTTGAAACAGCCCGCTAAAGAACTGGTCGAGAATCCAGAACGAGCAGCAGACGTTAAACCCGCAGAGCGGCAAATTGCATTACCGAACCTGACTGAGCTAACGATGATTCAGACAGAATCGAATGCGGACTCTAAGCCGGAACCTTTAACCCTAGATATTCCGTCTAACTCCTCTGACTAACGCCTCGAACTGGGTCTAATGATTCGACGCTGATGTATGGCATTAGAGCCTAGTGATCCCTAATTGATTTAGGAGCTTGCCTCTCTGGCTGATCAAACGCCTCTCAGTCGGGGCTTTTACAAAACGCATTACCGTCTCGGACAGCCACATTAATACACATTAATATTGGACAGTCGCGAAGGGTTCTGCCCTTTAGAAAATTAAAAAAATGTGAGATAAAGTCTAAGGGATTGGCGCTGTCTTCCGCAGAATTGAGCCATGAATGTTGGCCCGTCTTGCAAGACGGGCCACGATCGCCCTGCATTGGTCAATCATGCCATCTGATGGGCGATCGCCCGTATCGTTGGATCAATCTAGCTTGGATCAATCTAGCAAGGTTAATTCCTAACTCTGGGCAGGTTCATGGCATGAAGCATTCTGCACGATCATCGAGCAGCGCGCGACAGGCATCGCATCCATGGCTCACCCCACATTCCTGCGGGAACCACCAGCTTAATCGTTCTCAGCGCGGCGGCGCATTCTTCTGTCAACAGCGCCGAGTAATGCAATAATGACGACCCCTCCCAACCCCAATCGAAACTCTCCTCGATCTAAGGCTGAAGACTCCCGTCGCGTCTGGCGGCAGGTCGGTCTAGGTGTGGGCACAGTCGTGCTGGTGGGCGGTGTAACCGGGGCCTTGTGGGTGCGCAACTTTGTCCGGTTCGAGCTGGTGCCCTTGATCGCGACGCAGCTGAGCAACACCCTCAATCGCCCAGTAGAACTGGGGCCAATCGAAGCGATTTCGTTCACGGGTGTCACCCTGGGGCAATCGGCGCTGCCTGCAACAGCGAGCGATCGCGACCGAGCCACCATCGACACAGTTAGGGTGAACTTTAATCCTCTAGAGGTGTTGACGACGCGCCAGCTTGATCTAGATGTCACCCTAGATGATGCCGATATTTATGTAGCGCAGGTGCCTGACGGGCGCTGGATCACAACCCAACTGCAACCCCAAGATGGGCCTGACGGGCCTATTTCCATTAATTTAGAGCGGGTGCGGCTGCGCGATGCTCGCCTGACCCTAGCGCCGTCGCTGGCTCTCATGCAGGACTCAGACAAACCAGGCGCGGCTGAGAATCCAGGGGTGGCTTCACCCGTTACCTTTGACGATGTGCAAGCCAGCGTGCGGCTGCGCGAAGACGGTGATTTGGTGAAGTATGACGTAGACGCGACCTCAGTGCGCGGCGGGCGGGTGCGAGTCGGTGGCGAAACTCAACTTGATCCCCAGCGCACTCGGGTGTTGATTCAGACGGATGCGATAGCGGCCAATGAGGTGAGTGCGCTGCTGGCAGTGCCCGTCACGCTGGACGAGGGCACTCTGTTTAGCAATCTCACGCTGACAATTAACGGCGACACGCTGGAATCGCTGGATGGCACGGTGCGGTTTCAGGGTTTAGCCGGGTTGGTGCAGAACGTCCCCCAGCCCTTTAGTCGGGCCAATGGACGGCTGCGGTTTCGCGAACGCCTGATCACGCTTGACAATGTGCGCGCGACCTATGGCACAGTGCCAGCCGTGGCAAACGGGACGGTGCATCTCGACAACGGGTATGACTTAGGGATACGGGTCCGGGATGTGCTGACGGAGAATATCTGGCAGACTGCCCAGGTAGACTTGCCCTTTCCTATTGAGGGTGCGCTGAATGGCAATGCTACGCTGACCGGGCCGTTAGAGCGGCCTCGAATTCGCGGCACGATAGACAATAGCCGTCCTCTGCAGGTCGATCAGGTCGCCGTAGATCGAATTCAAACGCGGTTTGACCTATTTGGCGATCGCCTTTTTATTGAGGATCTAGCGATCGCCCCCAGCACTGGGGGCAGCATTACCGGACAGGGCGACTTGCTCCTGGGCGAGACTGGCGAACTCTCGGCCACAGTGGCCCTGCGGGATGTAGGCGCCGACGCCATTGCTCAAGGCTATGGATTGAATTTGGGCGACGTGCGAATCGGAACGGTGTCTGCTGACATTCGCGCCAGCGGCCCCGTCAATCAGCTTGAAACCGAAACCCAATGGCGCACGGCTCAGGGCACTTATCCCGGCAGTGGCGAGATCAGCACGGTGGGGAATCGGGTTCAGTTCCGCGATGCAGAATTTGCGGTGAACGGCGGGCAGCTCACCGTAGATGGCAGCGTAGAAGAAGGGCAGTGGCAGGCGATCGCCCAGGCCAGCGGCATTGATCTCGCTCCTTTTTTGCCCAATATTACAGGGCAGATCATCACTGGCCGCGCCAATCTAACCGGCAACCTGCAAACCCCAGGGTTAACCACGATTCAGGGGGTGAGCGACGCCACTCTCCAAATCGCAGGGGGCGCCGTCACTGTGCAGGCCAACGCCGAGCGAGGGCTGTGGCAGGCCGATATCGTTGCCAACGATGTGCTGCTGCGCCAGTTTTCGCCCGATCTGCAGGGCTTGTTTGATGGCGATCTGAGTTTCAACGGCAGCTTGGCTAACCTAAGCCCCCGCGCCATTCGCGGCGCGGGCGAGGTGGCATTTTCTCGAGGGCTGCCGCTGCTCGAGCGCCCGCTGACGGCATCGGTGCAGTGGCTGGGCGATCGCCTGCAGATTGATCAAGCTACTGGCCCGGGGGTCTCTGCCAGCGGCTTTGTGCTGGCTCAGCTCGATGGCCCCCGCGCCCCGCGCTTCCCTGGCTTTAACCTGGATGTGGATGTACAGGATGTGGAGCTAGCAAGCCTGCCCGTCGATCTCCCGCCAAACCTGCAGGTGGTGGGGTTGGCGGGCTTTCGGGGCAATGTGAGCGGCACACCCTCAGTGCCCAACGCCGCAGGCACCTTGCAGTTAACCAACCTGATTGTGAATCGGCAGCGGTTTGAACCCCTGTCTGGCCCTATCCAATACACAGGCAATCAAGGGTTAGATGTGGATGTGCGGGGGCAGCGCGATCGCATTGCCACGCGGCTCAATGCCCAAAACCGCCCTGAATTCTTTTTTGTGCAGCAGGGAGATGCTGTAGCCCAAGGGAGCACCGAGGGCGATCGCCTCACAGCACAGCTCACCAACTTCCCCATTGCAGCCCTCAACCTAATTCCGCCACCTGAGGTAGGGCTCGGTAACATCACCGGGCAAGCCACGGGTAACCTAGATATCAATTTGGCGACCCTCGATGCGGCAGGCAATCTCACCATTGCCCGACCAGGCGTCGGGCATATTGTGGCCTCTGGGTTGCGAACTCAGTTTCGCTATAGCGGCGATGAACTCAGCCTCACCAACACCGAACTGCGGTTCGACAACAGCCGCTATCTGATTGCAGCCGCCATCACAAACCTAGACACCAACCCCACCTATCAGGGACAAATTGTTGCTGACCAAGGCGAAGTCAACGATGTGCTGACAGCGCTGCAGTGGTTCCGAATCGACGACGTGGGTCGGGGATTGGAAGGACTACCCTTCGTCTTGGCAAGTACAGTAGATCCGCAGCCCGTGGGCGATCCCAATGCGCCACTCATCGATCAGCTGCGGCGCTATGCCGAAATTACGGCACTCCTCCAGCTCCAAGAAGAGGCCCAAGAGCAGCAAATCGCCCTTCCTGAACTGGGGGATTTGCGCGGTCGGTTTACGGGGCAGCTTAATTTTTCAGGCTCTCAGCAGGCGGGTGTGGCGGCAGACTTTAGCCTGCGTGGGCAAGACTGGACTTGGGCAGAGTACCAAGTCGATCAGGTGATTGCCGATGGCTCCCTCACGGATGGAGTCGTGGAACTGCTGCCCCTGCAGTTGCGAACAGATGAGTCATTTCTGACCTTTTCAGGCCGCGTCGGGGGCGATCAGCAGTCGGGGCAGCTCGAGGCTGCAAACGTTCCCGTAGAGGCCATTCGGGATTTTTTCCGGCTTCCGGTGGATGCGACAGGCTCGTTGAACGCAAACGCAGTGCTAGAGGGCAGCGTCGAAAATCCTCAAGCGCTGGGTGAGTTGACGATTGTCAACGCTCGTTTGAATCAAACTCCGATTCGCGACGTGAGCACCCGCTTTAATTATGACGATGCTCGGCTGCGGTTTTTGGGACAAATGCAGCTCGCGGAGGAAGATCCGCTGCGCGTGAGTGGCAGCATTCCTTACAGTTTCCCGTTTATGGCGGTGGAGCCTGAGAGTGACGCCATTGTGCTCAACGCCCGTATTCGAGATGACGCCCTGGCCCTTTTGAATTTATTCAATGACCAGGTCGCCTGGTTGGGCGGCAATGGCGAAATTGATGTAGCGGTCACGGGTACGCTAGCGCAGCCCATTGTGGTGGGCAGTGCCAACTTTGAGGGTGCCAGCATTGCGGCGGTGTCACTGCCGGAACCGTTGACAGATGTTTCAGGCACGGTGCAGTTTAACCGCAGTCTGGTGGATGTGGAACGGCTGGAAGGGCGATTTCGCCAAGGGCAGGTGGTTGCCAGTGGCGTGTTGCCGATTTCTAACCCCGATGAGTTTGTGCAGATTGGGAATGGGCCAGAAAATCCCTTGACGGTGGATCTAAACCAGCTCGTGCTGAATTTTAAGGGTCTGTATCAAGGCCAAGTGGATGGCGATTTGCTGATTACGGGTACGGCGCTGGCTCCCGTTGTAAGTGGTGACATGATGTTGAGCCGGGGCCGGGTAGAGTTGCCCAGTGGGGCGCAGCCGGTGAATCCTGAGCCGCCTGAGATTAACCCCGAAGCGATTACCAGCCCGCCTCGGTTTGAGAACCTGCGGATTACCTTGGGCGATCGCCTGCGAATTACCCTCGACCCCATTCTTAACTTTGTCGCCCAAGGCGATCTGCTGATTGGTGGCACCCTCAACGACCTGCGCCCCAGCGGCGAAATTCGACTCACCGCGGGGCAGGTTAACCTGTTTACGTCTCAATTCAGTCTGGTGCGCGGGGCGCAAAACAGCGCCGAATTTAGCCCTAATCGGGGCCTCGATCCGTTCCTCAATGTGGAACTGCAAACTATCGCTCAAGAGGTGAGCCGCATCCCCGGTAGCAGCGCCTCTGCGTTTGCGGCTGCCGAGATTGCCGAAACCCCAATTACCGACATTGGACAGGTGGGCACAGTGCGGGTGCGGGCATCGGTGATGGGGCCTGCCAGCCGCATTTTTGACAATTTGGAGCTGACCAGCAGCCCCAGTCGCAGCGAAAACGAAATTGTGGTGCTGTTGGGCGGGGGATTTGTGGATACGCTGGGGCAGGGTAGCGGCACGCTGGCGATCGCCAACTTAGCTGGCTCTGCTGTGCTAACCCGCGTGCAGAACTTTGTGAGCAATGCAGTGGGACTCACCGATTTCCGCTTGTTTCCAACGGTTGTGGCTGAGGGGGGTGCTAATTCGAGTTTGGAGCTAGCATCAGAACTGGGTGTCGATATCACCAACACGATCTCGGCCTCAACCCTGGTGGTGTTGACCGCTGACGTGCCCGCTCAGTTCAACCTGCGCTACCGCATCAACGATGAGTTTTTACTGCGGGGCTTTTATGACACCGCAGGCGGCACCGGGGGCGTGCTGCAGTTTGAGCGGCGGTTTTAGTGGATGTCTGCTCTAACTGTCACTCCCCAGCACTAGTCCAGTTCGTTTTCGAGAATGGCGGCGATCGCCCGTCGTGAGTTATCGCGAAATTCCTGAATATTCACCCGGCCCAAAAACCACACCGCCAGCAACATCCCTAGGGCTTGCAACACAAACACCACGCTATAGGCCAGCGTCACATTTGCCGGAAATAGCAGCCGACCCAGGCTGAGCACACCGCCCCCCATCACCACGGCGATCGCCCGGGCTAGCGCCTGCGATAGCCCCCACGCTCCAATAAACGTTCCTGCGGTTTCTGCCGCTGTCAAATCTAGCATCATGCTGATTGCCCCAGTCGTGGTGACCCCAGAGGCCAGCCCAAACAGGAAAATAGCACTCTTCAGCAACGTAGGGTTGGCGGTGAACCCGGCCAAAATCACCAGCACAAAGCTGCCCGAGACCAAAAAGCAGCCCAACCGCGCCGTGCGCTGCTTACCCAAGCGAGGCACCACCAAAAACCCAGTCAAACTCAGCCCAATTAGCGTGCCTGTTCCCCAAAAGGCATTGAGCATAGTCGTTTCGGCATAGCTCATGCCAAACACTTGGCCACCATAGGGTTCTAGCACTGGCTCCTGCATAAACAGGCTAATCGTCATCACCAGCAAAAAGCTGAAAAATAGACCCGTTTGACGGCTAGCCGTCAGCACTCGCAGCGCCCGCCCTAGGGTGATTTGATCCTCTCGCTCCGATATATTAGAGCGCACGGCAAACCGAGAAAACTGGCGCTCAATGCCTACAGTCCCAATCAGCGCCAGCAGCACAACCGCAATCGGCACGACCGTAAACAAGCGATTGATTTGGGGCCGCAGCATCTCCATTGAGGCGTTGGCATCGAGCTGACGCAGCAACCCGCCGCTGACGATCGCCCCAATCACAATGCCCACCATCAGCATGGACCACACCGTGCCCACCAGCTTCGATCGATCGTCTTCGTCTGACACATCCACCAGCAGCGCCGCAAACGGAGTAGAGCTGGAACTCAACGCCACACCATACATGGCAAACAGCAGCCCCAGCAGCCCCGTCCAGCCAGTCACCGGCAGCGTCCAGCGCCATTCCCCAATCGCCTCCAAACTACCGCCTAGCCCCCACGTCGCTTGCACCGCCAAAAATGACACCAGCGTAAACAGCACAGCCCCAATCCACACATAGCCTGTGCGGTGCAGCCCAAACAGCGTTTTGGTGTCTGACAACTGCCCAAACCACACTCGCGCTGGGGCCACAAACTGGTGCATGGCGATCGCCCCAGCCGCGACAATTGCAGGCACCGCCAATCCATCAATGAGCACACGGTTCAACACGCCTAGAGTTAGGATCGACATGATCCCCAAAGACATTTGAAACAGCCCCAACCGCAGCATGGTCAGCAGTTGAAGGCTGGGCATTTTGTCTGCCCGAGATGCGGTCGTCAGATCTGGAATATCGCGGGTCGCCATAGTGCTACTAGAAAGGCCTACAGTTCAGCATATCGACTATCTCTATACTTTAGGACGACTTTAGGGTGCAGGTTAAGTCGCATCTAAGCCGGACACCTTGCAGGCAAGGATGGACCAGCCCGTCTAGACAGACGTGGGGACATTCCTTAACAGCGCTCGGTTGAAC
Source organism: Kaiparowitsia implicata GSE-PSE-MK54-09C (assembly GCA_019359435.1). GTDB lineage: Bacteria > Cyanobacteriota > Cyanobacteriia > Elainellales > Elainellaceae > Kaiparowitsia > Kaiparowitsia implicata. Next base: position 179,799 of record JAHHHI010000062.1, read on the forward strand.
TGAAGTGCTGAGCCTAGACCCAGATATAGAGGTCAGCAACGCCCTCCCGCGAGATAATGATGACTCTAATATGTCAGGAATTTCAGGAACGATTATGAACTTACTGGGCAACATTATTTGGCTGATCTTTGGTGGTTTTATCACCGGAGTCGGGCACATTGTAGGCGGACTGGGCCTGTGCCTCACCATTGTGGGCATCCCCTTTGGCATCCAGGCCATCAAACTAGGGTTTTCAATGTTCACCCCCTTTGGCAAACGGGTAGTGGTGAAACCCGGCGCTGACGACAACACCCTCACGGTGGTTTTCAACGTGATTTGGATTGTGCTGTTTGGGTGGGAAATTGCGATCGCCCATCTGATCCACGCTGCGATTTTAGCAATCACCATCGTCGGCATTCCCTTTGCGCAACAGCATATGAAGCTGCTGGTAATGAGCCTGCTGCCCTTTGGGCGCGACTTGCGCTAGGGGCTGTCATCAATTAGCCGTTGGTGGCTCAAAAATCAATAGTCACAGCCCCTAGCCTGTTTTTGAGTCGGGCATGGCAATCCCATGGCACAAGGCTTTTAGTCGGAATTGATGACATGCCCTAAGCCCCACGTCTCAATTTGATGAATTTAACGTCAGCTCGGCAAACGCCTAAACCGTGCGCGGGCAGTGCAGTTCAGCATTATTTCAGCTTCACGGCGCGGAGCTGAAACAACGCTATTGAACTCTCGTGAATTTAGAAAAAGGGCGATCGCTCCTGATTCTGAGGCGGTGGTTTTTCTCGCCCATTTTTCCCACACAGCCACCTTCTCTCAACCCGCCCTCTAATCCCACCCCAGACGCAATTGGCAAGAAGCAACCGGACTGAGGCGTCATCCTGAGACATCGCACTAAGAAATATCGCGCCACGCTGAACCTTGCTCCAAAAACTATGGACTAAGGCAGACGGCAACCAGCCTAGCGATCGCTACACTAGATAATGAAGATTTGTTGAGGCGCTCTCCGCTAGCCTTGCAATTCTTTCTATATTTAGAATTTTTAAAGCCGTCCTTTAAGAAAGGCAACCATCGCCATGCATTCTGTCACACCCCAATCTCTTACCCTTGGCCCCACCCAAACCACGGTTCCTGCGTTGGGGATCGGAACTTGGGCGTGGGGCGACAGTCTGTATTGGGGCTATGGCAAAGACTATGATGCCGACACCTTGCGGGCTGCATTTCGAGCAGCCGTACAGGCCGGGGTTCCGTTTTTTGACACGGCAGAGGTCTATGGCTTGGGCGAGTCAGAACGGCTGCTGGGGCAATTTATGAAAGAGCAGGAGGGGGCGATCGCCATTGCCACCAAATACTTTCCACTGCCTTGGCGATTTGGCAAAAGCGCCGTCTCCGATGCACTAACCGCCAGCCTGAAGCGACTGCAGGTGCCCTCCGTAGCCCTGTATCAGGTGCATTCCCCATTCGACTTTTTTATGGGACAAGACACCTTAATGGAGGCTCTAGCCGATGAGGTGAAGCAGGGGCGCATCCAAACCGTGGGGGTTAGCAACTATTCTGCAGAACAAATGCTGCGAGCCCATGAGCTGCTAGCCAAGCGTGGGGTGCCGTTGGCCGTCAACCAAGTGCAGTATTCATTGCTAGAGCGCAAAATTGAGCAGAATGGCGTGTTGCAAACGGCGCAAAACTTAGGCGTCACTATTCTGGCCTACAGTCCCCTAGCGCAAGGGTTGCTGACGGGCAAATACACGCCAGACGACTACCAAAAGCCCCAAGGGGCACGCCAACTGAACCCTCGCTTTAGCAAAGATGGGCTGACGAAGCTCATGCCCCAAGTGCAGCTGCTGACGGACGTGGGCCACGCCCACAGCAAGACGCCCGCCCAAGTAGCGCTGAACTGGCTAATCGCCCAAGGCAACGTCATTCCTATTCCCGGTGCTAAATCGTCGAGCCAAGCTGAGCAAAACGCTGGAGCCTTAGGCTGGAGCCTGACCGAGGATGAGGTCACTCGCATCAGCCAAGCCTTTGCAGGCTAGCCGTGGACTGAAACTTGGACTGGAATCCTAAAAGCTGTAGTTGAAAGTGCAGTGAGATCTTGTACGGGAAAACGCCGACTGCGATAATTGCGACATGACTCAACCCCAATCTCACTCAACCCCCGTGACGTTGCAGGTAAACGGCGACGCACACCAGTGCCTGAGCCAGTGTTCCTTGCCAGATCTGCTGATCTCGCTGGGGATGAATCCGCGTCTGGTGGCGGTGGAGTACAACGGTGAGATTTTGCACCGTCAGTTTTGGGATGACACCGTGATTCAAGAGGGCGATCGCCTAGAAATTGTCACCATTGTGGGCGGCGGGTGTTGAGTCTTGGCGCTTTATTGCCATCAAACAATTGCAGTTCATTGCAGACGGATCATGACCGCCCTAGGGGGTACGGAGATCCCGCTAGAATCTACTCTGAGTTGACTCGCAGCCATTAGGGGAACACGGTAAAGTATAAGTAAGGCGTTTTCATGTAACGTTTCGTTAAGCGTAGTGGGAACTCCTTGCTTTTCCAAATGGCTCTTTATCAATCCTGGTTCAATCCTCCCGTCATTGTTGGCTAGGAGTTTGATCAGAAGGCCGAGAGCCTTAATCGGAAGAGCGTTCACCTTCTATGCTCATGTGGGCAAGAGACTATGCCTAAAAGACTACTCAATTTAATCAAACCCCTGTTCAAGTCCCTCCTGCTCTTTGCCCTTGTGGGTGCCCTTGTGTTGGGTAGTGCAGGCGATGCGTTGGCCGCTCGGGGTGGTGGCCGCATTGGGGGAGGTGGGTTTCGAGCACCGTCTCCAACTCGCACCTATCGGCCGAGTCGTCCTCCTGGGGGTGGCGGGTATGGGTATGGGTATCCGGGTGGCGGTTTTGGCTTCCCGTTTATCATGCCAATCTTTGGGGTAGGTGGCTTTGGCAGTTTGTTCACCATCCTCATCTTCATTTCCATTGCCAATTTCGTGGTCAGAAGCTTCCGAAATGGGTCGGAGTCTGAAGAGGCGGGCTATGTGAGCAACCCATCAGTCTCGATTGCCCGATTGCAGGTAGGCCTACTGGCTGATGCGCGTGAGCTGCAGGCTGATCTGAACCGTATTGCGGAGAAGGCAGACACCTCTTCCCCGGCAGGCCTGGCTCAAGTGCTGCAAGAAACCTCTCTCTCTCTCATGCGCCACCCCGAATATTGGGCTTATGGTGGAGCAGATTCTAGCAAAACGTATCTGAACGCGGCTGAAACGCAGTTCAATCGGCTAGCGCTGGCGGAACGGGGCAAGTTCAGCGGCGAAACGTTGTCGAACGTGAACAACCAACTTCAGAAAGCCGCTGCTGTAGAAGTAGAGGGTAGCGCAGCCGCTTTGGCAGAAACCCAACCGGGTGAATACATCGTGGTAACGCTGCTAGCAGCGACTCAGGGCGATCTCAAGTTGCCGACGATTAATTCTGAAGCTGATTTGCGCCAAGCCCTATCGCAGTTGGGTGCCGTGTCGGGCGATCGCCTGCTTGCACTAGAAGTGCTGTGGACGCCCCAGGCAGAAGGAGAAACCATGACGTCTGAGGAAGTTGTGACCGGCTATCCTGAGTTACGCCTAGTTTAGTCAGACCTGTTATGTTGACGCACTGACGGTGCAGTCAACGACTCACATCAGTCTGAACGCTCAGGGGTGGTAGTTTTTAGGAAACTGCCACCCCTAGCTTTTGGGATGTGCCGGGCGATCGCCATCCTAGAAAAAGGGCGATCGCCCTAAACCAGAGTTCTCAAGACATTCGTGTAACTGTAGTCAGAAATATTGGGTTCTAGAATTGAGCGAAGTCGTTTGTCCTTTGGACAAACTTTGCCAACGTGCAACGTCTCCCAAAGGAAGACAACCCAATCAGTAGACCATTATTTTTTTGGCGTGCCCCTAAGCCAAAACCCTCTTAACCCAAACTGACGTTAAATCAGTACAACAGCCTCACCAAAAGCCTGAGCAAGCTAGTCTCAACACATTAGAGCTGTGCGGATAGACACGAGACTTAACAGGGCAAGCTTGCTCAGAAATGTATCATTCCTTAGCACTTCGCCATGCGACTCTCAACTACTATGTGATCGCAGCGCCTCTAAAATCAGCGTTAGGAATGCCGCCATTCGATGGCATGATATTGATATGAGAGGAGTTTGGCTTCGCGCCTCACCGCTGTGTTGCATTGCTGTTAGCTGCATATAAATGAGCGACCTGTTTTGATGTCTTTAAGGAAGGAGAACCTTGTCTGTGCTTAAGAGAACCGTTTGGCTGCTTGCGATCACCCTGTTGTTTGCATTCCAAATTTTTGGCGACAGGGCGATCGCACTCGAACTCGACAAAGAAACCCGCACCGTCCCTTATAACGCGGCGGGCGATACCTACGTGATGTCATTAGAAGAGGTATCTCGCGGCAAGCGCTTGTTTAACTACGCCTGCGGCCAGTGCCATGTCGGTGGCGTGACGAAAACCGACCCCAACGTTGGATTAGATCCTGAAACCCTCGCGTTGGCGACTCCCCCCAGGGACAATGTGGAATCTCTAGTGGATTACATCAATAACCCCACCACTTACGACGGGCTTGAACCCATCAGCGAGCGCCATCCCAGCACTCAAAGCTCTGACATCTTCCCTAAAATGCGAAATCTGACCCAGGATGACCTGAAGGTGATTTCGGCCCATATTCTAATGCAGCCTAAGGTCATGGGGCCTAAGTGGGGCGGCGGCAAGATCTACTACTAAGCCCAGTAGATCTCGTGATTAGCCATATCCTATAAGTCAGCGGGCGATCGCCGCACTGGATGAACGATAAAAAAAACGGACGAGCTGCCTGTAATAGCTCGTCCGTTTTTTGCATGGGCGCATTCCTTCTCTTCGGCACGACTCAGCAGATCGAAACCAGCACGGCTTGTCTCTCCGCCTGATATCAATTCTCTAAATTAGAACGACGGATTGTTTGAGGAGGGGGGTGGGGAACTGCGTTCCCCACAAGGGGGCAAAGCCCCCTTGCCCCCCATTTGTAGCCCAAATTTTCGGAATTGATATGAGCCGATCTCAGAACACTACAGTCAGCCTTAGGGCGTGTCATCACTTCTGACTAAAAGCCTTGTGCTATGGGCATCGCCACGCCCGACTCAAAAACAGGCTAGGGGCTGTGACTATTGATTTTTGAGCCATCACGGCTGATTGATGACAGCCCCTAGAACTGGGTTTCTATAGGTAGGGCGATCGCTCCATAGCCTCCATCAAGTGACCCCCTGCCCCAGTTGAGCTGATTAAGCCAACATTCCTTTGAAACTCCTGCCATGTGGAGGATTCCAACGAATACAGGACTCAATCTGCGTTTTAAGCGCCCTGTCAGCCTAAGGATATAACTGTATAGGCCGACTCACAGAAGAGTGGTGTATATTGCTATATTAAGAAAAGTTTCGCGAGCGCGAATTGGATCTTGACAAATTTGTATAAGTATCCATACGCCTTCGGATTGAGATGGAGTAAATTGAGTGACTATTCGATCGCTGACACAAACAACTGGAGAGTCCAAGATCGCTGAGTTTTTCCAGCGCTCAACCGGGAAGTGGCGCTCAGAGCGGCGCTACTACACCCTGCCCGATGGCGATACTAAAGAAATGGTAAGCCAGATTCAGGTTCGATTCTTACCCCAGGGAGCATCTGAACTGCTCCACTTAGCAGATCTGCATGCCATGGACAAACCAGATTCGCTCCTGTGTGGGGCCGAAGTCACCTGGGATAGCGTAGAGTCCGTATCTGGCAAAAAGCAGTCAAAAGGGTCTACCCTGTTTGGGGCACTCGGAGATATACTCTACCGCGATCGCGGGTTTGCCACACCCAAACCAGTCACCGCCCAATTTTACTTCCCAAACCCCGACACCCTTTGCCTAAAGACGGAATACAAAGGCTCATCCTTTGAGGAAGAGATTAAGCTGATCGGGCAACTCTATCGCACCCGCCAAACCATCATCACTCGTGAAGGCGAGCAGCAAATGATTGGACAGTATTTAGAAAAACGGCAGAGTTAGAGCTGATTTAACGTGAGTTCGACAGTTAAAAAGCGGCTTGTGGCAGGGCTTGAAGCTCATCATTCGGAATACCTAACGAGGGCTTATCGGGGTGGTAAGCGTAGGCGATCAGGCCTGAGACCAGATTGACGAGGAA
>JAHHHI010000063.1 GCA_019359435.1 Kaiparowitsia implicata GSE-PSE-MK54-09C
CTTTTTCTATATCATTCTTCGGTGTCTCAGAAGCTTTGAAGGGAGGAGCGAGGCAATATGTTAGTGGACATCTCGCTGTCGAGCGGTGCAGGGTCGTCTCCTCTCTTTAGTTCCGTCTCCCCATAAATTGCTGTGCAGCGGATTGACCGAAACCTCTTATGCTGAGTTCAAAGCGATCGGCAACTGCTGACCGCAACTGTTAGCTGACTTCGTTCTGTTTCTGAGATGGGACAGCGAGGTTCTTGGTTAGTCGTGAGTGTTAAACTTGACTTAGCAACACTAGGAGAGCGATCGCTGTGACTTCTATCACAATTGACTTTTCAGATAGCCAGTTTGAAAAGCTACAAGAGTTGGCAGCAGCGCATGGAATTCCTCTCGAACTTATATTGAAAGCAAGCTTGGAAGATTGGCTCAATTCCCAAAAGAGCGAGTTTGTTGATGCAGCGAATTACGTGCTAACGAAGAATGATGAGCTATATCGGCGCTTAGCTTAATGTACTATTTGACGTTAATCGAAGTGTTAGAACTCCATCGTAGAGTCATTGAGCAGTCTGGTGGAGCGTTAGGTATCCGAGATGTGGGTTTGTTGGAGTCAGCGATCGCCCAGCCCCGAATGGCGTTTAGTAAAGAAGATTTGTACCCAAGTTTGCTTGAGAAGGCAGCAGCATTTGCCCACTCTACCCATACCGAACGACGATTATCGAGCCTCTAGTTGCTAGAGTGTGGATAAGCCCAGAATGATCTCCTTTCGCTACCTGGATTAACTGCTGGGACATGTTGCCTAGGTGCAGAGGCAGTTTCCGACAACGCTGAACCCTAAAAAACCTAAATCAGAACCCAAACCCGATATTGCGGCAGTTCGCTGGGGTAGTTCGCATTGATGCTAACGAGTTAAATCTATGGTTGACCGAATGAATAGAGGGCGATCGCGCCGGTATGTTCTTAAAGCTGGGCTGCGCTATGGGGCGTTGTCGGCTATGGCATCGCTGGCCTCGGGGGCGATCACTCCATCTCGGGTGCCGCCCATGAGCAGCAGGGGCAGGTGATCGGGCAGCGGCAGAATCTTACCCGCCGAGTATCCCAGCTGCGTCACCGCAGCGGTGTGGGCACCATAGGCAAAAGCCGCACAAACCTGAGGAAAAAACTCAGGACTGGCGCTTTCGATCGCGACCCGGCCCCCGGCGGAGTGACCACCCAAAATTACGTGGTCTAAGTCGAGCAGGCCCGCCAAAACACCTTGGGCATTTAAGTTTTCTAGCTCATTGAGCAAAGCGGGTAATGCCGATGCTGTTGGGCCTTGGCCGTATTGGTCAGGCATCAGCATTTTGAGATCGACCCCTGGGGTGAGGGCGATCATGCCCGGCAGGTTTTCGGCCACCCAGGCAAAGGTCACCGCTGCCAGCCCCTGCTCTGCCAAAGCAACAGCCAGCCACTGGTACAGCTCTGGCCCGCAGTTGATGCCGTTAAATAGAATCACCACGGAGAAGGGGGCCTTTTCTACAGCAGCGGGAACCAAGCCCAAGTTGGTTTCTTGCTCGCCCCCGGAGAGTTGGGCTGGGTAGAACACTTTGAGATGAATGGTGTTGTACGGAGCGGGATGCCCCTCGACAGTCGCAGCGCGAAATAATGCTCTTACAGTCATAAAATGGAATTCCTCTAGAAGACGAGAAACTCGGTTTCTGGTTAGCCTGCCGATTATGCCGTTAGAGCAGATGAAGAAACCGGGGTTTTGGGACAGCGTTCAAGACCGCCAAAATTTGTCTGGCTGCAAGTCCTTTAGCTCGGCCTGAATTTCGCGGAAGTAGTCGCTCTCGGTAATTTGGGCCACCTGCTTTTGTAATTTCACCTGGTCGATTTCGATGGTGAGTTCCATCAACTGTTGTTTTAACTGACGTTCGCGCTGCTGCACGTGGGCTGCCATGAGTTGAAACATGCGGGCCAATTGGCCGAGCTGGTCATTGCGCTGGGCTACGTCGTCGAGAGTTGCAGAGTTAAAGGTGCCCTCATGCACGGCAGTGGCGGAAGCGGTGACTTTATCGACCTGCTCAATGTACTGCTGCATGTCGTGGTTGTGCCGACGCAGGGTGGCTTCGGCCTGTTTGCGATCGCTAATTTCTCCACAAATCCGCTCATACATTTCATGAAAGGTGGCGATCACCTCTCCCAGTTAGTCTTGCCGCTGGTAGCGCAGCGACTCAAATTGGGGAGTGTTTTGGTCGCAGGTCACTGCATCCCCCACCAAGGCCAGGTCGCGGCGCAGCGTCAAGATTGGCGTAATCAACTGCCGACTGAGCAACACCATCATCGCTAGGGTAATGAAGGCGGCAATCAGCAGCACCAGGGCCGAAATTCTGAGAATGTAGAGCAGCAGCGCCCGTTGGGTGCCGTCGGCGTTGTGGCGCAGCACAATCCAGTGGTTCTCTGTCAGATCGGGCAGCATGCCTTCGCCGATGCCCGTTGTCGTCCAGGCGATGTCATAGCGGCGATCGCCCTCGGTCGTAAAGAGTTGCCGACGATTTTGGGGCGCATGGGCGATCGCCAGCTCTGGCGGTTCGCCAAAATCTTGCACCAAGTTGCCGTCGGCGTCATACACCGCACCACCCAAAATACCCTGGAGCATGGGGTCTTTTTGCAGCTGTTGCAGGTGCTGGGCCAGTTCCTCCCCCGTGGCGGCTGGGTAGGTGGTGACAATCCATTGCACCTTGCCAGTGGAAACCTCTTCGATCTGCCCCAGCAGCTCGCTTCGGCGGCGCTGCACCGAAGGCACTAGTAAAATACCTTCGATCGCCACCAAGCTGGCAAACATGCCTAAAATAATGCGCTGCGATAAGGGCGATCGAAACAGATTGGCGGTAGTGCGTAGCGATTGGGCTAAGGGCGTCATGGCATCACTCGTGGGAATGGGACTATGGGTTAGAACGATCCACTAGCGGCGCAAAAATCCAGAAGAATAACGACACTCGGCATCTGCGCTGCCGTTGAGCCGACGGGCTAGAGTAACTCAGAAAATCTAACGCCTCTAGAGTGGCGCGCGCTCTAGAGTGCTGTCAAGATCAGTCGTCGGGTCATCTACTGATCCACTACTGATCTAGTTCACTGCTCTAAAACTGATCTGTCGCCGCTGGGCAATTTGGCCCCATATCACGAGTACAGCAACAGATCCCATTTCCCCAACGCGCTAAGAGACAACTCACGAACCAGCAAACTCAGGCCCAACCAGCAATGAATAACTAGCCCCAACCCCCAGCCACCGCGACGTAGCCTGAACTCAGCGATGCTGGAGCTAGAGGTGATTGCGGTGGTGGCAACTTATTGGAAACGTGAGTTCAAGGGCGTTGTTTTAGCCCTGTATTATGGGGCTGAAACAACGCCAAACCGTTCTGTCTGCGCCGCTAGACGAACTGATAGCTTTCAGGGCAAAAAATCTATGAAGGAATCTTAACGGTTGCCATTTAAACTATGGACTTGGCTAGGAGAAGTATTTTTATAGAAACCCCACAGAGGAGAGTCTATAAAAACAAAAAAATACTATTACCAATCAGTTACCAATCAGTGCTTCAGCTTCTATAGTCAATGGCGGTGTTTAGATAATATTTTTGTAGTTGAAAGTTATTTTGTCTTTAAACAAAAGAGCATAGATCTTAAACAATCTGCCATCAGTTAGAGAGCGAAAATATCCATAGATGGATGAGATTTTTCTGAATCAGATCTACCGTATAAGTAATGCACACATAGTGAAAAGAAAAGAAGCAATTGCATTGAGCCTGAATACTAAACTTAAAAACCAAGTTCAGGAGATCAATCGTCTCCGATCACAACTGCGGAATTTATCAGGACTTACCAGGAATTACACCTTACTAAAGTCCTAATAATCATTGCCGCAGGTCTTTAGAAGGAGTTTGACCAATGAAAAACTTTCAAGAAAATGAGCACTCATGCTCAACTCGAAAAAATAAAGCCTGGATGGGAGCGATCGCCCTTGCCGTAACGGCTTCACTGATCTCGTCATGCACTGGCTTAACTCAAAACGATCGGCCAGGCCAAGGCACAGTAACATCGGATGACGTGACTCAAGTAGAGGAAGGTGATCAGGTCATCGGAGAACTGGTCACTATCAGGAGTGGCGTAAGTGAAACACTTGACGCTAACGGGTTTGTAATGGAATCCAACAATGGCGACTCAATTTTAATCATCAATTCTACGGGTACTCCGTTCATGCCCCCCGCACAAGATATTCCCATTCAAGTCACCGGGCAATTGGAGATGTTTAACGCAACTGAACTGACCCAGCAATACGGAATGAATTTGGAATCTGCTCTGTATGAAGAGTACGAGCAAGAGCCTGTCATTATCGCTCAAAACTTTGCTCTAGCACCAAGGCCCCAAGATCTCTGGAATGCGCCTGATGAATACTTCGACGAAATTATTGCAGTTGAAGGTGATCTCAGACCTTTAGAAGAGGCTGACAATGCATTTGCTTTGTTTGAGGATGGTTGGGTGAGCGACACTGGCGTGTTAGTTGTCGGAGTCAATGAGCTAGTTGATAAGGCTAGCCTTGAGGCTGGCGAAAATATCGTCGTGACCGGGCAGGCTCGTCGAATTGATGAAAGCTTCCTCCAAGAGGCTGGGTTCGATTGGAACGATGAGCAAATTCAGGAGTTTTTGTCTAGGTACGAAAATCGACCTGTAATTGAGGCCGAGCAAGTTTATCCATCGGCTGTGCCGCCTCATCCCAGTGTCTGATCAAGGCTTGCTCATGATTGAGCTAATGGCAGAAGAGCTTTCTCAAGCAGGCTTGAGAGTTGTAGAAGTGACGAAGTCAATTTACGATTTGCTCGTTCAATTTAACTAGAAAATTAGAGGGAACAATGACAAACCTAAGAACCAATCAAAACCATACCCAATATAAGCGGGTAGTAGGGATTTTCACCCGACGTGAAGATTTGGAAAGTGCTCTACATGCGTTAAACGACGCTGGCATTGATAAGGAAAGAATTTCTCTGCTTGCCAGACATGTAGAAAATGTTGAAGGCGCTGAGGGTATTACAGACACTCAAGGTAACGAGGCGAAAGAAGGTGCTGGCATTGGGGCAACCACAGGGACTGTTTTGGGTGGCGTTGGGGGCTTTTTGGTAGGCGCTGGCGTGTTAGCAATTCCTGGTGTGGGGCCAGTTTTAGCCGCAGGTGTGGGCATATCTGAAATTGCAGCCACTCTAGCGGGTGCTGGCATTGGCGCGGCAGCAGGCGGTCTAGTCGGAGCGCTGGTCGGAGCTGGCATTCCTGAAGAAAAAGCCAAAACTTACGAAAAGCGTATTCAGGCCGGGGACTACCTATTAATGGTTGATGGCACAACCGACAATTTGCAAAATGTTGAGTCTATTTTGCGCGATCGCCACATCGAAGAACTTGGCGTCTACGATGCTCCTGATCTGACGCAGAAACATCAGTCCACTGCACCCGCTGCATCCACTGCACCTAGTCGCGAGCCTAGCTCTAGCCGTCATGCGGCCGTTGATGCGCGTGATATCGACAGCGATGGCGAGCCAGAAGTCTACATCGTAGATAAACGCACTAATTGAATCGACGGAATCAGATGAAGTAAAACGTCAATTAAAGGTTAATCGCCTTCTTTAATCGCTAACTTGTTCAAGCAGGGGTTTTTATTAAAGCCCCTGTTTTTTATTGCATTGGCTAATCCATGATTTGAGTGCAATAATCCCGATTTAGAGTCAAGAATTTTATAGGAACGTTAGCAGATTAATGCCAAACACCCTACAGCGCGAACCCCAACGAATCGGGTGTTAACTCAGCAATAGTGGAAATGAATCCCTTCACAACTGCTGTCAAGATCAGGCTCCTATCATGGGCCTGATCCATAGCTGATCCACCGCTGATCTTTCGGTATTGAGGCAATTAAGCCAGACTTACAAGAGTAGGCAATCTATTCTCAACCCTTAATTTCAACCCCACATCTGAGAAGCTGCCTGCACCCAGCCTATGCTTTGAGGAACCGCCATGTGTTCTACCTGTGCAATAACCCAACCCTTGTTGGCTTGCCCGCCATTAGGCCAAGAGGTGGCAATTATTAGCAGTCAGCTAAACGATTATCACGCTTTGGTTGAAGCAGTGGCCCCTCAAGTGACAGCACTGGTGCTAGACCCTAGCGAGAATGGTCTTACTGCCATCACTCAGGCTTTGATGACGCTGCAACCCATTCGTCGCCTTCATCTAGCTGTGCCGGGGGGGGCTGGCTATCTTCAGTTGGGATCTACGACCCTGAACTACGCCAGCTTGCCTCACTACGCTAGCGTTCTGTGCCGATGGAACGAGCGCATGACCAGCTCGGTAGAGCGATCGCCCCTAACCGCCAAAGCACAAATCTTGATCTATAACGACCAAGTCGCCACCACCGAAGCGGGCACGCTCCTGATTGATGTACTGGGTTCGTTGACGGGATGTGCGATCGCCGCCTGCACCACCCTGCCCAGTCCCGCATTCCCAGGCGGCAATTGGGAACTCGACTGCGCGACTCAGCCTTTTTCGCCGGTGCTGGCCTGGCCGCCAGCGGTGGTGGACAGAGTTTTAGCCAGTCATATCACTCCCAAATCATGCAAATCATGGGTTGAATGCCCAGCATTACTTGCGCCAACCCCTAGACTTAAAACACACAGTCATCGGGCAGTGGTTCCTGCTCGGCGGCGCTTATCGCAAACCCCTCAGGTCATGCTATGAGGTTAAACCCGCTGACGACCGAACCCCGCTGGGCCTGGGTGCCATAACCCAGCGCAGGTGGGCGCGCAGAACACAATTGGATCGGGGCGATCGCCCTACCACTCCGCCGCCGACCGACAGCTTTTGTGTCAAAAATAACAATTGGGAGGAAAATCCTGGGGCAGCATACCCTTAGGGGCAGCTGGGAGTCTGAGGCCTCTGGGTTAACCTCATGCGTATTTTGCTCGTAGAAGACGACGGACGCCTAGCCGACTCGCTGGCCGAAATTTTGGTAGCTCAGCGCTACACCGTTGACTTTGCCCTTGACGGCGAGGCCGGATGGCACCAGATTAGTGCGATCGCCTACGACTTAGTTTTGATGGATGTCACCCTGCCCAAACTTGACGGGATGGGGCTGTGTCAGCGCATGCGCGATCGCGGCTTCACCATTCCCGTACTCATGCTCACCGCCCGCGACACCAGCTCCGACAAGGTGTTGGGCCTCGATTCCGGGGCCGACGCCTACATGGTCAAACCCTTCCATTTAGAAGAGCTGCTGGCCCAGGTGCGCGCCTTGCTGCGCCGAGGCCAGACCAGTTTCACCCCCCTGCTGAGCTGGGGCAATCTCACCCTCGACCCCACCCGCTACGACGTCAGCTATAGTGGCTCCGCCATTCGCCTTACGCCAAAGGAATTTGCGCTGCTAGAGGCGCTGTTGCGCTACGGCAGGCGAGTGCTGAGCCGCAGCGCCATCATTGACCAGATCTGGCACTGGCAAGAGGCCCCCGAAGAAAACACCATCAAGAGCTATATCAAAACTCTGCGGGCCAAGCTCAGAGACGCCGGAGCACCCAAAGATTTCATCGAAACCGTCCACGGACTGGGCTATCGGCTCAAGGCGCTGGAATAGGGAGTGCGATCGCACCTAAACTCATTCAACTCAAATGTTAGAAACCGAGGACAATCTCCACGGTTTCTCCACACTTTCATCCCTAAAATTTCTACCGCTCAGCCCTAATCTAAGTCTCTAAGTTGTGTAGGCAAAAAAAGTAGAAATTGACTAAGACTTCGGCATTTCTGTATCGAATGATGCAATCATAACTCAACTGCTGAAACTTATCAATCAAACCAACCGAAACTGCCTGATCTACCACAACTGCCAACATTGCTGAGAAGAGGTAGAGCCAACCATGAGTGACGATCAATTGCGACTAGAGATGGCGGGGGCGACAGCCCCAGTGATCGAAGAACCGCTCCCTTCATCCCTGTTTCCACCCGTAGATATGATCTACGGACTGCACGACAAACCACCCCTGGGGCAGGCCATTTCGGCGGCGCTCCAGCACGTGATGGCAGCGTTTGTGAATATCATCGCCCCAGCGTTGGTGGTGGGCAACGCTATCGGGTTAGAGGCCAGCGATATTAGTTTTTTGATCAGTTTATCGCTGCTCATGTCGGGGGTTTGTACCTTTATTCAGATTCACAAAGTTGGCCCGGTGGGCTCAGGGCTGCTGAGCATTCAGGGCACCAGTTTTGCCTTTGTGGGCACCTTGGTCACCGTGGGAACCAACGCCGTCGAGGGCGGCAGAACACCACTGCAAACGCTGGCCTACCTGCTGACCATCTGCATGCTGGCCTCGTTTATTGAAATCGGCCTCAGCTTCTTTATTGAACCACTCAAAAAGGTGATGACGCCCCTAGTCAGCGGCATCGTAGTGCTGATGATTGGCCTCAGTCTGATTCAGGTGGCCATGGTGGCCATGGCCGGTGGCCCCGCCGCTCGCGCTGACGGCAGCTTTGCCAGTCTGCAAAACCTAGGCGTCTCCATGCTGGTGCTGACGGTGATTATGGTGCTGAATTTCACCGGCAGCTCGTTCTTGCGCATGTCGGCGATTCTCATCGGTCTGGTGGTGGGCTACCTGGTAGCCACGCCCTTGGGCATGCTCAACTTTGGCGGGCTATCGCAGCTGTCGCTGGTGACGATTCCCATTCCTTTTCGCTACGGGTTTGACTTTGGTCTGGCGGACTTTATTCCCCTGGCGTTTTTGTTTGTAATCACCACCATTGAGTCGATTGGCGACTTAACGGCGACGTCGATGCTGGTGGGTGAGCCAATTGAGGGGCCGTTGTATCTGAAGCGGGTCAAGGGCGGCATTTTGGGTGACGGGGTCAACTCGCTAATCGCCGCAATTTTTAACACCTTCCCCAACACGACCTTTAGCCAAAACAACGGCGTGATTCAGCTGACGGGGGTGGGCAGCCGCTACGTGGGCTATTTCATTGCGGGTATGCTGGCGCTGCTGGGCCTGTTCCCGATTATTGGCGGGCTGTTTCAGGCGATGCCCCAGCCGGTGCTGGGGGGCGCGACCCTGCTGATGTTTGCCTCGGTGGTGGCCTCGGGCATCAAAATTCTCAGCGGCGTTAACCTCAACCGACGCAGCACGCTGATCTTGGTAGCCTCGCTGGGGCTGGGTATGGGAGTTGCCTTTGTGCCCGATGCGTTGGCCAACACCCCTTACCTGATTCGCGGTGTGTTTTCGTCGGGCATTGCCACTGGCGGCACCGTGGCGCTCCTGCTGAATATGATCGTTCCCGGCTCGCGCGAGTAGATGGCCTAAAAATCCTAGATTCAGACATTAAGATGTTCCTCGAACGCAGGGGTCAGGGTTGCCTGACTCCTGTTTTATTTTGGATTTTGGCTTGGGGATTGGGCGGGTGAGAACCTCGGTTTCTTTGTCACCGATTTAGCGGCATGACTGTGGGGATGGGCGAGAAACCGGGGTTCTTCCGTCCCAGCGCTAGGGTGCTGCAGAAATAGCTTGCAAGAACTGGCGAATGGCTGCCCCAACGTCGGTTTCGACCATCAAATGCATCGTTTGAGCTGGTCTAGGTCAAGATCCCTCAAACCCTCTAACTCGCTGCGATCGCCCGCTCGTAGCCCTGCGATCGCCGTTGATAGACCATCGGCACACCATCTTGCCAGAGTCACGTTTCAAAGGGTTGTTCTTATACCAAATTCAGGATTCAGGTTACTCCAACGGCAACTGCACCGTGACGGTGGTGCCCTGCCCCTCGGTGCTGACGATGTGCCAACTGCCTCGGTGTTGGGTGACAACCGTGTGAACAATCGCCAGCCCTAACCCGCTGCCAGGGCGATCGCCCACATTGCTGCCTCGCTGAAACGCCTCGCGAATAGAGGCTAGGTCAGCAGCAGGAATGCCCCGGCCCCAATCCTGCACGGCCAGCGTTGCCGATTGCCCATCGCTGCTGAGCGAAACCTGAATAGGGCTGCTGCTGAGGGAATAGTTGCTGGCGTTAAGCAGCAGGTTGGTGAGCAGCGATCGCACCAGCCGTCGATCCCAAAAGGCGGTAATCGGGTGATCTGATCCACTAACGCTAATCGACTGGTTCACCTGCAACTGCACCTCATCGATCACCTCCTGGCACAACGTCACCGCATTCAGCAGCACCGGGTGAAACTCCAGCTTGCCCGCCTCAGCGCGCGTGAGGGTGAGCAGGTCGGAGATCTGCTGCTCCATATGCTGGGCAGTGACCAAAATGCGATGGATCTTGGGCTGCGCCGCACCCAGCGGTTGCACATCCCCCCGCAGCGACTCTGCCGACAGCAAAATAGTGCTCAACGGCGTGCGCAGCTCGTGGGAAGCCATCGAGAAAAATTTGAGCTTCATGTCGCCCAGGATGCGGGTTCGGGCCAGCTCGGTGTGCAAATTGTGCAAAAATAGCGCCAAACTGCCCGTCAGCAGCAGCCCCGTTAGCAGCGTCAGCGGTGCGCCGTACCCCCGACTCACCCCATAGGTGGCGGCGGGAGCAAACAGCACCTGCCACTGGCGCTGGCCTAGGGTGAGCAGACGGGTGCAGTCTTCGGCGCGAGGGCACACCACCGCCGGGGGGTGAATTGGTGTTTCTGTGGCAACTACTGTGGCGATCGCCGCCTCATACTGGCCTAAAAACTGTCGTTCTACCCCAGCATCTTGGTCATAGAGGGCAAAGTCGATGTCAGCGCTGAGGTCTTGCAGGGCCTCTTCAACCACATCGGCCACGCGAAACACCCCCAGCAAAATGCCCTCAAACTGCGCTTCGCGAGTAGCCTGATCGGAGGGAATGTCGCCATTGGGATAGAGC
Organism: Kaiparowitsia implicata GSE-PSE-MK54-09C; assembly: GCA_019359435.1. Taxonomy (GTDB): domain Bacteria; phylum Cyanobacteriota; class Cyanobacteriia; order Elainellales; family Elainellaceae; genus Kaiparowitsia; species Kaiparowitsia implicata. The sequence continues at coordinate 10,855 of JAHHHI010000063.1, forward strand.
GGCAGCACCACCAAAAAACCAAACTGGTCGCGCTGCTCTTGCACTAGGCGAATGCGCTCGGTGGCTATAATTCTGCCGCTGGCGCGGGCGGGGGCAATGGCGGCGGCGCGGGTGGCGTCAGAGCTAAGGTCGTAGCCCAAGGCCGCCTCGTTGTTGAGAAAGGGGGCGACGTAGGTGACGGGCACATACTCGGCCCTTTCTCCAGCCCGCTGGAGCTGATTGTCTGGAGAAAGTTCGGTGATTTCAAAGGTGGGATAGTCTTCGGCCTGGATGCTGGCCTCAAAGGTAGCGCGATCGCCCAGTCGCACCAGCGGTGCCCATTCCAGCGCTTGAATGCCGGGATAGGTCGCGAGCGATCGCGCCACATACTCGGCAAAGGACTGCCTTGAGACCGGCTCCTCTGATACCCGGTAGTAGTCGTGCAAAAAGGTCAGCACATCGGTATAGCGGTTGAGGCTGCGCTGCAGGGCCGTGGCTAGGTTCTCAATCTGCTGCTGAAACTGGGTCTGCCGCCGGGTTGCCTCCCACTGGCCCACAAACCAAGCAGCTCCTACCGACAGCCCCACGCCTAGCCCCAGAGTTAGCCCCATAATGATTGGGTGGCGCAGCGACGGCTTGGTCATACAGCACCGAAAGAAAGACGATTTATGCTCCCCAATGCAGCTATTCTCAGCCTGCCGTTAAGGGTACGCCTAGCCTCGCCTACAGCCGCGTTGCTCGACAGATACGGGTACGGGCGAACGGGATGCGATCGCCTGATTGTCATCCCGTTCCTAGATAGCGTGATCAACCCCTCCCAAGACATTCTTTCCAACCCTCTTACTCAATTCAAACTAACTCAATTCAAACTAAACCGTAGATACCGAACCACGTCCCGGCAATGTCCCGGCATGTCCCGGCAATAGAGATACTAAATTCTAGTCTATGTTTTTGTAGCCGAGGATGACGGGGTGAGCTGTGGAGCGATTAGCTGACGGGCGATCGCCCCTATAAGCTGCCAAGGCAAAGGATGCGCTGACCCTTCGTCCTCGACAGCCGCAGCGGTCAAGTATCACTTTATACAATTAATCCCAATCTTGCCATGTGCGATACAGAAAAACTATTAGCCTGAAACGATATGTTTCGTTTTGTTAATAGCAGTAACTCAGCCTTTTTATGGGCCATAAATCAAACAATATCTTTCCTATGGGAGGCTCATAAATCAAAGATTAGATAATCTCTCTCCAATGGGAGGCTCATAAATAGAAAGTGATCGTATTAAATGATGAGTAAGCTTCAAACTTTAAGCCATCGTTTAAATACTAGTTAATTGTGGAGATTTGTTATGCGGATCGCCCAGATTGCTCCTCTTTGGGAAAGAGTGCCGCCCCCTGCCTATGGCGGTACAGAACTTGTCGTGGGATTGCTGACAGACGAACTGGTTCGAAGAGGTCACGACGTTACGCTGTTCGCATCAGGTGATTCTGTTACATTAGCTAAGCTAAAATCTATTCATCCTAGAGCTTTGCGCCTTGATCCATCAGTTCAAGAAGGCACCATTTATGACATGCTGCATTTGAGTACAGCCTATGGAGAAGCGAGTGAATTTGATGTTATTCATTCTCACATGGGTTGTCTTGCACTCCCTTATGCCAAGCTCGTAAAAACACCAACAGTTCACACCCTGCATGGTATTTTTACACCTGACAATCACAAAATGTTTTTCCATGCTAGAGACCTCAACTATGTCAGCATTTCAAATTCTCAGCGAGAACCTGCTCCATACTTGAATTACGTAGCCACGGTATATAACGGTATTGAAGTCAACAATCACAAATTCTTTCCAACACCAGATGAGCCACCCTATTTAGCTTTTTTGGCGCGGATCTCTCCTGAAAAAGGCCCGCAACATGCAATCTCTATTGCTCGTGAGACGGGAATACCTCTTAAGATGGCAGGTAAGATTGATGCCGTAGATGTAGAGTTTTTTGAGAATGAAATTAAGCCTCAAATTGATGGCCAACACATTCAATTCTTAGGTGAATTTAACCATGAACAAAAGAATGAACTGATGGGGCGGGCGATCGCAACACTCTTGCCGATCACGTGGCGCGAGCCATTTGGCCTGGTTATGGTTGAGTCAATGGCCGCTGGAACCCCAGTCATAGCAATGCATCTAGGGTCAACCCCAGAAGTAGTGGAACCTGGTGTATCTGGCTTTTTGTGCGATACGGTTGCAGACTGCATAGAAGCTGTAGGCCGCATTCAAACCATTGACCGCACTGAATGCCGCAATTATGTCTCTCGCCGTTTTGATGTTAGCCAAATGATAGACGGGTATGAGGCAGTTTATCAGCAAGTGGTTGCAGCGCGGCATGATTATAGCGAATCGGTTTTTCTTGAACTAAGCAACGGGTTAAACAACACTGGGTTAAACAACTCTGAAATTTCGATTTCAGTTTGAGAGAGCTAGCGAATGAAATCCGAAATTTAAGCATTAGAGGCATAAAAAATTACTTTAATAGCTAAGTTTTGGATTTTTATGAGTTCACTAGCTTCAAGGTCTAATCCTGATTGACTGATATGTCTTTTCTACAGATTAGGTTTAACAACGGAGAAATCAATCTCTAGCTCTCTCTCATAGGGTGCGGTTACACTTAGTCGACCCAACCTATGAGAGAATCACAGCGTCAGGAGTTTTATCGGCTGAGCAGGGTTTGACTTTTGCTGAGTGTTGTTTAGTGATTATCTTAGGTGCATATTATGTCAGCTTCTCCAGATATTATTGAACTAGACGGCAAAATCTATATTCCTGCCAATCAGCTACAAATTCCTGAGTGGGGCTGCGTTAGCACTCGCGACACGCAAGAAACGACGTTAACTTTAAAGGACGATGACTTATTCTTGATTACCGATACGCTAGGCAATATTTCTGGTTGCCTTGGGGATGGTGAAATCGGCAGTATGGGGCTATTTTGTCGCGATACTCGGTTTTTGAGCCGCCTAGAGCTGCAAATTGAAGGGCGGGTTCCTATTTTATTAAATAGCGATGCAAAAAAAGGGTTTTCCCTTTCTGTGCTTTGCGCTAATCCCACTATTGATAATCACCGCATTCCAGCTGAAACAATCAGCATTGCACGCGAAATCGTTTTAAACGGAGGCCTATTTGAAGAGCTGACGCTAACGAACTATAGCCAAGAGCCCGTCACGTTTGAGTTGAGTCTGAGTTTTGATGCGGATTTTATGGATTTATTCGAAATTCGAGGTGTCAAGCGCAACCAGCGTGGGCGCTTGTTGCGGCGGGTTTTGGCTAGTAATGAGCGATCGCACCCCACCAGCGATTCTAAAACTACCGCTGCTAAAGACGAGTCAAGCAATCCTTCTCCGTCTGATCTAAGTTCGTATGATCTCTATACCTCAACCTCAGATTTAGCGCTTACCTATGAAGGGTTAGATGGCGCGATGATGGAATCACAGATACAGTTTTTGCATCGATTACCCGATTCGTTTAAAGGCTATACCGCGATTTGGCAGCTAGAGCTTGCGCCTCATGCGACAGAGCGCTTGGGCTATCGGCTCACGATGCTAGAAAACAATCATCCCGTTTCGATTGTGAGCGTGCCAACGACGCTAACTCAAGCAAAAGCAGCAGAGCTTTTAGAGGAGCTTGAATGGCACACTTCGATCACACAAATCCGTACAGACAATCGCGCATTTAATCAAATCATCAAACAAGCTGAGCGAGATATTTACTTGCTGCGGCAGACCTTTGCTCAAGGCCAAATCTTGTCAGCCGGGGTGCCTTGGTTTTGTACCCTATTTGGCAGAGACTCCATCATCGCGGCGTCCCAGACGCTGATTCTCGATCCTGTAATCGCAAGAGAAACGCTAACTGTATTAGCCCGCTATCAAGGCAAAGCTACGAATGATTGGACAGAGGAAGAGCCAGGGAAGATATTGCATGAGATGCGACTAGGCGAAATGGCGCGCTGCAATGAAGTGCCTCATACGCCGTATTACGGCACCATTGATGCAACGCCGCTCTGGCTGATGCTCTACGCCGAGTACTACGCTTGGACCCACGACCAAGAAACCTTAGACAAGCTTTGGGAACCCGCCTTAGCCGCAATGGCATGGATTGATCAGGCCTGTAAAGAAACGGGTTATCTTAGCTACAACCGACGGTCTAAGCGAGGTCTTGCCAATCAAGGGTGGAAAGATTCAGATAATTGCATTGTGAATCGATATGGAGAACAGGCTAAAGGGGCGATCGCCCTTTGTGAAGTCCAAGCCTATGTCTACGCTGCGAAACATCGCATGAGCGAAATTGCCACTCTGAAAAAACGCGTTGACTTGGCTGAGCGCTGGCAAGAAGAGGCCAGAGCACTCAAAACTCGATTCAATCGCGACTTTTGGATACCGGATCTAGACTATTGCGCCTTGGCACTAGACGGAGAAGGCAAACCCGTAGACAGCATCACGTCTAACCCAGGGCATTGCCTGAATGTGGGCATTTTGTCGCCAGAGCGCGCCCAGAGTGTTGCAGAACGCCTGAAAGCGCCTGATATGTTTAGCGGGTGGGGCATTCGGACTCTGAGCAGCTTGTCGCCTGCGTATAACCCCATGGGGTATCACCTTGGCTCAGTGTGGCCCCACGACAATAGCCTAATTGCCTTGGGTCTGCGATCGCTCGGTGAAGTTGATCAAGCGTTGGAGGTAGCTCAGGGGCTATTTGATATGACCATGCGGCAACCCTACCATCGCCCACCGGAATTATTCTGTGGTCATGAACGCAGTGGTGAAGGAGAACCGATTCGGTACCCGGTCGCCTGTACGCCGCAAGCCTGGGCAACAGGCACCATTTTTCAACTCATTCAAATGATGGTTAATTTGGTGCCCGATGCGCCAGGCAATCATTTGAGGATTATTGACCCGGCATTGCCTGACTTGATTCACCATGTGTCATTAAAAAACCTCCGCGTCGGTTCTACGCTGTTGGATGTAGAATTTTCGCGAGAAGGGGATTCTCGCCCTGAGCATTCCGATGATGTGACAGCTTGTCGGGTGATTCGCAAGCGGGGCAACCTCCGCGTTGTGATTGAAGCATAAGCCCCGTCCAGGCAGTTTCGGCGTTGCTGAATACGAGTATGAATTCAAGCATTAATGGATCTGCGTACGGGCGCATGGCTGTGCGCCCGTACGCAGATCCATGCTGTCATTCAACAATGCCGAAAATTCTTTGCCAGAGATGCCCTCAGTAGCCTGAGTTCGGGATAAGCGCAAACCCTATTAACCCGAACTGAAGTTAAGTATGATGCACACGCTGCCGCCTTGACTCTCAACGCTAATCAGGCATACTAAGTGCAAGAGACCGAGGACAAGAGTGATGGCATCTCCAACAAAGTCTGAAACCGTGCCTAAGGCAATGCAGAGCACCTACGACAGCATTGTGTTGATAACCAATGCCTTTGCCAAAGAGCATCTGAATGATGAGTATGCTCAGATGATTCGCTATGCTACCGCAGCACTCTGCCGCAAGCGCCTCTCGCCGTTAGCCTCAGGGCGAGCTAAAACCTGGGCCTGCGGCATTACTCATGCCATTGGCATGGTCAACTTCCTCTATGACTCGTCTCAGCAACCTCACATTAGCGCGGGCGATTTGTATAAAGCCTTTGGAGTGAGTGCCAGCTCTGGCGGAGCTAAGTCTAAGCTGGTGCGGGATGTGCTGGATATGCACCAGATGGATCCCGATTGGACTGTGCCCAGCAAGATGAGCGGCAATCTAATGGCGTGGATGATTATGGTCAACGGCATGATTGTAGATGCTCGAACTGCACCCCGCCCAATTCAAGAAATCGCCTATGCGCAGGGGGCGATTCCCTATATTCCAGATGAGAAAGGCAACCCCCTCGACGTCGCTCAACTCGACGCGCCCATGGCCGCACCACCCGCAGAACCGGCATCGCCCAATACTTTGTATCGGCTAACAGCATATTTGATTGGTGGCCCCGTCTCTGAAGCGTTTATTAAAGAAAATCCGACTATATCCCGCTGTATTGCCATTAAAGGCAACAACACGCTGGCCGATCTGCATCGTATTTTGTTTGAAGCGTACGACCGGGAAGAAGAACACCTCTACGAGTTTCAGATTGGGGGAACGGGGCCATCGGACCCAGCCGCTAGGCGCTATCAGCCAAAGATGCCAGGCTCTCGGCTAGAGAAGGGAGTGAAAGATGCAGCCAAGGCGGCGATCGCCACACTAGGGCTCACAGAAGGTCAACCCTTTGGGTACACCTTTGACTTTGGGGATGATTGGTGGCATCAGATTGATGTAGATGCGATCGCCCCCGATGCTCCCAAAGGCACCTATCCTCAGATCACTGAACGGGTCGGCAACAGCCCACCCCAGTATGCTGATCTTGAAACATCGATCTAATCACCCTCAGTTCGAGTTAAGAGGTTTTTAGCATCGCTGCCCGAAACGCGGGCAATACGGCTTAACGTTGTTTCAGCCTCGCAATGCAGGGCTGAAACAACGCCGTCGGGCTCACGTTGATTTGATGTCGATTTAATAAAAGCGCCGCTGTGGATTTAGCCGCCCGTACGCAGCTTATCTAATACAGAGCGGTCTTCTAGTGTAGAAGTATCACCAGAGACATCTTCGCCTGCGGCGATCGCCCGCAACAGTCGCCGCATGATTTTGCCCGAACGCGTCTTCGGCAAGGCATCGCTAAAGCGAATCTCACCTGGACGCGCCAGCGCGCCAATCTCAGTCACCACATGCTGCTTCAGCGTTTTGATGAGGTCGTCGCTGGGGGCGATCGCCCCTTCTAGGGTGACAAAGGCCACCACCTCTTCTCCCTTGAGATCATCCGGTCTACCCACGACGGCGGCTTCCGCCACAGCTGGATGTGACACCAGTGCCGACTCAATCTCCATGGTGCCGAGGCGATGGCCCGAGACGCTAATTACGTCATCCACGCGTCCCATGATCCAGAAATATCCGTCTTCATCTTTGCGCGCGCCATCGCCTGCAAAATAGAGAGATTGACCATCCACCGGGGCAATGTGCTCCCAATAGGTGCGGCGAAAGCGGTCGGGGTCGCCATAGACCGTGCGCATCATCCCCGGCCAAGGGTGACGCACCACCAGGTAGCCGCCTTCATGATCGCTGACGGGGTTACCTTCTAAATCCACCACATCCGCCAGAATGCCAGGAAACGGTAGAGTCGCAGATCCGGGTTTTGTTGGCACTGCGCCGGGGAGTGAGGTAATCATGTGGCCGCCCGTTTCTGTCTGCCACCAGGTATCCACAATGGGGCAGCGATCGCCCCCAATCACCTTCTGATACCACATCCACGATTCGGGGTTGATGGGTTCGCCCACAGTGCCCAGCAGCCGCAGCGACGACAGATCTCGCGCTTGGGGATGCTGATCGCCCATCTTAATAAAGGCGCGAATAGCCGTCGGAGCGGTGTAAAACACCGTCACGCCATACTTTTCCACTACATCCCAAAAGCAGCCAGGGTTAGACGCTCGGGGAGCCCCCTCATACATCAGCGTCGTCGCCCCGTTCGAGAGTGGGCCATAGACGATATAACTGTGGCCCGTGATCCAACCCACATCTGCCGTGCACCAATACACATCAGTTTCTTGCAGGTCAAACACCCACTTGGTGGTGATGTGGGTATAGAGGTTATAGCCGCCCGTGGTATGCACCACGCCCTTGGGTTTGCCAGTGCTGCCCGACGTATAGAGGATGAACAACATGTCTTCGCTGTCCATCGGTTCGGCAGGGCAGTGGGCAGACACCGTTGGCTGCACCTCGTGCCACCAGTGGTCGCGTCCCGGCTCCATCGTCACGCCTTGTTTGGTGCGCTCAACCACCAACACATGTTGCACCGTGGGTGCAGCACCGTCTGCCAGGGCCTTGTCCACCTGCTCTTTGAGCGGCACGATGGCGTCTTTGCGCCAGCCGCCATCAGCGGTGATGATGAGCTTCGCGTTACCGTCGTTGAGGCGATCGCGCAACGCCTCGGCACTAAAGCCGCCAAACACCACGGTATGAGCCGCCCCAATGCGAGCACAGGCCAACATGGCGATCGCCGCCTCAGGAATCATCGGCATATACACCCCCACGACATCGCCCTTCTGCACACCCAAGTGCTTCAGCGCATTGGCAAACTGACACACTTCTCGGTGCAGTTGCGCATAGGTGAGCGTGCGAGAGTCTCCCGGCTCGCCTTCCCAGATCAACGCCGCCTTATTTTTGCGCCAGGTGGTGAGGTGGCGATCCAAGCAATTATAGGAAATGTTGATCTTGCCGCCGTCAAACCAGCGCGCGTTGGGCGGTTGCCAATCCAGCACGGTATGCCATTTCTCAAACCAGTGCAGCTCTTTAATCGCCAATTCTTCCCAAAATTTAGCTGGATTAGCTTTGGCGCGATCGTAGAGCTGCTGATATTCGTCTAGGCTTTTGATGTGGGCCTGCTGGGCAAAGTCGGCGGGCGGTGTGAACACGCGGCGCTCGTGCAGAATCGATTCGATGGTGGGTTGCGACATGGCGTTGGGTCAAGCGTGGAGTCTATGAAGGTCTATGAAGAAGTCTGAAGTCGGGTCAGCAGTAACGAGAGTTCCCCTTTCAAAACCATACGGGTTCTCGGCATACCACCGCTAGGGCAGTAGCTTTTCTTTAACTTTTTGGCAGCGCCGTTGCTAGCGCCCCAAGCGCCATCCACTAAACCTCATCGCCCCCTATCGCGCGCGGCAAGCCCAGCCCAACCGGATGCACCTGCAATCCGAGGCAATTCGACCCTGGGCTGATGCAACCATCTGGCTAGATTCAACGCAGCGATCCGGCGCGGTAATCGTCAATCCGGCCACTTAATATCGTCCTGTTGTGGACTCATGCAGTAGGCATCTGAACAAAACTTCATTAAGATGTTTAGGGGTATGCTGCTGTAGATCGGGCTCACATTCAGACCGGGTGAATGGATGGCAATTCAGCAGCCTGGATGATGAAACCAACGTGGGAGATCCGAACATGCTGCGACTCGAGCACATCAGCAAAATTTATCCCACTGGCGAAGTCTTGAAGGACGTGAACTGGGAAGTGAAGCCGGGCGATCGCATTGGACTGGTGGGGGTCAACGGCGCAGGCAAGTCTACCCAGCTCAAGATTATTGCTGGAGAAATGGAGCCTACGGCAGGTGAGGTGATTCGCCCTGCCAGCCTGCACATTGCCTATCTCACCCAAGAATTTGAAGTAGAACCCACGCGCACGGTGCGCGAAGAGTTCTGGACTGTCTTTGTCGAAGCTAACGCCGTGCAGCAAGCTCTGCACCGCATTCCCCAAGATATGGAATCTGCCGATCCCGAAGAGCTGGATCGGTTGATCCACGAGCTAGATCACAACCAGCGGCGGTTTGAAGCGCTCGATGGCTATGGGCTAGAGTCGCGCATTGAGAAGATGTTGCCGGAGCTGGGGTTTGAGCCTGAAGATGGCGATCGCCTGGTGAGCGCCTTTAGCGGCGGTTGGCAAATGCGCATGAGCTTGGGCAAAATTTTGCTGCAAAAGCCCGACATCCTCTTGCTAGATGAGCCGACCAACCATTTAGATCTAGAAACCATTGAGTGGTTAGAGATTTACCTCAAGGGACTGACCACCCCCATGGTGATTGTGTCTCATGACCGGGAGTTTCTTGATCGCCTCTGCAATCAAATCGTCGAGACTGAGCGAGGCGTTTCGACCACCTACCTCGGCAACTACTCCGCCTATCTAGAGCAAAAAGAGCTGAATCGTGAGGCGCAAATGAGTGCCTATGAGCGCCAGCAAAAAGAACTCGACAAGCAGCAAGAATTTGTCGATCGGTTCCGCGCGAGTGCAACCCGCAGCACCCAGGCCAAGAGCCGTGAGCGCCAGCTCGACAAAGTAGAGCGGATTAATGCGCCGGTCGGCACCATGCGCACTCTTAAGTTCCAGTTTCCGCCTGCGCCGCGCAGCGGGCGAGAAGTCGTGGAGATTGCAGACCTGAGTCATAGCTACGGCGATAAGATTCTGTTTTTGGGGGCAGAGCTGTTGGTCGAGCGGGGCGATCGCATTGCCTTTTTGGGGCCTAATGGAGCAGGCAAATCCACGCTGCTGCGGATGATTATGGGCATGGAGCCCCATGACGAAGGCACAGTAGAACTGGGCCAGCATAACGTCATCCCCGGTTACTTTGAGCAAAACCAGGCAGAAGCGCTGGATCTCAGCAAAACCGTGATGGACACCATCCACGACGAAGTGCCCGATTGGAACAACGAAGAAGTGCGCACATTGTTAGGGCGCTTTTTGTTCAGCAGCGACACGGTATTCAAACCCGTGGCCTCGCTCAGCGGCGGCGAGAAGGCCCGGCTGGCATTGGCTAAAATGCTGCTGCAACCCGCGAATCTCCTCATTTTGGATGAGCCGACCAACCACCTCGACATACCGGCGAAGGAGATGCTCGAAGAAGCGCTCAAGGCCTATGACGGCACAGTGCTGATCGTGTCGCACGATCGGTACTTCATCTCTCAAGTCGCCAATAAAATTGTCGAAGTGCGGGATGGGGAATTGGTGGCCTATCAGGGCGACTACCACTATTACCTCGATAAGCTAGACGAAGAGCGACAGCAGACGGCGGCAGCCCGCCTTGAGGCCGAAAAGGCGACGAAGGCTGCGGCAAAGCGTGAGAAAGAAAAAGCCAAGAAAGCGGCGAAGAAGGGAAGTTAGGCGATCTGTTTCGCTGAATGCCCACTCCTCTTGCGATCGCCCGCCCCACTCTGGTGCATGATGAAACGCCTCCAGCTCAATCTATTCAATCCCTGGCTGGGGCGGGGGGCGATCGCCCTATTCAGCGGGGTGCTGATGGGCCTAGCCCCAGCGCCGTTCCATCTGTGGCTGCTGCCGTGGGGGGCGATCGCCCCATTGTGGATTTTAGTAACCGCGTCTGCCACAAGCCGACCGCTGCTCCGCTATCCCCTGCTGTGGGGCATTGGCTATTACGGGCTGGCCCTATCGTGGATAGTAGACTTGCATCCTCTGACCTGGATGGGCATCCCCTGGTTGGGCAGCGTGGCGATCGCCCTGTTCGCGTGGGGCTTTATCACCCTATGGGGCGCTGCTATCCCTACCGTCTGGTGTGTGCTGCTGCACTATGCCCTGCGCCCGCTGGCCAGCAGAGGGCTGGGATTGGGGCGCTTGGCCGCGCTGCGGATTGTGCTAGGTACGGGGCTGTGGTGTGCACTAGAACAACTTTGGAGCTATGGGCCGCTGGATTGGACCTTTGTGGCCTACACCCAAAGTCCAATCAATCTGCCGCTGTTGCACCTTGGGCAACTGTCGGGGCCACTCACCGGATCAGCAGTGCTTGTGGCGGTCAATGGCTGTTTGGCAGAAGCCTGGCACGCGTGGTCAACTCCCGCCTCTCAACGGTCGACTCCCCCACTGCGACGCCCGCACCCGTCCCGTTCTTTTCTCCTAACCGCAGCAGGCCTAGTGCTAGTGGCACATCTGGTCGGTTGGGGCTTAGCCTCGCAGCCGTTGCGCGACACCCCTGCGGACGCGCTGACGGTAGGCTTGGTGCAGGGCAATGTGCCCACTCGCATCAAGCTGTTTGAAGAAGGCTACCAAATGGCGATCGCCCACTATACCCAAGGCTATGAAGCCCTAGCCGCTCAGGGAGTTGATGTGGTGCTCATGCCAGAGGGAGCGTTTCCCTGGCAGTGGGTGGGCACGGCGCGCCAAGCGCAAAACCCCCTACACCAAGCGATCGTGGCGGCGGGCGTGCCTGCCTGGGTGGGCACGGTGGGTCGCCAGAACGGGCGCTACACCCAAACGCTGTTTACGCTGTTGGGCGATGGCTCGGTTTACAGCCAATACAACAAAGTGAAGCTGGTGCCATTGGGGGAATATGTTCCCCTAGAGCAAACCTTGGGTCAGGTTATAGGACGCTTGTCTCTCGATAGAACCTCAATGGTGCCGGGCAACCCCAACCAAGTGTTGGACACACCCTTTGGTCGGGCGATCGCCGCGATTTGCTATGAATCGGCGTTTCCCTGGCTGTTTCGGCAGCAGGCCGCGCAGGGGGGCGAGTTTATTATCACCGCGTCCAACAATGATCCCTACCGGATGGGCATGATGGCCCAGCACCATGCCCATGATCTGATGCGCGCCATCGAGACCAACCGCTATGCCCTGCGAGCAACCAATACAGGGCTGTCGGGCGTGGTCGATCCCCACGGGCGCACGCTATGGCTATCGGAGTATCAAACCTTGCAAATCCACGTGGCGACGATTTATCGCCGTCGCGCCCAAACGCCCTATAGCCGCTGGGGCAACTGGTTCACCCCGCTTTTGATAGTCTTGGGAATCACACTTTGGTTGTGGCAGTGGCGACAGACCAGACTAGTCTGAACTGAATTACTCCTCAAACTCACGTTTGTTTAGAGTGCAGCATACAATTGCAGTTTAAACAACCCGTCAACAGACAGCCCAGCGCTTTACAGTAAAGGGTTGGCCCTACATCCGTGCAGCATCGTAAATCCAAAACCGGGTGAACGCGCCTACCGTTTTTACCCGATAGGCAGGGATCACGCCGCTGGGCAAAAACGGTTGCAGTTCTGCGGGCAATAGATCTTGTGGGCGTAAGTCTGTGGTGTAGTGACTAAGCACCGTAAAATCTTGCCGCTCGGTATTGCTAGTGATGAGCTGGCGCAACTGTGACTGGTTATCTACGATGGCTTGGTTGCACTGGGTTTCGAGACTATTGCCCAAAAAGGTAGGCAAGTCTGGACATACATTTTCTTGCAGGTAGGCAGTGAGCTGCTGGGTGGCGTAGGTGTCGTACTCGGGCTGCTCAGGGTTTGTCATGGCTAGGGCGATCGCCCCACCCACCAACGCCGCCCCCAAAACTCCTGCACTCACTTGCCAACCGTTCATGCGATCGCCCTATCTTGCTTTGGTACATTTCTATACTGTCAGGACTCGAGGCTCACCGGGTTAAATCCATGTAAAAAATTGGGTTCACTGAATGTGAGCTTGCTTAGCACATTTATGTGAGCTTGGTCACAGGTAAATTACGGGGATTACCGTATAGTTATATGTACTTTGCTGATCAAAGTGAGCCATTTACACGCGACTTACGCGTTGGTGGTGCCTTCAACTGTCCTAAAGGTAGACGGTGTTATCGGTCGCATAGAGTTTACTAGTAGTATCGGCTCGCTGTTTCGATAGCTTAGAGGGAGCCAGAAAAGCTACATTGCTGCCTGGCTAGTTGCTCCTGGGGGGCATTTCCGTAGAAGCCTGACTCGGTGCATCACCTTGAAGGCATCATGACTTGGATTGGTCTTTAGATTGTCTTGATGGTATCTAACAGTCATTTATTCTCCTGAATCGTCACTCACCCAAATGTTGTTCTAAACCATCCGCTCTATGCGGGTTGGTCTAGCCCCCGCTGATCAGCGTTGGGTATCTACTTCTGAGTTGCAATATGGCACCCACCGTATCCATCATCATGCCCGCTTACAATGCTGAGCGGTATATCGGGCGAGCGATCGCCTCGGCCTTAGACCAAACCTTCGAAGACTTTGAGCTATTAATCGTTGATGACGCCTCCACCGATGGCACGATAGAGGTGATTCGCAGTTTTGGCGATCGCCGCATCAAGCTTTTTGTCAACAGTGAAAACATGGGCGCTGCCGTCGCCCGCAACTGTGCACTCGAAGCAGCGGCCGGCACCTGGATCGCCGTCCTTGACTCAGATGACTGGTATGACCCCGCCCGATTAGAAACACTGCTCTCGATTGCAGAACTTGATAAAGCAGACATGATAGCCGACGACCTGCACTATGTGCTAGCCGGTACCGAGCAGACCAAAGGGACATTGATCAGCCAAAGCGGCTACCACTTTAAAGACGTTACGCTAATTGACCCTGTCTTTTTTGTGCGAACTGATGTGTTTGCCCAAAAGGGCCTGCATCTAGGCTATTGCAAACCTATGATTCGCCGCAGTTTTCTTGAGCAGCAATCGATTCGCTACAATCCTGAATTGCGCTTGGGGCAGGACTATTGGCTCTACCTCGATTGCTTAGTCAACGGCGCGAGCTACTACCTTGTGCCCGAAGCCTACTACTTTTATCGGCTGCGCAGCGATTCTCTGGTGAGCCATAGCAAAATCAGCCGATTAAAGGGGTACTGCAAAGTCGCTCAAGCATTCTTGGCACGACCTTCGGTTCAGGCTGATTCAGAATTAAGCGATAGCATCCAGGCCAGCTTAGATGTGTACCGGAAAAATATTTCTTACTATCGGGTTCTAGAACCGCTAAGACGCAAGAAATGGGCGAGAGCGCTGGGGGCAATGCCGCGCAACCCTTATTTCTTTATATTGGCGATGCAGCGCGCCCAGCAGGTCTTTCATCGCTACTGGACAGCCTACGTGACTAAAGATAAGCAGAATAGTGAGGCTCGGCTCTTTAATCACTAGCTCTTTAATCACTAGGGCGTGTCATCAATTCCAACCAAACGCCTGATGCTATGAGCGTTGCAACGCCCGACCCAAAAACCAGGCTAGGGGCTGTGACGGTTGATTTCTGGGATATCAGAGGCTAATTGATGACAGCCCCTAGAGAATGGCTCGTACTAGATTTCTGAAATCCTTTGTCGCATTTAGCGTTAAGCAATGGCACATACCTGATCTCGACTAAGCCTCAATTAGGCTAGGTCGGAGTTTTTGATGGGGGCTGAAGGGATATCGGTTAGCGCCAAGTGGGTGGGGTAAGCGTGGCATGTTATCTATTGCACTAAATCTAAAGATAATCTCGGGCAGTTTGTGGTTATAGTCCGGGTGGATTCCTAAGAAATAGCTAAACTTCCGTAGATTCTGGGTTCCGTTACTAAAGTGGTAGCTAAGGTAGAGCTAGGGACTGAGATTGATAGCGCTAAAAGGCTTGCATTAGAACCTGAGTAGCAGATCGAGCTAGAGTAAAGGGCGATCGCCCTTGCAACGTAATCTCATTCCCGATCTAACTCAACTCTTAGCCTCTATCTATTTCACAGCGGGTAACGATAAGGCTCTAGTGAATATGCCAATGAATGTATCGCACTAGAATCTCGTTCCAACAGCCCTCACCCATCCACGTTGACAGCAGACAGAGGACGTACGGTTATGACTGATTCGACGGTGGCGGTTTCACCCCATACCCCCAACGCGGCCCAGATGCTTTCGGCTCAGCAAGATGCTGTGCGGGCAGTGAGTCGAGTGCGGTGGCTGGTTTGGAAGCTGGCGATCGCCACTTGGCTCTTGATGGCCGTCGGCAGCGCCACTCGTGTCATGAACGCTGGCCTTGCCTGCCCTGACTGGCCCCTGTGCTATGGCACCCTATTCCCGGGGCAGCAGATGAATTTGCAGGTGTTTTTAGAATGGTTCCACCGCCTGGATGCGGCCCTGATTGGCGGACTCACGCTCGTATTGCTGGGGATGACGCTGTGGCTGCGCCGTTATCTGCCCCCATGGACGACTGGCGTGGCAGCTCTCGCGTTAGGGCTCATCTTAGTGCAGGGCTTACTGGGCGGGCTCACCGTCACAGAAATGCTGCGGTTTGATATTGTCACCGCACATTTGGGAACGGCTCTATTGTTCTTCACCACGCTGCTGATCATGGGCATGCTGCTGGTGCCTTACACAGGGACGGGGACAGCAGGCAAACTACCCTGGGTAAGCCTAGCCGCCGCAGTGCTGGTGTATTTTCAAAGCTTGTCGGGAGGGCTGGTCGGCTCTCGCTGGGCGCTGCATCAGTGCCTGGGTGGGGCACAGCTTTGCCAGGTGATGAATCTGCACCTGCTGGGGGTGGTGCCTGCCACGTTGGCTGTGTTGGCCTTGGTCGTGTTAGCCTGGCGCACCCCAGCGTTGCATCCGTTACTGCGGCGGTTAACCAGCGGGGCATTGGGGCTATTGGTGTTGCAGATTATTCTGGGTATGGCAACCTACCGCTTGCACCTGCAAGTTGAGCCTCTGACGGTGTCGCATCAGATGATCGGCGCGTGCTTGTTTGGGGTGCTGGTGTGCTTTACGGTCGTGGGCTGGCGCGATCGCCGTGCCGTTCTCAGCCCGGTCACTCCAGATGCAGTCGATACCGGGCGATCGCCCTCTGGGGCAGTGCCCATCTAAGCTAGGTCTATCGCCTGACCCCAGTTCATCTATTGACTATTCACAGATTAACTCGATCGCTTTGAGTTCCCTACGGCAACTCACCCCGGTTGACTCATACTGTTTTTTTAGGAAGCCCTCGTAATGACTGAATCGATGTATCCTACCGGACGCCGCCACCATGACAATGCGTGGCAGGTTGTTCAAAGCTACTGGCAACTCACCAAACCTCGCATCATTATTCTGTTGGTGATTACCACGGCGGGCAGCATGTGGATTGCAGCGCACGGTCAGGTTGATCCGGTGCTGCTGCTGGTCACGCTGGTCGCTGGCTGGTTGGCAGCCTCCTCCGCCAACACCATCAACTGCCTCTATGACCGCGACATTGACTATGACATGGAGCGCACCCGCCACCGTCCCTTACCCTCTGGACGCGTGCAGCCTAGAGATGCACTCATTTTCGCCATCCTGCTGGCGCTGATCTCCTTTAGTCTGCTGACCGCATTTGCAAACCTGCTCAGCGCATGTCTGGCGATGTCGGGCATTGTCACCTATGTGTTGGTCTACACCCACTGGCTTAAGCGCCACAGCACGCAAAATATTGTGATTGGTGGTGCGGCTGGGGCGATTCCCCCGTTGGTGGGCTGGGCTGCGGTCACTGGCGAGTTGAGTTGGGCAGCCTGGGTGCTATTTGCTATCGTCTTTTTCTGGACACCGCCTCACTTCTGGGCGCTGGCGCTAATGATTCGCCGCGACTATGCCAAGGTCAACATTCCAATGCTGCCCGTGATCGCGGGGGAAGTCGTAACAGCGAAGCAGATCTGGCTTTACACGCTGATTTTGATTCCTCTGACGCTGGTGCTGGTGTTTCCGCTGCATGTGATGGGGCTGCTGTATACTCTAGTGGCGCTGGGGCTGGGCGGCTTGTTTTTGGCAAAGGCTTGGGCCTTGCTAGAAAATCCGGCGGATATGGGTGCAGCGCGATCGCTCTTTAAGTACTCCATCCTTTATATGATGTTGCTCTGTGCTGGCATGGCGCTCGACAGTCTGCCTGCAACCCAGCGGCTGACCGCCAACTTGGTGCACACTGTCACAACAGCCTTGAGCCTGGCCTAACGCCAGAGTTGCCCCACGGCCGACAATCTTCGACAAACTCAAGCAACGTGCTATGCAAATAGTAGCTGCACTTGCTAGAATAGAGAACGCTGTATTGAGTCTAAAAATGGCAAAGAAAAGCATGATTGAGCGCGAGAAGCGCCGTGAAAAATTAATGACCAAGCACCTTGAAAAGCGGCGCGCGCTAAAGGTAGAGTTCGCTAAAGCCGAAACTCAAGAAGAGAAGTTAGAAATTCATCGTCAAATTCAGCGGTTGCCCCGCAATAGTGCCCCAAGTCGCAAGCGCAATCGCTGCTGGCTTACGGGTCGTCCTCGTGGCTACTATCGTGACTTTGGTCTATGCCGTCATGCCATTCGTGAAATGGCTCACGAGGGGTTGCTGCCGGGCGTGGTCAAGTCAAGCTGGTAGGGCTAGTTCTGTTGAGCTGGTGCAAAAATTAGACTCAATCGCGGATGCTGCGGTGAATGAATCAGTGATTAGGAGAAAAGAACTGTGGGCGATCGCCCTCCTCTAGTCACGTTTGATAATTCATTCAAGCATCCAAATACATTGCGTATCCCCCATTGGTGAGCTTTCGCCAGTGGGGGTTTTGCTGTAGCGATCCGGCTGTAGCGATCCGTTGAAAGCGATACAAACCCCGGTTTCGCGTAGGTCTGGCAGGGGCGATCGCCCCAACTTCCACCGAAACTCTATAAATTCGCTATAAATTCACTGTAACGTTCGCCCCATTTATCGAGCTAGCGGCCCCATTTGCAGTTTGGGTGACATTTCCGGACAGGGTCTTTACGCTTAGATAGGTGAAGTAGTGTGAACAAGTCTTGCTCATTGGGGCAGGCGATCGCAGCTATGCAGCAGTAGTTTTAGCAAATAGAGGGAAACGACTATGGCAGACGCCGCCACCAAGCATCGTGTTGTGATTGTAGGGGGCGGCTTTGGCGGGCTATATGCCGCCAAAGCGTTAGGGTCGAGTGCAGTGGATGTGACGCTGATCGATAAGCGCAACTTCCATCTCTTTCAGCCGCTGCTATATCAAGTCGCGACGGGGACACTCTCGCCTGCCGACATTTCTTCGCCACTGCGCTCGGTTCTCAGCCGCCACAAAAATGTGCATGTGCTGATGGAAGAAGTCGCCGATGTTGACCCCGCGCAGCAAACCGTCGTCACCACGTCAGGCGACATCCCCTACGACACCTTGGTGGTTGCCACCGGGGTGAGCCACCACTATTTCGGCAATGATCAATGGAAAGACGCGGCTCCTGGCCTCAAGACAGTAGAAGACGCACTGGAAATTCGGCGACGTATTTTCATGGCGTTTGAAGCTGCAGAGAAAGAGCCCGATTTAGAAAAGCGCAAAGCCTGGCTTACCTTTGTCGTCGTAGGGGGTGGCCCAACGGGAGTAGAACTGGCTGGGGCGATCGCCGAACTGGCCTTTCACACGCTGACGCAAGATTTTCGTCTGATTGACACCCGTGAAGCCCAAGTGCTGCTGCTAGAAGGGCTAGATCGGGTGTTGCCGCCCTATGACCCGTCGCTTTCTGCCCATGCGAAAGAGGCTCTGCAGCGGCTGGGAGTAACGGTCACAACCAGCGCCATGGTAACCAATATTGACGGCACCACCGTCACCATTAAGCAGGGAGACAGCCTCAGCACTGTAGAGTCGCACACCATCCTTTGGGCTGCAGGAGTCAAAGCATCAAGTATGGGGCAAACTCTGGCTGACTGCACAGGGGCACTGCTCGACCGAGCCGGACGAGTCATGGTAGAACCTGATCTCAGCATTCCTAACCATCCCAATATTTTTGTCATTGGTGACTTGGCTCATTTTGCTCATCAGGGCGATCGCCCCCTGCCTGGCGTTGCGCCTGTCGCCGTGCAGCAAGGGGAATACATGGCTCGCACCATCAAACAGCGGCTCAAAGGCATCGCGCCCGCGCCGTTTGTCTATAAAGACAAAGGCAGCCTGGCGGTAATTGGGCAAAATGCCGCCGTGGTGGATCTGGGTTTTGTCAAACTTACGGGCACTCTAGCCTGGCTCACCTGGGTGTTTGCCCACATCTATTACCTGATTGAATACGACAACAAACTGGTGGTGATGGTGCAGTGGGCCTGGAACTATATCACCCGTAATCGAGGCGCTCGCCTAATCACTGGAGAGTCAACACTGATGGCGGTAGAAATTGACAAGAATGGCGACTATCAACGGCCCAAACCTACAGCCCCTGTCGAGGTGTAACGCGCTGCGCGTTAACGCGTTAGAGCCGGGGCGTTGGTTTCTAAAGTCAGCGCCCTCGTGTTGAATGCTGAGTTTCCCAGCCATAACTCCTACCCCTCCATAAAGTGGTTCAGCAAAATCACCCCCGTGAGGATAATCGCCGTGCTGCCCACCATGCCCCAGTTCATGGTTTCGCGAAATACAATGGCTCCAATCAGCACAGTGCCAACGATGCCCACCCCCGACCACGTGGCATAGGCAACACTGAGGGGAATGTGCTTCAGGCTGAGGGCAAATAGGTAGAACGCGAGCGGGTAGCCTAAGAGCACGATGATGCTGAATCCCAGTCGGGTAAACCCCTGGGACGCTTTGAGGGCGGTAGAGGCAATCACTTCAGAGGCGATCGCCAAGAATAGCAGCAGAAGAGGGGACATAGTGCGGTTTGGATATTTTAAAGACTAAATAATGGCGATCGCAGACAAGCCTCTGCAACCGCACAGCAGCGGCTTGTGATTGCAAGCGGCGTGGGAAAGTCCCTCAGATGATACATTGTCAGAATGATGACCGTAAGTGCTGACGAATTGGAGACCTGGCGCACGCAGTTTGCCGATCATGAGGCGGCATTGCGGGCGCTAATCGTGATTGAAGATTGTGAAGGAGAACTGGAAGATGCGGCGATCGCCCTAGCCTTGCGAGTGGGGCAAGAGCCCACCACATCGGGCGACTGGCTAGAGGGGTTTGCCAAGCGCTGGCGGGTGCAGGTGTGCCAAAGTGAGGTGCGATCGCACCTCCAAGACAATGCCCTCCCCGACGCTCTAGAAGCGCTGATGGCAGCAACCGAAGTTCCGACCAGTCTGGCTGTGCCGCTGCTGATGTATCTACACAACGTCGGCATGGCAGATTTCTGTGCGCCGCTTAAGGAAAAACTCTAGGGAGATCTGCACCATGCGAGGCAAGCACGTCTTACTCACGGGCGGCACGGGTGGACTGGGGCTAGGCGTGACGCCTACAGTGCTACAGCAGGGCGCGGCATCGGTGACGCTGCCCTATCACAAGCCAGAAGACATTGAGCGGCTCAAGGGGCGGCTCGCTCCGGCAGATGTGGCCCGGCTGCGGTTTGTCGCGGCAGATTTAACCGATGAAATGTCTGTGCAGCAGGTAATTGACGGCATGGATCGAGTGGATGCAACGATTCATCTAGTCGGCGGTTTCTCAATGGGCAAAACCCATGAATATACGCTGGCACAATGGCAGAAAGATTTTCGGTTAAATCTGGAAACTACATTTTTGGTTTGTAAGCACAGCCTGCGGCGCATGCTAGAGCAGGACTATGGCCGGATTGTGACCGTCGGATCGCGCGGGGTAGAACAGCCCGGTGGGCAACTAGCCGCCTACTGTGCCTCTAAGGCTGGAGTGGTGGCACTCACTCGGGCGATCGCCGACGAAACCAAGGGCACCAACATCACAGCCAATGTCGTCCTGCCCAGCGTCATCGACACCCCAGCTAATCGAGCCGCCATGGGGGCCGAAAATGCAACACAATGGGTCAAACCCGAGTCCTTAGGTGCGGTGATCAGCTTCCTCGCCTCCGAAGCCGCACAGGATATGCGGGGCGCAATTGTGCCTGTCTATGGCAACACCTGATTTCAACCCTGCTACCCGTTCTGGCAATGGCGCTATAAGTATGGAATGGGTGGATGAGTGGACGAGTGGCGGTTGTTCAGCAGCAGACGTTGGTTCTGAGGGGATTAAGACAGGGTTGGCTAGCGGGTCGTCGTTAGGACATGCCGCTTGTAGAGGTCGTAGCGATCGCCATGACTCAGCACATGCACCCGCATATTGTGAACGCTGATAGGGTCATTGGTACCCACATCTCGCTGGTTCGTATGGCTGACCTCGCTCGGGTCTACGATTGTCACGGTGCCTTTGCCAATCACCTGAAACGACCCATCCGCTTCAAACATGGCACAGGTGTCTTCATCAATGCCCACACCGAGCCGATCAGGATAGGCGGCGATCGCACTAATCAGTCGCGCCATGCGATTGCGATTGTGGAAGTGCTGATCCACAATAACTTCTGGAATAATGTTTAAGCCCGCCGTCAAATCTACCAAAGACCGATTCGGCGACTCGCCACTACCGCCGCCCGCAATCATATGCTGTCCCATCACGGCAGCCCCAGCGCTGGTTCCTGCCAACGTAATTTCGCCGAGCTGAGCCCGCAGTCGAATCTTCTCCATCACAGGCGTATCAGCCAGCAGCCCGCACAGCCGCAGTTGATCCCCCCCGGTGAGAAACACACCCGTGCATGTTTCTAGAAACTCCATCCATGTTTTGTCATAGCCTTGGTCCCGCTCTTGGATGTCGATGACTTCAATCGTCGTCGCCCCCATCTCTGTAAAAATGTCATGGTACCGCTTGCCGATCATGGCAGGTTCCCGAGATGCAGACGGCACAATTGCAATGCGTGCATCAGTGCCCTTTGATCGGCTAAAAAAGGTATGGAGAATCAACCGTCCATGCACCTTATCTTCTGCGCCGCCAATGACTAAAACTGCAGCATTTGTAAGTTGAGACATCCCCTGGAGTTGGGATTGAGGTTCCGTTTGTAGCATCGTGCTCTTATTGAATAGCCCGGGCAATACCCGTTCTAACAGCTTTGTGACATCATAACTACGCTTACGCATGGAACAACCAGTTGCAGCAAATGTCTGGAATTTGAAACAAACCATCAGACTTGCCAAACCTAGACAATCCAAGGCTTAGCAGCGACCCTCAGCGTAGTCAAGAAGGAGTCAGCGCGGCAGAAGGACACACTCTAGCACTCATCGAACGCGTTCTTCTACAAGAACCTACAGGATACATCTATAGATCCAACTATTTAATCATAATTACTCAATTCTCGATAAAATTCATAGGACTTACACCTGGATGCGGCGTCTTGGAACTGTGAAGGTGGCTTGCAAGCAGAAAACCAACGCAAAACTCTTCCATTGCATCAATCCGGGTTCATGGCAAACCACAGGAGAATAATGGGTTTGATCCCACAACAGCCGCATTGCTTCAGCTCTAGCGTCAGACCTATCAGACCTATATTAATAGAGCCTCAAATTGGGTATTGCCACAAAGCAGGCACGCCCAAGGACAGCAGGATCGATTTTGACGCTCTTGCCGTGAGCCAGACCTCCAATAGTGCGGCTTACGCAACGGAAACTGGATGGCATCCTGGGCGGTATGATGCAGTTTGATATCGTCACGTTGTTTCCTGATTTTTTTGCATCCCCCTTGGCTTCTGGGCTACTGGGGCGGGCGCTGGCTAACCAGATTGCCCAGGTTAACTTGATCAATCCCCGCGACTTTACCACTGACAAACATCGCAAAGTGGATGATGAGCCCTATGGCGGCGGGGTTGGCATGTTGATGAAGCCAGAGCCTATTTTCGCGGCAGTAGAGTCGCTGCCTGTGCTGCCCCGGCGAGAAGTGTTGCTGATGACGCCCCAGGGAGAGTCGATGACTCAACCGCTCTTCCAAACCTTGGCGCAGCAGTATGACCAGCTCGTCATTATCTGTGGCCATTATGAAGGGGTTGATGATCGGGTATTGAGCCTGGTGACGCGAGAGGTGTCTCTGGGAGATTTTGTGCTGACCTGTGGGGAGATTCCGGCGCTGGCGCTGCTCAATGGCGTGATTCGGCTGCGCCCTGGGACGGTGGCTAAAGCCGACTCGCTAAAGTACGAAAGTTTTGAGGATGGCCTGCTGGACTATCCCCAATACACGCGCCCGGCTGAGTTTCGGGGAATGGCGGTGCCGGAGGTGTTGCGTTCGGGCAATCATGAGGCGATCGCCCGTTGGCGCTATGAACAACAGCTCTCTCGCACACGTCAGCGCCGACCTGATCTATGGCAAGCCTGGGTGCAACGCCAGCCGCCACCAGCGACCTAGCACAGCCCTAGACTTGCAGCGGCAGGCAAGCAATTCACGAGTAGGCATCCACTACACAGCAGGCATCCATTACTGCGTGAACCGAATGCGGCGCGTGACGGTAGTCATGCCATCTTCCCGAATGATGATGCCAGAGATCCAGCGGCTATCCGAGAGGGCAGGGGCTCGACCTGTTTTGAAGAGTCCCCCGGCGTTGAGCAATTCTAGACGGGGTCTGGGGCTGCTGAGATACGTATCTGGCGTGATGGGTTCTTCCATCGCAGTGCCCAGCAGTTGGCGATCGCCCAAGGGTTCTGGCACAATCACGTCGAACGCAAAGTTGCGCGTTGTCGGCACCGAGTCTGGTGCTTGCACCTGCAAATCAGGTGGATTCGTCCCCGACGAGAGGCGATTGTCTTCTGTCAAGGTTTCCTGTTGCACCAGCAGGCCATTGCGATACGTTTGGCGGCTGGTCACCGTGGCTAGAAGTTGAAAGTCTCGCACGTCTGTGCGCTGGAGGCCTGCAATTTCGGTTGTGGTCTCTGCCACAATTCCATCTTCACTCTGTTGCCAAGAATCCAAGGTGGTGGTGTAGGTTAGCTCGTCGTAGCGCTCCCACAAGCCTTCTAGGGCTTGCTGCAACCTGTCGCGGGTTAAGCCATCGGCATGCATAAAATCTTCATCGATTAGAGCCATGACTTGCTCCACATCTTGGCGACTGGCAGCTTCATCCATAGCGGCGATCGCCCCTGTGAGTTCTGCCGGAGCCGCTGAATCTAGGCCATTCAGCGTCTGAGCCTGCACACTGGCCGCCAGGCTGAGCAGCATCCCTGCTAGGAGCGCGGGCAATGCTCCCCGACGACTGCGGAACGAAAACCAACGGATCGCAGGTGCTAAACGTTGAGCGGGGAGCAATTTACGCATAGGATGATAGGTTGAAACGCAATGGAGGACAAATCGTATGCCAGATTTCAGAGTGTGGAATGGATGCTCCACCCACATGTTTCATCTAGCGTAGCGGATCACGAGTAAACGGCAATGCCCAATCAGGCAAAACTATTGATTGCTGCCAGCGGGACGGGCGGCCATTTGTTTCCGGCGATCGCCACCGCAGAGCAGCTCTCCCAAGTCGAGATTGAGTGGTTGGGCGTGCCCGATCGCTTAGAAACACGGCTGGTGCCCGACTGCTATCCTCTTCATACCATCGCAGTGGAAGGGTTTCAGCAACGATTTGGGCTGAGTACGCTGCGCATTTTTGGGCGATTGGTGCACAGCATCTGGCAGGTGCGGCAGTTGCTGCAACGGGGGCAGTTTCAGGGCGTCTTCACCACGGGCGGCTACATTGCTGCACCCGCCATTTTAGCGGCGCGATCGCTCGGGCTGCCTGCTATTTTGCATGAATCCAACGCCTTTCCGGGTAAGGTGACGCGGCTGCTGAGTCCCTTCTGCAATACGGTTGCCCTTGGTTTTGAAGCGGCTGCCGATCGGTTGCCCAAAGCCCAGACCCAGTGGGTAGGAACTCCGGTGCGATCGCCCTTTTTGCAACCCGTCGCAGATCTTCCCGCGCTGAGCTTGCCGGTTCCCGATAACGTGCCGCTGATTGTGGTGGTGGGCGGCAGTCAAGGCGCAGTCGCGGTGAATCAATTGGTGCGACAATCTGCCCCAGTCTGGCTTGAGCAGGGTGCATGGATCGTGCACCTAACGGGCGACAATGATCCAAATACTAAAGAGTTGGTGCACCCCCAATATCTAGCCTTGCCGTTTTTTGAGAATATGGCGGGGTTGCTGCGGCGCGCTACCCTTGCCGTCAGTCGCTCTGGGGCTGGCACGCTCACAGAACTGGCGATCGCCCGCTTGCCTTCCATTCTGATCCCATATCCCTACGCCGCCGACGACCATCAGACCTTTAATGCTCAGGTCTTTGCCGCAGCGGGGGCGGCACACCTCTATCAGCAAGCAGATCTCACCGCAGACATCCTCCAACACCAGGTGAGTGAGCTGCTGCAACACCCCGAACGCCTTCAGCAGATGGCAGAGGCCGCCAGTCAGTTGGCGATCGCCGACAGCGCACAGCAGCTCGCCATTGTCATCGAGCGATCGCTCCTGCTCCGCAGCTAATCCAACAGCCTGTGAACCAATGCCCTAGCATGTTGCTTTCAGGCAAGCAGCTAAGCCCAAGTTATAAAAACCTACAGATGGCCCACCTGTAAAGAATGGTAGCAACAACAACAAAATATTCCTAAGGCCCCGTATTATTGAGATGGAGGCAACGCCTCTCAATCGCCTCAATTCAGCGTCTACTCACTCCTTTTACGGAAACCCTGCTTCCCATCATCAGCAGGTTGCCCCAAGACGTTAGCTCAGGCATGCGTCATCCCTAAAACGGTGACACAGCAGATTGGTATCGCGCAATGCTCTTCATCCCTTACGCGAGGTCAACTCTATGAATTTGTTCAAACTGGTGGGAAATGCCATCCGCTATCTGTATGATGGCGCAATTGAAATCTTTAGCCCCAGCCCCGATCAATACCCCAAAACGGGCGTACAGCCATTTGATGGCGATCCTCATACTGAATGGATCGATCGGTCGTAGGGCGATCGCAGGTCTGGTTTACCTCAGCGAAAATGCTATCGAGTTAAGTTCCTAAACGATTAAAGTCGCTGCGCATGCGCAGCGACTTTAATCGTTTAGGAGGAATCGTTTAGGAGGCTAAGTGATGCGCTTTTGAGGTGCCGTGATACGCGCGACTGCGGCTGTCTAATCTTGTCGTTGAGACGGTTGCAGCGGCAGTTGCCAAAAACGGGTTCGCTCTATGAGCCAGCCGTCCTCTTGCCACTGGGCGATCGCCCCATTGACCGCCTGCCGCAGTGAGCGAAACTGCTGACCTCGAGGCATCGCAACCGCTAGCGGCTCACCCGACAGCAACTCTGGCAACAGCCGATAGCGCGACGACTGCAAAACCCACCCGGTTAGAACACTCGCATCAGCAGCAAAGGCTTGCACCTCGCCAGCATCCAACAGTTGTTGGCCAGCTTGATAGGATGGCACGCTCACTAACTGAGCCTGAGGCAGACGCGATCGCACCACCGCAACGGTACTAGATCCTTGGAGGACGGCGATCGCCCCACGCCGCATATCCACCAAGCGCTGAATCTGAGGCCTATCAGCCCGCGTGATCAGCGCCGTGCTATCGAGATAATAGGCGGAACTAAAATCTACCAACCGCGCCCGCGCATCAGTTATGGTGAGTCGGGCAATCACCAGATCGACCTCATCTGCCAGCAGCAGCGGAATGCGCTCTTGATTGAGGACTGGACGCAGAACGATAGCATTAGGATCACCCAAGATCTGCTCGGCTAAGCGTCGGGCGATCTCAATTTCGAAACCATCCAGAGTTGTGGCGCTAAGGGAAAAGCCCAACGGCGGCAGATTGTCTTTGACCGCCACAACCAAAAACCCTCGCTGCCGAATCTCTGAGAGTTCAGCAGCGAGGACAGTGGGAGTAATGTTGAACGACAAAAGTAATGATGCGGCGATCGCCCATCCCATTTCTTGGGAACGCATCCACCGCATACGCAAGCCCTACCCTTTCACTTGGCTAGCGATTTCGGCCACTTTGCCAAAGCTGGTCGGATCAAGCACTGCCATTTGGGCCAGCATCTTGCGGTTAATTTGCACGTTAGCTTTATTCAGATTGCCGATCAACTGGCTATAGCTCAGGCCATGCATCCGCGAAGCTGCATTGATTCGAGTAATCCACAAGCGACGAAAATCACGCTTCCGCTTGCGGCGATCGCGATAGGCATTCCGCAGCGCCTTCATCACTTGCTGGTTTGCAGTACGAAATAACTTGGAGTGAGAACCCCGAAACCCTTTCGCCAGCTTTAAGATTTTCTTGCGGCGCTTACGAGCCACATTACCGCGCTTTACCCGTGTCATCGTTCAACGTCCCCTTTTCAGTTCTCTCGTCAGATTTCTAGATTTGTCTAGGTGGCTTCCCAACCGATATCCCTAAATGGCCTGCGTTTTAGAGATAAGGCAGCATTAGTTCTACGTTCTCGGCATCACGCTCATTCACAATAGCTACCTGCGAAAGCCGCCGCTTACGCAACGAACTCTTGTGCTGCAACAGGTGGTTTTTAAACGCTTTGCGCCGAGCAATTTTGCCGCTGCCCGTTTTGCGGAAGCGCTTTGCAGCAGCTCTACGAGTCTTTAACTTGGGCATTTCTTTAATCCTGCTCTTTCACACAGTCTTCCATGTTACTACCATCATTAGGGCGAACGCAACCCCCCTCACAAAGTTAATGCGTGAGCCAACCGTGGAAGCCTCAGTATGGCTAAAACGATCCTGATGTTGAGGCTTTTGATGACATCGCACACTACTTATCTATTGTGCGGCCGGGCTCTATTGTGCGGCTGGGCAGGTGCCAACCCAGATCGGGCTGGGCTCAAGATTCAGCCTCTGACGAATCACCGCTTGACTCATCAGTGCACAGCTGGATGTAGGGAACCCCACGATAGGTCAGTCGCACCACTGAGCGAGGCGTTTGATTGGTAGGTATGGATTGGATGGGGGCAGACTCGTCAGGATGCAGCCCTAGGTCTGTTAGCTCCAGATCGGTTAGCTCCGCTGATTCTAGCTTAGAAGGAGAGAGTGGCTGAGGAGCATAGGGCACACCCCGATAGCTGAGCTGAGACAACATATTCCGCTGGGGAGAGCCGATCTGGTCAAGAATTTTGGAGAGTTCCCGCTCTTGACTGGGAGGACGATGCAGCAGCCAATTCGTAGCAGCGCAGACTGCAAAAAAGGCGATCGCAATCAGAGCTTCAACCACCCCTACTTCTAACATCTCAGTCATGGCAGTCCCCATTAATTTTTCAACTGCGTGGTACAACTCTCGCAGTCTCTAGACGGCAGATCTGGCAAAGTTAATCGTGCAAGTTATATGCAGCCTAAACCATTCTGTAGAAGATGCGAGGAAATAGAAGCGACTTGGTTCCCCTTGATTCGCGGCATTTGCAGTGCAACAAAGTTGCTTTATCGCCGTTGTATCATTAGCTCTGTGAGGCTCGGCACCTGTCACACAGCATTTTAGAAATTTAACATCCCCGATTATTTTATAGTGCAGATGGATCAAATAAGCCTATCCTTTTCCGTACTCCTTGTTATTTGTCAAGGTTCTGCTATTGAGATTTTTATTATGGCGGATTCGCTTCTATAGAAGAACGGTCTAAACTGTGCAAAGACCAAAAAACCTCTCATCAGAGAACATCAATTCCCCGTCCAGGGTTATCACGCACCTACCCATCATGAATAAGCCTACTGTTCCTGTTGAATCAGCCCCTGTCGTCACCCCGCCCATTGCCGAAAAGCGACCCCATGTTCACAGACTGCATGGCGATGAGCGTCCTGACCCCTATTTTTGGATGCGCGATCGCACTGATCCAGCCGTAATGTCCTACCTGGAAGTGGAGAACGCCTATACCGAATCGATGATGCGCTCTACTGAAGGGCTACAGCATACGCTCTACAGTGAAATGCTGGCGCGCATTCAAGAAACTGATCTGTCGGTGCCCTATCGCAAAGACGCCTATTGGTACTATTCCCGGACGGAAGAGGGGCTCGATTACCCCATTTATTGCCGCAAGTGGGGCAGCCTTGAGGCCGAGGAAGAGGTGCTGCTTGACCAGAATAAGTTGGCTGATGGGCATGATTACTTTGATGTCGGGGTGTTGCAGGTTAGCCCCGATCACCAGATTCTCGCCTACTCTGTAGACACCTCTGGGGCAGAGCTGTTTACCCTGTATTTTCTGGATTTAGGCACCCGACAGCTCTATGGCGAAACCATTCCCGAGACCTATTATTCGTTCGCCTGGGGCAATGACAACCGCACCATCTTCTACACCCAGGTTGATGAGGCCCATCGTCCCTATCGACTCCTGCGGCACCAGTTAGGCACGTCTGTCGAGCAAGATGCACTGGTCTACCACGAAGCTGATGAGGCCTTCTTTCTTAGCATCGGTAAAACCCGAAGTGACGCGTATCTGCTGATGAGCCTTCAAAGTAAGGTGACATCGGAGGTGCATTACCTAGATGCTAACCAGCCGACGGCAGAGTTTCAGCTCATTCAGCGGCGATCGCCCTCAGTAGAATACGATGTCACCCACCACAGTGACGGCTTCTACATCACGACCAATGATGATGCCGTTAACTTTAAGCTGATGTGGGCTCCCGTCCACAGTCCCGGACGGGAGCATTGGCAGACGGTGATTCCTCACCGCGATACGGTGCTGCTAGAAGGCGTCAGCGCTTTTGCCGATCACCTGGTGATCTTTGAGCGCGAAGCCGGAGTGCCGCAAGTGCGAGTGCGTCAGCTTTCTACCCAGACTGAGCATACGATTGAGTTTCCTGAACCCATCTATGAAGTCTCTGCCAGCGCTAACCCAGAATTTGAAACGGCGACACTGCGCTTTGCCTATACCTCGCTGCTCACCCCAAGTTCGATTTATGACTACGACCTGAATACGCGCGATCGCCAGTTGCTCAAAGAAACTCCGGTGCTCGGCGGCTATGACAAGCAGCAGTATGGGAGCGAGTGGCTGATGGCAACCGCACCCGACGGCACAGCCGTACCCATCTCTTTGGTATATCGCCGAGACGTGATGCAAGACGGCTCCAATCCCTTGCTGCTAAACGGATACGGCTCCTATGGTGCCAGCTATCCGGTCTATTTTTCGTCCACACGGCTGTCTTTATTAAATCGCGGGGTGGTGGTGGCCTTTGCTCACATTCGCGGCGGCTCAGAAATGGGGCGCAACTGGTACGAGCAGGGCAAGTTTTTAAACAAAAAAAACACGTTTACTGACTTTGTTGCCTGTGCCGACTATTTGATTCAAGAGCAATGGACGGCGAGCGATCGCCTATCGATTTCTGGCGGCAGTGCAGGCGGGCTGCTCATGGGAGCTGTCATTAACCTGCGCCCCGACTTGTTCAACGCCGTGATTGCACAAGTGCCCTTTGTAGACGTAGTCACCACTATCCTTGACACCTCGCTGCCCCTGTCCGCAATGGAGTGGGAAGAGTGGGGGAATCCCAACGACCAAGCCTACTACGAGTATATGAAGTCCTATTCTCCCTACGATAACGTCACGCCCAAAGACTATCCCGCCATGTTGGTTACGGCTGGTTTAAATGACCCTCGCGTATCCTATTGGGAGCCCGCTAAGTGGACCGCTAAGTTACGAGACCTTAAAACCGACAATAATCTTCTGTTATTGAAAACCAATATGGGGGCTGGGCATGGCGGCGCGTCAGGTCGCTATGAGCAACTAAAGGAGATTGCCTTTGAATACGCTTTTTTGCTGGCTCAGTGGGGATTGACGTAAATTTGAGCCTGCTAGACTTCACATCTACACGGTGACGGTGGACGAGGAGTATCAGAAAGACAAGGGCATCGACACCAACGCTGATGCCTGCCGCCGGGTGGAAGCCCAGAAAATCGCCGACCTAGTGGAGGACATGCTGTCGGCGAAGCTGCCAGTCCACGACAAGCCCAGTGGGCAATTGCGAGATATTCAGCCCAAGGACATCGCCATTTTGTCGCGCACCTGGGGGCCGCTGGAGCTGTACAGCAATGCGATCGCCGCTCGCGACATCCCCATTTTGCAGGCCGGGGGTGGCAACCTGCTCGACACCCGTGAAGCCAAGGATGCCGGGGCGCTGCTGCGGTTTTTGGCTGACCCCACCGATAGTTTGGCCCTAGCGGCCGGTGCAGGTGTCGATTGAGAATGATGGGCCGGTCACCCTGATGTTGGAGCGTTGAGGGGACTGGTGCTGAGGGGTGAAGAAACCCTGTTTCTGGGGTTGGGTTAGCAAACCCTGGGCTTCGCTGATAGAAGAAACCGGGTTTCTGGCCTGTCCCTGTTCCCTACTTCACTTCAACCCTTCTATGGATTGCTGAATGATGCCCAAATTTTCCCGCCCTGTGACGGTGTTGGGATGCTCAGGGTCAAGGATTTCCTCAAAGATATCCACTACCCCCGCCATCATTGCCGCTGCCTCGGGGAAACGATTCATGGCGTAGTACAGCCCTGCCAAGTTATTCAGACCTTGGGCGGTGTCGGGGTGGCGATCGCCCAGTTCTGCTTTACAGATTTCCAGCGCTTCGGTGAAGAGGGGTTCGGCTTCCCCATAGCGGCCCATCGACCGATACAGCGATGCCAAGTTATTCAGACTGGCGGCGGTGGAGGGATGGCGATCGCCCAGTTCTGCTTTCCAGATTTTCAGCGCTTCGGTGTAGAAGGGTTCGGCTTCCCCATAGCGACCCATCGACTGGTATAGCGCTGCCAAGTTATTCAGACTGGTGGCGGTGTCGGGGTGGCGATCGCCCAGTTTTGCTTTCCAGATTTTCAGCGCTTCGGTGTAGAGAGGTTCGGCTTCGCCATAGCGGCCCATCGACTGGTATAGCGCTGCCAAGTTATTCAGACCTCGGGCGGTGGAGGGATGTCGATCGCCCAGTTCTGCTTTCCAGATTTCCAGCGCTTTGGTGTAGAGGGGTTCGGCTTCCCCATAGCGACCCATCGACCGATACAGCTCTGCCAAGTTATTCAGACTGGTGGCGGTGGAGGGATGTCGATCGCCCAGCTTTGCTTTCCTGATTTCCAGCGCTTCGGTGTAGAAGGGTTCGGCTTCCCCATAGCGGCCCATGGAATAGTACAGCAATGCCAAGTTATTCAGACCTTGGGCGGTGTCGGGATGTCGATCGCCCAGTTCTGCTCTCCTGATTTCCAGCGCTTCGGTGAAGAGGGGTTCGGCTTCCACATAGCGGCCCATCGACCGATACAGCTCTGCCAAGTTATTCAGACTGGTGGCGGTGTCGGGATGGCGGGGGCCGAGTTGGGTTTGGCTGATGGTGAGCGATCGCAAACAGCACCGCTCTGCATCGCGCCACTGGTTCAAACTCTGGTAAAACCAGGCTAGTCGAACAGCACAGGTGATTTTGTCATATTCCCCCAGCACCTCCGACCACTGGGCTGCTACTGTCTCCCAATGGGGCACGGCCTCTGTTATTTGCGATCGCACCTCCAACGTGACTGCATAGGGCACCGTCTCAGCAATCTGCACCATCGCCTGAGCAAAGCCCTGGGGCAGGGAAGCGGCGGCGTCAAGTTCGGGGCGCTTGGCAGCGAAGAATTCCCGCACTAGGGGATGCACCTGGTAACGGGTAGCGGTTCCCATGCCGCTAACTTGCAGGAAATGCACTCGCAGCAGTTCCGCTTGGGCATCTTCCAGGGTTTCTTCGTCCCAGCCCTCATCTTCCTGTCCCGTCAGCGTCTCCTCCACCCATCGCCACCTAATCGGAGCCGCTGCAAACAGCCCTAAGGCTGCCGCCACTAACTTCGCTTCTGCCGACAGCGGCTCCCAACTCAACTCAAAGGCCGCTGCCACCCCTAGTTCTGCCGTCATCGCTGGATAGGTGTCTACCAAGGCTTTCGCTGTTAGCTGTTTAGCCGCTAACCGCTCCAACAGCCGCTCAATCGTCAGCTCAGGCCGCAGGCTGAGGTAATACCCTACCAACTCCAACCCCAAAGGCAACCGCCCCACCCATTCACACAGGGCTTCCGCTTCTGACAACTCCGCCGCAATCCGCTCGGGCCCTACGAGCGATCGCAGCAAATCCAGCGCCGCTCCTGGCACCAGCACCTCCAACGCCAACCGCTGCCCCGGCGGCAAAATCCCCTGCCGGGTCGTCAACAGCACCCGAAAGCGGGGATTCCCCGGCAGCAGCGGCTTCAGTGCCCCATAATCCTGCACATCATCCACCACCATCAGCACTGGCTCATTCCCTGGCCACCGTTGACAGCACCAGGCCAAGGGGTTCTCCACCTCTTCCGGTACCGTCAGGCCCAGATGGATCTGGGCAAAGTCCACCATCTGCGGTGCCAGGGGCAGACGCCCATCTAGCCAACAAACCCCGCCAGGGAACCCATCCCCGGCACGCAGGGCATACTGCAACGCCAGCTCTGTCT
Source organism: Kaiparowitsia implicata GSE-PSE-MK54-09C (assembly GCA_019359435.1). Classification (GTDB taxonomy): domain Bacteria; phylum Cyanobacteriota; class Cyanobacteriia; order Elainellales; family Elainellaceae; genus Kaiparowitsia; species Kaiparowitsia implicata. The sequence continues at coordinate 44,280 of JAHHHI010000063.1, forward strand.
TGCCCACACCGCCCATCCCGACTGCTGCCGCAATATTCACTCGCTGATTCGCCCGCAGCAGGGCATCCACCGCCACCAAGTCTTCATCCCGACCGACAAAGGCCGTGACGGTGCTGGCTTTCAGGTTGTTAGGGGTGCTTAACTCTGGCGGTGCCCCTCCCGCCGACTGTAGTCATATGTTGATATTGTTCGTCTGGTTCTCGACCTTGCCGAGGTTCACCACCCCAATCTTGTCCGCCAGCTTGATCAAATTCTGCAAGTCCAGACCATTCGCCTGAGCCGCTGCCCTTGTAGCCGCTGCCGCCTCGGCCACCTCCAGCTCTTGCTCCGCCACCCGGCGCACTTCCTCGATTATCTCGGCCTCAATTACATCGGGGCTTTCGGCTGCCTCAAGCCGCTTGGCCGTGTCAGGCGCTTTGCGTCGCAGCAGGTTCAAAAATCCCTGCGCCGCTGCCACGGTGCCCTCCCCCAGTTTTCCCCCCACCTTCTTTATCGCCTCTGTGCCCAGCAAGGCCACCGCCGCCAATGCGATCGTGATTGGATCCATGGGGTTTGTCGCTAATAAAATTCCTTATCCGCTAGTATACCAACCCCTTTTCTGGGCACTGGTCTGTCTGGTCTCTTGAGAGGAAATGAACCTCTACGGCTCTTACACAGCTACGGCGTGAGCCAATTCGCCCCAGGATTTTGAAAGTGCTTGTCCAGCAAAGCTTTCAGCCATCTATCTCCTGTTAGCGAACCCGTGCCGACCCATCGCGACCAACTGAGGGCGGTTACCGGGTCGAAGTGGGCTGAGGGGCTGAAGTGACTTGCCGTTGCCGATGCTGCAAAAATTCCGCCCAGTTTCTTGGAAACGGAGATTGGATCGAAAGATTGATTCGATCCAATCTCAAACCAAAATGGCCAAGAGTAGTCTTGCTGAGTTCCTGACATCAGGAACTCAGCAATGATTTGAATCACTGTGTTGCTGAGCGATATAACCCTTGGCCTATATGGTTTAAGAGAATGGAGAATAGGGGATTCGAACCCCTGACCTCTGCGGTGCGATGGTAGATGTCTAGATCCTGGAGACTTTATTTTTAAAGGTTTACAGGCTTTATGAAAAAATCTTCGATCCACTTTCGATCTAAAATTGCTCAATGCTGGCCGGAAACTCACCACTGGAAGACAGTCCTTGAGGTCAATGCTCTCTTTTTGTACGGACTTTCACTGCTGTCCTCTCTGTTTCTTTGTCCTTCCCACACCCCCTGCGTTGGAGGCTCAGGTTAACCTTAATTCGGGTTAAGAGGGTTTGGTGGCACTACGTGTCGTTCAATGCCCCAAACCATTGATTTGCAATGCGCCACGCGCACTGCAAATCAATGGTTTAAGCCTATCCCGAACTCAGGTTGATTGGGAAAGTGAGGGCTGAGATGTTACTCCACAATTTCGATCACAGTGGAGAAGGCGGCGATCGCATCGGGAGCCACTGCCGTATCTTCAGTGCTGACCATCTCCACTTCAACAGAACCAGAGCTCCGAGACATCCCATCGACATCGCTGAGCAAGTCGTCGATTAAGCTCAGGGGGTTGCCTTCAGTAAAGCCCACTGGGCCACGGGTGTCGCCTCGGCCTTGGGCGATTGCTTGCAGATTGCGCAATATACCCCTCAGCGGCTGTCGGCTGACGATGGTTAACACTTCCACAAAGCCCGTATCCCGCAGCCGAAACTGGAAGCCATCCTCGGGCCGCGGTACAACTAGGGTTTCATTGGCGTCGATGCGGGCCGCCTCGTCCGGGGCATTCCAGGTGTTAGGATAGAGAGCAATGGTATTGCCCTGGCTATCGATCACCAGACAGCTCAGGTAGACATCTGTGGCCTCCTCGTTGTTGACCCGCAGCTGAATAACATCGCCGGAGGGATAGGTAGCTGTTGTCACCTGGGTTCGCAGGCGCGATAGGTCGCCCTGGGCCGCTTCACCGGCGATCGGCACCGTTGGCCCCTGGCCGCTGGTGCTAAAGATTTCACCCCCCACGCGCAGGCTGGTGGGAGTACCCGCCAGCTGCTGCAAGGCCCGAGCCACCAATAGCGCCCGAAATCGGGGCCGCAAGCGGTTGACCGCTGCTGAGGCCGATTCATTCACGGGGCCAGCGGTGTTGGGCACGAGCACGCTAAGGTCGGCGGCATACAACCCCACAGAGCCAATGGGTGGCGGACTGGTCGCCCCGGCAGTGCGTAGGTCTGCCTGCATGGTCTCGCTGGTGCGAGCCAGCACAAACTCTACATCCGCCTGTTGATCGACGGGCAGCACGGTAATGCGGTTGACGGCCTGGCCGCTAGTGGTGGTCGTGGTGCCCAGCGCCGCATTCAGGGCGGTTTCTGCCACAACTCGCTCGGTCGATAGAGATGAATCGATTCCAATGCGCAGGGAAGGGACCGCCAAAGCCGCTACCTTTTCTCGCAGTAAAAGCCCTGGCTTGACGCTAGTGGTTTGGCCCTCTGTCAGCTTGCCGTAGGCCAATAGCCCATTGCGCGACTCCAACTCCACATCGCCCAAGGTATTGCCCGTCGCCGGATCGATCAGCGAATAGACGGTACCTACCCGAGCCGTTTTAAGGGTTTGGGGCGACAGCCCTCCCAGCCAAAACTCAATCTGGGAGTCGGTTACGGTTCTCACCACCGCATCGGCAAAGGGAGCCAGAGACGAGGTGAAGTAGAGGGGCTGGCCCAGGCTGTTGCTGTCAGGGGCCGCTTCAAAAATAGGCACCTGAGGCTGGCGGCTTTCGGTAGCGGCGGTGATACGAGTGCTGCGCACCAAATTTACCTGGGTGGTGCTGGCGGCTTCGGCCCCTGGCACTTGCCACAGATAGCTCGTCAGCAGGTAGGTGAAAATGCCTGAGCTTTCGCCATTGTCAAAGGGCATTTCCCAGGCCTCTTGGTCACAACTGGCAGAGCCCAGAGCTACCCCTTTGGCTATGCCCAGGGAGCGTCGCCGATGGAATTCGACCTCATCCAGGCTGAGATCCTTCATCCAGCGCTCTTGCTGTTCAATTTCATCGGGAATAGGCTTGAGAACTACATCGGGGTTGCCCGATATCCGAGCGCTGGTGGCCGATCGCACCCTGGCATTACCCCGCGTGCCTGCCCCAGAATGGCAACTATCCAGTACTAGGGTGACATTGTCGGTGTCTAGGCGTTGGCTGAGCAAAAATAGGGTGCGACCCATGATGTCAGCCACTTCAATTTCGTTCTGACCTTGGGTTCTGACACGCCCCGCATCGCGAGTCACTAGGGTGCCATTGCGACCGTATTCGTCGGCACCGCCACACTGGGCCACTGTAATAGGCTGGGGGTCTTCCACTCGCGAGCCATGTCCAGAGTAGTGGAAGACAACGATGTCGCCCGGTTTGACCTGCTGAATCAGGTGTTCTTCAAAGGCCTGGAGAATGTTAGCGCGGGTGGGCAAAATACCGGAGTCATCCGTGACGCGGAGGATATCAGCCTCTTTGAACCCGAAGCGATGTTTGAGCAGCTCGTACTGCATGTTGACATCGTTGAGGCAGCCGTAGAGCTCTGGAACACTGGGGCCGGGGTATTGGTTCACCCCCACCAGCAGGGCCAGTTTGCGGGGCGTACCCTGGGCCAGGGCTTTGCCGTAGTGGTTGGCCTGGCGCAAAAAGTTGGTCTGGCTCAGGCCGATAGCGGCCAGGCTAGACCCAGCAGCTTGCAAAAAGTGGCGACGTTTCATTGAGGGCATGGTGAATCTCCAAAAGGCAGGGTCAATTGTTGAGTTGGCTGAGACCTTGCTCAGGCCGCGAGGGCGTTCACGCGGTGGCTCCAAAGGGGGCAAGTCACCGGAGTAAGCCAGCACCAGTTAGAAAGCTTGGCGGATGAAGCTGACAATCGGGTCAATTTTGACCCCGTAGTTGACAATGCCTTGGCTCTGAATGGTTTCTCCGGTGCTGGCGTTGACTTGCCGATCTGTACGTTCAGCGGAGTTGAGCCCTACAATGCGAAATTCACCGTCAATGACGGCCAGCATTGGCCCCCCAGAAGAACCGCCGTGGGTGTCGCAGTCATGAATCAAGCTATCTTCCACTTCACCCAGCACGTTGCAGCCCTGATGCACCCCAGCGGTGCGGCCCGGTGCGTGGGCTGGGAAATCGCCCGAGTAGCCCACGGTGGTTAACCCCCCTCGATGGTTGCGGACTAGCTCAGATACTGAGAGCGATGACCAAGCCAGGGTGCCATAGGTATTGCCCAGGGGGCGATCGAGCTTGACAAAAGCCCAGTCGTTGGGGTGAGGGAAGCTAGACTCGTCGCTGAAGTTGGTACCGTAGATAATATCGACCACGTTGGCGATATGGTCAGCCTCTCTAACCCGGCCATTGACCATGTTGGGATGAAAGGTAATGTTAGTTTTGACCTGGTGGGTTTCAGGATTCACCACACAGTGGGCGTTGGTGAGCACCACGTCGGGGGCAACCAGACTACCGGTGCAGAGATCGATATATCTCTCCCCGGCTGGGCTTTGTAGACGGCCAATGGCCGACCACGGATAATGGCTGCTGGTCACTTGGGTGCGATCATCGCGGAGACCAATGACACCCCGGCCTCCTCTAGGGTCACTCGACTGGCTGAGCCCAGCCGGAATGTAGGGCTCGGGGTTGGGGGTGAGGCCAAAGGCCAAAACTTTTTCAGCAGCAGTGCGCTGTACCTGGCGAAGGGATTGCCCGACGACAGATTGGGCTTGGGCTGATAGGTTAGCCAGCATGCCCAGGGCTAGCATGGCGGCCCCAGCACTTGCTAGCACAAGCCTGGCGGAGCGACGCGAGGAAATAAATCTCATGATTAGTATTTTTGGCTGAATGCGGTGACATCTTTACCTATATCTGGCGGCAGGGAACTTATACAGATAGGTTTTAGTGTTTCATAGCTGGGCGAATCCTAGTTTTTTATTTCTGTAAAAATGAAGACGCCCAGAGTTCACTAATCGGCGGAGCCAATCAGGGTGAAGGCGGCCCACAGGCGGGGGTCGGGGTGTTGCGCCATGGTGGTGAGCATGGCCTGGCGCAGGGCCTGGGCTTTGTCGCCGCTCTGTTGCCAGTTGTCGTAGAAGGCGACCATGAGATCGGCGGTGGCGGCATCATCCACGGCCCACAGCGACACAATGATGCTGGGCACCCCTGCCGCGACAAAGGCGCGGGAAAGCCCCACCACCCCATCGCCGGTGATGCGCCCCCGCCCGGTGTCACAGGCGCTGAGGATGGCTAGGTTGGCCTGTAAGTCCATCGCCAAGATCTCAGCAGAGGTGAGCAGGCCGTTGTCACCGCTGCCGGGGGCGAGGGCAATGGCACCGGGCAGGTCGCGGGTGCCGGTTTCACGGGGGTCACCGTACTCCAGCAGGCCGTGGGTGGCCAGATGAATCACATCGGCTCCGGCCATGCGCTGCTGCACCGCCACCTTGGTGGCGGCACTGCCCAACAGTGCCGGGGTTTGCAGAAAGCCGGAAATCGCCTCGGCCTCCCGCTGGGCACCGGGCAGGGGGCTGAGCCGCATATCCTGGAAGGTGCCGCTCTCGCTGAGGAAGGTGACGGTGGGCATGGTGGGGTTGCCGACGATTAGGGCGTTGTCGGTAGAAAAGAGCGAACCGCCGTTTGCGGTGGCAGCGGCAGATCTGGCCTCGGTCGCCAGGCCGAAGACCTGGATGGAGGGGGCAGTGAGGATGGTGTGATTCTCGATCAGGTAGCTGCCGTCGGGGGCTTTGAGGGCGGCGAAGGGCACTAGAAATAGCTCTTCCTGGGGCATGAAGACCACAGGCTGCTTGGGGTCGGCGGGCAGCAGGTCGGCGATGGGAGCAATCAGCAGATCGTAGAGCTGGCGGAGGTTGGCCTCGGTGCGGGCCTGCTGCTGGGCAAGGTATTCGGGAGTAGGCTCGGGAACAATGGTGGCTCGATCGCCCCGTACGCCAATGGCGTCGCGGGCGGTGATGACGAGGTCTTGCAGGCGCACACCAGTTGAGGGTTGGGTCCGAAGTTCGATGTTTCCAGCCTCGGTTTCCACGGCAATATTCCTCTCCGATGCCAGGGCCACCGACTCAAAGGCAATTTCCCCCGTGGGCTGCACAACCCAGATATACAGCCTGTCTGCTTCCTGCGGTCTGGAGTAGCTGACGAGGGTGACGTTTTGCTGTTGGGCGATGCGCCGAATCTGTGACAGGTTGGGAACCGTATCTAAAAGGTCTTGCTCCGCTGAGGTAGAGATATGGTTGGCCAGCGTTTCCACCAGCACCCTAGCGCGTCCCCGTTCTGAGGCCACCAAAGCGTCCTCAATCCTTCCCTGCTCAATGAGGGTGCGCTGTAGGGTGGCATAGCCCCCTCGCTGGATTTCAAACAGGGCTAGCTTATCGGTGTCGTTGAGGTCGCCCTCGCGTAGCCTGTCTGAAATGTCTAGGGCACTGAGCAAATACTGTTCGGCTTGGGTATGTTGCCCCAGATTCATGTGAATGAGGGCGAGACCATAGAGGCTCTCTTGCTCCCCAGCTTGGTTGCCCCGTTCGCGATGGATAGCCAAGCTTTGCTCGTAGGCCGCGACGGCGTCCTGGGCAATGGCTTCCTGGGGAAGGAAGGAATGCATACTACGGTAAACACTGCCCAAGTTGATGAGAATAGTCGCTTCTTCGGCCCGCAGGCTACGCTGCTGGGCGAGGGTGAGCGCTCGCTGATATAATCCCAAGATTTCTGGATATCTCCAATCAACACGTAACGCTCCCTCTGATACCCCCAGTGTTCTGGGGTTGGCAAGGTACCACCTGCCTATGTCAACCCAGGCTCGGATTAGAGCTAAAGGTTCATCTAAGCCGTTGGCAATCTCAATACTTTGATTCAGCAGTTCAATTCGGCGAAAATAGTTTGGGTGAACTGCCGCCAAATTTCTCAAGGCCATGGCCTCGCTAGAGCGATCCTGCAGCTCACGGGCGAGATTCAAACTTTGTTCATACAGTTCAAAGGCTTGCTCGTCTCGACCCAGGGTTTGGTACAAGAACCCGAGGTTATTGGTCGTGCGTCTGACGCCAGAGTTGTCATTGGCCTCGCGGGCTAGAGTCAGCGCTTGTTGATAGGATCCTATCGCCCGCTGATACTGTCCCAGGGCAAACTGGGAAATGGCAATACTGTCAAAGGCGTTGCTTTGGCCATTAATATCGTTGATCTCAGTATAAATCTCCAGGGCTTGATAGTGCCAGTTGAGGGCCTGACTCGGGTTGCCGAAGGCTCTGTAGGATACACCTAGGTTGCCTAAAGCCGCTGCCTCCTGGGTGCGATCAGGAATAGCACGGGCAACGGTTAGGGACTGCTGATGAAAGTCAATGGCTTGGGGATAGTTGCTGAGGGTGCGGTGGGCGATGCCAAGATACCGCAAAATCTCCGCTTCCCCGCTGCGATCGTCGTTTGCCCGTTTGATCGCCAAAGATTGCTCAAACACATCGATAGCGCTTTGAATTTGGCTGGTAACGCTGTAGAGGCTTCCCAGTCGATCTAACAGGTGTTCTGTCTCTGCTCTATTGTCTAAGACTTGCCAAATCTCCAGGGCTTCTTCATAGGCCGCAATGGCCTCTTCACGATTTTGCTGACGACTATGGGTGTTGCCGAGAGCCGTAAGGGCGGTGGCAACACCAGACTGATCTTGAAGCTGGCGTCTGAGGGCGATGGCTTGCTGTTGCAAGTCGATGGCCTGATCGTAGTCGCCTAGGGCCTCGTGAGTATTGCCAGTCATTAGGAGTATCCTGGCCTCTTCTCGACGACTGATCGCGAGCAGCGTTTCGGGCACGGCCCCACCGTCTGTAAATCCAAAAGCTTGTTTGCGGATCAAGGCTTGCCTGTAGGTCTGTAGCGCTGCTGCAAAATCCCCGGTGCTGTACTGTTCTCCTCCCCGCTGCGATAGGGTAACGGCATCAGAAATGAAGATTTCTGCCTCCGTTGAATTGGCGACCCTCATCTGATAAGAACCCTGACCATTCTCGTTGTGGGTGGTCACACGAATGCTATAGGTTCCATCCGCTGGTAGGCTGGCTACCAGCCACGCATCCTCTGCAGAAATCAGGGTGACCAGGCCAGAACCCACCAGCGTATTGGTCGATGCATGGGTCACAAGAATCCAGGGCGCAAAATCACGACTTTTGACCTGAATGGTAATCGTTTGGCCTGCCTTGCCTTCAAACTGGTGCGTGTTAACCAGTCGCACTGAGTCAGGGCCATCATCACCCTGTCGCAGAGTAATATTTCCACTGCGTTCATCCAATTGATGGGTGGCGCCAAACGCATCTGAGGCTCCTTCTTTTGCCCGAATACTCAGCTGAAATGGTTCGGTGGCCTCGACCCTGGGGGCTTCAAACTCTTGAGCCAAAGCCGCAGCTGTGAGCAGGGCTGGGATCTCGGCAAAAGGCGCCATCGCAACTGTAACCGCAACCAAACCAAACCACTTCGCTGCGTAACGCATGAGGGCAATGCTCCATTTTTGAGGTGATATCAAGATGTAGGTCTGACCCCGAAGAGCTTATTCAGCTTCAGGTCAGTTTCCTTCCTTTTACACAGCCATCAGGCTGTAACTTAGGGCGCTTCCGTCTGAAGCTGGCGCACAATGCGGGGAATCTTGACGGCAAAGTTGACGATTCCTTCTCCGGTATCGCGACGGGATGCCCCCGATGCGTGGAGCGCCACGATGCGGTACTGGTCATCGACCATGGCCAAAATTGGCCCCCCCGATGCACCGCCTGTGGTGTCGCACAGGTGCAGCACCAACGAAAGATCCTCCGCTACAATGCTGCATCCCTTGTGGGCGCTGGCGGTCTGCCCCGGATTGTCGGCGGGGAAGTCGCCGGAGTAGCCCACCATAATCAAATTCTCGGCAAAGTCGTTAATTAATACTTATGAAGGCAGCGGGCTGAAGCCAATGGTGCCGTAGGTCTGGCCCAGGGGTTTGTCGAGCCTGACCAGCGCCCAGTCGTCAGGACTGGGTTCATCGGGGTTCCACCCGACAAAGTCGGTGCCCAATAGCCATCCAGTCACCTCAGCGACATCGTCCTCGTGGGTCACAAGACCATTGACCAAGTTGGGGTGGAACTCAATGCGTTGACTGTGCTGTCTTGTGCGAGGATTCACCACGCAGTGGGCGTTCGTGAGGACGATATTATCGGTCACCAGAGTACCTGTGCAGGTGTAGCCACTGCCGTTGGACATAAAACCGACAATTTGGCCCATTGCCGACCAGGGGTAGGCTTTGCTGTACACAGGCTGGCGATTGTCAGGGCCAATGATGACGCGCCCGCCTTCCGAAGGGTTGTCTGACTGGCTCAACCCCTCAGGAATAAAGGAGCGGCTAGCCTCTATATCAAACTCCAGTTCTGAGAGGTTGGTCAGGCTAGGAAGCTGGGTTTCTGCCGTAGTTTGTTCAGTGGCCTGTGCCTGCCAGGACAGACTCGCCTGGGTTAAAGGCACTGCAGCTAGGGCAAACCCCACCGACGCCATGCCCAGAGTCAAAAAACGATTCATAGCCAAAAGTCCTCAACATGAATGACAAAAGCGCGATGCCCCCAGCTTCTCTGGTACCTGCTCCTCACCAGTCGGAAGCTGCCCAGAGAAACCAGGAACAAGAAGAAGGATCAGGGGCTGACTAAAAGCCAAAGAAGCGGCGGACGCGGTTGACGGTGTCGAGCAGCTGGTTAACGTTGCCTAGCATGTTGTCAAAGCTGACGCGATCGCTGGCAGTGGGTTGGTGGGTATAATCGCTGGCTCTGGTCACCGCTCCAGATGCGGGCAACTGGGGTGGTGAGAACACCACATCGTAGGGGAAGTTGAGCCCCGCCTGGGAGGCCCGACCCAAAAAGGTGGTTACAGGAATGCCGTAATTAAACCCGGTGCCTTGAGCTAATCCTTGGGCTGTTTCCAAAGGAACGTTGAGCCTTTGCGAAATCCGTCTAGCATCTTCTAGGGTGCCAATGCCGTGAATCCCTATCAGTCGCCCCGCTTCGTCAAGCACCTGTCCCCCGGACATGCCGCTGCGGGTGACATTGGTATAGCCCACCTGATACCCTCTCCAGGGCGTATCTAACACCGTTGAAATAGACCCGCCGGTAAACTGTCGAACCCATTCACCTGTAGGGGAGCCCTCCCCAGGCCAGCCAGATAGGTATACATTTTGCCCCGGAGAAAGCTGATAGGTCGCGATGGTAATCGGCTCGTAATTTTGTGGGCACTCGAAAGTCAACACAGCCAGGTCTTCGTTGGTGAATGCCCGAGTGTTAGTGACCTGATGCACCGCTTGATCAAAGGTTCTGACAACAAACGTAGCCCCAGGCACATCAGTGACATGGGCATTAGTGACACCCACGCAAGTATTCCCGTCTCTAGCAACCAATGAGCCTGAGCCACGGCTGATAGGTTGTCGGTTGTTATCTAATGCCACAATCAATAGCGTGGTGCGCTGGGAGATTTCGTTGATTTCGGGGCCAGATTTAATGGTGTCGCTGATGCGGGCTTGGAGCGGCATCTGCGCGGCGAGTACCAGCACCGCAGAGCACAGCGCTGGCAGTGTAGCTTGTTTCATAGGTGAATGTTCCAAGATAGATAGGGAGCCGCTCAAGCAACCAGAGCGGCTGTAGGTAAGGAGACGGGGCCAGGTTAAGACCGCTGGGGCACCAAATCAGCGATTTCGACACACAACAGAGAAACTTGACTGTTTCCTCTATTAAAAGGGAAATTACTCAAGCAGGCTGTAATGCTTTAGTAAAGAAATCAGGGTCTTTACATAGAGCTGATAGTTGCTCTCCATAGGTCGTTGTTGCTCTCTGGACTAGTTGGGCTAAGTTTTACAGGTGGCCCTAAGTTGACGTAGGCCTGAAATTTTCCCTCTCCCCTTTCCCTTCGGCTTTGCTCAGGGAAGGGGGAGAGTGCATAGACTTAGTTTTGGGGCACCACAGCCAATCGATAGTCACCCTGTCCTTCAAGCTCGAAAGAGGTAACCAGCAGCATGTAGCGCTCTGTGGCGGGCAAGGCGATGTCAATGCGAGAGTTGGTGTTTGTTGGGCTGATGTCGTCGTTGAATGCAACCCGTTCGCCTTTGGAGTTGATGAGCATCAAGATGGTATCGAAGTCGTTGCTTTCTAGGGTGATGCTGACTGCCTGACCCGCTGTGCCATTGAAATGGTGGTAGGAGGCGAAACGGTTGCCCTCTTCAAACTCCACCACTTGCTTGTGGGGGCCGAGGCGGTCTTGCACCTGCAACAGGGGTGCGGAGGCCACGGCCTGGGCGATGCTAAGAGTGGGGGCACTCTGGGGTGCATAGCGCACCGTCAATGGAGCTGCTACAGAAATGACAAGAGTGGCGAGGGAAAGACCAACAGTGTTGAGAAGTTTCATGGAAGTAAGTCCTTACGAAAGGGGTTTGTTGCTGTCGTAGGTACTTACTTCTGAGCGATTATGACTTATTCAGTTCTGGGAGATTTTCTATGGCGAAGGCTGTAAGTCTTGCTCACAGATTGTTTTGACAATCGCCTGGCGGGTCTCAACCAACTCTGCCGAGGGAGCGTCTACCGAGAACAGGGCTTGCAAAGCATCGGCAGACAGGTTGTGATCAAAGAAAAATTCTGCCTTGGCAACGGCGATCGCCTCAGCATCTTCCCTAGCCTCAGCCAACTCAGCTTCTAGCTGCGCTAAATTGGCCTCAATCTGGTCGCGCTCTTGACCTTCAGGCATGACCTGAAAGACATAGCGGCGGCTTGGCTGCATGCTAAAATCGAGCCCTAATACTTGCACCTGCTGTTCGTAGATGGTACCGGGTTGTAGAGGGTCGCCGTCGTAGGACAGCTTAGCTATGAAGTCATCGGTAAGGGCAATGGGGAAACTCCAAAAGGGCTCTTCGCTATTGGCGACGTATAGGGCCGTGCTTTGCAGGTTGCCCTGGAGCAGCAGCAATGGCTCTACCGTCCAGACCACTTCGCCCTGACCGGGGTTGATCAGGCATAGGCCCCGGCCCCGCGAGCCACCGTCACGGCCTCGATTGCTATCTTGGAGCGGGCGGCCGCTGAGAAAGGAGCGAATGCGGCCAAAGCCGAGCCAGGAGCTGGGGGTTTCGGCGGCAGAGAGCGTCATGGGGGAGATGGTCGCTGCGATCGCAACACCACCAATTGCTGCTGCTATCCACTTAACTGGATTCATGAGAAGCCTCCTTGAGCTTGGGTAAACTATACAACCACAGGGTGAGCGACGGCAGCAGCCAGGGCAGCAGCACCGCCGCAGTAATGTAAATTTGCAACGCCAACACCCCGTAACCCACAGTGGCCGCCGTTAAACAGGCCGCCAGAGTAAGGCGACGGGGAGAATGCTGGCTCAGGTAAAGCGTCAGCGCCTTGCCCACTGCCGCCGCCGCCAGCACCAGCCACAGGTCGGGGATGGGAATCACCAGGCGATCGCGGATCAGGTGGTGGGTGATATAGGCGTGGGTTTCGCCACCGGTAAAGTCGAGCAGGCGCTGGCCCGTGCGATCGCGCCAGTAGCCAATGGCGCGCGGCTGGGGAAAGTTATCGTCGCCCTCGCGGCCAATGCCCGCTGCATCGTAGTAGCCCGGCACGATCATCACCAGGGTCTGGTCGAGGCTGGTCAGGGGCAGCAGGGCCGTATCGGGGTCGTCCAGCAGTTGCCAGGCGGGCACCGTGCGGTAGACCTGCGACGGCGGCATGGAAAAGTCAATCAGCGGTTGCAGCCAGTGCTGGCCAAACCGGGTGGAGATCTGCGTCAGGGGGTGCACCTCCGCCCAGGGCGACAGGCCCAGGCTATGGTCTCGCTGGTAGGCCTGCACCTGGGTTTCGAGGGGTGGCCCGCTGAGGCGGGGGCGGGGCACGTCGGCATCGCCAGCCCGAGCCTTTTGGTGCAGTGTCCAGGCGGTGGCCAACTGGTAGCTAAACGGGGTTTTGGCTTCGGGCCAAGGTTCGCGGGGCAGCACATGGCGAAAGGGTACGAAGGCATTGCCCTGCAAAATCCAGTCGGGGTTGACGACGGTGGGGTAAGGGTTGGTCCAGGAAAAGTCGCGGTTGCGAATGCTGATCAAGACTGGCCAGGTTTGGGTTTGCTCGATGGCCTGGCGCAGAGCCTGGTTGAAAGTGGGGTCATGGTCGGTCTGGGGCATATCGAGCAAGTAGTCGAGACCGATGACGGCGGCCTGGCGCTCATGCAGTCGGGTGATCAGGTCGGCCAAGAGAGAACGGTCAATCGGTCTGGGATTGGCAATACCTTGACGATTGAAGGTCTCGGGGTCGATCTGCACCAGCAGAATCGGGGGTGGGTCGGTGGCTATCTGGCCGGTGCGATCGCGGTAGACCGCCTGAGCCCACACCCGCTGATCGAGCAGCCAGTTCTGCACAGCAGGCAACAGGCTGAGCAGGGCGATCGCCGTCACGGTAACAGCCTCATGCTTGGTCGGTCGCCAGCGCCGGGCCAGGGCACGCCAGCCCACCGGCTGAATGCGGTAGGGCACCGAGTCGGGATGGCGAAACAGTGAGGGCACCAGGTAGGCCGACGGGTAGGTGAATTTGTGCTTGGCATCTAAGAACTCGCAGGCTCCTCGTAGGGCTTCCTGCACATCCTCAAACTGGGCCAAACGCTGGAGCAACTGCACCAAAAACGTTTGGGCCACCTCGTTGTGAATGGGCTCTCGCATGATGGCCACCTGGCTCAGACCCAAGCTGATCAGAGCCTGGGCGATATCCAGGCCGCTGCACGAGTTGAACAGGGCAAACTGTAGGCCGTGGCGCTGGGCCTCCCGCAAGGCGGGGGTGAGTTCTTTAATGGAAAGGGCGGTGTTGGGGGCGATCGCCACCTGACCATCCAGCAGGGCCGCTTCGTTGCTGTGACCGGCAAAAAACAGCACGTCCCACCCCTGGGGGTCGGCAATGGTGCGGCAAATGCGCTGCTTTAGGGCGTTGGTATCTTCCCCCGGCTGCCAGCCTAGATAGTGAATCTCCAGCAGCTTTTTTTGGGCATTGAGGGCGTTGCGCTCGCCGGTAAAGTTGAGCCCGGTTTCGTCGCCGAGAATGGCCAGCACCCTGGCTTTACCCCGCCGAAACGACTGGCGATCGCCCGTGGCGGCGCGGATATTGGGGGGCGATCGCACGATCTGCACCTGCTGCCCCAGCTCCCAGGTCTCCCAGGGCAAGCGGGCAATTTCGATCGGGTCGCAGGTGATAAACAGCTCGGTCTTGGCATGGTCACGTTCTGCCGCTGGGGATGCCGAGGTCAACTCGGCCCGTAGGTCAAACAGTTCGCCATCCTTCAGCCAGGTGTGCAACTCCGACAGCAGTCGAGCCTCAGCCTGCTTGAGCTGACTATGCCAATCGACCTCGGCAGCCACCACCTGCCCGGTGGCCCCGACTCGGCCCCGCAGCGCCTGCTTGTAGTAGCCCAGGTAGGCCCGCCGCCAGGCATCGTACAGCCCTAGTAGTGCTGGAGGAAAAGCCAGGCGCGTAGATAGCTGCTGCCCCTTGCCCCAGGTGAGGTCAAATAGGCAGCTCTGGTCTATTTTGCGAATGGTCAGGCGGTAGGGCATGGGGGGTGGGGAGTGGATGGGTGGGGAGTGGATGGGGTAGGGGCAGACCCGTGTGTCTGCCCCCCGGGGGATTAGAAATCGCTCATAGGGCTCCACTCTCCAGAAAACAAAAACGACGCCCAGTAGTAGGGGTGCTGGTAGGCGGGGGCCTCGATAAATTCGAGCTGCACCTGGCGCAGGGCTTCACTGCGGCCTTCGCCGTTTTGCAGCCGCTGGTAGTAGTGCTGCATCAGCTCGGCGGTGCCAAAGTCGTCTACTTTCCACAGGCTCATGAGCTGGCTTTCGGCTCCGGCCATGACAAAGGCGCGGCGCAGACCGTAGACCCCTTCGCCATTGGCGACCTGGCCGACGCCGGTTTCGCAGGCGCTCAGCACCACCAGGCGGGTGCCGCGCAGGTTTAGCCCGGTGGCCTCCAGGGCAGTGAGGACGCCGTCTTCGCCTGCACTGTCGCGGGGGTTGAACCCGGCCAGGGCCAGGCCAGAGCGCAGCAGCGGGTTTTCAGTGCTGGTGGGGCGGGTGGGTGGGGGTGCCTGCCCGGTGGTGATGATGTCGATAGAAGCGCGATCGCCCCGCGTAGCCCCAGGGGGCGGCACAAACTCCACATCTTCGAGAAAGAATCCGTGGGTGGCGATATGCAGAATGCTGGGGGCCTGGACTTGTTTGAGGGCATTTTCGGTGGCGTTGGCCTCGGTGAGGATGATGGCGTTGTCTGGAAGCAGGGGGGTAATGGCATCGACTTCTTGCTGGGTGCCGGGGAGGGGGCCAAAGCGCAGGTCGGCGATGTCGCCAGAGCGAGTCCTCCCGTTCCCTTCGACTCCGCTCAGGGAACGGGAGCCTGGGCGAGGGGAGGTGGAAGCGGCGGCGATGAGTTGGGTGCCGCTGGGGTCGGCGGTGTCGTAGTTGGGGTTGGCAAAGAGGATGGGGGGCTGCTGGCTGGGGGCAGGGTTTTGCAGGCGCAGCAGGTCGCGCCCGGTGGTGAGGTGGGTGAGGGTGTAGGTTTCGACCAGGTAGCGGTCTTGCTCATTGAGCAGGGCGGCGAAGGGGACGAGGTTGAGCTGGCTGTCGGGGGAGAGCAGCAGGTGGGTGGCCTCGCCGAGGAGGGGGCGGATGGGGGCCATAACCAACTCGTCGAGGGCGCGGGCGGTGGTGCGGGCCTGGGAGAGGGAGTTGGGGGTGCGGGTGGCGGCGAGGAAAGCGCGGGCGGCGGTGTCGATGGTTTCGGCATCACCGAGATCGACCCATTGGGGGTCGCCAGTGCTGTGGAGGATGTAGGCGGCGTAGCGGGGGGTGCCGAAGCGCTCAGATTGGCTGGCGGTGGGGTCGGAGGGGCGATACTGCACCAGTTCTACCAGGGCAGCATCGGCGGGAATCAGTGCTTGGACGGCCTCGATTTCCACAGGCTCGGTTTCCACCCGAAACTCATCACTGCGGCGGGATAGTTCATTTTCCAGGCGGTTGGCTTCTTGGCGGAGGTTGTCGATGCGATCGCGGTAGACTTCCGGGTCTTGGTCGCCTAGGCCGCCGTAGAGTTGGGTGGCAAGCTGGGTTTGCACGGTGGTGTACTCGTCCAGCAGAGGGGCGAGGTCGGGGCTGAGGTTTTGGCGTAGGAGTTGTTGGGTGTCGGTGACAGCATCAAGGACGCGCCCTTTGCGGCGCAGCACGATGGTGAGGGCCAGGCGGGCAGCGGCGGGGTTGGTGGTGGCATCTTGTAGGTGGAGGGAGATGGCAAGGTCGGTAGTGCTGGATATGGTGGCGATGTAGTCCAGCTTGCGATCGTCGGAGCCGATGGCCAGGTTGAGGCTGAGGTTGGTCTCCTCTACCGCCAGCCCCTGCTGCAACCATGTCAAAGCAGTATTCATTTCTCCTTGCGCCCAGTACAGCCCAGCTAGGTTGTTAAGGCTGGTGGCAATATTGGGGTGGCGATCACCCAACTGCTCGTGCCAAATGTCCAGCGACTCCCGGAAAAGGGGAGCGGTCTCTCCATAACGCCCTTGCGCCTGGTATAGCAAGGCCAGATTATTGAGGCTGGTGGCGACCAAGGGGTGGCGATCGCCCAACTCCTCACGATAAATATTCAGCGCTTCCTGAAAGAGGGGTTCGGCCTCCCCATAGCGTCCTTGATTCTGATACAGCAGAGCCAGGCTACTGAGGCTTTGGGCGACTGCGGGATGGCGATCGCCCAACTGCTCACGATCAATTGACAGCGACTCCTGTAAGAGAGGTTCTGCTTCCCCAAAACGTCCTTGTGCTTGATATAGCGAGGCTAGGTTGTCGAGGCTGATGGCAACCAATAGGTGGCGATCACCCAACTGCTCACGGCTAATATCTAGTGACTCTTGATAAAGAGATTCAGCCTCCTCAAAGCGGCCTTGCGCCCGGTACAGCAAGGCTAGGTTGTTGAGGCTGATGGTCACATCAGGATGGCGATCTCCCAACTGCTCACGACGAAGAGCTAGCACTTCCTGGAGGAGGGGGGCGGACTCTTCGTAGCGACCTGCCTGGTACAACTCGATTCCCTGATCATTGAGGCGGTTTGCTTCGGTTAGTGAACCTACCCGTTCTACATCAGCCGCTGTCCCCGGTTGCACAGTCAATTGGTAATTGCCAGTTTCACCAGCAGCAAACGAGTTGGCTAGGATGCTATACGTCCCCGCAGTTGGCAACGTCAGTGTGATGCGAGCATTTATCCCACCGCCCCCATCATCATCCAAAGCTATGAGAACATCGTCTGGGCTACGAAGTAGTAGAGAGGCATCAAAATCATTACTGACCAGGTCAATAACAACGATTTGACCCGCTAGCCCCTCAAATGGGTGGACATTAAAAAAGCTGCCATCATCCAAAACCTCGCTATTCTCATCCAGCACCCCCACAATGGTCAGCGGCTCAAACTCTGGAACCGACTGGGCTACCCTCATCGCCTCAGCCTGGGCCGGGGGCCGCGACCAGACGCTGGGGCTTTGGCCCACCAGCAGCGCCGCCAGCAGCGCTAGACTCACCATGCGGGTGATTCGTCCATTCTGCATAACCCAAACCAACCTGCGGATATGCTGTGGTAGCGATGTCATAGCGGCCTCTTAGGAGTAGACTCTGGCAAATAGGGGGCTTCATTCCATCATTCATATTCCTGGCCGCACCAAACTTATTCAGCCTTGCCCAGATAGTCTTTAGCTTCAGCCAGGCGGCAGTGATCTTCGACAGCCTGCTGGATAAAGCCGATATTTTGGTCGAAGGTGCGGCTCGTTTGCTGGGCAAGTAAGCCTGCTCACACCTCGGGCCGAAACACAAACGGAGGCCAGTTCAGGGTCGTACCATTGGGCAGCTCCACCATGGCGGTAAACTGCTCATCCCAGGTGCCAATCACCTGGGCATATAGGTAGGCGGCATCGAGATCTGGGCTCAGAGTTTGCTCCGCCAAAATCGCCTCGGTATCGCGCACAATCAGCCGGGTGCCGGGCGGCAGCTGTTCCCCAGGCACCGGCCCCAAAAAGAGAAACAGCGACCATTCCGGCGGGCGAGGTTCAAACATCGTCCAGGTGAGGGCATAGAGCCGAAACGGTAGGCCAAACTGCTGGAGGTCGGTGTAGGCTCCCCTGGCGGTACTGGGAATCGAGCCCCCCGCTGGTTCTAAATCTCGCAAAACGGCCTCCAGCTCTTCAGCCGGGGTGCTGGTCGACATCATGGCGTGGGCTGGGGCCAGGGGTGGCAGCAGCGTCCAGGCCAACCCATCGGCCACGGTGTCGAGTTGGTCGCGCAGCCAGCGGCCCGCGTTGATCAAGTCGCCCGCCCGCTGAGTGAGTAAGGATGGTCGTGCTGGAGCCGATGCCGCTGCGGGGCTGGCCGCCGCCAGCTGCTCCGGGTTGAGGCAGGTCAGGTAGAGCAAGATATCTTCGGGGGAGCTATCGAAGTACTGCACGGGCAAAGTATAGGTGCCATCGGCCTGGGCGACAAGTTCCCCCTGGCGCAGGTGGGCCAGCAGGCGATCGCGCCGTAGTCCCGCCAAAATAGTCACCTGGTCGGCTTCTTCTTGCACCTCGGCCAGCACGTAGAGGTGGGCAAAATTGGCGGCATCGTCCACCGCGCTCTGGGGAATCGTCACCACCTCGTCGCTGAGGCTACCCTGGGCCACCACCGCCAGGCGAAAGTCGTTGACCCGGCAGGTAACCGTTGGATTGGGGGGGCGATTGCGATCGTAATAGATGGCGATATCTTGAGCCCCGGCCTCTAACCACTGTTGCAGCCCCTGCACCGCCATGGCCCGCAGAAACGTCGGCCACTGCTGGGCCACATCGGGCTCTTGCTGGCAGATCTGCACCGCCCAGTCGATCGCAGCGGCAGACAGAGTCACCATAGATGAGCGCCAGGGCTCAAACTCAAACTCAGCAGACTCGGCAGAATAGCTCATAGGAGGTAGATGGGGAAATGGGTAGGCGGCGAAAGAGAGCAATATCATGACTCAGTACCCGGCATAAAGGGATGAATGGTGGTGCAGAGCTGATGGGCAAACAGGCTTTTAGCGGTGCGGCCCTTTGGCTGTTGAGCTTCAGCGGCGGCGGTGGCCAGCATCTCGTCTACCTCCTCGGCCAGCAGGGCCTCTAGGGTCTGGTCGAGGGCCTTAAGGCGATCGGCAGACACGTAGGCAAGGGCCTGGCGGCGCACGGTTTCGTAGAGCTGGGGTAGCAGCCGATGGCGCACATCCGATCGCAGGCGTTTCAGATTCAGCAATCGATTCACCTGCACCTGAGAGCTGAGGCCAATGTCGGGGGCCAGCTTGCCCATGCCCAGCCCTTTGCAATGGAACAGATGCAGCCCCTGCACGTAGGCCTGATCTTGAGGCGGCTTACGGCCCCGCAACCGATCAATGTTGGCCTGAATGACGGCGGCGATCGCCCCATCCAGCTCCTGCACCATGGCCTGGCGGTAGGCCTGCAAAAACTCGTCCTGGTCATCGCCAGTATCGGGGGGCGGGCTGGCCTGGGCATCGGCCACTTTTTCCCAGTCGAGGCTGTCAGATTGATAGGCCAGGGCTGGGCCGCCCCGCACATGCACTCGGTACTGACGCAGTTGCCCGGCTAGCTGCCGCAGCTGGGCCAGTACCTCTTTGGGCGGCAGGTCGGGGGCAATCGCCCGCAGTTGTTCGGTGGTGGGCGTTTGGCAGCGCTGGCGGTTGAGGCGCTGGGCGATGCGATCGCGCTGGTAGATCTGCTGGTAGCAACCCAGCAAGGCCGCTGCCTGGGTAACTTCGTACTCGCTGCACAAATGGTACTGACGCAAAATCCGCTGCACCTGTTCGGGCTTGGTGTCGTTCAAAATTGCCCAGTCGCTGACTCGATACAGGCCCTTTTCTAGCAGCACCCGGTTTAGAGCCGGGTGGTGGTTGGTGCGCCGACTGGCCCAAGTGCTGAGGGCGGCTTTAGTAGGGTCATAGGTCTCTAAGATCTCCAGGGTAAAAGGGCAGTAGTCTGCGGCTAGCCGCCCATCGTCGTCGAGCACTAGATAAAGCAGGTCGCTGTCAGTAAACTTATAGTCTTGCCCAAACCGCTGGGCCAGACTGATGCAGACCTGCTGAATCTGGTAGGTAATGAAGCAGCGCAGGCTCAGCTGGGCCAGCTGAGCCTCGGCCTGCCCTGACAACCAGGTGGCGAAGATCAGTCGTGGCCATTCGGTCTCGGGGGCGTCTGCAATGGTGCTCTGAAACCAGGTTTGCACCTGGGGCAGCACCTGCATCTGGTAATCGCCTGAGCTGCTCAGGCGCACCAGTTGCCAATAGCGTGAAGCAGTATTCATGGTTAGCTGAAGCTTGCGGGTTAACGGTAACAGTCAAGGTGCTAGGGTTTTTTCCCCGCCACTATTAACTATTACTGACCACCGGGAACTTATTCATGGAGTTTCAGTAATTTTGGCAAGTCTTGCTTATACGGGAACAGATCCGCTGGCTGAGCGGCGTAGGTAACGGAGTCCGCTGACTGAACGGAGTTGTTTATGCAGTGTCTTTCAACGGAAGAAAATCAACAGGAGAATAAGGCAGGGCTAGAGGCCATTGCCAATCAAAATAAATGGTGCCCAGTGGTAGGGGTGCTGAGAGCCCACTGCTGAGAGCGGTCTGCCATCAAGGGTCTCAATTGATATAGAAGCTCGGGAGGCGGCGAGGCGGGTGGCAGTGTCTTCGTTGTAGAGCAGGCTAAGCTGCGCCTGGCGTAGGGCCTCAGCCTTGGTGAGTTCGCCTGTAGCGAGGAACTCGTAAAAGCGCTGCATCAGGACACTGGTGCTGTCGTCATCCACCTTCCATAGGGAGGCGACCACGGTTTCGGCCCGACCCGGACGGAGAAAGTAGGAACTGAGTCCAGCAATTTCAGTACCATCTCCGGCGGGGCCACCCAGAGCGGTTTGGCAGGCGGAGAGCACCACCAGGTGCAGGTTGCGCAGGCGGCGCTCAATGGTTTCGATGTCGGGAATGAAAAGGCGATCGCCGTTGCCTAGCACAATGTACGATTCCTGGGCACGACCGGGTACAAAGGCGGCGTGGGTGGCCATGTGCAGCACCCGATGGCTGGCCACGTTGTCCCGCAGGGCATCGAAGGTGAAGGCCTCGTCGAGGAAAACCTGACCGGGGAAAATGCCCGCTCCCACGCTGTCATTCCGCACGATCGCCGCTAGTTCTTCTTGTACCGCTGGCAGTGGGTTCAACCCTGCCACTGCCTGGGTCAGCCCCAGGCCCAGCACCTGGGACTCATCCACCGCTCCCAGTCGCCCGCCGGTTTCGGTGACGGCGGGGGCCAGCACGGTAGAGACCCGGTAGCGCTCGATCAAAAAGTTTTCGCCGTCGAACAGCGCCGCCATGGGAATGTAGCGGGTGACGCGATCATTGACGAAAATCAGGTGGTCAACGCCATTTTTTTCTAGCTCTGCTTCCAAAGGTTTAATGATCCAGCCGTAGAGCTGCTGACTGGTGGCCTGAAGGTCATCCAACGCCCCCCGATTTAGCAGTTCCCCAAACCGCTGCACTGTGGCCGATAGCTCTCCCTGAGGTACGGGTACCTCCACACTGCCAATGACGTTGCCCGCCGTGGCCCACACTAACCACAGCTTGTCTTCCAGCACAAAGGGGTAGATTAGCACCGCCGTTTCCCCGGCTTCGGCATAGGCCGCTAGCAATTGCTCGGCCTCGCCGCTGATGGTTTCAGGGTTTTGAAATACGTCGTCGTCGGCTCGGTTGGCCCGGACGATGCGGTTGAATTCGGCCACCTGGCGATCGTACTGGGCTTTGAGGGCTTCTTGCTGGTCGTAGAGGGCGTCGAGGTCGGCGCAGTTGGTAGCTTCACAGTCGAGAATTCGGCTGCCCAAGGCGATCAGGCTACCGTGGGCCTCAATGACGGTTTGCTCTGGGTCGGTAAAGGCCAGGGCGGTACCAGTCCACACGGCGCGGGTGTTGGTAAACTCACGCAGTTCTTCCAGTTGCAACAGGTCGAGCACCTGCTGTGCTTCGGGAATACGGCCCTGGTTGAGGAGCAGATTGGCCAGGCGACGGTAAGAACCTGCAACAGTATCGGTGAAGGACTGTTGCAGGTCAATATCCAGGCCACGAATGCCATCCCGAATGGATTCACGCACTTCAATAGAGGCTTTGAGGAAAACAATGGCGAGATCAGGGTTGCCTTGCTCGTCAAAGAGAACACCAAGATTGTGGAATGAGATGCCTTCGCTTCTGCGATTGCCAATGTCGCGGGCGATAGCAAGCCCTTGCTCGTAGAAGTCAATAGCTTCCTGATATTGCCCTAGGCTGTAATAAGCATTTCCCAAATTCATTAGGACGCGGCCTTCACCACCACGATCGCCAATCTCGCGGACAATCGCAAGACCTTGCTCATAAAGGTCGATAGCTCTCTGATGTTGACCCAGGCTGCGGCGAGCATTTCCCAAATTCATTAGGACAGTACCCTTTCCAGATTGGTCGCCAATCTCATGGACAATGGAAAGACTTTGCTCATAAAAGTCGATGGCTTGCTGATATTGCCCTAGGCTGTAGTAAGCACTGCCCAAATTTCCTAGGCTGTAACTTTCTCCAGTGCGATTGCCAATCTCGCGGGCAATCACAAGGTTTTGTTCGTGGAGGTTAATACCCTGCTGATATTGCCCCAGGTAGATGTAGATATTGCCCAAGTTCCCTAGGGTAATGCCCTCCCCAGTGCGATTGCCAGTCTCACGGGCAATCGCGAGACTCTGGTTATAGAAGCCGATGGCTTGCTGATATTGCCCAAGACTGCTGTAAGCACTGCCCAAATTTCCTAAGGTAGATCCTTCTCCAGCGTGATCGCCGATCTCGCGGGTGATCACTAGACGTTGCTCATGGAAAGTGATTGCCTTACGGTCGTCTCCAAGACCACTGTAAGCACTGCCTAAATTCCCTAGGGCATTTCCTTCGCCGCCCCGATCGCCAATCTCGCGGTAAATTTCCAGCGCCTGTTCCCAGGATTGCAACGCCTCTCGAAACTGGCTGGCGTTGTATTGCTGGATGCCCTGCTGGAAAAGGCGTTCAGCTTCGCTGGCTCGAAGAGCATCGGCTTCGGCCTTGCGCTCCTCGGCGCTCTGGGCCAGGGCAGCGGGCATCAGATCCCTGGGTTCTTCAAAGAACCCAGGGATCTCGGCAAAGGGCACCATTACCGCCGTTGCTGCAACCCAACCCAACCACTTTGCTGCATATCGCATGGGGGCAATACTCCATCTGGGGGTGACACCACTATATAGGTCTGGACAAGGGCCACTTATTCAGCTTTAGACAAACTTTCGATGAATCGACACCCTTGCTCTACAGGCCATTGCCGATCAAAATAAACGGTGCCCAATAGTAGGGATGGCTGAGGCTGTCGGCTACGCTCAGGGGCAGCCCCGTTTGCTTGCTGACAACATCAATTCCCGCTCTGCGATCGACCCCTGATGCGGTAAAGTCTCCCTCGATCAGGGCGATCTGGGCCCGTTGCAGGGCCTCGGTTTTGCTTATGCCCTGGTTCAGATTGGTATAGAAGGCATCCATCAGCATCTGGGTGCCGCCGTCGCTGACGATCCACAGGGAGGCGATCGCCGCATCGGCCCCGGCCTGTTTCATTCGGTAACCCAGGCCCAAAATTTCGGCCCCATTGCCGTCGATGATATCTCCCACCGCAGTTTCGCAAGCGCTCAGCACCACTAAATCCACGTTGGGAAAGTTCCAGAGGCCCACATCCCGCAGGGTGACATGGCTACCATCACCAAACACAATAAACGAGTCCTCTGGTGGGCCAGGGTTAAAGCTAGCGTGGGTGGCCAGGTGGATAACGTTGTAGTCGTTCATATCCAGAACGATAGAGGGTGCAAAGTCTTGGTTGAGCCGCTGAGTAGTGGTAGGGATGAGTTGAGCGATGTTTTCGACCTCGCGCCCGGCGTAGGTAAGTCCATCGAACAGTAGGGTGCGGGTGCTGGTGGGGATGGTGAACTGCCCTTCGGTAAAGGCGGCAGCTAACACTGATAGCCCGCCGGAGAAGGGGCGATTGGTCAGGTTGGTGAGGCTGGCGGCCACGATGTTGTTGACCTGGAGCCGCTGGGCCAGCCAGCTCTCGCCGTCGTGCAAAGCAGCCAGGGGAATGTAGCGCAGTTGGCCATCGGGGGCATAGAGCACTACTTCGGCATTGGCCTGGGCCAGGTCGGCCTCGATGGGGCGAATCAGCCAGTCGTAGAGCTGTTGGGCCGGGACGATCGCATCCCGTCGGGGCGACCCCAGGGCAGAGCGAAACTCTGCGATCGCCCGGTTCAGCTCTTCACGCCCCACCGCCACCGTGCGGCTCACGGGGGGTGCATTGGCGGTGACCACCACCAGCTCCAGGCGATCTTCCAGAATTAGCGGGTAAAGGGCGACGGTGTTTTGCCGCAGCGTTTGCAGGTTGTTTTGCAGTTGGTTGAGTTCCGCCAGTTCCAGGTTGGCGGCCCCAGTTGTATTGCGCAGCCGCTCTACTAGGGCCTGCACTTCGTGGCTGGTGATCAATTGCTCAAAGGCGAAGCGGGCATCTTGCTGGAGCTGGCGCAGTTCGCGAATGCGGGCGGTTTGCTCTGGGGTGCGGTTTGCTGTGGCAATAGTCTCTAGCTCCCGCAGCCCTCGCCCCAGGGCCACAATCTGGTCTTGGTTGGTGGTAAAGCGCTCTAGGGCGGCCAGTTCTTCGGGCCGCAGAGGCACGCCGCTCTCGGTTTGGGCGGTGCGCTGCACGTCTTGCAGGTAGTCGTCCAGTTCTTGCACCTGCAACAGATCCAACACCCGCTGAGCTTCGAGCACGCGATCGGCTTGGAGGAGGAGGTCGGCCAGACGGCGATAGGTGTGGGCAACGGTCTCGGTGAAGGACTGCTGCTGCTCGGCGGTGAGGCCGCGAATGTCGCCGCGAATATCTTCTCTGACATTGACCGCTTGCTTGAAGAAGGCGATCGCCAGCTCTGGCTCATCCAAGCCTTCCAGCACAAAGCCGATGTTGTTAAGGGTAATGCCTTCACCTGCGCGATTGCGAACCTCTTGAGCAATCGCTAGGGAATCGGTGTAGTAGCCTAACGCCTGTTCATACTGCCCCAGATTATGATACACCCCCCCAATGTTGTGGAGAGTCTGTCCAACGCCCGCGCGATCACCCACCGCTTGACGAATAGCCAGAGCATCACTGTAGTAACGCAGCGCCTGTTCATATTGCGCTAGGTTGTAGTGCACCACCCCAATATTGTTGAGGGTGGTACCCTCGCCCGCGCGATCGCCCATCGCTTGACTAATAACCAGGGCATCGGTGTAGTAGATTAGCGCCTGCTCGTATTGCCCTAGGTTGTAGTACACTATCCCAATATTGTTGAGGGTATCTCCCTCGCCTGCGTGATCGCCGACTTCTTGACGAATAGCCAGAGCATCACTGTAGTAACGCAGCGCCTGTTCATATTGCGCTAGGTTGTAGTGCACCACCCCAATATTGTTGAGGGTGGTACCCTCGCCCGCGCGATCGCCCATCGCTTGACTAATAACCAGGGCATCGGTGTAGTAGATTAGCGCCTGTTCGTATTGCCCTAGGCTGTAGTACACTATTCCAATATTGTTGAGGGTGGTACCCTCGCCCGCGCGATCGCCTACCGCTTGACTAATAGCCAGGGCATCGGTGTGGTAGCGCAGCGCCTGCTCGTATCTCCCAAGAGCATGAGAAATTACGCCCAACCCGGTCAGCGTTTGCCCTTCGCCCTGACGACTCTTATCAGGAAAGGCTGCCTGCACGTCTGGATGACGGTACAGCTCTAGCGCTTGCAACAAAGCATTAAAGGCCGGTTCAAACTGGCTAGTGCGCCAAAGCTGAAATGATTCATTAAAAAGCCGATCAGCCTCAGCCAGGTGGGTTTCAGCGGTCTGCCCCTGGGCCAGGGTAACTGCTTGCTGGGGCTGCCGCGTTGCCGCATAGCTTGGTGGTTTCCCCACTGGCAGTAGCACCGCTGCCAGCGCCACCCACCCTATCCACTTCGCCCTGTGCCCCATAAGATTCTCCTGTACGATTCAGTAGACTTTATCGGTTATAAAAGGCAACGCTATGAGTAGAACTTATCAAGGCAATTATCTTGATTTTGACACTACCTGTAGCGTAATCAATATTATTTCCAATTAAGTCTAGTAATTGGGCTGCTGGGTTAACAACAGCATATAGGTCTGACCCAGCGGAGCTTATTCACTTCATGAAAACTTTTTTCCCATAGTTGCGTAGCACCCCCGAACCCATCAATGGGCAGCCTCGACCGATTTATCTCTCACCTGCAAAAAACCTTCACACGCGATGGTTTAGTGAGTTGGGTATTCAGTCAGTGAGCGATCGCACCTCCGCTTACTGGGCTGAGCCAATTAGGGTAAACGCGGCCCACAGGCGGGGGTCGGGGTGGTTCTCCATGGTGGTGAGCATGGCTTGCCGCAGGGCCTGGGCTTTGTCGCCGCTCTGCTGCCACTGGTCGTAAAAGGTCACCATCCACTCGGCGGTAGCATCGTCATCCACCGCCCACAGCGACACCATCAAACTGGGCACCCCCGCCGTCACAAAGGCGCGGGATAAGCCAATTACCCCATCGCCAGTGATCCGTCCCCGTCCGGTGTCACAGGCGCTTAGCACCACCAGTTCGGCGTTCAGATCCATTTGCAGAATTTCGGCGGCGGTGAGCAAGCCACTCTCGTTAGCGGTGGGGGCCAGAGCGATCGCCCCTGGGACATCGAGCACCCCAGAGTCTTCGGGAGATCCGTATTCCAGTAACCCGTGGGTGGCCAGGTGAATGATGCGAGCGTTGGGCATCTGGGCCATGACGGTGGCTTTGCTGGCGCTGCCACTGAGGAGAGCATTGGTATCTAGGGCCTTGGCAATGGCGATCGCCTCTCGTTCGGCCCCAGGTAGGTTGCTGAGTTGCTCGGTTTGGTTGGTCTGAGGATTCCAGACCGAAGGCATGATGGGGTTGCCGACAATGAGTGAGTGAGTGGGGCGATCGCTGCGGGCATTGTTGGCGATCGCCTGCTGATAGGTGAGGTCGAGGACTTGAATGGAGGGGGCTGTGAGAATGGTGTGATTTTCGATCAGGTAGTCGCCATTGCCATCGACCAAAGCCGCAAAGGGAACCAGAAACAAGTCCTGGTGGGGAATGAATATCACCCGCTGGGTGGGGTCAGCGGGCAACGATTGGGCGATCGGCTCAATCAAGAGTTGGTGGAGTTCTTGTAACTGCTGCTGCCGCTGCGCTTGCTGTCGTTCCAGGGCATCAGGCGTAGGCTCAACGGCGATGGTGGCTCGGTTTTGTCCCCGCACCCCGATCGACGATCGCACCAGGCTGACTAATTCAGAGAGGTTGCGATCGCCCAAGTCCACTTGCTGAAATGCAATTTCCCCGGTGGGCTGAACCACCCAGATAAAAAGAGACTCATCAGAAATGACTGAATAATTGACCAGTGTGGCGTTTTGCTCTCTAGTAACTCGTTGAATTTCCGCCAAGTCGAGACTATCGATGGACTCTAAACCTGCAACATCAGCACTGCTATTGATTGAGATCCGATTGGCTAACAACTCAACAAAAGCTCTGGCTCGACCGCGTTCACCATAGACCAGTGCTTGCTCTGGCTCGTTTTGAGCAACCAGTGATCGCTGGAGATTTAAATAAGTATCAAGATAGGTATCAAAGAAGGTAACTTTTTCAGCGTCAGGTAGATCAGATGTGCGGAGGGTGTCAAAAATGGCGATCGCATCCAGTAATGCCTCTGTGGAAGCAGAAAATTGCCTCAGGTTGTAATGGGTTAAGCCTAAATTGTTTAGCGCATCTCCTTCTCCACGGCGATTGCCAATCTCACGGGCGAAGGTAAGACTTTGCTCATAGTAGTCAATCGCTTGCTTGTATTGACC
Source organism: Kaiparowitsia implicata GSE-PSE-MK54-09C (assembly GCA_019359435.1). Lineage (GTDB taxonomy): Bacteria > Cyanobacteriota > Cyanobacteriia > Elainellales > Elainellaceae > Kaiparowitsia > Kaiparowitsia implicata. Next base: position 72,264 of record JAHHHI010000063.1, read on the forward strand.
CAAGCTTAAGTAAGCATTGCCTAAATTGTTTAGAGCAAGTCCTTCTCCACGGCGATCGCCAATCTCACGGGCGAAGGTAAGACTTTGCTCATAGTAGTCAATCGCTTGCTGATATTGACCCAGACCAAAGTAAGCATTGCCTAAATTGTTTAGAGCAAGTCCTTCCCCTTGGCGATTGCCAATCTCACGGGTGATCCCAAGCTGTTGCTCATAGTAGTCAATCGCTTGTTGATATTGACCCATACCGAAGTAAGAGTTACCCAAACCACCCAGAGAATTTCCTTCTCCACTGCGGTTTCCAATCACGCGGGTAATGGCAAGACTTTGCTCATGGAAGTCAATCGCTTGCTGATATTGACCCAGAGCAACGTAAGCAATGCCCAGACTGTTCAGTGCGCTTCCTTCTCCCCGACGATCGCTAATCTCACGAGCAATGACAAGACTTTGCTCGTAAAAGTCAATCGCTTGCTGATATTGATCTAAGCTCAAATAAGCATTGCCCAGATTGCCCAGTGCATTGCTTTCTCCCTGGCGATCGCCAATCTCGCGGGCGATGGCAAGAGATTGCTCATAGAGTGCGATCGCCTCCTGATATTGTCCTAAGTCGACGTAAGCAATTCCCAAATTGCCCAGAGCGTTGCCTTCGCCCTGTCTGCTTTCCTGGGGAAAGGCGACTTGAACAACCCGATCTCGATAAAGTTCTAATGCCCGTTGCCAGGACTGCAGAGCTTCTCGAAACTGGCTCACCTGATATTTCTGAGTGCCTTGCTGAAAAAGGCGATCGGCTTCGGCAAGGCGGGCGGCGGCTTCCGTACTGAGTGATGGGGCTTCCTCGGCAAGGGTATTTTCTGGATACAGCATTCCAGCCGCAGGCATCCACAGCCCTGTCGCCACCATTACCCCCAGAAGCTTGCCACCATATCTCATCTGCCCGGCCCTCCCGTTCAGTAAAACGCCACCACTATATCTCTCTGGACTAAGTCACCTTATTCAGCCTGGACTAAGTCACCTTATTCAGCTTTACGAAGAAACCCAATTTCTTGGTGGTGTTGCTTAACCTTACTCACTCTGGCAAAAGAAACAGGATTTCTGGCTCCGTCACGCTAGCCCTCGCGCTCAATCATTAGACCTTATCGGTAATAAAGGGGGGTAAAACGGCCTCAAATGCCCATCTAGCAAAGACTTCAGCCTATTTCTCTCCGATCTTTCGAACCCTTGTGTAGCAAGGGTTCCACTATTTCCGATTAAGTTTATTAAATAAGTCATCAAAATGACCTGAAGTGAATAAGTTCCGATTGCCTGGGAGTAGGTACCCTCGAACGCAATCAAAACCTATCCATGAGAACACCTTCTGTGAAACATCTCAGCTTCCTGGGTCTATCTCTCGCTACCCTACTCGCTTCCCTTGCCGTCCCCGTTGGCCTGCAAACCCTGCCCGATGGCACTGTCACCCTTGATACTTCAAAAGCCATTGCTACTTCTTCTTTAGTCGACACCAGTGGCCAAATTGGCCCCGAACACGAAAAGACTCTCTCCAGCGGTCGCACCATGCGCATGGCTCTGCACTCCTTCTGGGGCCGCAGCGGGCAGACCGTCACCATTGCCCTAACCAGCCAGGACTTTGACACCATCGCGGTTCTATACGACAGTACAACCGCCGAAGTCCTCGTAAACCACCACGATCCCAACAGCAACAACGCCACCGTACAAGTGACCTTGCCCACCTCTGGCCCATACTTGGTCGGCGTTACCTCCACCAGATCCCAGCCCGCAGGCAACTATCGCCTCGTTGTCACCGATCGCAACTAGAAACCTCGATTCTGCCCTGACCCTTTTTTCTTCTTTCTCTTCCAGAGGGGCCCCGCCCAGAGGCCAGGGCCAAAGGCTGAGGAGAGCCGAAGCCATCCCAAAAACATCCACCTCAAAGCATTGGTGAAATCGATCATGCAAAAAACCACCCTACTGACCCTGGCCGCCATCGTTGCGATCGCCGCTGGTATTCCCAGCCTGGCCCTGTGGCACCACACTGACCAAACCAACCAAAATCTGGCCGCGCTCGAAGCCCAGCGCAAAGAAGAAGCCAGGGCCGAAACCGCCCGGCAACAACAGCTCGAACAAGAGCTAGAAACCGCCCGACAAGAAGCTGTCCGCAGAGAACAGGAACTCGAACAGCAACGCCAGGCCGCTGAGCGCCAGCGCCAGCAAGCAGACCTGGTTAACCAAACCGCCGAAGCCTGGCGACAGTTTAACCAGACGCTCGACACCGCTGCCTCAGCCCATAGCAATAACGCTCAAACCCCAGCGCAGATCTTTGGAACCCTGGCCGCCGACCTAGGTACCATTCCCCTGACCCAGATCGACCCGGAACTGGCTACCCTGATCAACGACTTTCGCAGTACTGCCCTGGAGGCTCACCAGATCAAGACCCATTACACCACCCGCATGCAAGAGCTGGATGCCGGAGTTGTCAACGCCAGCAAAACCGGCTGCGAGGTCGGACGCATGGTTGGGGAAAATAACTCGCTGCGCAACTGTATGGTTGGTGTTCTGTTAGGGGGCTTTGTCTCTGCAGTGGGTGCCAGCGAAGAATTTAACCAACTGCAAACAAGCTATGAAGCTCGTAGCCAAGTCTTGATCCAAGCGTTTGGCGACCTCTACGGTAGAAAAGAGGCCGTGGGCGATCGCCTGCAAACCACCTACGGCATCTCACTATCTTGAGCACTAGAGTCGCTCTCGTATCACCGGGCATTGACTAACTCTACCTGGGCTTCTACACAACACAACCCACGTTCATCAAACTCGGATTTGGAGAAAATCTCATGCACCTGTCCCGTACCCCTCAGCCCCGCCAATGGCTGCGCCTGGCCGCCTGCTCCCTTACCCTGTCCGCTTTCCCCCTGGGGTGGAGTCTGCTACCCGCACTTCCTGGACAGGCGATCGCCCCCTTTCAAAGCATTCAAAGCGATTCCAGCACCCCCGCAGTCCCTGGGCAACTTGCCCTCACCAACCCCCAGATGGCTCACCTTCAGGATATGCTGCCCGAGCTAAAAACAGCGGTGATCCTGGCCCCGCAAGTGTATAGCGATCGCATAGAGCTATCCCTGACCACCAAGGACGGTGCTCCCCAGCGCTACACCATCCCCGTCAGCGAAACGGAACTGCGACAGAGCCTTCTAGACTTTCGCCAGGCGCTAACCAATCCCCGCACCGACCCCCAACCTGCCGCTCAACAGCTCTACCAGTGGCTGATTGAACCGATTCAAGCTGAGCTAATAGCGGCGGGAGCCGAGACTATTCTGTACGTGCCCGACGGCATCTTGCACTACGTCCCCCTGGCGGCTCTCCACACGGGCGATCAGTGGTTGGCAGAACGGTATGCCGTCAACGCCTTCACCGCTGCCGCCATGGACGTTGCTAGCCGCTCTGACCGACAACCGCCCCGAATTCTAGCCGCGGCTCACACGACAGGGCAGTTTGGGATTGCTGTAGGAGAAGGGCAGCCGCTACAGCTCCAGGGATTTCCCTTTGCCAGAGACGAAGTCGAGGCGATCGCCGATCGCTTCGCCAACACCACCGTGCTCCTAGACGAAGCCTTTTCTCCAGAAGCGCTGCTGCCTGAACTGGGCAACCATACCGTTGTGCATCTGGCTGCCAATACGTGGGTGTTTCCCGATCGCCCCGATGAGTCGTTTTTGCTGTTTGGCAATGGCGATCGCCGTTCCTTTAGCAACCTGCAACAGTGGCCCCTAGGCCAAGTTGATCTGCTAGTGCTGAGCGCCTGTGAGACTGAAGTAAGAGATGCCCTCGACGATGGCCAAGCCGTCATCACATTCAGCAATCTGATGCACAATGCCGGAGCCGCCGCCGTGGTAGCCCCCCTGTGGCAGGTGGATGATTTTGGCACCAAGGTGCTGATGGAGGCATTCTACGAGGCGATTGCAGAGGGAACTACCTATGTTGCTGCCCTCAACTCTGCCCAGCGATCGCTGATTGCCACCCAAGCATCCCCGGCGACGCGCCAGCTAAAAGCCACTATCTCAGTTGAGGAGGGCGGAGGCGCTACCTCCGGCACCAGGCAGGGAGACCTCAGCCATCCCTACTACTGGGCACCGTTTGTGCTCACCGGTTCTGGTTTCTAACCAGCTTGTGGCCCAGAGTCAGCAAAAGGCCGCAGGTCACTCACACCAAGTCATCTGAGGAAACACACCGATGAAACCCCGATCTCTTCCCTTTGTTTTGGCCCTGACGCTGTTGGCGGGCTGGTTACCCCCAGCCCTGGCCCGATCGCCCGAGCTGCCGACGATTACTGACCTGATGGGCTCTGGCGCGATCGCCCCCACTAGCCAGCCCCAAACTCCCAGCGGTTCCAGCGAATTGGTGAATCAGGGCTTTACCCTGCTGGTCCAGGGGCGGTATATGGAGGCGATTGCCGTCTTTGATCAGGCGATCGCCATTGATGCACGCCAGCCCGATGCCTGGCTGGGACGGGGCTATGCCTGCTACAGCCAGGGCAACTACCCAGCCGCATTGCAGTCGGCCCAGCGGGCGATCGCCCTAGCGCCTGACCATGACGCCGCCTGGACGCTCAGTGGTTCGGTGCTGTTTGCCATGGGCCGCTACGCCGATGCCGCTCTGTCTTTGGGTCGCGCAACGACCCTCAATGGTAATAACGAAACCCTGTGGATGCTGGGGTTTGCCCATCTGCTGTCTGACCAGGCCACCGCAGCTCTCTCAGCGTTTGATGTGGCCCTGCGCCTCGCGCCAGAGTACCCGGATGCCTGGCTGGGGCGGGGCCATGCGCTAGAAAGTCTGGGGCGGTATGCCGAGGCATTGCGGGCTTATGAGCAGGTGCTGGCGCTGAATCCGGGCGATCGGGTGGCCCAGGATCGGCGCGATGCGGTGGAGCTGTTGGTATAAGTAGATCGCCAGGTTAGACTAGGCGACATAGATGCGATCGCAAAATGGCTGTAGAGCAGTATCAACGCTACGTTCAGCAGTATTGACCCAGCGGGCAGAACCGGCCAATGTTCAACACAGGGAATATAGCGGTTGAGGACGGGGCGAAGGTGAATTTTGCCTGAAGGTGAATAAGCCTGAGGAAGCCAGACATATATGCTGATGTCACCCTAGGAATGAGCATTGCCCCGATGCACTACGTTGTGAAGTTGTTGAGTTCGGTTGCTGTAGCAACAGTCCTAATGCCCCTTGTCAAGATACCGGGATTCTTTGGAGAATCCCGGTATCTATTGCCTTCAGCCCTGGCTCAGAGTGCCGAAGCCCGCAAAGCGGAGGCAGATCGCTTGTTTCAGCAGGGTCTTCAGCACGCCCAAGTTAGCCAGTTTCGGGAAGCGTTGCAATCTTGGGAACAGGCGCTGGCGATTTACCGAGAAGTTCAAGACCACAATGGCGAGGAGTCCGTTCTGGGGAATTTGGGTCTTGCTCACTACAGCCTAGGAGACTATCGTCAGGCGATCACCTTCCATGAGCAACATTTGGCTATTGCCCAGAACATCGGCAATCGTCGTGGTGAAGGTCGTGCATTGGGTAACTTGGGCATCGCTTACTTTAGCTTAGGAGACTATCGCCAAGCGATCGCTTTCCAAGAGCAATACCTGGCCATTGCCCGTGAGATTGATGATCGTGGTGGTGAAGGGAATGCCCTGTCAGGTTTAGGCATTGCTTACGATAGCCTTGGAGAGTACAGTCAGGCGATTACCTTCTACGAGCAACGCCTGTCAATTGCCCGTGAAATCGGCGATCGCGGTGCCGAAGGCCGTGCTCTGGGAAATTTGGGAATCGCTTATCGTAATCTGGGAGAGTACCGCCGGGCAGTCGCCCTCCACCAGCAATCCCTTGATATCTTCCGAGATCATGATGATCGCGATGGCGAAGGGCGTGCCCTAGGGAACTTAGGCCTGGCTTACTTCAGCTTGGGAGAGTATCGCCAGGCGATCGCCTTCCACGAACAACACTTGGCCCTCGCCCGCCAGATCGGCAATCGCGGTGGCGAAGGATTGGCTCTGGGAAATTTGGGCGGTGCTTACTACAGACTGGGAGAGTACCGTCAGGCGATCGCCTTCCACGAGCAATATCTGGCCCTCGCCCGCGAGATCGGCGATCGCCGTGGCGAAGGGATTGCCCTAGGGAATTTGGGTGTTGTTTACAATAGCCTGGGCGACTACCGTCAGGCCATTACCTTCTACGAACAATCCCTGACGATCGCCCGCGAAATTGGCGATCGCCGTGGCGAGGGGGGGGCTCTTGGAAACTTGGGCGGTGCTTACTCTAACCTAGGCGATTACTATCAGGCCATCACCTTCCACGAGCAATCCCTGACAATTGCCCGCGAGATTGGTGATCGTGGTACCGAAGGGGGTGCCTTGGGAAATTTGGGCGGTGCTTACTTCAACCTAGGAGAGTACCGTCAGGCAATCGCCTTCCACGAGGAATATCTGGCCATTGCCCGTGAGATCGGCAATCGCCATGGCGAAGGGACGGCCCTAGGGAACTTGGGCAATGCTTACTACAGTCTGGGAGACTACCCGCAGGCGCTTGACTTCCACGAGCAACGCTTGGCGATTGCCCGTGAGATCGGCGATCGCGCAGGTGAGGCTCGAACGCTCAACAATCAAGGATTTTTGCTGAATGCCTTTGGCGAGTTTCCTCAAGCCGCACGGGTGCTACAACAGTCCATAGCGACCTTGGAATCTCTGCGGGCAGACCTGCCTGATAGTCAGCTTATTTCCATCGCCGACACCCAGAGAGGAACCTACCAAAATCTAGAACGTGCTTTAGTTGCCCAGGGCAAAACCGACGAAGCTCTGGGCGTCACCGAACGCGGACGTGCCCGGGCCTTTGTGCTGCAACTGGCTAACCGACTTAACAGCAGCGCCGACCAAGACACTATCGCAAAGCCCCCCACGATCGCAGACATCCAGCAGATTGCCCGCGACACCAAAAGCACCCTGGTCACCTACTCCCAAATCTTCGATCAGGCGCTTTACATCTGGGTCGTGCAGCCCTCTGGCGAAATTGCCTTTCGCTCCATCGAGTTCGAGGGTTCTGGCGACGCGGGCTTTGCCATCAACCCCATCACCGCCATTGATGGCCCTGTCTATCGCAGTGCCCCAGACGACTCTGAACTAGGGCAACTTGTCGCCGATTCGCGCGCCAGCATCGCGATCGAGAGCACCAACACCCGCCCAGAGCAACTGCGAGAGCTACATACCCTGCTCATCAACCCCATTGCCGATCTGCTACCCACTGACCCCAAGGCCAAGGTGGTCTTTGTGCCCTAGGGCAACCTGTTTCTAGTGCCCTTTGCTGCCCTGCAAGATGCCGAAGGCACCTACCTGATCGAAAAACACACCATTCTTACTGCCCCCTCTATTCAGGTCTATGGGCTAGCCAACGAAGCCGCATCAGCCACCGCAGGGGCCAATGGCCGATCACCCTTTTCTGCCGACAACGCCCTGGTTGTCGGCAACCCCACCATGCCCACGGTCTGGTCGCCTACCGCCAGCGGCGACTTTGCCGAAACCCAGCTCACTGACCTACCTGGTGCCAAAGCCGAGGCCGAGGCCATTGGCGGTTTTCTCAACATCACCCCACTGATCGGCCCCCAAGCCACCGAAGCGCGAGTCAAGCAACTCTTGCCCTCGGCTAGGCTGATTCACCTGGCTACCCATGGCCTGCTCGACTACGGCGACCCCCGCGCCTACGGCAGGCTAGATGTGCCCGGTGCGATCGCCCTCACCCCCGACAGCACCGAAGACGGCCTGCTTACCTCTGCCGAAATTCTGGAAATGGACTTGCAGGCCGAACTAGCCGTGCTCAGCGCCTGCGACACCGGGCGGGGGCGCATCACGGGAGATGGCGTGGTGGGCTTATCGCGGGCCTTGATCACCGCCGGGGTGCCCAGCGTCGTGGTTTCCCTCTGGGCTGTACCCGATGCCCCCACCGCCGAGCTAATGACGGAGTTTTATCGCCAACTCGACCAGGGCCAAGACAAAGCCCAAGCCCTGCGTCAGGCCATGCTCACCACCCTAGAGCAGCACCCCAACCCCCGCAACTGGGCGGCATTTACCCTGATTGGCGCTGCCGAGTGAATAAGTCTGCACTCCCCAGAAACACATACCTCCAGAACCACCTAAACACCGTTCTTTTTGGAGTTGAGCACCATGAATCTCTATCTCAGCCTTGGTACCACCGCCGTCAGCCTGGCCCTGGGGCTAACCAACTACCTCCCCGAGGCACTACGACCCCAGCCTGCTCAACTAGCAGGGAATGTAGAAATTGTCCCCACGGAATCTGTGGCCGATGCGCTTTTAGAGTTAGGGCTTGACCTGGAGGCCAGTGAGCCGATTATTCCCGAAGGTCTTAACATTTCAGCCAACCCTGCCGAGGGCAGCCGTGCCGTTTTTGACGAAGACAATCGGGTGCCAGTAACCAGCACCTCCTACCCCTGGTCGGCGGTGGGGCAGATCTCTGGCACCACCCCCGATGGCAACGGCTACATTTGTACGGGTTCTCTGGTGGCCGAAAACATTGTGCTCACCAACGCCCACTGTATTATGGATGCCGAAACTGGGCAAATGGCCACCAACATCAAATTTAAGCCCAACCTGATCAACGGTCGGGTGGCCAGCGAAAACGACATTGCCAACGTACAGCCGGTGCTGGTGGGTACTGACTTCTCCAACGGGCGCAACCCCGATCCCGATGACTGGGCTTTTGTCACCCTCGATCGCCCCCTAGGTCAAAAGTACGGCACTCTGATGATGGCTCCCATCCCCACCGCAGCCCTGGCCAATCGGCCCTTTGCCGAAAACCTGATCATGATGGGCTACTCCGGCGACTTCCCCGTCGATAAGCCGGGGCAAACCGCCAGCGCCCACGTGGGGTGCAGCATTGTCGGCGAAGAACTGGATGTGGTGTTGCACCTCTGCGACACCTACGGTGGGTCGTCGGGCGGGCCAATTTTGACCCTGGTGAATGATGAAATTCGTATTGTGGCGCTGAACTCGGCGGAGGTCACCGACCGGGAGACAGGGGAGGGGCTGGTTAATATTGCGGTGCAGATTCCCCGCATTGTTACCCGCCTCAATGCCCTGAGGAACTAGAGCCGCGAATCAGAAACTGGGTTTTTAGCCTGCGATCGCCAGCGTGGGGCAGATTCCAGCAGAAACCCGGTTTCTCGATAGAGCGATCGCCCCTATTGAGCACAGATGATGATGGCTAAGGAATCTGGGATCTCGGGCAGCAAAAGATCCTCTAAATGATGAATAAGCTGCTGAGGCCCAGCCATATATGCTGATGTCAGTCTAGGAAGGAGCATTGCCCCTATGCATTACGTGGCGAAGTTGCTGGGTTTGGTTGCGGTTACGGCTGTGATGGTGCCTTTCAATGAGATTCCCAGATTCTCTAAAGGAACCTGGAATCCGATACCCCCAGCCATGGCCCGGAGCACAGCAGATGTCAAGGCTGAGGCAGAGTATCTTTTTGGTTTAGGTGCTGAGCAATTGGGTCGTAGAGAGTTTCGTGCTGCTCTGGAATCGTTTCAGCAAGCTCTAGAGATTTATCGCGCAATTGATGTTCGCGAGGCTTTTCCACAGGAAAGTCGCCGTGGGGAAGGCAATACGCTCACTGGTATTGGCGTTATCTATTACTTTCATTTGGGCGATTATCCAAAAGCGCTGGAGTTTTTGCAGCAAGCGCTTGTCATTCATCGCGAGATTGGAAACCACGCCGGGGAGAGAACTACACTCGACGCTATCAAACGCACAGTCGAGCGCCTTTATGGCTTAGGTGTTGAGCAATTGAGTAGCGATGAATTTTATGCTGCCCTGGGACTGTTTCAGCAGGCTCTAGAGATTTATCGCACAGTTGATGATCGCCTTGGGGAGGGCGCTACGCTCTATGGCATCGGCTTGAGCTACGATCGTTTAGGCAATTATCCCAAAGCGCTGGAGTTCTATCAGCAAGCACTCGGCACCTTTCGCGAGAGTGGCGTTCGAGAAGTTTCTCCAGAGGAAATTCGCACTCAGGAGGGCACCATTCTTCACAATATCGGCTTGATCTACGACCGTTCTGGCGACTATCAGGCAGCGCTGGAGTTCTATCAGCAAGCACTCGATGTTCGTCGCGAGATTGGCGATCGCCGTACAGAGAGCACTACGCTCAACAACATCGGCGGTGCCTACGAAAGTTTGGGTGACCGTCCGAAAGCGCTGGAGTTCTATCAGCAAGCACTAGAACTCTTCCGAAACATCGGCGATCGCCGCGGCGAAGGCGACACGCTCAACAATATCGGCACTACTTACTTAAGCTTAGGCAACTATCTCAGAGCACTGGAGTCCTTGCAGCAAGCGCTCGGCATCTTTCGCGAGAGCAGCGTTCGCGAGGCGTTTCCAATGGAAAGTCGCGATAGGGAGGGCACCATACTCCACAATATTGGCGTTTTTTACTACAGTTTGGGCGACTATGGTAAGGCGCTGGAGTTTTATGCGCAAGCACTCGATGTTCGTCGCAAGAGTGGCGATCGCCGTGGTGAAGGCATCACGCTCATCAATATCAGCACTACTTACTTAAGTTTGGGCGGTTCTAGTGACTATCTCAGAGCATTGGAGTCCTTGCAGCAAGCGCTCGGCATCTTTCGCGAGAGCAGCGTTCGTGAAGCATTTCCAGTCGAGAGTCGTCGTGCAGAGGGCACGATACTTAACAATATTGGCAATGTCTATAAAAGTTTGGGCGATTATCCGAAAGCGCTGGAGTTTTTGCAGCAATCGCTCGTCATTCATCGCGAGACTGGTGAACTTGCGGGGCAGAGCACTACGCTTAACAATATCGGCGGTGTTTATAAAAGTTTGGGCGACTATCCAAAAGCGCTGGAGTTCTATCAGCAATCGCTGGTCATCTATCGCGAGATTGGCGAACTCACGGGGGAAGGCACTACGCTCAGTAATATCGGCTTTGTTTTAGCGAAGCAAGAACAGAATGATCTCGCGATCGCATTCCTCAGAGCCTCCGTCAACGTCCGCGAATCCATCAGGGGCGACATTCGTGGCCTCGACACCGACCTCCAACAATCCTTCACCGACACCGTCGCCGACACCTACCGCACCCTCGCCGACCTCCTCCTCGCCAGGGGCGAAATCCTCGAAGCGCAGCGGGTGCTCGAACTGCTGAAAGTGCAAGAACTGCAACAGTTCACCCGCAGTCGCGTCACCAACCTCGAAACCCGCGACTACGAACTCGACCCCGCCGAAAAAGCCGTCATTGACGTCCACACAAACCTCGTCACCTTTGGCCTCAAACGCGCCGAGTGCCTTGCCTCCGTCGACTGTAGCGATGCCACACTCCGTAATCTCGATATCGAGTACGAACAGCTCAGTGATGCCTACACCCAGGCTGTCGAACAACTCATGACCCAGGGTCGGCAAGAGCAAGAGGCTCGGGCGCGGCGGGCCGATGGGCAACTGTTGCAGGCCCGCCAAGAGTTAAGTCCCGAAGGCTTTGCGGGTACTGCTGGGGTGCTCACCCGTAACCATCCCGGCACCGTGCTGGCTTACCCCGTGGTGCTCGACGATAAACTGTGGGTGCTCTGGGGCTCAGCCGGTGACGTTGTTTCCGCCATTGAGGTGCCCGCTGGGCGACAGCGCATTGGCGATGCAGTGCTGCGGTTCCGCCAGTTAATGACCGCTTGTGAACTCGGCGGCTGCGATGCCCGCGACATTCCAGCCGTGCAGGCCGTGGCCCAAGAGCTTTACCAATACCTGATCCCCGCCCCCCTGGAAGAAGAATTGCAGGCACTCCAGGCCACCCTACCCGAGGGGCAGGTTCCCAACCTGGTGATAGTGCCCGACCTGGTCACCCGCTACATTCCCTTTGCCGCCCTCCACGACGGCCAGCAGTACCTAATCGAAAAGTACGCCATCTCCACCTTGCTATCAGCCGAGCAGACCACCGCCGATAACCCACTCACCACCCTCGACGGCACCTCCATTTTGGGGTTGGGGCTCTCGAACCCGGTGCCCGAGCATGGGTTCCCCTTTCCCCTAGAGAACGTGCCGATGGAACTGGCGGCGATCGTCCAGACCAGCGCCACCGAGTCCGGCATCTTTCGCGGTGAAACCTTCTTGAACGATGCCTTTGACCTAGACAAACTGCGCCTGGCCCGCCACCACCAGGTGCTGCACCTGGCCACCCACGGCGTATTCGACTCTAAAGCCGATTCCCTATCGTTTTTGATGTTGGGAGTGGGGCAACCGCTCTATATTCGAGATTTGCAGACCGCCCAAGCCTACTTTCAAAACCTCAGCCTGGTGGTGCTCTCCGCCTGCGAAACGGCCCTGTCGGATATTGACCAGAGCGGGCTAGAGCTGGCCAGCATTGCCAGCACCTTCCTCCAGGCTAGGGTGGATACGGTGGTAGCCTCGCTCTGGCAGGTCAGCGACAGCGCCACCAGCGACCTGATGCAGCAATTCTACGGCAGCCTGGCCCAGAGTACCCCAGAGCAGCGGGTCAGTGTTGGCCAAGCCTTACGCCAGGCGCAGCTTGCAATGCTGTACGGCAACGAAGCTGCCGATGCCACTTCCAGAGCCAGCATAGCGATCGAAAGCACTGGGCCTGGAGCTGGGGCGAGTGACCTGCCGCGCACAGCGCACCCCTACTACTGGTCGCCATTTACCATCATTGGCAATGGGCTGTAGGGACAGGGTGATTGAGACTACACTAAAACCAAGCCTTCCCAAACTCAAACACGGCTAGTCGCTCAGCAGCAGAATACACCGTGCTGGATCGGTTGCGTGATCGCTGCCGCCACTACCAAACGGTCGGAGCCATCACCGAGAGCACGGCAGGTGCTGCAGCGACTGTTGCACCAGGCTTGAGCTAACGATCGGGAAAGCAAGCTGCTCCTCAGCAGCCTTGAGGGGTTGTCAGTAACCCGCCTCAGCGCTTACGAGGAACAGCTTAGATCGACCCCCCTATTTCACGCTCGCCTGCACCAGGCGGACCGCCTGCTCCGCATCCACCAGGCCACTGCCAAGGAAATAGTGCAGCTCGTTTTCAGTCGGCGGGGTGGCGCTGCGATCGCGCAGCACCCGGTACAGCTCTCGCTCCTGTGGCGTCAGCGTCAGGGCGGCATGGCTAGAGGCGGCTTCCAACAGGGCGATGATGCGATCGCGGTTCAGTCGCCGCTCTGGATCGGCGCTCAACATCAGCGCCACCACCCCCGCCACCGCTGGCGACGCAAACGATGTACCTTGAGTCCACACGTAGTTGCCCCTGGGGTCTTGGGCCGGGGGCCAGGGTTGAGCGGGAGTAGTAATGCCTTGCCAGAACAGATCGCTACCGGTGCCGCTGGTCGATAAAATGCCACCCTCCAGTCCGGCTCGCATATCACCACCGGGTGCCATCAGCGTCAACCCTGGTCCATAGTTGCTGTAGGAGGCGCGGGTGCCCTGGCGGGTGGATGCGCCCACAGAGATCACATCGCGCAACCCCGCCGGAAACCCAACTCGATCAATATCGCTGTTGCCTGACGCGGCCACGATGATCAAGTTGGGATGGGCCGCTAAAACCTCGGTGATGACATCGGCAGTCTCAGTGCTGGGCATGATGCCGCCCAGGCTCAGGTTGATGATGTCGGCACCTCGGACGGCGGCGTAGCCGATGCCTTCAACAATATTTACAGAAGGGCATCCACGGAACAACGCACAAACTCTAACGGGCAGAAGTGTAGCCTCAGGAGCAACCCCAATGAGGCGTGAGTGGTCTGTCCCAGCGGCCCCCACCACACCCGAGACCGTGGTGCCATGGAACTCACCCGCAACGCGAGCGCGAATGACTCTGCGAATCGCAGCGGCGATTTCTCTCTCCGAAAGCCCTGGTTCATTTCGTTGGATATCGGCAGCCATGGCACTGTGCTGGCGCAGAAATTCTCCGTCAGACAGGGTAAATGTGCTTTGGAACAGCGGACGTAGAACAGACAGTTCAGCGGCTTCTACGCGGGTTTCTGAGTCGTTGCCGACAAAATCCCAGCCCCGGGACTCGCCAGGCAATCCCGAAACGCCCGGTGGTAGCTGGTAGATACTGTTCACCAATGCCGGATGATCCCACTGAATCAGGGCATCAATCACGGCTACGGTAACGCCGCCCCCTCGACTGCCCAACGCCCAAGCCCCAGGAGCCTTGACCCCTGTGTTGTTGCGGCCCGAGGCCATGGCTGCACTGTCCAAATGCCAAGCCAATGCCGATGCATTGCCTGGGGTGGACTGGGCGATCGAGCGTTCGGAAACGGTTAACTCACTGTCAAGCCGATCGAGGGGCGATCGCACCGGAATAAAGTTGGGCGTGGCCGATCGCACTCCGTCAGCCTGGTTCAGTGCTTCGGCAGCGGTGAGGACGGCGGTTTCACGGTCCAGAGTGCGCAGGCGGGCCAGCACGCGGTTTTCGGTGAATCGTAGCGGTCGGATCAACTCCAGGCCCTGGGCTGCCAGGATCTGCTGCTGCTCAGATGCGCTGGTGTTGGCCGCAAAGCTGACAATAATTTCGTTGGGCAGCAATATTTGCTCATTCTGGTCGGCCCGGCTCACGACCGCCAGGGTAGTCTCAACATAGGGCTGCTGAAGTCGAGGCCGCAGATCCCTCAGGCCAGAGCGGCTACCGGCAGGCAGCGTGGCGATCGCATAGCTCGTTCCCACAGGCTGCACAGTGACACCGCCACTGCCCCGGCTGGAGGCAGCATTGAGGTCGTTTTGCAACTGCTGATAGAGGGGCGTAGGGCTGACCGAGCGGCTTGGGGGCTGGTCTTGAAAGGCGACGGCGATCGCGTTCTCTTTCACCACTAGGGGAATATGTTCACCGTTGAAGCGGTAAAAGAGATCGGCAGTATCAACTTGGGCGATCGCAATGGTCGGACGCCATACCGCTAGTGCCAGGCCTCCACAAAAGTACAGGCCAAGCAGCAGCGTGATAATTAAGCGCTTGGATGAGATGGGTGGTGTCATAGTAAGTATCTAGTTTTCACTATCTTTGCTCAGCAGCTTACCGAGGGCAATCAAGAACGCTTCCTCCGCTGAATAGGTGGGTTGCTCGGGTTCTGAATTGCCTTGCCCCAGGGTGCTCTGCGTCCAGAGGGCAAACACAAAGGCGATAATAATGAGAATGACGGGGTCCATAAGCAGGCTTTCCACTGAAAGAGTCTTGCCCTTACCTAGTTCTGTCGGAGGCCAGCTTATTCATCGGCATGAAATATAGCCGCACCGAGATTAATCAGCTTGCGCCCCTAGCACTTGCCCCAGGGCCTCTGGATAACGCTTCAGCGCTAAATCTAATGACCGCAGCTTCGGTATAGCTCGGCCATCAAGCACCGCACCTTGGCTTCAAACCAGCTGCCTTCAAAGGCTGCTTCGCGGGGTTGGCAAATATCTAGTGCCCCCTCATAGCAGGCCAGGGCGTGCCAACACTGCTGTCGAGCCTGGTAGACCTGGCCCAGGTCAGCCAAAACCAGGGCTTCGCCGATCGCATCTTGCAACTCATAACGAATAGACAGCACTTTTTCGAGCTGCTTAACGGCCAGGGCCTGGTGCCCCAGGTGAAAGTTTGCGTTGCCCAATAGGTGCAGCGCAGCGGCATGGTAACTGCGCATCAGCGATGGGTTGTTGATGCTCTGACTCGCCTTGGTAAAGCCGTACACCGCCAGCTCTGCCCAGCGGCGGGCCAGCCCATACTGCTGCTGCTGTAGTAGCAAAACTCCCATTTGGCGGCAGGTTTGCCCAATGCCAAACAGGTCATCGGCAGCCTCAAACTCGGCCATGGCTGCTTTGTAGCTGGTCACCGCCTGGGGCCACTGCTCCAGTTGGTGGTAAAGCAATCCTTGCAGGCTGTGGGCCTGGGCGCAGGCGGCAGGGTTTGAGTTATCGCGCCAGCTCTGCACAATTAGCGCAGCAGTCGCAACGGCACAGTGAAGCGCAAGCTTTGAACTCATGGCGAGCATTGGGGAGGAATGTACATCCCCACCTATTGCTCGCCTCACAGAACTTATTCATGCAGCTCAATATCACAGGCCGTTGCCGATCAGAATAAACGGTGCCCAGTAGTAGGGATGAGCCAGGGAACCGCCCGCCACCAGAGGCTGGCCGGTTGCGGTCCTGATCAGCTCTATGGTGGCGCGATCGCCCCCTACGGCTGAGAAGTCCCCGGTAATCAGCGCATTTTGGGCCGCCTGCAATGCCTGGGCCTTGGTCATACCTTGGCCCAGGGCGTCGTAGAAGGCACTCATCAGCACCTGGGTGCCCTGGTCGCTGACCTTCCACAGCGAGGCCAGCACCGCCAGGGCACCGGCCTCCTGAATTTGGTAGCCCAGGCCGAGGATCTCCACGCCGCTGCCCAGCTGTGGGCTGCCCACGGCGGTTTCGCAGGCGCTGAGCACTACCAGTTCCGCGTGGCTCAGGCTCCAGCTTTGGCGAATGGCTTCCAGGGTGACATGCTCACCACTGCCCATCACCACAAAGGATTGGCTAGGCTGGTTTTCCACCACTGCGCCGTGGGTGGCTAGGTGAATGATACTGTAACTGCCCAGGCGATTTTCTAGCTCCCTGCGACTAAAGCCCTGGTTCAGCAGCACGCTGGTGTTGGGCATCTGCTCGGCCAGGGCGTTGACCTCGGTTTCGGTGTAGGGCAGATCGCCAAAAGGAAACGTTGCCCCGCCCACATTCACCGTAAAGCTGCACTCGGCGCAGGCCGCCGCCAGTAGTCGCCGCCCCTCGGCATTGGGCACCTGGTCAAAGTTGGTCAACGAGGCTGCCGTGATGTGGCTGAGGCTGAAGCGCTGAGCCAGGTACTGCTCGCCATCGTGCAGCGCCGCCAGGGGCACATAGCGTAGGGCACCATCAGGAGCATAGAGCAGCGACTCAATGCCTGCCTGCTCTAGCTGAGGTTCGAGGGGGGCTACTAGCCAGGTATAGAGTTGCTGAGCCAGGGGTTGAATATCGCTGCGGGGGTCTTTGAGCGCCTGGCCAAAGGCAACAATTGCCCGGTTCAAGTCTTCGCCTTTGATGTCAATGGGGTAGCGCAGGGGTGGGCCATCGGCGGTAACCAGGACGAGTTCGAGGCGATCGGGCAAAATCAGCGGGTACAGCAGGGCGGTCTTTTGGGGTAGGCGGCGCAGGTTGTTTTGCAGGGCGCGATGTTGCCGCTCGATATCCAGGTTTTGCCCATCGGTTTCCTCGCGAATGCTATCTAGTAGCTCCTTCACCTCTGTCAGGTCGAGAAAGGCGGTGAAGCGGCTTTGCGCATCGCCGTAGCGCTGGCGTAGGGTGGCGAGGCGCTGCTGTTGCTCTGGGCTAAGGCTGTCGTAGTCAGCGGTCTGCAGTTGGGCGAGTTCGTCGCTGTCGGCGATCACCTGGTCATAGAGGGCCAGTAGGTTAGTCTCCACTTGCCAGAAGGCGACGCCGCTGGCGGTGTCGGCGCTGCTGCGGACGCCCCGCAGGGATTCGTCAAGCTCCTGCACTTTCAGCAGATCGAGCACTCGCTGGGCTTCGAGGATGCGGTCCTGTTGCAGGAGCAGGTCGGCGAGGGTGCGGTAGGTGTCGGCGACGGTGTCGGTGAAGGATTGCTGAAGGCTGGGGCCGAGGCTGCGAATGTCGCCGCGAATGGATTCGCGCACATCAACGGAGGCTTTGAGAAAGGTGATAGCCAATTCGGTCTGTTCCTGCCTCCCTAAAACAAATCCGATATTGCCGAGCGAGTTGCCCTCCTCAGCCCGATGACCAATGTCGCGAAAGATGCCGAGCGATTGCTGAAAGAACTCTAGTGCCTTCGGATAATTGCCCAAACGGTCGTAGATAGTGCCGATATTGTTGAGCGAGCCGCCCTCTCCAAAGCGATTGCCAATCTCGCGGCTGATATCCAGCGATCGTTGGAAGAACTCTAGCGCTTTCGGATAGTCGCCCAAATGGTCGTAGACGCCGCCGATATTGCCGAGCGAGTTGGCTTCCCCAGAGCGATTGCTACTCGCACGACTGATATCTAGCGCTTGCTGGAAGAGTTCTAACGCTTTCGGATAGTTGTTTAAACGCTCGTAGATAGTGCCTATATTGTCGAGCGTGGTGCCCTCCCACGCAAGATTGCCAGCCTCGCGGAAGATAATCAACGCTTGCTCATAAAACTCCAGCGCCTTTGAATAGTCCCCTAAACTAAAGTAAAGTTGGCCAAAATTGCCCAGCGTGGTGCCCTCCGCCGCAGGATCACCAATCTCGCGGAAAATAATCAGCGCTTGCTGATAGAACTCTAGCGCTCTCGAATAGTCCCCGAAATTCGAGTAGACTACGCCAATACCGGTGAGCGTGGTGCCTTCACCAGCGCGATCGCCAATCTCACGGGAAATAACCAGCGCTTGCTGATAGAACTCTAGCGCTTTCGGGTAGTCACCCAAACGATAGTAGGTCAAGCCGATACCGGTAAGGGTAGTGCCTTCACCAGCACGATCGCCGATTTCATGAAAAATATTGAGCGCTTGCTGATAGGACTCCAGCGCTTTCGGATAATTACTCAAATTAGAGTAAATGATGCCAATATTGCTGAGCGTGGTGCCCTCCCCTATATGGTCACCCATCTCGCGACGAAGAGCCAACTCTTGTTGAAAAAACTCCAGCGCTTTTGGATAATCGCCCAAACGGTCGTACATACTGCCGATATTGTTGAGCGTGAGAACCTCCCTTGCGCGATCGCCAATCTCACGGACAATCGCCAAATGTTGCTCATGGAAGTCAATGGCTTGGCGATAGTTTCCTAGATTGCGGTAAGCAATGCCCAAATTCCTCAGGGCACGACCTTCGCCGCCACGATCCTGGATATCTCGATAAATCGCTAGTGCCTGTTCCCAGGACTGCAGCGCCTCCCGAAACTGGCTGATGTTGAACTGCTGAATGCCCTGCTGCAACAGCCGATCCGCCTCGGCTTTGCGCGCCTCGGCACTCTGGGCCACTGCGGCGGGCATCAGATCTCTGGGTTCTTTAGAGAATCCAGGGATCTCGGCGAGAGGTACCATTACCGCCGTAACCGCAACCAAACCCAACCACTTCGCGGCACAACGCATCGGGGCAACGCTCCATTCTGAGGTGACATCACTAACATCACTATATAGGTCTCACCCCGACGAACTTATTCACCTTTATGAAAACTTCCTCGCCCAGCAGCTTTATCCACAACCCCATCTAGGCCCTCCTCCTCCACCCATATCAGTCGGCCTGAAGGCGCTGCCCCAGCCAAAGTCTCAACCTCTTGGAGTCTCAATGTCAAAGACAACGGCGTATTCAGCCAGGGGAGCCAGACGATGCAAGGCTCTCAGATGCGCATCGGCATCGTTGCGACGCCGAAACCGAGCCACCACCCGGCGCTGCATTTCAGGTAAATGCTGAATAATGCACCAGGGGTGCAACTGCTGACTATACGCCGTAGGCGGACTTACAGCATGGGCCACAGACGAATAGCACTGCCGCCCAGTCAGGCGATGCGCATCCTGCTCAGACAATTCCGCCCGCTGGCTAGATACAACCTTCGCCGCAAGAGCAGCACTATCACAATTCAAAGCCCGCTCAATCTTGCCCAATAGCTCCGACGCCTCCCTATCGGTCGGATGTAAAGCCCAGGCATTGAGGGGAATAGGGAGATAGGTCAGTCGATAGGACTTGCCACTCTTGCGATGCACAATCCAAACAGCCTGCCGAGGTAGCTTTTGCAGGCGATCGCCCTGGTTTGCCAGTGCCGCTCGAATGCGTTTGATATCGGCCATCACTCGGTGTCCTTGGCTCACTTGACTGTCCTCCAAGAGGCTTCATTTCAATGCAGTTGATGCCACCCTAGCCAGAGAAGATTTGCCAAAACAGAGCACGGTGATATTGACAATTTTGGGTTAAGTGTGATCGTCTTCCTGCTCAACGGAGCAGAGTGCCTGCTGTAGGTCTGCCGGAATCTGGTCAAAGTTGTCGAGCAAAAAATCCATCAGGGCCAGATGGCGCAGGTCAATGGGGGTGGGGCGACGATAGCTGCGACCTTTGCGAAACCAGCCCCGCACAGTCGAGACCGACCGGGAGCAGATTGCGGCCATGTCTTCTTGGCTGACCTGCCACTTGGCGTAAAACCGCTGGGGCGTCATGCCCAACTGGCAATAGCTGTACCGCTCGATTAGGTGCTGTTCGCGGAGAGAAAGCGGACGGGGATTCATCGGGTAGCCTCTTGATCGAATGGTTCGAGTTCGTCTTCCCAGGCGATATCGGCCTTGACCCAGGCGGCACTGGGGGAACTGCAGTCAAGCCAGATCAGGTAGCACCATCGCCAGCGGCGGCTATGGGGTGCATAGCTGTAGAACCGGCCTATGACCAAGCCCCAATCGGTCGCGTTGCCGTGGGAAACCCAGCAAAGGCGATCGCCGTAATGGAAGTGGGGCGTTTCGACATTGGGGAAGGCGACAGGCAGGTCAGTTGCGGATGGGAGGTGCAAATGGCCAGGGTTAAAGGCATACCAAGAGGCTTGGTGGATTACCTGAAGCTGGCGCGATCGCCGATGTGGAAAGGGTTGAGCCATAGGGATGGCACCTCCTGGGTGCTGGCGAAGGTCAGCCTGGCCGCTAAACAAGGCTGAGGCGACTGAACTAGCGAATATGCTTATCTATATTAGTTTAATCTACTCTAATCTAGAGTAGATTACCCTTATTTGCAACGCTTCACCTAGGCTTGCTCTAGAGCTAGATAGAGCGGTTATGACTACCCAGAAGCGCCAGACCAGCATTTACCTGCCAGACCCGATGAGGGATGCCATTCAGGCGATCGCCGATAGAGAGCAGCGATCGTTTACGTTTGTAGTTGAAATGCTGTTGAGGGAGGCTTTAGAGGCGAGGGATGCCACTGGGAAGAGGAGCTAAGTGAACCTACTTAGCCAGGACGTTTAGCGATTATCAAACTTGCAGCAGGAGGGTCTCTGGCAAGCTCAGGACTCACCCTTGTCTGATCGCTCCCATTCCAGGGTGATTTCTAAGTTGGCTTTGCCGGAGCCTTTGACGATCACGGCGGTCAGTTGCCCAGACTCGATTGCCAGCTCCATGCCAAATTTCACGGTCGCTTTTTTGGGTCTGGCTTTTTGAATGGGAGTGGCAATCATTTGCACGACTCCCTCAATCGCATCGGCGACAGGCTGAAATTGCTTAGGATCAAAGCTGACGTCTTCTCGCCCGGTTTGGGTGACCTCAAATTTGACCGTTGCGCCGTTGGGTAGTTGTACGGGCACGGTGTCGTTGTGAGAGTCTGTGAAGCTCATCCAGGGGTCTCCTTAGGGTTGTGGTCGGATAATTGGCCTGCTCTTGGGGCGTTGCGTCTCAATTCAAGCGCAATTTCGCGGATGCCTTCGGCAATCTCCAGAAAGGCTTCGTCTGGATTTTGCCAGGTGGTGACAGGCTGGTGGTTTTTGGGCAGCATATCGAGTTGGCTAAAGGGGGCACCCTGCCAGTCTACGGGGCGCAGCAAGATGGGGATGACGCGGGCCTCGCCGGACTGGTGCCGCTCCATGGCGCGCTGGATTTCGAGGTGGTAGCAGGTGTCGTCGGCGAGGGAGTTAGCGCTGATCAGTAGCAGAATGATGTCGGCGGTGTTGAGCTGCTGATGGATGGTTTGGGTGCGATCGTCGCCGGGAAGAATTTGGTGACTGCTCCAACTGGTGATGACGCCCTGACGTTCGAGCAGGGTGAGGTGGTTGGCTAATTGGATTTGTAAGACTTCGTCAGCGGCAGCGTAGGAAACGTAGAGGGAGATAGTGTTGCCTTGGGGGATGATATTCTTAAGGATTTCGTAGTTGTAAAACTGGCAGTGGTTTTGAATGGCAATGAGAGCACGAAATGCATCTTGTCCAGGGGAGAACGGTGAACCAGAAGAGGTTGGTATTAGAGTAAGAAGTTCTGGCAAGGCGTAGGCTGCCAGATCACCTTTTATATTTTGCAATGCTGGCCCAGCCTTTACATGGCCATATTGAAGAGCTACCAGTAACCAATCGATAGCTGCTTTATTATTCATTTGCCCTAGAGCTTCTGCCGCCTCTCTTCTAACATCAGGGCTTTTATCAAAATCAAGAGCTTCGGATAGCTTGATTTCAATCTCATCGCCTATTTGGTCTGATGATTCTATTGCTCTCAAAAGGAGATCGTGATTATCATCTTGAAAGGCTTTAAGCAGTTCAGAAACAACTTTTTCTCTATTCAGATTCCTTAGCGACCATAGTGCGATAATTTTCATTCCATAATTCATGTTATTGCTTTCGTCTTTAAGGCAATTAATCAACAGACAAATAGCTTCATCGTCGTCTAATTCCTCTAATCCATTTATCCTGCGAAGATAAAGATCTTCATCATGAATGTCTTTTGTTAAATCATCGGGTTCTGCTTCGCCATCTTTTTTAGCTAATGCCTGTTCTATTTTTAGACGTACGTCATCATCTTTTTCATCATCAAGAGCATTAGTTAGTGTGATAATGGCTGCTTTGCCACCCAGCTCTCCCAGTGCTTTTACTGCAACCAGGCGAACATCAGCGTTTTTGTCCTTAAGAGCATTGATTAATTCGGGGATAGCATCTTTATTGCCAATTTCGGCTAATGCTAATGATGCGATAAAACGAACATAGGAACTTTCATCATTAAGAGCTTCTTTTAGAACAGGAGTTGCTGCGTCATTACTTAAGCTAACCAATAAAGAAAATATCTCTTCTATTTTGTTAGAAAGTCCATGGGATAACTCTTCCTTGAGAATTTTGAACAACTCAGGAATAATTTCTTCATTCCCCAACGCTTCTAATACATGTGCAGCGCTTCTGCAAACATTGAGGTTCTCGTCTTGAAGGAACTTGAGCAACTCTGGGATAGCCGTCTCGCTTTTCAGTTCCTCCAGCGCTCTTTCTGCGCGAGAAAGGACATGATTATCTTGATCCTTAAAAGCTTTCAATAATCCAGAAATAGCTTCTTCACCACCCAAATTCCCTAACACTTCCACGGCTCTACTGCGAACATCGGAATCTTCATGCTCATCCAGAATTTTAATCAATCCAGGGATAGCTTCTTCACTGCCCAGTTCTTGTAGCGCTCTTTCCGCTTCCCAGTGAAGTTCCTCATCTTCAAGACCTTTAAGTAATTCAGGAATAGCTGCTTCAGATCCCAATCTCCCTAGCGCTAATGAAGCACTAAAGCGAACAGAAGGATCACCATCTTCTCTAAGAGCTGTAATTAGATCAGGAATAGCTACCTCATCGCCTAACTTGTCTAATGCTTGCACCACCATCTTGCGAACATTAGCATCTTTATCTTTAAGATCTCTAAGCAAATCTTCAGTAAGTACATTGCCGCCTAGATCTACCACTACAGCTGCTATACTAAAAGGCTCATGAGGACGAACTTCTTCCACTGCTTGTTTAAGTGCAGATATAGCTACCTGACTACCGAGTTTTGCTAACGCTTCTGCTGCGCTCCTAGATATATGAGAATCCTGACTCTTGATTGCTTCACACAATTTAGGAACTACTCCATCAGTTTGTGCTGCTTCTAGTGATTTTACCTTTAACCAATTAGGTAGCTTTAAGTCGCTTACCAACTCAACTGCTTGCTTCTGAAATCTGAGATTTACCTTTCCTACCAATTTTGCCCCTAGCATCAAATCTACTTCGATTGCCAGCCTTACCACTCGCAATGCTTGGCCTTCGTCACTCACCAGTGCCAGCAGCAGAGCAATGGGCTCTGTCCACTTCAAGTAGTTAAGATAGTCTTGCTTTAGTTGGTCATCGGTCAGGTTGGGTAATAACTTGAGGATGTATTCTGCGGCGTAATATTCCTGAATTAGTTGGTGGCGAAACTCAATGTGTTCTTCAAAGTTGGGCTGAATAACAGGTTGGATTAGGTGATATTTCAGCAGGTCTGTGAGCCAGCGCTCGGCACACTCTCTGGGATTTGCCCTGCCCGCTTGTTGTAAATATGCCGTTAAACAGTCTTCTGCTTCCTCCCTGGGGACAGATAGCTCACGATCGATTAAAGTTTTTCCCTGCATCATGACAAATGCCAGATGACGTAGCAGGCTAGGCCACTGGTCCCTTGAATCAACAGGAGCATCTTCCTGAATAGCTTGATGCTCGTCAGCTCCATGATCATAAAGCTGAGTAAATTCGCGAAAGGCAAGCCCGAGGTTCTCAGGTAGTTTTGGGGTTCTTTTCTCCTTTGCTGCCTGAATGCACTCTTCAGCAAACACGCGACACAGCATCCACAACAACAGCGGCGTTTCGGCAAACTTGCGGAGTCTGTCACCCTGAATCTGCTGAAATAGGCGATCGCCTTCATCTCCCAAGTAGCCCCGCACAAACTCCCGCATTTGCGGCTCTGTCAGGGGCAGCATCTTTAGAGTTTTGGCAATGCCCAGGGTGCCGCCCGCGCTCAGATCCCGCGTAGAGACAATCATCGGGGTGGTGGAGTGATATCTATCCCGAAAATTGGCAATTTCTGTCCTGAATCGTTCTGGCAACTCGTTCAGGCCATCCAGCAGTAATAGTAATCTCCCTTGGCTCAGTAGTTTCTCAATGTGGGCGGTCTCCACTGCTACCTGATGACCAACCAGGAAATCTCGAATCAGTCCCTCGATTGTTCCAATACATCGGCGCAATTTCACGAGCACTGGTATTCGAGCGGTTGGATCGTGTAACGCCTTCTCTGCCTCTTCCCAGAGCAATCGTTTCAGCGAAGTAGACTTTCCCGATCCCGGCTTGCCGATCAGCACCACATGCTCGGACGCATAGTTTCGCAACCCTGCTAACACATCCCATTGCTCAACCTGCTCTTGTTGTTCCGGGGTTCCATCGAGCTGATTTCCCTGCCCCTCCTTGTCAGGCTTCACCGTTTTCACCCGCAACTTCAACCGCGATGAAAACCGCCTTTGGGAAACGGTTGTGGTGTCCTGCACTGGCATTCGCCGCCGATCTTCCACCGTTGTGGGGGTGTAAAGCTCCTGCCACTCCTGATAATCTTCGTTGGTAAGGATAGCTTGTAAATAGTGCTGGAAGTCAATCCCAGGTTGCGTAATCAGGCTTACCCAGCGGAGATCGCCCCCATGAAACTCTTGCTGGAGCGATCGCAATTCAGGAAACTGCGCCAAAACCACCCGAGTAGGAATAGCACCACCGCCCATATCAGAAGAGCGATCGCGGGTAAACTTCACCATGCCGCAGACCTTTCCCGTGCGCTGGTTCAGCAGCGGCGATCCACTCATCCCCGGTCGCACCTGCCCCAAATTAAACAAAATCGCCGCAATGGCGCTCCCGGTAATGCCATCACAGTTAAACGTGCGCGGTTCTCCCTGGCGATCGCCCTCATCAGGATAGCCAAATAGGTAAAGCGGATCGCGGGGTTGCACTTCTTCATCCAGCCACACGCAAGGCGGATTTACATCAGCCGCCAGCGTGACCCGCAGCAATGCCAAATCATAGGGATCCGGGATAAACCGCTCCACCATCGCATCCAGGGTTTTGTTCTGCCACCCAACCTGAACTTGTCTGGGCGATCGCTTTACAACATGGTCACAGGTCAAAATCAATCCGGTCGCTACAAAAAAGCCTGTCCCCCAGCCATCTTGACCAGGAACTGTAATCTTGACCGTACATTCTTGCAGGAGTTCATCCAGTCGCTGGGGCATATCAGCGCTCTATGCTTTTGGGGGCATTGTCCGGCAGCTCCTCGATAGACCTAATCCAGCCTGCACCGAAGCTACCCCTCAGTTATATCCTCTCCTAGAAGCCTCCTTTCCATCGAACGCCGATTTTCGTCCTGGTCAGCCGGTCTCCGCGAACGGTCATTACCCCGCTGCGTCATCCATCGGCCTAAGAAATGACGCCAACCTCTCAACTGCCAGACAACCACCTCTGCTATCTCCTCCGGGTTCAGCACATTCCTGATCTCGTAAGGGTACCCGGAAATATTAGACTTCAGCCCCCTTCATGGCCTGCCTATGGCTTTTTGCTGAGCTTACTGGTGAAAGGTCTCGCTGTAGCTCCTGCCGAATCAGGGCAAACCGCTGCACATCTGCCTGAGTCAGCCAGGAGTCAATCTCATAGAATGTCTGCCCATTTTCTCGCTGAGTCCGCAACGTCAGAATTGTCTCCGGCAGGTGGTAGGCATCGCCCCTGAACTCGATATTCAGATCGCGCCCCCGCTCCACAATCGTGTAGAACTGCTTGCCCTCAAACACCCGCTGCCCCCGGTGCTGCCCCTGGCAAAACCGCTCCAGGAGCAGCACCGCCGTCCCCGCAATCTGCTCCTGGGTCTGGCGGTCAACGGCAACAGGTGTTCTGGGTCGCGGCGGGGTCACGTCAAGTCATTGATGAAAGGGTTGAGCCCCGCCATGATGGCGGCATCGTCGCCCAAGAACTCCCGCAAGGGCTGATCCACCGGTCCTGGGTCGGGTAGGGTTTTGATGGGTTCTGCTGGGGTGGATGCCGTGGAGCTATTGGCTGATGGTAGATGTCGTGGGTATGGCTTACCCAGTGAGAGAGCTGTCTTCGATGGCATTATCGAATCGTCGAAGGCTTCCAGTTCTGGGAGAAACCGCTCCTTGATTTCTAGAATCTGAGTCGTCAACTGCTGAATTGATCGCACAGCCTGCCGCCGAATTTCATCTTTGGGAGCCCGAACCGCTGCCATGGCAAACGGCCCGTAGCAACCATTGAGCGCTGATCGCATCCGGGCATGGAGGTCATGGCGAGACTTTCCCCGGCAGTAACCAATCACCGCCACATCCAGCTCATCTCGGCTGGAGTATTGAATTCGGGCCTTTGTTTCTGACGTTTGGGTCATTCCTCTGATTCCTTATCTCGGTTGTCTTGGGATGGCCGTGCTGCTAGCGGGTCTGGGTTGTCTTGGCGCTGTACATAAAGGTTTTGAACAACCCATAGACATCGGCCCAGCGGACACTGGTGATCAAGTTGGGTTCAGCCGTGCCATCCTGACCTCGCAGCACGTCGCTCATCTCCTGTCGTAGAGCCTCGGCCCAGGTAATCTGCTGAGCAAGCCCGCGCTGGTCAAAAAATTGCTCCAGCTCTGGCCGAATGAAGTAGGCGGCACCCCCACCGACAATTACCTCCACCTCAGCCGAGGGCAGCCACTCCACCAGAAACTGGTTCACTCGATCCAAATAAAACTCACGGGCATAGCTACAGGCCCTAGACAAGTCGAGGGCTTCCTTGCGGCCTGGGACGTGGAAGGTGGGGTACCCCTGCAAAATTGCTTCGAGCAAAGCAGGGTCATCGGGAGCGACACCCGGCAGCTCGGTGGCACACTGCTTCAGATATTCCACGAACCCCGGTCCCTGGGAGGTGCTGTTGGTTTCCTGGGGCGTGCTGCCTTTCTCGAAGGTGAGGATGGAGAGATTGCGGTGGCCAAACATCAGGACAACGACGGTAGAATCGCGAATCCCTACCCCAGCCCTAGCCAGCTGTAACCCCTTGGCTAGGTAAAGCCCGGCCCCCTCTGGCTGCATCTCGATTCGCTCCAGATGTCCAAAGAGAGACCGGCCCCGGAATCTGAAGTCTGAGATCGCCCCTAGAATCTGGGCCTTCAGTTCCTTGCGATCTTGCCAGTATTCTTCTAGGGGCAGCAGCAGCCCCAGTTGAGCAGTGAACTCACAACCCGAGCTGTCGGAGTCCTGAGTTGCCAAAGTCTTCTCAGCGATCACACCCAGGGTAGCCAGAATTTTGTAGACGGCGCGATCGCGCTTTGGCAGGGCCAGACCCGAGTCACCTTTTTGGGCGATCGCTAACGCCCCAATGGCATAGGCACTATTGCCCACCATTACATAGGCACTGTCCTCGGGTTCTTGGCTAGTCAGCCCGCCGAGCATCAGCCGGTCGAGCCGAGCGGGGTTCAATCGAGCCACCTGGGGGTCGAGGTGCAGCAGGTAGGGCTGGCCCTGCCAGTAGAGGCACTTGGTGGCAGAGCTGCCCATGTCGATGTAGGTCTGGATGATTTGGGTCATAGTTTGAATGCCAATGACAGCGTTTAATCAACAGATTGAGAAGCAAAGAATGTCTTCAATCTGGTTGATTGATATCTGTATTCTGAGTTGTCGTTTTTATTCACGACTTAATGACGACTGAATTGTTATCTTCAGCAAAATTCATCATCGTTTTGATGGCTGGTGAATTTCATTCACGACTTATTCACGACTTGATAACGACTTGCTTATCCTGAACACGGGACAAGCCTTGAATCATCCAATCATTCACGACTTGATAACGACTTAATCACGACTTCCTGATCGATGTCTTTCTGCCAAAGGCAAAAATCAATCATTTAAGTGATGAATAAAAACAAACTTTGCAGCTCTCTGAGCTGAACAGAACTGACATTTTTCGTGGGCTAAAACAGAGATTATTGCCCCTTGTCTTCTCCCCAGGAAATGCCCCGGCAAAAGCCTGATGGGCTGCCCTGGGGGCTACGCCACTCCACTGCGTTTCGTTGCTCCGCGTTTCACACACCACGCCCAGCCCTGGGCCAGGGGGTTGCTGAAACCCAGCACTATCAGGGGTTGCGGGCGTGGGAGCCAATGGCCGGTCGTTTACGAATCACTGACGAATTCACGGAAAAGCTCATGGGTAAAGGATTTAGCGTCTCGCTGCCCCTTGAAGAGGCAGCGATCGTCGAGAAAGAGGCCAATCGGCTGGGGCTACCTGCCGCCAGCATCATTCGCCTGATGATGCGCGATGGTCAGCAGCGCCGCGAACTGGAGCGGCAGGTGGATGACCTCAAGGCCCGGATGGAGCTGTTGCAAGTGCAGTTTCAGGGGCTCCAGATTTTGCTAGAGACCATTGCCCTGGAGCAGGCTAATGCTCGGGGGCCGCAGGCGCTAGAAAATCGCAAGGCGCTGATTCAGGAAATTCGCAAGCGCCAGGGATTGGTAGAAGGCTAGGAGGTCAGCCATGCTCAGCCTGACGGTGATCAGCGCCAACCAGGGCGAAACCTACTACACTGCCGAGAACTACTACACCAGCGAAGAGAACCAGGCCCACTCCGGTTGGTGGGGCCAGGGGGCCAAGAGCCTAGGTCTGGCAGGCCAGGTGCAGGGAGGCGACTTCAAGAATCTGCTCCATGGCTCTCATCCCCAGGGGCACCAAACCCTATCGGGTCGAAAGATCGACCCGGAGCGTCATCGAGCCGGGCTGGATTTGACCTTTAGTGCGCCCAAGAGCATCAGCTTGGCGGCTCTGGTTGGGGGAAATGAAGCGATCGAGCAGGCCCATCACACAGCGGTGGTGCGCACCCTGGCCATCATCGAAGAGCGCTATGCCCAAACGCGGGTGCGGACGCCAGAGGGACGACAGGCGATCGCCACCGGCAACCTGCTCGTCGCCCAGTTCCACCACGACACCTCCCGCGAGAAGGATCCGCAGCTGCACACCCATTGTGTGGTGATCAACGCCACGCAGCTCGCTAACGGACGGTGGCAGTCGCTTCACAACGACATCCTCTTCAAGCAGCAAAAGCTGTTGGGGATGATTTACCAGAACGAGTTGGCGGTAGAAGTGCAGCGCTTGGGCTACGGCATTGAGCCCAGGGCCAACGGCCAGTTTGAACTTCGGAGGTATCGACCCGACGACCTCCAGACTTTCTCCAAACGAAGGGAGCAAATTCTAGCGGCGGTGGAGGAGAACGCGACGGCCCAGGAGCGAGAGCTAGCGACGCTGATGACCCGTGCCCCAAAGGGCAAAGAAATTCCCAGAGAAGAGCTGCGCACCTACTGGCAGCAGCAGGCCCAGGCGTTGAAGCTGGAGCACCCTCAAGCCCAGCTGATAGATTGGCAGAGCCAGCCGAAGCGAGCCACTCAAGCCGGGCTCACCCACTGCGCTGAGCGGGAGGCGGTGTTCCAGCGCGAGCAGGTGGAGCGCTTTGCCTTGGAGAACCATCTGGGGCAGCAGTGCTTTGAGGACGTGCAACAGACCTTGGATGCCAATCCAGAGGTGATTCATACCCATGACCGGCGGCTGACTACTCAGACGGCAGTGCTGCGGGAGCTGGAGACGATCCGCACAGTGCTGGATGGCCGGAGAGATGTAGGAAGTATTGCCTCTCCAGACTTAGTGGCAGCCCATCTGCGCGATCAGGGCTTGACCGAGGGGCAGGTGCAGGGGGTGATGTTGGCGGCCACCACCCGCGATCGCTTCATTGCCTGGCAAGGGGTAGCGGGGGCGGGGAAGAGCTATGCCCTAAATCAGTTTCGGTGGATTGCGGAGTCCCAAGGCTACACTGTCCGGGGCTTTGCCCCTAGTGCGGAAGCAGCAAAGTCGTTAGGCGACTCGGCCCAGATTCAGCCGGTGGAAACAGTGGCGGCGTTGCTGTGTGCTCAACTGGTGGAACCCAACCTGGCTCAGCCCGAGGTCTGGGTGGTAGACGAGGCGGGGCTCTTGAGCGCGAAGGATGCGCTGGCCCTGGTGACCAAGGCCCAGGCGCAGCAGGCGCGAGTGGTTTTGGTGGGAGATACCCGACAGCTGTCGGCGGTGGAGGCGGGGAACCCGTTCAAGAGTTTGCAGCAGGCGGGGATGGCAACGGCCTACCTCACCCAGTCGTTGCGACAAAAGAATCAGCAGATCAAGGCGGGGGTTGATCTGATTGCCGCTGGGGAGATTGCGGCGGGGGTGCGACAGTTGAAGCCCTACATCCAGCAGGTGAGTAGTCAGGATGCGAGGGCAGCGGCGATCGCCCGCGACTATCTCGCCTTGACCCCAGAGGAGCGCCAGAAGACCTTACTGCTGGCGGGTACCAACCAGGAGCGGCTAGCAATTACCCAACTGGTGCGAGAGAGCCTGAAGGCGGAAGGCACCCTAGGCCAGAGTTTGACAGTCAAGCGGCTGAAGGCGAGAGATTTGACGGAGACCCAGGCAGGCTATGCCCACCATTTTCAGCCGGGGAATGTGCTGATTCCCCAGGCCAGCTACAGGCGGCTGGGGTTGGAGAAGGGGCAGCGCTATGAGGTGCTGGCGACCGATAGCTACAGCAATGGGCTGATGCTGCGAGGGCAATCGGGGGCAGCATTGCAGGTGGATCCAGCTCAGATTAGGCGAAAGTCGGTCTATGAGGTGGAGGAGATGGAGATTGCAGTTGGTGACCGTCTCAAATGGACAAAGAATCATCGGTCACCAACTAGTGTGGGCGTTGGCGAAGCCTATCCGAAGGATAATCGCCTGCGGTGGACGCGCAATGACCATGCCCTGGGGCGGCACAATGGCCAGGAGTTTGAGGTGGTGGGGCTGGAGGATGGGCAGGTGCTGATTCGTTGGGGGCGGGGTGAGGTGGGATGCTTCGAGAGTTCGGAGTTGGCCCTTCTGGATTACGCGCTGGTCAGCACCACCTATTCGGCTCAGGGCAAGTCGGCGGAAAGGGTGATCGGGGCGCTGGATCGCCATGTGGGGCGAGAGAGTTTTTACGTGGCGGTGAGCCGGGTGAAGCAGGATTTGCGGCTATATGCCTCGGAAGATTTGGATCGGCTGATCAAGCGGGTGGAGCCGTCCAAGGCGAAGGAAAACCCTAGCGACATTAAGCTTTCAGAGACAACGCTCAGCATTCAAAGCAGCTTTATGCAGCTGGTAGGTTTAGAAAGCACTGAGAATGAGGTGTCCCAGTTACCAAGTTCTCCACCGAAGGAACGTTTTTGCCAGAGACCAGCAAAACAGGTCGGCTTGGAGCTATAGATAAAAACCTCGATTCTAGGAAATAGGGATCCTGGTTAGATCTAGTAGAGCAGATATCAATGTGAAAATCTTACAGTTGATGGCAGGATGAAGAACTAAGCCATCATTCTGTCTAGGAACTAAGTTCTTAGACAGAATGATGTAGAGAGGATTACAGCCGTACCTTAGTTACACCTAAACAAACAGCTACAATTATGTCCGATTTGACTTTAGACCCTTATAGCCAACTGCGCCTTCTGGTGGGGTATCTGGGCGAAAAAAACCAGAAAAACTGGTGGTCTACCGCTTTCTTCGACGCCACCAGCAAGCTATTTTTAGAGCCTATTGTGCCTCGTACAGTACGCCTGGCTCAGTACAAAGGCGTCCATGAAGCCGCCCGGCGGCTTCATGATGAGCATGTGGCCGTAGGTGGCATTTACCACCTCTTTCGCTTGCCCGAGGAAGTGGAGCAGGACTTGCAGCAAAGGATTATAGCGGCTCCCGAAGAATGGTTCGCGCCCTTAATAAGTCCAGAGCAGGCTATGGCTACTCTGGAAACCCTGGCTGAGGCCCCCACCCCCATTGAATCAGGCCCCCAATCTCTGGGACAGTATTCCGAGCTGTATTGCCCTGCTGGCACAACGGTTCTGGCTCGCCATTATCTCAGCGCTTTCCGGCAGAACATTCGCAGTTACCCCTATTTCACCCGTTAGCCGTGCCGTTATCTGCTCCCTATACCGCTCTGGCTCGCCATTATCTCAGCGCTTTCCGGCAGAACATTCGCAGTTACCCCTATCTCACCCGTTAGCCGTGCCGTTATCTGCTCCCTATACCGCTAAGTTGCAGGCAGGGCTGGGTCTGGTTTCTGAAACAAAGTTGCTGCTACAGCTTTGGGAACCAGGTATGACAGTGCCCATGCTATACAGAGAAGCCCTGACATCTGGACAGTTTCCAGGCATGACAGCTCGACGACTACGGAATGTGGTGGTCGAGTGCTTTGCGCCACGCTATCTTGCTGACAATGCGGCCCCGGCCCGACACCTGAAGCAATTGCTGACAGCCCTGACTAACGAGGAGCTGCTGCAATTTTTCCTACTGTTTACCTGTCGTGCTACGCCAATTCTGGCGGACTTCATACGCCAGGTCTACTGGCCCCGCTATGAGGCGGGAGATCAACAGCTGCACAATGAAGTTGCTCAAAGCTTTATCCGACGCGCCATTGACGACGGTAAAACTGCCAAGCGATGGGCCGACTCTACTATTAAACGCATTGCGGGCAATCTAACGGGATGCTGTGCTGACTATGGCCTGCTGGAAGACGGAGTTCGTTCTAAACGCCGATACCAGCCGGTTCATCTATCTAGCCGAGTAGCGGTCTATTTGGCCCACGACCTCCATTTCAGAGGCCCGGGGGACACCACCCTACTGCGCCATAGTGACTGGAGCTTATTTGGCATGAATGACAGCGACGTGCTCACTGAACTCAAACGGCTTTCTCTAGATGGCTGGTTTATGGTTCAGTCTGGTGGTGATGTCGTGCGCATCAGTTGGAAGTACCCAGATCTGGAGACAGTTTGCCGTGTCCTTACAGAAAGCTAAGCTAGACGCCGACTTTAAGGAGCTGGTGAACCGAGTGCGTCGGGGTCGGGAGTTAAGCAATGCCAGCTTTGAGCCGATCTACTACCTGGTGTTTCAGCCCAGCTTGATTTTGGAGGTGAAGCGCCAAACCCCGGCCTGGGTGGCTCGCCTCAAAAACGAGGGCTGGAACGATGTGCACTGTTTCTCGATCGCCCAAACCATTCAGGAAATTTTGCAGCATGACCCCCGCCGGGCTCTATGGCTGATGGCTGACGGCAAGGAGCCTCAGAATTGGCAGCGAACCAACGAGTCTTTGACGAACGCTCTACAGAATGGAAAAGCCATCCAGATCAAGCTGGAGGCTCTGTTGCAGTCTTTAGAGGGGCGCAAAGATGCCATCGTACTGGTCACCGATTTAGAGGCTCTTCACCCCTACCTGCGCATTGGGGCGATCGAGAGCCAGCTCCATGGTCAGTTCAGCGTGCCCACGGTGTTTCTTTACCCTGGCAGTCGTGCAGGTAAAACAAGCTTGAAGTTTTTGGGGTTTTATCCCGATGACGGGAATTATCGATCAGTACATGTAGGTGGGTAGCTCTCGGTTTTTATAGGTAAGGCATAAGGTTAATGACTATTAGAACTCTCTTTGATCCCAATCGCGGGCTGGATCGGCCCATTGAAAAAGTGATCACCTTCGCGGCTAAGCAGGAGGCGCGGCTGAAGGCAGAGATTTCTGAATACGTCGTCACCGATAGCATTGAGGATCAGTTTCGCAAGCTGCTGGAGCGGATGCAGCTTGCGATGGAAGCGGGCGGTGAAAATGAGACCGGGGTATGGGTCTCGGGCTTCTATGGCTCGGGCAAAAGTTCGCTGACCAAGTACCTGGGCTTTGCCTTTGACGATCGCGTCCAGCTCGATCAGGTGCCGTTTCTCAAATATTTGCAGGATCGCTTCGATACTCCCCAGGTGAAAGCCCTGTTGGGCACCGTGGCCCAGCGGTTTCCGGCTGCGGTGGTCATGCTAGATCTAGCCAGCGAGATGCTGGCTGGAGCCACCATGGAAGATGTTTCGACGGT
Source organism: Kaiparowitsia implicata GSE-PSE-MK54-09C (assembly GCA_019359435.1). Lineage (GTDB taxonomy): Bacteria > Cyanobacteriota > Cyanobacteriia > Elainellales > Elainellaceae > Kaiparowitsia > Kaiparowitsia implicata. Next base: position 106,649 of record JAHHHI010000063.1, read on the forward strand.
GCTCTACTACAAGGTGCTGGAATGGGCAGGCTATTCGCGCAATCTGAAGGTGGCTACCCTAGAGCGCAGAATTGAGCAAGACGAACGCACTGAGGAGTTTGAGGCCACGGTCAAAGCCCAAATACCGGGGATGACCTGGGCCGATATCAGAAATGATCCCTTGGCGGTGGACGCTCTGATTCCGCAATTGGCCCACGAGATGTATCCGGCCCTGTTCCCTACGCCCAATGCCTTTAGCTCCAGCACAGACGGGTTCTTTCAGTTCGAGAAAGACCGCGTGAGCGAGATGATTGACCTGATTCGGCGCAAGAGCGGCAAGCAGCACATTTTATTCATTATCGACGAGGTGGGGCAGTACATCGCCTCGCGAGACAACCTGATTTTGAACCTGGATGGCCTAGCTAAAAACATTAAGGGCCAGGGAGACGGCAAGGTCTGGATTTTGGCGACAGCCCAGCAGACCCTAACCGAGGATGACCCACGGGCCTCTCTAAATTCTGACAAGCTCTACAAACTCAAAGACCGCTTCCCTATCCAAGTTGACCTGGAAGCCAGCGACATCAAAGAGATTTGCTATCGTCGCCTATTAGGCAAATCGCCCAGCGGCGAAGATGCCCTCGGGCAACTGTTTGACACCCACGGCCAAGCCCTGCGCCACAATACCAAGCTGAAAGACGCCAAGTTCTACAGCGCTGACTTTGATCGCACCACCTTCATCAACCTCTACCCCTTTCTACCTGCCCACTTTGATATTTTGCTCAGGCTGCTAGGGGCATTGGCCAAGTCTACGGGGGGTGTGGGTCTGCGGTCAGCAATCAAAGTCATTCAAGACATTTTGATTGAAGAGCACAATGGCCACCCGCCAGTCGCCGATCGCACCGTTGGCTGGCTGGCCACCACGGTCACCCTCTACGACTCCCTAGAGAAAGACATTCGGCGAGCCTTCCCCTCGGTTCACTATGCCGCTGAAACCACCTGCACCTTTTACCGCGACAAGCCGCTGCACCAGGAGGTGGCCAAGTCGATCGCGGTGCTGCAAATTCTCGGCAACCTGCCCATCACAGTCGAGAATGTCGCCAGCTTGATGCATCCAGCAGTGGATGGGGTATCTCGGCTGGAGCCGGTGCGCCAGGCGGTTGAAGCAATGCTGCAAGAGCCCCAGGTGCCCCTGAGCGAGAAGGAAGGTGCACTCAGCTTCTTGAGCGAAAAGCTGCGGGAAATCGACGTTGAGCGATCGCAGATTGCCCTCCGTTCCGTCGATGTTCGCAGCATTCTCAATGGAGGCCTGCGGGACAGCTTTGACCCCCTGCCTCGGGCCACCCTGCTGGGCAGTTTGCAGGTGGTTACAGGGTTAAAGGTGCTCTCTGGCAGCAGTGTCCAGGGGTTGGCGGGCGACCAGCATCCGGTGCAAACCCTGGTGCAGTTTGTGGATGTGACCGAATACGATGCGGTGCGCTCGGCCACCGTGGAAGAGTCGCGCCAGCGGCAGGCCCAAACTACGATCTATGCCCTGGGGCGCACCGATTCTGAGGCCCAAGACCTGACCGAAGAAATCTACCGCTGCCAGCGGATTGATGAGCTTTATCGCAATGACCCCGACCAAGAAGTGCGGGACTACTGCAAAAACCAGCAAGTTCGAGCCGAGCGTCTCAAGATCACCCTCCAGCAGAAGCTTCAACAATCTCTCTATGGCGGCTCCTTCGTCTTTCGAGGGCAAATGACCGGGGTTTCTACCCTAAGTCAAGACCTGTTGGAGTCGGCCCGTAAGCAGTTGGGCGAGGTGGCGGATCGGGTCTTTGACCGTTACAGCGAAGCGCCTACTCGGGTCGAAACCAGCCAGGCCGAGAGGTTTCTGAAGCAAACTAATCTGTCGGCCATTACCTCAGCGCTGGATCCCCTGGATTTGGTGCAGGTGGTAAGTGGGCAGCCCCAGATTCAAACCAGCCAAAAGGCCATTGTCAGCATTCGCGACTACATTGATCGCAACGGCACGGTCGAAGGCAAGCGGCTGATCGACCATTTTGGCGATCCGCCCTTTGGCTGGTCGCCCGATACTTTGCGCTACATTCTGGCGGCCATGCTGGTGGCCGGAGAAATTACCCTGAGAATTTCGGGCCGGGAAGTCAAGGCCGTGGGTCAGCAGGCCATTGATGCCCTCAAAACCAACAAGAGCTTTGGCAAAGTTGGGGTGGGCCTGCGCGATTACAAACCGCCGATGGAAGTGCTGGGGCGGGCTTGTGAGCGCCTGACCGAGCTGATGGGTGAGTCGGTCATTCCCCTAGAGCAAGATATTTCTAAGGCGGCGCTGAAGCAGTTTCCTAAATATCAGCGAGACTTTAGCCCCCTGAGCGCTAAGCTAGCAGCCCTAGGAGTGGCGGGGGCAGACCGGCTACGATCGCTCACCGACGAACTAGCAGAGGTGCTGTTGTCCGATGCCTCCGATGCCCCCGAGCGCCTGGGGGGAGAAGACTCGGCCCTGTACGAAAACCTCAAGTGGGCCAGGGAGGTTGCCAAAGCCCTCGACAATGGCTTGGAAGGCACCATCCGCCAGCTCCAAGAGCATCAGCGAGAGATTAAGCAGCTCCCCAATGCGGGGGTGCCTGGTCAACTTCAGCAGGAGCTAGCGGAGGAGCTGAGCCATCTAGGGCAGCGGCTAAACCGGGATGACTTTTACAGCCACGGTGCAGAGTTCAATACGCTGCTGACCAAGATGCAGACCGGCGTGCGCGATGCGGTCAATGCGCTGAGTGAGCAGCAGCAGCAGCGGGTGAAGCAGGGGGCCAAGGATTTAGAGCTGCTGCCCGACTGGCAGGCCCTGACCGAAGAAGAGAAAAACAACATTCGCGCCGAGCTAGACAAACTGCTGAAGGGCAGCCCAGACAACCTGGCTGGCCTGCGCGACCTGATTGGGCGGGAATATTCCCTGAATATGACGGTGGAGCAGCAGAAGGGTAAGATTCAGCAGCTTGCCATTCAGCGACGGCAGGAGCAAGCTAAACCAGTTCCCATCGCTGGAGGCTCCAGTGTCCGAGAACTTGTCACCAGTTTTGAGCAGTCTCTAACTATCCCAGCTCGGATTCGGTCTGTGGAAGAGTTAGTTCGCCTACTAGCTCAGCTACAGCAGATTAAAGATTCCCTAGGTGGCTATGCCAAGATTGACATCTCCATCAGTATCCAAGAGCAGGAATAACAGAGTTCCATGGCGTTTGACCAAACGACTCGTAACCGACTACAGCGGTTTGTCAGCGATGGGCGATCGCTGTTAACCGAAGAGTTCACCCGCCAGCTTCAGAACGACTATGGACTGGATCCAATCGCTGGGGAGGTGACGATACTAGAGAACCTGGCCCACCTGGACGATGGGCGGCGAGAGACAGCCCGTATTTTGCGGGCTACGCTGGCGCACTACCAGGCCAGCAGCCCAGAGGCCACCGTCAAAGACCTGCTAGAGCGGATTGTGCGAGAGCAGGCATTTACAGTGCTAAATCGGCTGGCGGCGCTGCGCATGGCCGAGGCCCGCGAACTGCTGATCGAGTCGGTGGCGGCGGGGTATAGCTCCAAGGGGTTTCAGCTCTATGCACGGCTGGCGGGGACAGGGTTGGGGGAAACGGGCGATGCCTACCGCTGTTACCTGTTTAGTGTTTTTGATGAACTGGCGCTGGATCTGGCGGTGCTGTTTGATCGGTTTTCGCCCATGGGGCGGCTGTTTCCCCGCGAATCTGCCCTGCTGGACTTGCTGAAGCTGCTGAATGACCCGGAGCTGGCCGATCTGTGGGCCGAGGATGAAACCATCGGCTGGATCTATCAATATTTCAACTCGAAGGAAGAGCGCAAGCAAATGCGGGACGCCTCTGCGGCCCCTCGCAACAGCCGCGAACTGGCGGTACGCAACCAGTTTTTTACCCCCCGCTATGTGGTGGAGTTTTTGGTAGACAATACCCTGGGCCGCCTCTGGTATGAGATGACCCAGGGCGAAACTGCGCTGAAGGCAAGTTGCCAATATCTGGTGCGGCGTCCAACAGAGATTTTCTTGGCAGAGGGAAAAGCCGCTCCAGAGCCAACCGATACTGGAGAGGAGTTGAGCCAGGCAGACCTGCTGAAGCAGCCAGTACATATTCCCTTTCGGCCTCTGAAAGATCCTAGAGAGCTGCGGATGCTCGACCCGGCCTGCGGCTCAATGCATTTTGGCCTCTATGCCTTTGATCTGTACGAGCGCATCTATGGGGAAGCATGGGAACTGGAGCAGCAGTCTCGAAGGTTGACGCGCAGTGGGGAACTGAAGCCGCTGGCGAAAACCTACGACAGCAAAGAGGACTTCCTACGAGATGTGCCGCGTCTCATCATTGAGTACAACATTCACGGCGTGGATATTGACCCCCGTGCGGCTCAGATTGCGGGGTTATCGCTGTGGCTGCGATCGCAAAAAAGCTGGCAAGCCCAGGGGCTCAAGTCCAAAGACCGGCCTCAAATTAGGCGCTCTAACATTGTCTGTGCCGAACCGATGCCTGGCGAAGAGGTGCTACTGAGCGAGTTCATTGAGACCTACCTCTCGGCCACAGCGGAGCAGCAGCTGGTGGGGCAACTGGTGCGGCGGGTATTTGCCGCGATGACGCTGGCTGGGGAAGCCGGATCGCTGCTACAAATTGAGCGAGAAATCAGTGACGACATTCAATCGGCTAAGCAGCAGTGGCTCAACCGCCCCGAAGGTGAACAGCTCAAGCTACTTGAGCTAGAGGCTGATCGCCCCAGGCAGCAGAGCCTGCCCCTGTCGGTGGAAGACATTACCGACGATCGCTTTTGGCTCAAAATCGAAGATGAAATCTACACCGCCCTAGAGCGCTATGCCGCCACTGCCGAGGGCACTGGACGGTTTCAGCGGCGGTTGTTTGCCGAGGATGCCGCCCGTGGGTTTGCTTTTATCGACCTGTGCCGTAAGCGCTACAGCGTCATGCTGATGAATCCGCCCTTTGGGGCTGGGAGCCTGCAAACTAAGTCGATGCTGGCGGTGGCTTACCCTCGCACCAAAAATGATGTCTATGCCGCTTTTGTGGAGCGGGGGCTGCAACTGTTGGAGGTGGCGGGCAACCTGGGGGCGATCACCTCGCGGACGGGCTTTTTTCTGTCGTCGTTTCAGAAATGGCGGGAGGAGATTTTGCTAAAAGAGGCTCAGCCGACGGTGTTTGCCGACCTGGGCTATGGCGTGCTGGATGCGGCTATGGTGGAGACAGCGGCCTATTGTTTGTCGAAGGTTGCCTGAGCATTCGCTACAAGGAGAAATTAACGGTGCCAGAACTCAATTGCTTACTTGTCAAATGTGAAGGCACAATTTCTGGATAACCTTACCCACCGCAGTGATGAGGAAATCGACCTATGACAGCCATCCTTACCAATCATCCAATTGCTCAGACCTTTACGGCCATTCTGTATTGGGAAGAGGACGTTTACGTGGCAGAGTGCCCTGAGGTCGGTACCGCTAGCCAAGGTAACACTGTTGAAGAAGCCCTTGCCAATTTGCAAGAGGCGACTGAGCTATATCTTGAAGAATTTCCAATGCCGACAGTAACCCGACGGTTGATTACGACGTTTGAGGTGCCCTATGCCCAAGCTGCCAAGGGTTAAAGCGAGTGAGGTAATTCGAGCGTTAGAGCGACTGGGTTTTGTACAAACCCGACAGAAGGGCAGCCATATTGTTATGAAAAAGAGAGTTTTTTTGCCTACAGAACCACCAGAGGAAATTGAAATTGGCTGTGTGGTGCCTTTGCATCAAAAAACGCTGGCCATTGGCACCCTAAAAAGTATCCTCAAGCAGGCGGGGGTTACTGTCGAAGAGTTTACGGAAAACCTATAGAGCTACCATGAGTTTAGTTATATCAGATGACATTATTAGGGCCAGTGGCTTATCCGAGGCCGAGCTTTTGCTGGAAATTATTGTCCTTCTATTTCAACAAGAGAAGCTGAGCTTAGGCAAAGCTAGCGAAATCCTCAGAATGCCTCAAATTCATTTCCAGAGATTGCTGGCTGATCGCGGAATCTGTGTTCATTATGATGTTGCCGATTTCCAGGAAGACTTGCAGCATCTCAGTGAAAAAGGCTAGCTATAAGGTCTTTGAGTGAAGGTGAAAATTGATGAATAATCAACTGATTGATGGCTTAGTTCAAACAATACTTTCGCTCTCCCTAGAAGAGCGCCAACTACTGCTAAAGCGTATTCAAGACGCACAAACCCGTGATGAGATTCACCAAAAGCTGCATCATTACGAGCAGCAGTACAGCATGACCAGTGAACAGTTTTATCAGCAGTTCTTAACGGGTGAGCTAGGAGACGCTGCCGACTATGTTGACTGGGCAGGCTTCTACGAAATGTTGCAGCCGCAGCCGGTGGCGAGCTAGATAAAAATGTCTCCCCCTGACTATCTGGCGACCATTAAAGAAGCTCTAACCCGCAGTCCGGTTGTGCAGGAGTGGATAATTGTCAACGAAGTGGCTTTATTAGAACGAGGGCACTTTCGGGTTCGACTGACTTTGTCGAATGGAGATTTTGTAGAAGCATCTGAGTTTTTCTATATCTGCAAAGATGGCATAGAGCAACAGCGCTACCGCTATCAGTGGATGGATGCTAAGCAACAGCAACTCAAAAAGCGTTGGGATAATGCGCCCCATTTCCCCAACATCGAGACGTTTCCCCACCATGTGCATGTCAATCAAGAAGACAACGTCTTACCCAGCCAGATGTTTGGTATTCCTCAACTGATTACTCTCCTAGAACAAGAACTCTCTCCCTGAGTAGAAGTTGTCAGCGATCAGTGGCCAGTGATTAGTGGCCAGGTTGCTGATCTGCTCACTAGCCACTGCGCACTGATCACTTTCTTCCCACTGCTCACCGCAAGCTGCCGACTATGAACACCCTCTTCTTTCGCCTGCTCGATGCCGAAGACAAAGGCACCACCTTACAAGAAGCCATTGCTGCCTTGTCGCAGAACCCAACGCCAGAAGCATTTGCAGTGAATCCTGAATCGTTTGAGCAAGTGCCGGGAGCACCTTTTGCCTATTGGGTGAGTGATGCAGTTAAGAAGACGTTTAACAGACTACCTTTATTAGAAAGCGAAAGAATAAACGGAAGGGTTGGACTGCAATCATCTGATGATTTTAGGTTTTTACGCCTCAAGTGGGAAATAAATGGTTCAAGATGCTCGAAAACAGAAACTCATGGAGCTTGGTGTACCTTCGCAAAAGGAGGTGAACATTCTTATTTCTATTCTTTTCATCATTTGGTAATTAATTGGGGTATTGATGGAGAAGAAATTAAATCTTGGGCTGGCTCACTATACAACAAATCTCATTGGTCTAGAATAATTAAAAATACCGACTTTTATTTTAGACCCGGTCTGACTTGGTCAAGCCGAACTACTAGTGGCTTGAGTGTTCGAACTATGCCTTCTCAATGTATTTTTGCTCATAAAGGGCCAGCTATTTTTATGAGAGGAGATAATTCATTAGACCTTTTATCATTACTATCTATTCTTAACAGCAAAGCTTTTCATTTACTCATTGAGCTTCAGCTCGCAGCAGCAGACGCAGCAGCACGTTCCTACGAAGTAGGTTTGCTTCAGCAGACACCTATTCCTCAATTCACTTTGGAATTAACTAAGAAATTGGCGACTCTCGCTCGTCGCGCTTGGTCTCTCAAACGCAGTCTTGACACCATCACCCAAACCTCCCACGCCTTCATCCTTCCCGCCCTACTGCAAGTCCAGGGTGCCACCCTCAGCCAGCGCGCCCAAGCCTGGGCCACCACCGTCGCCACCACCGAGCAAGAGCTAGCCCAAATCCAAGCCGAAATCGATGCCCTCGCCTTTGACCTCTACGGCATCAGCCCCGAAGAAGTGGGGGTAGGAGAGCAGGCAGCAGGCAGTATGCAGCAGGCAGAAGGGGAGATAGAGCAGGCAGACTCCGAACTGCCCACTTCCGAAGACGACGAAGACGACACCACCGAATCCGCCGACCTCCCCTCCCTCGTCCATGGCCTGATCGAATACGCCCTCGGCGTTGCCCTCGGTCGCTTTGACCTCCGCCTCGCCACTGGCGAACATTCCCATACCCCCGAACCCGAACCCTTCGATCCCCTCCCCACCTGCTCCCCCGGCATGTTGGTCACCGCCGATGGCTTACCCCCCACTTCTGCCGAAGCACTGCCCCCCAACTACCCCATCGACATCCCCTTCAACGGCATCCTCGTAGACGACGAAGGCCACCCCAGCGACATCATCACCCCCATCCGCCAGGTGCTCGACCTGATCTGGGGCGACCAAGCTGGCGACATCGAGCAAGAAGCCTGTCAAATCCTCAGAGTCTCCAGCCTGCGCGACTACATCGCTAAACCCAGCGCCTTCTTCGCCGAGCACCTCAGCCGCTACTCTAAAAGCCGCCGCCAGGCCCCCATCTACTGGCCCCTCTCCACCCGCTCCGGCGGTTACACCCTCTGGCTCTACTACCACCGCCTCACCGACCAAACCCTCTACACCTGCATCAACGACTTTGTAGAGCCCAAACTGCACCAGGTCAACCAGGCCACCACCCAGCTCCGCAGCCAAACCAGCCGCAACCGCGACGAAGACAAACGCCTCGAAACCCTCCAAACCCTAGAGCTAGAACTCATCGACCTCCGCGACGAACTGCTCCGCATCGCCCAGCTGCCCTACAAACCCAACCTCAACGACGGCGTCCAAATCACCGCCGCCCCCCTCTGGCCGCTCTTTGGCCTCAAAAAGTGGCAGACCAAACTCAAAGACACCTGGAAGAAGCTGGGAAAAGGTGACTACGACTGGGCACACCTGGCCTACGCCATCTGGCCCGACCGAGTGCGCGAGAAGTGTAAGGGGGATAAGTCGCTGGCCATAGCTCATGACCTCGAAGCACTCTACGAGGCCCCGCCCGAGAAACCCAAAAAGAGCCGCCGCAAAGGTTAGCGGCACATAATAGGGCATTTCCCCCGATGCCGGATACTATATACTCAGCATCTATCGAAACTGAGCTTATGACTGGTAATGCTGACGAACCGAATCAGGCAAGCGGGTCGCTAGCCTTTCTTAATTCATTTTGGGCTGACTTATCTAAGCAAGAAAAAATTATTCTCGGTGCTCCCTCAGTTCTTCTCATTACAGTCCTTTGGAATTTGGATAAATTTCCAGAGGATCTCAAATCTCTAGCGGTTGTAACTGCTGTATGTGTCTTTGTGGTTGCATGGTTAATTGTCCTCGCAACCCAGTGGAGGAGAAGTAAGAATCGCAATTACTCCTTAGCTCGCGAAAGAGACTTAATCATAGAAAATTGGAATACTCGATATGAACAAATGCATGAACTCAGGAAGAAGGTAACTAAAATTCAAAAAGATTTAGAGTCTTTAGTGCAGGAGGGAAGGCTGGAACTGCATAACCAATCCTTAATCGACCTCAGCGCATTAGTTTCAGAAATCGATAAATACATAGACACAACTAATCGCAGAGTTTTAGAAATTGAGCAGTCAGAGGAAGTGGTTAAAACTCCTGAAGAAAACCAAGCCATTGTTGACATGCTCAAGAGCCAAGCACCAACTGAAACTATTCCTAATCGCTCAATTTCTGAGTAAATTCTTTAGCTAAGTATTCATAGTAATGGGCAGATGCTGGAACGTCTCCGCTCTTAGCTTTATATTGAAAAACCCGTATGAAAATATTTTTAGGATGACCAAGTCCAGCTTTTACACCTGCCCTCAGGAATGGTCGAACCCCCCATTTATCAAGCACATCATATGTGCCAGCAATCATGGCATGTTTCACCAATTCATCGAAGTAAGTTATAGCCTCGCCTTCGCTGCCTTTGGGGATTAAGCATCCTTGTCGATGAAGGTTGCCAAAAAGTTCATCAAGACGTTTGAGGTAGGCTGCTGAGCCCAACGCATAATTAGTTTGCTCTTCAAGCAGTTTCTCCCGGTATTTAGCCAAGTTTTGCTTGACCGTAGGGGCCGCTTGGCAATTCACGTGCTGAATCTGGCGTTCTAAAGCATCCATGGCGTTTCTAAATTCGTTCCAGTTCATCAGCCGGTTGCCTCATAACAATCTTCATACCCGTCTTTCTCGTGCATCCTTGACAGATCAGGACAGATCAGATCAGCACGATTAGAAACTTGATGAAGATTGCAGGCTATCCGGCAAATCTTATCTACAGCATCATAGTACAATTGAACTAGAGTTGCGTGAAAACCTCATAATTTTTAGCAAATCCTGGGCAGGGCACTTAGAGGCTGTTTTAAAAGTCAGATTTTTGGTAGGAAAGCTCACACGGGAATAGGCTGGCAGTACGAAAACGTCAGCCCCGTATGAGCCATGAGCAAAGCCTACACCAGCAATCTCACCCGTGACCAGTTCGACCTGATTGCCCCCCTGCTGCCTGCGGCAAAACCCGGTGGCCGCCCACGCAGCGTCTGTCTGTGGGTTATCCTCAATGCCATTCTTTATGTGGTTGTCCAAGGCTGTAAATGGCGAGACCTCCCTGCAGACTTTCCCGCTTGGTCAACCGCCTACACCTACTTTCGCAACTGGCGCAAGGATGGCACTTGGCAGGTGGTTCATGACCGCATTCGGGGCTGGACAAGAGCCGATGCAGGCCGACCCGAAAGCCCCTCAGAAGCGATCATCGACAGTCAAACCGTTCCGACTTCCCCCATGACCAATCAGGCCGTAGGCTATGACGGCGCTAAGAAAATTAAGGGCCGTAAGCGCCACACTGTAGTGGATACCTTGGGTCTGGTAATGATGGTTGTCGTGACGGCGGCCAATGTCCCCGAGCGTCAGGGTGGGCAGCAAGCCCTCAGCAAACTCAAAGGGCTCGTAGACCAAGTGAGTCGGCTCTATCTGGTGTGGGCGGATGGGGGCTATAGCGGTCAGCCCTTTATGAAATGGGTGATGGATAGTCTGGGGTGGGTGTTGCAGGTGGTGCTACGCTCGCAGGAGCGTCAGGGATTTGTCTTGCTCAAGAAGCGCTGGGTAGTGGAACGAACGTTTGGCTGGTGGCAGTGGTATCGGCGGTTAAACGTCGATTATGAACGCTTGCCTGAGAGTGCAGAGGCGATGATTCAGATCGCGATGATTCGGCTGATGCTCAGGCGGTTGGCCTAAATTGATACTGCACCCCACCTTTTAAAACAGCCTCTTAGATCTTGAGCTTTTTGAAACGCCTGGATGCTTGATTTGCAAGGCTTTCAGGCCTATGGCGGCTCTAGTAGCTGTAGCTAAGTAAAGAGGGCTAGCTGCTGTGTATGTCGCGGCAGGCTGCTCCCAGCTTGTCTAAGATCACAAAAAATAGGGTCCTGGCGAATCCATAACCCTGCACATGTTTGATAATTGGGTTGAAGCTCCCATTCCAGGAGGATTCCACAAGTATGGAACAGGCCACCATAGAGCAAGCTCTCCTAGAGCAAGTTCGCGCCCTCACCCCCGCTCAACAGCAAGAAGTCCTAGACTTCGCCGCCTTCCTGCGCCAAAAACCGCCCCAACCCTCTCCCAAAGCTCGCACCCCTGGGCTTCACAAAGATGACTCATACTGGATGGCCGATGATTTTGACGATCCGCTGCCCGACGAGTTTTGGCTTGGTGAAGACGCATGAAAATTCTACTCGACACCCATGCCTTTATCTGGTGGGACAGAGATACTGCCAAACTTCCAACGGCTACACTTGACCGCCTCCAGTCCCCTGAGAACCAAGTGCTGTTGAGCCTTGTTAGCCTCTGGGAAATTCAGATCAAACTTCAGCTCGGCAAGCTAACCCTCAGAGGTGATCTAGCCGATATCGTTCGGCAACAGCAGGCTGAGGGTAATATCACCCTGCTGCCTATCGAGTTTTCGCATATTTTAGAACTTGAACAACTCCCCCAGCACCACCGAGACCCATTTGACCGCTTACTAATTTCCCAAGGTCGAGTTGAGTTGGCTGCTATTGTTACCCGTGATGCCATCTTTGAGAGCTACGACTGCCAAGTTCTTTGGCAGTCGTAGCTCTAACCGAAAACCTAATCCCTATGCTCAATAGTCCAAGCTTGTTTCACTGTCTTTGCAAGTCGCTACACTAAGATTTATTTCCTTTGGCTCTAAAGCTGGATCTACGATAATGCCTGACCCTAGAGACATTTTTGAGCACCCTATTAATCACTGGAACTTTCTCACAGCATCAGAAGATACAGAGTTTGAAGGGCAATATTTTGATCGCAAAGAGGCAGGACGAGCAAAGCCAGGCAAGAACTTCAAAGATGCCGATCTGAATGGTGCGATTGATGGCATCAAGGAATGCATTTCAGCATTTGCCAACAAAAACAAGTCAGGAAGCTTATTAGTTATTGGCATTTCAAAAAAAGGTGAAGTTAAAGGACTTGGCCACCTATCTGATCCTCAAAGAAGTAGATTGACAGCTTTCAATGCTCTTTTATCCGATCAATCAGCTCAGGCAAAATTTTTCGAATGCACCAACGACTCTAAAAAGCAAGACTTTATTTGCTTGGTGTATGTGCCCTATACTTCACGGCGAATTTGCCAAACGCTAGGCAACCATCCTCGTGCATGGATAAGGCAAGGCACCCAAAATATCTGCCTTACCCAAGAACAACTAGAGCAGCTTCGAAGAGACAAAAAAGTTGTAGATTATGAGCAAGATGACTGCTGCTCCTATAATCCCAAGGATTTAGATAATGGAACTTTTCAAGAGTTCCGCAAAGCGTTTCTATCCAACTCTTCCTACGAGTACGACAACGAAGAACTTCTCTACCAAATAGGAGCCATTAATCAAGATAACAGTGGCTATATTTTTACGAATTCAGGATATCTTTTCTTTTCTGCCAATCCACAGAGAGTATTGCCTGCATCCTATATTCGCCTGTTGAGGTTTGAGAGCAATATTGAAGATGGTGACAACAGAGGTTTGCCAACATTTGACAAAAAATTTACAGGTTCAATCACCAAACAGATTAGGGATATTAGAACTTTTTTTAGAGAATCAGGTTTCTTCAAACTTTATCAGAGAAGAAATGCTGACGGCGGCTTTATTGAAGAGCCTGAATATCCTTTCATCGCCGTTGATGAGGCAATCGTCAATGCAGTAGCCCATCGTGAGTATGCCATTGGACTGCCCATTGAGTGCTTCGCTTACAAAAACGCTTTTGTTGTCCAAAATTCGGGACGGCTTCAGCAAAGAGATAAAGATGTACCCGAATTTTTCTCTCTTGAAGAGACAAAGCTAAATTCCTCACCACGCAACCCAAAATTAATTGAGTGGTTAAAAATGATGCGCGATGAGCGAGGGGCCGAATTTGTGAGAGCCCTTAGCGAAGGAACAAAGCGTATGCGTGAAGAAATGAAGGCTTTGAACCTTCTAGCCCCAGAGTACAAAATAGGGGAAAGTCAGACAACGGTGATTTTGTTTAATAAAGCACAAGATCGGGAAACAGCTTTTCGCCTTAATAAGCAACAAAAAACCACTGAGTTTACTAATCTTTTCCTTCTAAACTTCATCTCTGAAGATTCGCAGACTCTTAATCTTAGACAAGTTTCGCCTCACTATAAGACAATGATGGCCAGCCTGAGAGAAGTCCTTTCAAGCGAAGGATGGTATATAGACAGATTTAAATTTGGTAGGCTTATAGCTCACCGGCAAGGCATACACATTCCTCTAAATCCGGAGGTCAACAAATTTATCAGATTCTATCCTGCCTATATTTTTCAAGTCAGGCAGTATTTTGGAAAATATTACTTATGTATTGACTACACCTTGGAGATTAAAAATATAAAAAATCTTTTTGAGTGTCTTGTGCATTTTTCGGCGGAGGAATTAATTGATAGTTCAGCAGTTGTAAAATATGATGGATGGGAGCTAGGGAGAATCATCTCGATTGACTCTGAATGGACTGTCGTATACCTATTTGACTTTAAGCAAGAAGTTCAGGTCGCTACTAATAAAGTCATCCCCAACCTGACAAGAGCACAAATCGATAAAGTCTTGCAGGACTCTAACATCAAGTTTGATCTACCAAGAGCTATCAAGGAACATAGCTTGGCTCTAGAGCCTAGCTCTTCAAGAACTCGCTCTGAAAAAACACAGTCAGTCGCAAAAGATCTCGCGGCTGAAGTATTTCCTTTGAAAATTAATGATTTCCTATGCTATTTGTCGCCGGAACCAGCACCTTTAAGTAGACGCCAAGCTTTTGTAGACAGCTTTCAGGTTCGCAGCATCCCAGAGCCCGATGTTGAATTCAGTCATCATCGCGAATCCAAAGATATACGAATTGGGATAACTCAATTTGGATCTTACAGTGATGACAAAAAGACTATTGAGATTGTTCCTATTTGTGGGTCAAGTTTACAAGGAGGCATGACTACATTAATCAACAGGCTTAAAACAGGAAAATATAAGTATCGTGGATCTGAACGTACATTTAGTACCCGTCTGAATTATTCTTCAGTCATTACGCCTAGTTCGGTCAAAGATACACTCAGTGAGTGCAGTAGATTAATATCGGAGCATCCAGAGTGGCAAGGTAACGATGCACTTGATCGAATCTTTCTGATCCACATTCCTGAAAGAGGATATTCCATTGATGATGAATCTTCTCCTTATTATACTATCAAGAGATTTTTATTCGAGAATGGCATCCCCTGCCAAATGGTTGACACATCTACTCTTCTTAATCCGGATTGGAAAGATCTTAATTTGGCTTTAAATTTAGTTGCAAAGTGTGGAGTTACACCGTGGGTATTGCCAGGAGCAATACCTGATGCCGACTTCTTTATTGGGCTCTCTTATACACAAAGTAGGCGAGGGGACTATGATCGACTGATGGGATACGCAAACGTATTTGATCAATATGGTAAATGGCAATTTTATTCTGGCAACACCGACGCTTTTCCCTACATTGAAAAGACGAAATATTTTGAAGAACTGATTGAGGAAACCATTCAGAAGCTATCTTTATCTGAAACACCAAGTATTTATTTTCACTACTCTGCCAAGTTTTCTGGAGAGGACAGATCTGCCATACTAAAAGCCGCCCGGAGAGTTAAGCCACAAGGAAAATATTCGTTCATTTGGATAAACTCTCATCATAACGTGAGGCTTTATGACAGCCGAGCAGAAGGAGATGGTAGCTTGAGTAGAGGAGATTACTTTATTGCATCTCCAAATCAAATTTATCTCTCAACCACAGGATTTAACCCTTACAGAAAGGCACTTGGAACTCCCCTAATGCTTGAAATAAATACGAGGGTTGAGTACCCAGAAAATACTCCGAATCCTCCTCCTGACTTAAAGGCCATTGCTGCTCAGATACTAAGTCTTACAAAACTTAATTGGGGATCTACTGATTCTCTATGTGGCGAACCTATAACAACTAAATATGCAGGTGATATTGCATATTTAACATCTGCTTTCTTGAGGCAAGGATCTTCGTTTAAGCTCCACCCTGCGTTAGAAAGAACACCATGGTTCATCTAGCCATAAAGAGTTCTTGTGTGCCATTAACTTCCTCGCCATAAATTATGAGTATTGCTGAATATATCCGAGACGATATCCTCAAACTTCGCCTTAAGGCAGAGTGCCTGGTCGTCTACGACCAAGACCAGCGCTATCGCGACATCTGCCTAGACCTAGCCGAAGAGCAGGTCGCCGTCATCGATACCTCAGCCAGCAGCATCGAAAGCCGCGAGCAGGCCCAAGCCGCCTTTCTCAAAGTCGCTAGCGGCAGCCTCAAAGGCATGGTTGTCTACATCCCTACCGCTGCCCCCGCCACCGATGAGCAACGGCAAAAAGACCCCTTCGCCATCTACGTTCAATGCGGAGCCCAGTTCCCCGATAGCGACGGTGACGAATACTTCAACCTCTGCCTAAAAGCCAAGCCCGAGCACAACACCGAAATTCGCCGCATCTTCCAAAACAACCCCAATCCCCCTTTTGCCACCGTCGATGCCGTCGGCGGTGGCATTAGCTGGCCCCAACTGCGGGCTACCCTCCAGGCCGACTCCGCCGTCGATATCCTGATCGCCTTTCTCGTACCCACGGAAGCACAGCAGCATGCACTTAAAACCGAGACCGGCTGGTTGCCAGAGGCCAAAGACTTCTTTAAAGCCACCCTTGGCCTTACCCTCAAAACCCGAGCCAAATCCTGGAGCCCCATCGCCGAAGAGCTATGGCGCTTTGTGCTGTTTAGTGAATTTGTCTTTGACCTGCCCGTACCGTTGCCAGAAGCCCTCCAGGCGGTTCCCTATGGCCCCCCTGAGGCCGAAGTGGTAGTGTGTGACCTGTGCGATCGCCTACGCAACGACCAACGCTACCAAGAAGCCTACATAGAGCGGGCAGAAGCCATCGAAGCCGAGCTAAACTTGCCCCCTATCTGTGCTGACATTGACGATCTCGGTCAGCTCAACACCTTTCCCTTTGAAGAGAGAACCTTTCTCCAACGAGCCGTTCAGGGCATTGTTGCCAACGACCTAGACATTACCCGCGACCTGCTGACCCGCCACAGCCAATCGATCTGGCGCAGCAAGGGAGAAAACCAAGAGCAGTGGTCACTACTTCAAGCCGCCCTCAACCTGATCGTCATCTGCGAAGACGTTGACCGGCAGTTGCCTGAGTTTGGCCGCAGCCAGGAGAGCTTAATCAATGCCTACGTTGAGAGCCTGCGCCAGGTCGATCAGCGCCAGCGAGAGCTAGAAGAAAGCGTCGGCAATGCGATCGCCCTCAGCGATTCCCTTGATGCTGTTTTAGACGCCGCCCGTAGCTGCTACCGGCGGCTGACCGAAAAAGTTCAGGCGCTGTTTACGCGGCAGCTCGAACCCAGCGGTTGGCCCCCAGCGGGCCGTCTAACCAACACTGAAGTCTTTAAGCGGTTTCTGGCCCCCCGACTCAGCGAGAAAGGGCAGCGCATTGCCTACCTGATGATTGACGCCCTGCGCTACGAGCTGGGTGCTGAGCTAGAAAAGCTGCTGACCGAAGTCGGCATCGTCGAAATGCATACCGCCTGTGCCCAGTTACCCACCATTACCCCGGTAGGTATGGCCAGCCTGCTGCCCGACGCCCACAACAGCCTCACCTTAGACATCGAGCAGGGCAAGCTGGTGCCCAAAATCGGCGATACAGTCGTCAGCAATGTGACCCAGCGGATGGGGTACTTAAAAAAGCAATTTGGCGATCGCTTCACCGAGATGACCCTAAGAGATTTCATCACCAAAAAGAATCCCAGAGTTGAGCCCACCGTTGATTTGCTGGTGCTCCGCAGTACCGAGATCGATAGCCAGCTAGAGTCTAACCCCGAAGACACCCTGAGCCTGATCCCCAAAACCCTTAAGCAAATTCGTGTAGCGCTAACCAAGCTGGCCAAACTCGGCTTTCAGGAGGCCATCATCGTTAGCGATCACGGATTCTTTCTCAATGCCCAGGCCGAAGCAGGGGATGTCTGCACCAAACCCCAGGGCAACTGGCTCTACACAGCCCACGATCGCATGTTGCTGGGCAACGGTACCGCCGACGCTCACAACCTGGTGCTGAGTGCTGATAAGCTCGGCATTCGCAGCAACGCCGCCCAGGTTGCCCTGCCAAAAACCATGGCTCCCTACCGGGCCGGGCATCTCTATTTCCACGGTGGTGCTTCTCTGGCAGAGGCGATCGTGCCCGTCTTGGTCGTGCGTTTAGACAGTGAACCCGTAGAAAAGCTGGAACAGTTCCAGGTAGAGCTGAGCTACAAGCGCGGCTCCAAACGGATTACCACTCGCCTCCCCCGCATAGAACTCTCTCTGCTGGCAGGCAATCTATTCTCCCAAGCCAGCGCCTGCGAATTGCTTCTAGAGGCCCAAGACGCCCAAGGGGAGGTAGTGGGCGAACCGCGCCCCAGTGAAGACGTCAACCCTGCCACCAGGACGATTACCCTATTCCCTGGGGAAACCAAGCAAATCGTGCTGCGGATGGATGCCATGTTTGAGGGTAAGTTTACTGTGAAGGCTCTCGACCCGAACACCCTTAGAACTTACGCTAGCCTCAATTTAGAAACCGACTACACGGTCTAGATCCCATGGATAAGCTTGATCTACAGCTCAACGACATCTTTGAGGGCAAGGTTGTCCGCAAAGACTTGCTGCACCGGATCAAGAAAGGCACCAACGTTCCCACCTTTGTTTTAGAGTTTCTCCTGGCCAAATACTGCGCCAGCGACGATCCCATGGAAATCGATGCCGGGATGGAAGCCGTGTTGGCCACCCTCCAAGACAACTATGTCCGACCTGACGAGGCGAATGCCGCCCAGTCTAAGGTAGCGACCAAAGGGCACTACCGCTTCATCGACAAGGTTCATGTACGCTACGTCGAAAAAGAAAAGCGCCACTGGGCGGCCCTAGAAAACTTCAATTCCCAACGCATTGCCGTTAGCCAACAGTTCTATCGAGACAACGACCGCATGTTGGAAGGCGGCATTTGGGCTGAGGTCACTGTCGCCCACAATGCTATTGAAGAAGACGACTACGCCTTTTATATCGAAGACCTACGCCCCGTTCAGCTCAGTCGTTTTAACTTCGAAGCCTATGCCGAGGGCAGTGAAGTCTTCAGCCGTAATGAATGGGTAGACATTATCCTGCGCACTGTCGGGCTTGAGGCGACCAAGCTATCTCCACGGCAACGGCTCCACTACATTGCTCGCCTCGCCCCGCTGGTCGAGCCCAACTACAACTTTATTGAATTGGGGCCGAGGGGCACCGGGAAATCTTACTTTTTTAGCGAGTTCTCCCCCTATTCCACATTGGTCAGCGGTGGCCAAGCCACCAAAGCTACCCTGTTCTACAACAATGCTCGGGGCAAAGTCGGCCTGGTGGGTTTTTGGGATACCGTGGCCTTTGACGAAGTCGGCGGCATCAAAATCAAAGATCCCGACACCATCCAAATTATGAAGGACTTCATGGCCAACGGACGGTTTTCCCGTGGGGTAGAAATTATTGCCGATGCCAGTCTGGCCTTTGTCGGCAACATCGACATGTCGGTGGAGCAAATCGTCAACTCTAGCCAGTACGACCTCTTTCAGCCCCTCCCCAGCCAGTTTGACCTAGCTGTGATGGATCGCTTCGCCTGTTACTTACCCGGCTGGGAGATGCCGAAGAACAGCAGCGAATACCTGACCAACAGCTATGGCTTCATCACCGACTATCTAGCTGAAGCCTTTCACTATGCCTTCCAGCACACCAACCGCTATGAAGAAGTCACCAAGCGCATTCGTCTCGGTTCAGCCGTAGAAGGTCGAGATGAAAAGGGCATCAAGAAAACCGTGGCGGCTTTCCTGAAGATCCTGCATCCATCCACCAGCCCTACCGACGATGAATTTGAAGAATATGTAGCCTACGCTGTTGAATCGCGCCGCCGCATCAAAGAACAAATGAACAAGCGCAAACCCGATGACGAGTTTGCCAAAATCAATCTTTCCTACTTCACTGCCCAGGGCAAAGAAGTAACCGTCTACTGCCCTGAGTCAAAAAATGCCCTAGCCACTCAAAACCCGACTCGTCACAATCTAGAGGACGAAACAGCAGCTCCCACCACGAAGGATAAGCCGTCACAGCGAAGAGAACTCGCAGCAGCAGTTTCCCAGACCGCTGTCCCAGAAGTGGCCCCTGTTTCAGCTCAACCAGCCGCCCTCGAAGAGCAGCACTTCACCATTTACTACGGCGACACCGGCCACAGTTACGACTCGATTTTCGGCTCTTATCTTCAAGGGGCTAAGACTATCACGATTGAAGAACCCTATATTCGGGTCTCGCATCAAATTCAAAATTTTGTTCGCTTCTGCGAGACGGCAGTGAAGACGGGTACCGTCAAACGCATTGAGTTAACCACCAGCTACGATAATGAGACGCCAATCGCCGAAATACAGGATAAGCTCAACGATCTCAAGCAAAGTCTGCTAGAAGTCGATATCGTTCTAGACATTCAGCTCAACGAAAATCTCCATGATCGCGAAATTCGATTAGATAACGGCTGGATTATCAAAATTGGTCGTGGTCTTGACTTTTACCAAAAGCCAGACAGCTGGTTTGGCATTGGTGTCAATGATATGAGCCTTCGCAAATGCTTGGAAACCAAGGTAGATATCTACCGAAAAGATTAGAAAGAGAGAAACAGAGACGCATTTTCTCACAGCAACTCTATTTCCTGACGCGGGGATAGCTTCCTTGCCTTTTTGAGAGCAAGAACTGGTTGCTGCCAAATCCTCAAAACTTCCGCTTGGAACCGAAGCAAATCTTCCTTGCGTAGCTTTTCCTCGACCACTGTATTGCCTTGGGCTTTCAGAATTATCCCGCGATCGCCAGCCTGAACTACTAAATCTTCTCCTGCTGTCTCGATTCGATAAGTTTGCCCCTGAACCCAGCGTTTATTTCCATTTTTTGAAAAATCATTTTCACTGAATTGTAGCTGTGTAGCATTATCTAAAATCCACCAGGCATTTTGGACAAACTCTTGGGTTAAGACATCATATTTAGCTGACACCTGAGCTAGACCTTTTCCTGAAAATTGGGACTTGAAATTAGGCCGCTGTTCTGGTTGCAGTTTCCTGGGAGAAATTTGCCGAAAAGTCTGATTGTAGTTTTGCCTAGCGTCTGCCTGCATACTCTGTTGCAGTTCGATAGGGCACAAGGCTTTGTATGTTTGCCGATCTAGGTTCCAGACTCGCTTCCAAGCATTCATCTCGCCGCTAGCAAAAACGACAGCAGGGGCACAATGCTCTGGATCAGAGATGCTTTGGATGATTCGTTCAGTGCGCTCATCGTCAAGACCTAAAGCAGCCCCTGCTGCTCGCGCCAGATCTTCCGCATTGCCGCTCATCGGTACCCGGTTCTGGGCAGCCCAGTTCTCCCACCCATAAAACTCACGCAGGGCATAGGTTAGCGAGTGCGATCGCGATTCCAACGGACTATCCCCATGCAGCGCTGACTGGGCCTTCGCTGTGGCCAGATCCTCCAGCCGCAAGACTCCCGGTTGATCAAGCTGCGACCGAATTAGGGGTCGAGACTGGCGGGAGTGGCCTTGCTCTCTTCGACCACTCACCGGGTACAGACCGATCGCATCCAACCGCTCCACCCAAACCGGCGGTACCCGCTGCACATTGACATAGGCCTTGCCACTCGGGCCAACCGTCGGCGCGAGCACTGTGAAGCGTCCCTGGCCCAGAGCCTCCCCCATGTGGTGGTCACCCACCCCATCCAGCGAGAAGTTGGTAAAACTCTTTTCGTGGACTCGCACCGCTAGCCGCCAACCGCCGCTGTGGGTACGTTCAGTAAAGGTTTGCTGTAAGAGCGGGTATTGGCTCAGCCAATCAGCGATCCGCTGGTCGCAGGACTGCTGCGACTCAAACTGCTTCACATCTATATCGACCCAAACAATGTCGTGCCAGCCGCCCAGGGTGCCGATGCCGTTAGCAGGGTGTGAAAACCAGGTCTGAAGCTCAGCCTGAGTCGGCATCCGATTCTGATACTGGGTGTGCCAGATCAGATGGGGAATCCCGCTGCTGTCCACATAGCTGGGGTTCTTGCCGGTGAAGGCAGGCATCAGAACCCCGTCTTTATTGCGCTTCAGACTACCACCGCGATCGCGGGCTGGATAGCGCGTCGGGTCTTGGGCTGGGGCTACGGGTAGCGGCGGCAGCCCCTGCTCCCGGAGCCAGGCAAATGTGGCGCGGAGGGTTGGGTTCATCGGCTTGACCCGCTGGGGTTTGAAAAATCCATTCCATAGGATGGACAGCGCCCGTTACCAGTTCTAGACGGTTGACCGTGAGCTGCTGGTTTACTAGGGCGTAGACCAACACTCCATCCCAAAACATCTCCAAGTGCTCGGGTTCGCGCTCCGCCGTCCACTCCACATCGAGCTGCATTTCGTTGCCTTCCACATGCACGGCCTTTTGCCCATCGCACAAAATCACGATGGACTGGGGGCGGTAGTCGGCGGGCAAGGGGGCCAAGGTCATCATCGTTCAAGTCCTGCTGAGGTCGGGGTGGGAACACGGTCTGATTCTAGGCGCTGCACAAACCGCTGAAACCGCTGGCAGTCTTCAGCCGTCACTACCGTGCGCTGAATTTTCCCCTGGGCCATTTCCAAAATGGTCTGGGGTTGAGGCGTCACTCGGCGGACGGTCAGCCGATCAGCGGTCTGCTTTAATTCATAGACTTTGCCGCGAAACTGGGTGTGTGGGCCTCGGGTCTGCCCGATCATCGACAAGATTTTCTGGGAAGCTTGGGCCACGTATTCTCCCCGCTGCTGAAACGCCTGATATTGGGCCAGATCGTGAGCCATCGCCTGCTGTAGGTTTGGTGCGAGGCCAAAGCCGTTGCTATTGGCTTGTTTGGCTGAGAGCCCCAACTGCTTGATCTGTTCCAGGTGCAGCGGGTCGTGGCCCAAATCTCGGGCAGCTCGGTACCAGTCTCGTAGAGTATCTAAGGCTGAACGCGGCAACAGTTCGGACACAGTCTCCAGCTCTGGAGACTGTGCTCCCGCTTGTCCCTGGTGGGCTATTACTGGAACCGTAGGGGATGGCAATGGTTGTGTCGGCGGATCTACATTTACCTCTGATGGCGCAGTTGGTTGAGATTCTCCCGCCGAACCAGTCCAGGCTGGATCGGCAGTCTGACGCTCCTTGTGTCCATTTTGTTGAGCCCTATTGAACTGCTCGAGGTCAAACAGATTTTGCACCTGAAATTCAGGCTCCTTAGACGCTGGTGCGAGGGGCTGGGGAGGGGGAATCGGCTCAACAGGAGCTTGGGTTGGTTCTTCTCGGGCTGTTGGTTCGGGGGGATGATGGGGGTGGATTGCGATCGCCCCCTCCCCCTCCCCCTCCGCAATCACCACCTCCCCCTGCTGGGTCAACCTGTCCAAATACTTGTGCAAACTCCCCACCGGAAACCCCGCCACCGGTACCCGCCCGAGTTCCTTGATCCCAGACTCCATGCTGGTACCAATCATCTCCAGATGCTCAATCAAGGGCCGAGCGCCATCAAAGAACGCCTCATAAAACCGCTGATCTGGCGACTTCACCAGCACGATCGCATCAGGATACTGCTCTTTCACCTCCAGATACTGCCGCATATCACTCGGCATCCGCGATCGCTCATCCTCCGGCTCCTGCGGGGACACCCCCTCTACCTCGGGCTCCACCTGGGCTTGAAGCTGAGCATGAGCTGCTTCCGCAAACCCTTGCTGCACGATATTTTTGGAAAAGACTTGGGCAAAGGCACGATCGGGTAGCCGCGACTCCCCACCCCGTAATCTCTGCACCGCCGTCTCCTTAAACTCGATGTGCCCCTCGTCCCGCACCCGAAACACCATCTCCGAGTCGATGAACATATCCCCGTTTTGGGTCAGGTAATGGGTCAGATACAGCTCATCCCTCTGCCGCTCTATCACGAGTGGAATGAACGGCTCATTCTCAATCCGCAGATGAAAGTCTTGGGATGTCATTACCTCTTGCTCAATCCCCGCATTCCTCAAAAACCGCAGAATCCGCTTTTCCAGTTGGCCCATCGGGGGCTGATTGGGTACGGTTGGGGACACCAGAGTTTCGACCCCAGGCCTTTCCACGGATGGCTCTGGACTGGGTTGACTGGCGATCGTAACCGGCTGGGAAACAGCCGAGGGCTTAACCGCTTCCACCTCCACCTTCTCCAGTGTTGGCAACGACACTCCCATCAACTGCCGCGCCACCTCCTTAAACTCAAACGCCGCCAGCGTGTAGTTCCGCTGGTGCATCACCACCCCCAGCACCTGCTCCAACCGCTCTGGCGGAATGACGACTTCCATGCGATCGGCGACCGAATAAAAATCCGACCCCGCCGCAGCAATTAACGCCTCATCCAAGTAGTACCGCCCATCCGACTCCTTCGATTTCGGCGCTTGCAGAATGAACCCAGCCCCCGCCTGCTGGGGTTTCAGCAGCAACAACTCATCCAGGGTCTTCACCGTCCCCTGTCGGTTGGTCAGATCGGTCAAGAACCGAAACACCTGCGGCGGCTCCTTAAAGGCCACGGGCTCCTTGGTCAGTTCTGACTCAATATCAAAGCCCTTGGGCATGATCAGCCCTTGGCATACCTCGCCCCGATAGTCGGTATAGTTCACCAATTTCCCGTTGGAATACTTCTCAAACGCCTTGATCAGGTTACCGGTGAAGATCTGCCGGTTAACCTGTCCCGCCTCCTGCTGTATGTCGAACAGCGAGTACACGCTATTGCCAAACCAATCCTCAGTCTGCACCGTGGCATCGAGGGATCCGCTGCGCCCTGTGTTGAACTTCGACAGCGGCACCGTAATCTGCCGGGCCGAATCGGCAACCAGAATCCTGAGCTTCCAGCGATTCGGTGCTGCTGGGCTCCCAGATCGCTTCTTGGCGTCTGCCCCCGCCACGACCCCGTAAAGAATCGTCTTGCTAGCCGGGGTTACCAACCGGAGCGGTGTCCCCGGCACGAACTGTTCCAGCACGCCAGAGACATGCATGAACTGCTGTTCGATGCGGTCGTTGAGTTTTTCAATCGCTTTACTGTCTTGCTTTTGGGCGATCGCTGCCTGCCGGTAGCGATTGGTCTCCGATTCCAACTGGGTAATTGTCGCCGCCACCTGCTGCCTGGCCTGCGCGGCTACAACATCCGGGTCGTGATCTTCCAACGACCTCACTTCCGCCAACCCCACCGACTCCTGCACCACATTGATCGCCTGAAGCTGAGTCAAGGGCTTGCTTTCACTCTTAGCCTCCACCAACTCCAGATACACCGGCCCGGTAAATTCACTAGCCGTCTCGCTGTCATCGGCCATCACCTCCATACGCGCCAGAGGCCGAGCATCGAGATCCAGCTGATCCGCCTCCAGAATGTTCTCCCCCATCGCCCTGGCCTGATCCACCAGGTCGCGGTATTCCGATTCAATCAGGCTGTAGACCGCTTCTTGTTCTGCAATAGGTAGCAAGGGAATCCGCCCCGTCGCCTTTTTAATCAGCGCAATATCCGAGGCATCGTTCTCAGCTTGAGCCGCCGGGAAGTCTAGCTTGGCATTCAGCTCTGAGTCATCGGCGAGCAGTTCTGTCACAACTTGCTCTCCGTAGGGATTCATGAAATCCACCACGGTGTTCAGCGAGATATCGGTCTCCCGCGCCGCCGTTGTATTGGCATTCAGGCTGGCCATCTTGCGACAGAGGATCGCCCCAGGTCGTTTTTCGGCTGGCAAATCCCCCATCAGGAGCGTATAGTTCGGTAGCGCCACCTGTCCGGTGCGATGTACCCGCCCCAGCATCTGCATAAACACGTTGATGTCCCGCTCGGCCTGGGCCACAATCATGTGACGAGGCCGCTGGTCAGCAAACTTCTCCGAGGCGTGGAGCGAAATCCCTGTGGAGCCCGAACAGTTCAGCAGAATAACATCGGCATCGCCCGCGTTGAACCGGGCCACCGCATCGATCTTGCCCTTGGCGGTAGTCTCTTCCCCCAACCGCACTTTGTAAGCCATCGAACCATCAGCTCCATATTCAATCCCCGACTTCCGCCCGGTGACTTCGGTAACCCGGTAGCCAGATCGCTCCAGCTGCTGCTCGATGTAGTCAATCGGGCTAATGGGAATGCTGCTGAAGTCGGACTCGCGAATACAGTCCAGCGCTTCTTCATAGACTAGAACCGCCTCGGCCCCGAGTTGGTCATCGCTGAGGCGCAGCCGGGTGGAGTGGCCCCGGTAGTCTTTCACCACCACATCTCTGGATCGCTCCAGATACCGCTCCAGCAGATCTCCAAAAGACAGGTTCATCGCGCCTCCTGGCGATAAATCCTGAGACTCTGCATAGGCTTGGATGAAGCTGCCCATGGTGTTAGCGACTGTAATCACAGGTTTCTCACCTCGACTCAGTGCCGCAATGGCCTCTTCTACCGTTGCATCCGCCTTTTGGGCCAGCAATCCCTGCTCAATGCAGTTGTGCATCAGCGAGGTGAAGTTGGTGCTCTTCGCCCCCACATCGCCAATCGCCCCATCTTCCCCCAGAGCTTTGGCCTCCGCCTTCACCTCCTTACTGATGGCCTTAACGGCCTTCTGCTTAGCCCGATCAAAATCCTTAATGGCCCGCATCGCTGCCGAGAAGTCGTCGGCCACCTCCCGATCCACAGGCACCGTCTTAGCCTGAAAGTAAATCCCCTCATAGGAGCGCTCCCGGCGCAGCATTTGCCCAGACGCCACAAACTTACTGGCGACAATCTGCTGAAGCGGCACACCCCCACGGGTCAAGATATTCTCTAGTGCCGTCATGCTGCTGACGCCCAACCGTAGATCAGTGCGCCGGGCATAGAGATCCATCACATCGGCCCGTTTGGCGTAGGTAGCCGACGAGTAGAACACCCCTGATGACAGATCAATTAACTCGCGCACAAAGTCGGCTCGGTCTGGTGGCCCAGATTCCTTCCACCCGCCCTTACTGCCCCCCGCCTGGTGGGCCTCATCCAGAATCAAGATCGCATTGGGAGCCATCTTGCGCAAAAAGTCTCGGCGTAGGGGTTCTTTCTTCCCTACAGTCTGAAGCTGGCTGTAGGTCGTGAACACCGCGCTATAGCGCCCCAGATTCCCTTGCTGGATCATCGCCTGCATTTCCGCCTGCTGCTTGGCGGCCCCGGCAGTCTTCAGCGACGCCCCATTTGCCAGCGGAATCTCGGTACCGCTATCGGTAATGAAGGGCGAAAACCGCCGCATCCCAATATCCCCCACATCCCGCATCATGTCGGCGTAGAGCGGTTTGTCCTTGGTGATAAACAGTGCAATCTTGCCCTGCTGCTGGGCATAGCGCATAATGCTGGCACAGATGCGGCCCTTGCCAATGCCGGTCTGGTCTCCCGTGATGAACCCCGCTCCCCGCTCGATATTGCTAATCGCCAGGGCTGAAGCATCGACCTGCTCAGCGCTGAAGTACTGGTGTAGTTCAGCCACAGAGCCATAGCCCAGGCGGGTAGCCAGGTACTCATCAATGTCGCCATGCTGCTGCTCGAATCGCTCCAGTGCCTGCTGGGCCGCACTAGCCATATTGAAGGGAATCAGGGTCTGAGTCGAAAAGCCCTTGCTCTTGGGCACATAGGCCACCTGCCGGGGCTGGACATCGTAAGTGTTTCCCGACTCGCCAGTTGAAACAGAAGTATTCATGGTGAGCTCTGAGTGAGGGGCTACAAAGTTAGTTCGACCAGCCACGCGTCCAGCGCTCTCTCGTCGTGGAGGCTCAACCAGTCCAGGTAATCTGGGTAGTTGGGTGTGACCGGCATCGTTGGAAAACTGGCTCCGTAGTGGCTCAGTCGTTCCTGAAACCGCCAGTTGCTCAAAATCAAGGTCTCCGCCCACTGTTGCCGCCAATACTCCAGAGCGAAGTCCATGTCGTCGTCTGGCTCTAACACCGGAATCTCTTGCACCGAGTCCAATTGACTGAGGGTGCTGGCCAGCAGTTTCTGAGCTTCTTCCTGAGACGTGACGGCCACCCAGTTCTGAATCATTCTGTCCAGCCGAGTTTGCATCAGCTGCAGGTAAGTCGCTTCGCTCAGCTGCTCTAGCTTGAGCGGCACCTTGACGATGAACAGCAGTCCCAGACTCTCCAGTGTCCAGAGATTGGGAAAGTTGGGATACTGGCTGTTCATGAACGGGTACGTCCAGGGAGATACGGGCGTGACGGGTAGGTTCATTGGGAATCAACTCCTTAAGTTCAGCAAACGATTTGTAGATAACTGGGACAGCAGCAGCCGGTAACGGTCGCTCCGACCGCCCTCGGCCCTCAATCACAATCAAATCAACAGGAAAGCCAGCCCCTTGCTTGTGGAACAAGTCACCCCAAATGGAAACGTGCTGGGCAACGGCATATTGCTGGTAAAGGGCATAGAAAAAACCTCGACTTTCTAGGGTGTTGTAGCGCTCAGACCGCAGCTCTTCCTCTACACCGAGCTTGCCGCCTAGAATCAGAACAGCGCAGCCATCGTCCTTCATCGCCCCTAGAGCTTGGAACGCGATCGCCTGATCAATCTGGGTTGTCCCCCGCAGGTTGCCGGGCAACCTGAACCGTTTACGCTGCCCCTGCGCGTCTCGCACCGCGCCAAAGGGTGGGTTGGCAATCACCACGTCATGCAGACGTTCTGGCTGATACTCCGCCGCATCCCACTCCGTGACGCGGTACCCCTGAGCCCGTAGGTCAGCGGCGCGATCTGGATTGAGTTCATTGACGCTCACCTGGGTGGGGTCAGTCCCCACCAGCAATGCGCCATGGCCAGCCGAGGGTTCGTAGACGGTGGTGTCTGGGGTAATGCCTGCCAGGGTAGAGGCTAAAAACGCGATGGGGATCGGCGTGCTGTATGCCTGCTGCTGCACGCTGGTGGAGGAACGCACGTTCAGGGCTGGCTGGCGATCATGTAGATCGATCAGCCGATCATAGGTGTCGTGGGTTGTAGCTGAGGTTTGAAGAATTCCCTGGGCCGCTCGCACCACCGCCCCCTCCACCGCTTCATCTACCTGCTTTGCCAGCGCCGTGCCTGGGTTGACTGGCGTGCCCAACACCAGCGCCGCCTGTTGCCGGGCGGCGGTAATCGTCGCAAACCCTTTGCCCTCTAGGAAATGGGAGGCGAAGTGGTTCACCAGCTGCTGTTGAGCATTCTTTGCCATGGCTATTCACCTATGGCCATACCTACAGAACGGCTGCGTTGTTGGCTGTTCAACGGCGTCACTTTTGCCGATTGATGCAGTTGCAAATCCTGGCTGAGTTCGCGGTCAATGAACCGGAAATAAGCCACATCCTTAGACATGAGATCAGACTTGATTTTGCCGTTGTCGATGCTGAGAATCTGCCGCCGCTCTCCTGCCTGAATTTTCAGGCTGTTGGGGGTCTCCTCAATCCGGTACTGGCTGCCCCCTTGGAAGACTCGCTTGCCCTGTACGTTGGGACGACTGCCAGTGACATCGAGCAGTTTACGGGCGGTTTTCGCCAGGGCCAGGGCAGTGAGATCACGGGTAATGCCCATGTCACCCGCTGGTGCAAGGTTGCCTAATTGCCTCACCCGCATGGGGGGCTCTGAGGAAAGACCATCAATTCCCTGAATCTGGATTTGCTGGCGGGCTTTCATAAAGTCGACTTCTTGGGAGGCCACCATGTCGTTTTTAAGAATGTCCAGCCCCCAGCGGGTTTTACGGGCCGTCATTAGCTCAATGCCCTCGCGGTCTGAGACGGTGACCATGCGCCCCTTGGCGCTGATCACATAGCTCTCAGCTACGTAGACGCCTCGACCAGGGTTGTAGGCGGTGCCGTACTTCTGGAGCAAATCCACGGCCGTGGAGGCCACTTGCCGACTACGGATATTCGCCGCTAGGGCCACCACCCGTTCAGTCAACTGCTGAGACGAGCGCCGCATCACCCGCGTGGTCTGCTGCATCCATTTCTGGGTGGCTTTTTCGATCACCTGCTGGTTCTGGCGCTCCATCATGTCGAGGATGGAGACTACCCTAGGTGAGGCCATGGCCAGAGGCTGAGCTGCAACTCGGGTAGGCGCATGCTGACTTGCAGATGGTTGCTGCTCTAGTTCTACAGCCGTTACAAGGGCCGGGTTTTCCTTGGGCTCAGGTTTTGTGGCGGTCTCTACTAAGGACACAGGCGGCACAGTCTCATCCGCCAGCTTGGGATCTTCTGCTATTGACGTCTCCTGGACGACCCCAGGGGAAGACACTTCCGCCTGGCCAACTGGATCAAGCTCTAGCCGGTTGGTCTCAACCGCCCCTTTGCTCATCCGGTAAACTAGCTCATCTCCAGCTTTGATGTTGATTGTCCCCTTGGCTCCGGTAGTTGCCTCAGCGCCCTGCTGCGGAGGTGCATCTACTGCGGCCTGGAGCAGCTTTAACGTATTGGCATTGAGCTTGTTGACGGGGTCTTTATCGGCATAGCCTTCGCGGTAGACAATCTCGCGACCCATCTTGATTTCAATGGGCTCGGCGACGGCTGGAGGCAAATCTATAGCATCCTCGGGCTGAGCATCCTGTGCTTTAGTTTCCGAGTCCTGCTCCTTTTGCCGAGCCGCCTGGAGCCGCTCGCGCAGCATCTGAATAAAGGCCTGTACGGCTTCAGCAGTTGATTGAGCTGTGGCCGCTGCCATTTCGCTAGAGGCCAGGGTTGTGTGAGCATAGTCCTGCTCAATTTGTTTAGCTTCTCCGGGGTTTACTACAGCTTGCATGGTTCCTCCTTCAAGGGGTCTAGGCTTTCTAAATCCATCAGGGGCATGATTTTGATGCGGTTAATCACCTCACGACCTTGAACCGAAAAGTAGGCGGTTTCGCCATCGATCAACCACTCCACCAGCGTCGGCGTATAGTCGATATCCACATCAGGACACTGAGCCTGAATTTGGCCATCTCGCCAGTGGAGAACTGTCACATCGTCGTACAGCACTTCAATTTCGCGGAGCACATAGTCAGCACCCAAGGGTGGTTGATCCAACACCAGCGCTAAATCAGCAGCGATGTCGGGGTAAGCTAACAGGGCCGTGACGGTATCCACAGGCAGCTTCTCCTGGAGGGTCTGCGCCAGTATGAGATCGGGGGATTGAATCGTTGTCGTCATCAGGGGTCTCCTAGAGCAAACTGCTGTACTTGTCGATTAGACCAGCGGGGTCAGGGTAGGCCGAGTTGACCGGGGCCTGGGGCTCCGGCAGCATCGCTTCCACCATCTGTCGTCGTTTTTCTAAATCGGCGGCAGTGGGCATCTGCTGGGGGCTGCGGCGCACCAGGCGAGCATGGATTTTGGCCCACAGAGCTTCGCTGCCCTCACTGGCTCGCACATCGGCTTTAGGAATCTTGATTGCCTGCTGGATAGGAATCGCCGCTTCTCCACGGGAGGTAAAGCCAGGGTTGATCAAGATGCATTTACCTGGCGGGAGGCGGAGAAACTGGCTGGGCTCAAACAGCTTGCGGGTGCGCTCCTGGTCGGAGATGGTGGTGCTGGATTTGCCCCCGCCGCGATTCCGCGATTTTTGCTTGTGCTGAATTTCTTCATCCCCCAGAAAGTCCGAGAACATGCGAGCCGCTTCGTATTCTTGGGGGTTGAAGACCGCTTTAGTGGCACAGGCCCCCAGGATGGCGCGAGCCAGTTCGCGACCATAGGTTTTCTCTAGCTGCACCAGGTTTTGAAAGCCGAGGATGACCGCGAGACCGTCCTCCCGGTTTTCGTTGAGCCACTGCACCAAGGTGGGCAAGTAAAGGGTAGGCAATTCGTCAATGGCGACAATCAGCGGATCTTGCCGCCGCTGGGCCACGTTGCGGGTGACCAGCATGTGCAACACCGTCGCCACCAGCGGCCCCACCACATCCCGCCGCTCCCGATCCATCCCCAGAATCAGCAGCTGCTTGCCGGTTAAATCAAGAGGGATAGAGGTTTGACCGCAGAAGGCCCCCAGTACGCCTTCTTTCATAAAGCGGGTGAAGGTCTCGCTGGCGCTGCCCACAATGCCGCTGGCGGTTTTCTCGGCATCCTTAACCCCAATGAGCTGGTTGAAGGAGACCCGAATCCAGCTGTTCATGCCGTGAGCGGCAGCCACCCGGTTGCCCAGGTTGGTCAGCCCTAGCACCGCCTGGGCGGTCATGATGTCGGGGTACCGGGTGGACTTGGCCAGCATCAACAGGGCTTCTGTCAGCTGATCGCCTGCTGCGGCAAAGAAGCCGTCTTCGCTGCTCTGGGTCATCAGCCGAAAGTTTTTGTTCAGCACCGTGGCGATTTGTCGCGCCATCTCGGCATCGGACTCGCTGCGGAGGAAGTCGATGGGGTTGCACACCTCGGACTCAGGAAATCCAGGGGCCAGCACTCGCACGTCGTAGCCCAGCTTGGCAGCATAGGCGGCATGGCGAGCACTTTGAGTTGGGTACTTAAAGTCGTATAGGGCTACCGGCAGACCCTGGTCTAGAGCGGAGCGAATCAGCGGATCGATGACGCTGAAGGTTTTGCCGGAGCCTGGCCCACCACAAACGGCAATGCCCCGTTGAAGGTCGGGCAAGTATAGAGACCGGGCATCTTTCTTGCGGGTGGGCTTGCCAATGTAGAGGGAAACTGCGTTGCGTTTGCGCTCGTGAATCTGCCGTACCGCACGTTTACGGGCAGCGGCTTTCTCGGGGCTGCCACCAAAGCGGCTGGTGGCGAGCTTCCCTTTCTTGCCTTGGCTCATTAGCGAGAAAGCGGCAATCAGTACCGCACAGCCGAGCAGGGTGAGCCCTTGGCGAGACTGGAGTGAGGTCACTAGCTGAGAGATGGATTGAGTAGAAGTGGAATCCACCTGACCCAGAACTGAGGGGTGTTCGGTGTAGTAACGCATCAGCGCAGCACCTCATAGCTGTTGGGCGGTAGCTCAATGCCCAGTTGCTCTAGCGCCCAGAGGTATTCCTCAGGAAACTGGCTGCGGGTACCGTCGGGGGCTGCCGTCAGATATTCGGTTAGCTGCTGTTGATAAGCGTCGCGTCCGCCCTGTTCTTGCAGCACTTGGGTGTAGCGCTGAAGGGCTAACTCGCGAGCCAAGTTCAGGGGAATGTAGTGACTCAGCACCGAGTCATCCTCCGGCAGTAGTGACCGGCAGGCGGACTGAGTATCCAGGTAAATCAGCACTTCCTGGTAGGTCTCGCCTTCACCAGCCCCGATTAGGAGGTAGCTGCCGGAGGATGTTTCAACCAGGCCCCAGAGTTTTGTGGTCTGGGTCTGGGGAGGCAGGCAGTCGTAAACCTCCTCTGGAATGGGGTCTGACGCCCGAGCTAAATTGAGGCCTACGACAGAGATTAGACCGACCAGCAGCAGACAGAGGCCTGCTAAACCAGCGAAGACAGTGCGGTTAAGTCTCATTGGTACACTCCTTAACTGAGATAGTTCATAGGGTTCTGGGGCTGGCCGTTCTGGCGCACCTCAAAGTGCAAATGCGGCCCGGTTGACCAGCCGGTGCTGTTGGCGCGACCGACCGGATCGCCTTGGGCGATGATGTCGCCCGCTTGCACAAAAAAGCCCTGTAGATGGGCGTAGTAGGTCTCTACGCCATTGCCGTGGTTGACGATGACGAGCCTGCCGTAGCCGCTGGTGAGAGAACCGCTGATGCCTGCAAAGGTGACTTGTCCGCCGTCAACCGCTCGAATGAGGGTGCCGGTGGGAGTGCCAAAATCGGTACCGCTGTGAAGACGGCGATCGCCATGAATTGGGTG
Source organism: Kaiparowitsia implicata GSE-PSE-MK54-09C (assembly GCA_019359435.1). Taxonomy (GTDB): domain Bacteria; phylum Cyanobacteriota; class Cyanobacteriia; order Elainellales; family Elainellaceae; genus Kaiparowitsia; species Kaiparowitsia implicata. The sequence continues at coordinate 139,887 of JAHHHI010000063.1, forward strand.
AGTGCGATAGCCAAAACTACTGGTGACGCCATAGCCGGGTGCGGGGTGAATGAACCGTCCAGTAGCGGTGCCAGGCGATCCTGAAGATCTGGTCGCTGTGGCTGTGGCTGGCGTAGGTCTGGATTCTCCGGTCTGCGGGTCAATTCCTTTTGCCGTAGCGGCGTCGGCTGAATCAGTGCTCGAAAGGCCTTCCTTGATTTGCCCCAAGAAGACCATGCCTTCTTCCTGCACCGGCAGCCAGGGAATGGGGCCGATGAAGTAGGGAGTGCAACCCAAGTCCACAAACAGGTTGCGAACGCACATGCGGAAATACAGCCCGGTTTCAGCGGTGCCGGAGGCCTCGTCGGTGTCGAGCACCGCCACCTTGAACGCATTGCCGAAGGGATGGCGACCGGTGGGTTCAACCCCGCCGTTGGCCGCCGCTAATGCTCCTCGCCCGCCGCGCACCTGTTGGTACTTGCCGGAGACCCACTGGGTGCCTTCCACCAGCGTGGGTTGCCCGATTTCCAAGTGAGCGCAGTCAGCGTCACAGGGGACATTGAACCCTTCCACATAGCTGCCGCTAATGGTGTTGGTGCGGTTGCCTTCCGCCGCGCCAAACACCACATCCACTTGGCCCACCACCACGCCCTGCTCCACGATGGGATTAGGGAAGTTGGCGAAGGGGACATCGGCGAGACCGGGCACCTGGTCGATAACCGACTGCTGCCAGTCGCGGAAACTTTCTAGTGGGGCCTCCATCAATCCTGGAATATCCGCCAGTCCGTACTGCTCCAGGTTGAGGTCTCCTAGGCTGAGCGAAGCCAAGATCTGATCTTGGAGCACCTCGGCGATCGCCGTTTGAGGGTCTACTTCTCCCTTGAGCAGATCTGCGATCGGGGCCACAGATTCCACCGGACGGTTGGCTAAATCCGGCACCGCCTGCACCAAGTCCCCCAGGGTTTGCCAGGCCACCAGGGCAAAATCCGCCAGCCGCAGGGCAGGCCAATCCAGCCCCACCAGAGCCGCAATCTCGTACAGCGAGAACTGCTGGAGCTGAAAGCTCTCCTGGAAATCGCCCAGCTGCATGTACTGGTCAGCGGTTTGCCCGGCCTGCCAGACCCGCGACGGGTCGTAGCCCAGCAGACGGATCAGATCCGCTGGGGCCTCAAAGGAGCCAGACTCTAACACCGCTGGCAGGCTGCGCAGGGTGATCTGTACCCAGTCGGGCTTGGTGCCCAAAATCTGATCCTGAATCACGGGCACAGGCGTTCCCGGCTGGAGGCTGGAGTGGGCTGGTTGCACCCGCCAGCTATGAAGCGCGATCGCCAAAATGAGAACAAAAATCCCGATCGCAGGCCGCCATGGCGGCCTGCGCCTGAAAAAGTATGAGGTCATGGCTTTAACCTGAGTAGAGAAACTAGAGAGCGGTAGAGTTCAAAGGCGGATCGTCGCGGGCGTTAGCCCCCCAATCCGCCAGGCGGGTGATCACCTCAGAGGAAACCCCAGCTTGCTCAGCGGCGGCAGGCACGGCGAGGCCACCTTGGACTAACCTCAGAAAGGTTTGCAGCCGATTCCACAAGTCCTGGTTTTGAGCGATCAGCCCTCTGGATTCAGCCACCTGAAGCCCTCGGCGCACATCCCCTGGCCCCAGTAGCGGATGGGTGGGGGAGGTGGGGTTAACCACGACGGTGTGGTAGTCGGGCTCGCCCGTACCGAAGGCGATGCGGAATTCGTAGAGGCGGCGATCTCCCCCAGCCGTCTCGGTAATCACCGTCAGCAGCGTGCCGCTGGCCCTGGGCAGATTCTCGAAGGACAGCCCTTGAACCCGTCTCAGATGAACCACCGAGGGACGACCCGAGACACAGCCTGATTCAGCAACGGTAGGGCAGAGCGGTTGATCAAAATCGAGGGCCACTCGGGACGGATCATCGATCCACACCCGCACGATGCTTTCGTTCGTCGGGATAAAGCTCAGGTTGGTGCCATAGCCAGGCCAAAGGTGAATGACCGGGGCCTGACTGCCGGTTAACCCTTGAGCATGGCTGGCAGAAACGGAATAGGCTGACTGGGCTTGGGCAGATTGGAGGGGAATACCCGCTAGAGAAAGCGCCCCGACCACAATCCAGGGAGTCCAAGGTGTTTTCATAGCGCCACCGTTTGATTCACGTACACGTCGACCTCAGTGCCGGTTGGCAAATACCAGACGACGGGTCGATTCAAGATTTCGTCTAGAGCCGTCTGATTCCGTGCTGCCATCTGCCCCGATAGCTGCTCAAACGCGCCTTCCAGAATCCCGGCTAGAAGATTGGGCTCTCCAGTGTCCTGGGTGATGGCGCTACTTCCAACAGAGGTAATGACCGAGGATGTTTTGGGCCGATTCACTAACCCTGCCGCCCTAGATAACCCAGCCATGGCCGCCATCGTGGCATCCATGCGAGCGATGTCCATCCCTGGGTCGTCATACTTCTGAGCTATTAGGGGGGTGCCCTCTACCCCTCGCAGTTGGACAGCTCCAGCAGGCAGAGGATTCTCCTGACCGGCCTGAATGAAGGAGACCACTGCTAGCTGCACCAGGCCGCTGTCCGCCACCGATGTCACCTGTACCACCAGCGAAGTGTCTGCTGGTAAGCCGATTTCTCCAGCGGCGGTCAGCAGGGGTTCCGTCAACTGCACCACAAACTGAGGGCTGTCTGTCTCCGCCGCCCAGATCAAGGGCGTTTCCAGCACGGCTGGGGCTTGGGTGCCGGTCAGCAACAGGGGCGATATCGGTGGCAATGCCACCGGCTGGCCCTGGAGAATGGCCGCTTCTTCGGCATGGTTAATCTCGTAGCGTGATGTCGGCGTATTGGCCTGCACTACAGGGGCCGGATCAGGAGCCACAGCATTTGTGGGCACTTGAGCAAGTCGTTGATCGCCCAACTGCGGACTCTGCCCGTAGCTCCCCAAATGCGATAGTGCTAGCCATCGTTCCGTTGGATCGACGACGGGTTGGGCCATCGGTTGGGACACGACGGGACGGGTTGAAACCGCAGGGGAGACGGGGGCTGGTCGAGGCGGTAGCGGCGTTGGGGTGGGTCGCGCTGCAACAGGCTGGGGTGGTCGTGCCGGGGGTGGAGGCGCGGGAGAAAACTCTGGGTTTTCTCTGGCCGTTGGCGCTTCCGGTTGAGCCATAGGCTCTTCATTGGCTAGAGCTTCCAGTTCGGCCTGCTGACGCCCCATCGCTAAATCGGTCAGCAGCTGGCCCCGGTCACCGGTAGCACTCACCTCCTCTCCCTCGACCATGGGTTCTGGAAAATCGGCTTGCACCTCTTCAGATGCTGGAGAGTCGTTCTTCATCACCCCGCTGGTGAATACAGCTAAGACTCCAATCACCAGACCGGTTCCAGCGGCGACAACACCCAGCTTGGTGAAGGGATTAGCTGCCAGAGATAGCTTGGGCTTGTGAGTGGTTAGGGCCTGTCCGTCTATATCTTCGGCATCTAAAAGGGGTTCCGCTTCCGATGCTTTGGGGGGAGGTACAACCTCCTGTCCGGGATCAGAAACCGGTTCTGGTAGGTGGAGTCCAACCAGGTCGGCCATCTCTTGGTCGTCCCACAGATTGTTCGGTGTCGTCATCACAAGTCCTCCCGGTCAAGTTCACGGATGGCATAAATTTGCAGGCCGGTTTGGCGAATGCTGTAGATGGCCTGCTCCAAGGGGGTGTCGCCATCGGGCACGGCTGGCGCGGTGACGGCCTCGACAAACACCTCCCGGTTAAAGGGAATCGCCTGGCCCAGGGCGTTGGCGTCGTTAAAGACATAGAGATGGGCCACTACCGCCACCTTCCAGCGCCCCTCCCCAACCACCTCGGGGCTGCCAACGTGATTGATCACCATCACCACCTGACTCGTGCCGGTGAAGACTCCCGGTGGCGTCAGTTCGGCCACCCGCTTCAAAAAGTCCTGCCGGAAGTCTTCGGAAAAGGCAAAGCTGGCCTGCCAACTGGCGGTGGCAATATTGCGCCGACCCCGTTCCACCTCAATCGGTAGGCCAGGGTCGGCCCTGGGCTGGCTGGCTTCCTCTGCCGTGGTCGCAGGCAGGCTACCGCTCCAGTTGAACATCAGCACCAGGGTGTCATTGACGAATCGCCGGATCGTCTCTGGGGTGCGCTCCCGAGAGCCCATGGTGCCGACTCGAATGGCCTGCCCATCCTGCATTTGCACCAGGGTGGGGGCATCCTGGCGGCTGATGCGGCTCAGGGCACCGGCCTGGAGAAACAAGACCACCAGCATTACCAGCTGCAACCCTACGCTGCCCAAGACAAACAGGGGTAGGTAGTTGGTATTGCGTTTCTCAATTAACTGCACCATGGGACATGTCCTGATAAATGAGGTCAACGACGTGAGGTCAGCGACGCACGCGGTAGGCCCGACGTCGGCCCGAGTAGCCAGGGGCACGGGCAATGCCACCCATAGCCCCCGTCCCCGCAATCACCCCGGCGGTACTGGTCAGGGCTCCAAAAACTGTCATGCCACCGCCCGACGCCAGGGCCAGAGAGAGAATGGGAGCCAGCAAGCCCAGAAAGAAGGGGGCAATTAGGGGGTGAGAATCCCCGGCATTCAGTACCGCTAGGGAGACCAGGCCCGAGAGAATGTTGAAGCTGAGTTTGGCAATAGCCAAAGAAAAGAATCCAGTCAGCCAGGCGAACAGGGGTTTGGCCCCCACCGGCAGCAATGATCCGCCCACGGCGAGCGGCCCCAGAGTGGCGGTCAGCAAAAGCGAGGCCTCAATCAACCACTGAAAGGCAATATGCAGCGCCATCAACAGGCCTCGGGTCACGGTCTGAAAACCTGAGCCCATCAGCGCTCCCCCAAATCGCAGGCCTGAATCGAGGGGATTGTCCCCGGCCTGAGCCGCCTCCAACGCACGGGACAGGGCATTGGGATTGCCGGTTCTAGCGCGGTAGTCTTCAATGAATTCGCGGGCTTCAATCGCTGCCAGTTCAATGCAATTCGCCCGCTCTTCAGGGTTTTGCAGTTCATAGCACTGGTTGCGGCGCTGGATGATGGTTTGCTCCACGGAGCCTTCTAGAACAGCCGCCTGATAGGCCTCTTGCAGCCGGATATCGGCAGCGGTGTAGGACAAAACGTCCTGATTGACCTGGTTGATGTAGTTGCGGATGTCCAGGGTGATGGCCGCCAGGCGATCGCCGTTGTTAGAGAGCAGCACAATCACCAGCAGCGGCCAGATGAAGTCGGCGTAGGCGCGGCTGCTTTCCCCTTCCACCATCTGCCGCGTCCACTGGGTCATAAACAGGAGCAGGGTCGCCACAGCAAACAAGACTCCGACCCGAGCCAGGGCAAAGTAAAGGCCCCCCTGAAGCACGCTCTCCCAGAGCTGGTTCCAGCTTTCGGCCACGGCTTCCGACGCGACCTGACCGCCTTCAATAATGTCGGCGGTGTCGCGGGGTAACTGGGCGATGGGTGAGATGGGCCAATCCAGCAGCATGATGGTTCACATCCAAGTTGACGTCAGGATGAACAGACGTCTAGAACAAACGGGCCTGGGCGCTAATTTGCAGGGTATCGAGGGCACTGCCCAATTCTTGGAGGCGACGGGCACGGGCTTCTTGATCCAGGTTTTGAGACATGTTGGCCAGGTTGAGGTTGATCAACTGAGCGTCCTGGCGGGATTGCAGCAGTTCTGACTGCACCGCCCCTAAAATTTCTGACTGCCGCGCGTTTTGCTGCGCCATCTGCTTGATCGCCGCCTGGGTGGACACAGCGGTCTGGGCTGAGTCAGCGTGCTGCTGCACCTGGCCGATGGTGTCCTCAATCCAGGTGATTTTGTCGCGGGTGGCCGCCTGTCCGGTTTGGCCCAGCACCGCATCGACCTGGGCGCGGGTGAGCTGCCGGTCAACTTCGTTGGCGGTTTCAAGGCCTGCATAGATGCTGTCGGACTGGGCCAAATCGCCCTCCAGGATGGTCGCCAGTTCTGTCGAGATTTCAGAACGTACCCGGTTGGGGTCAACCAGACCCAGATCGCCCAGGGCGTTTTGGATCACACCCTCTAGATCGCCAGGCAGCGGCGTGAGTAGGCCAGAGATGGTTTGCTCGACATAGGTTTTGCTGATCTCAAAGGCCTGGCAGAAAATGCCGAAGATATCGGTGAAGGTGGTATCGACTTGCGAGGCGGCGGCAGGTCTCATCGGTGCCACCAGCAGGGTGGTAGCCAGGATTGGGATTAGGGCAACGCGAAAGCGAGGGTTCATGAGTGACCTCCAGTAGGTAGGGAATTGAAGGAAGACAGGGGAACTTCAGGATGGGGATTGCGCTCGGCAAACCAGCGCTCCGTGATCACCGAAAGGGGTTCACCCGACTGAATTGAGAGCACCAGCAACCGGGCAAACTCCGCCAGACCCGTGAAGGTATCGGGGGCATGGCGCAGAACTAGGTCTCGGGTCGTCTGCTCATCGGGGTTATTGGCCACCACAGCGAGCTGGGCAAAGGCGGGATAGTAGCGGCAGTAGGTGTAAAGGCCGTTGTTGTCCAATAACCACTGGCTGTAAATCCCTTCCCGCTTGGGAAAGAAGCTCTCGCTGGCGTTGCGGCTGATGACGGCCTTGGGATATTTGAGAATGCGCTCAAAGCTATCCACCGCCATGGGCTGAATGCGGCCAATCAGGCGAGTAGTCAGGTTCTGAAAAATCTTGGCACTGGCGGGAGATTTATGGACGGTATCGGGATCTTGAGCTGAGATGATCACCCGGATTCCGGCCTTGGCACCGTTGGCGCAGAGTCGGCCAATCAGGGCTCCAATTTCGTCAAACTCAAACAGGATCGGGGCTTCATCGATGAAGAAGATGGATGCGGGAGCTTCCAGTGCTCGCCTGAGAGCAGCGGCATAGGCCGAGAGGGCCAGCACGGCGGCATCTTCTTCGTTGGATAGATTCCGCAGGGCAAAGACCAGTAGCTGGGCATCGGTCGGAAAGCTGGAGGGGGCCGAGATAGCTCGTCCTACCCGACTGGAGAGCCAGAACCGGAGCCGTAGATCGATCATGTCCAGAGCCGCCTCGATGTTGCCGCCCACCTGGTTCAGATCCAGTTTTTCAGGCGTGCAGAAGTCGAGGAAGTCAGCCAGGGTGGGTATTTGTGCCCAGGCCGCTGAGCCTAAGCGACCTTCCATCGCCTCCAAATAGCGTCGCTGAATTGAGGCATCGGCAAAGAAGGCATTGAGGGCCAGTACCAGAATCGAGCGAATGGTTTGGGTCATCACCGAGCTATTGGCCCCCGAGCCCACAATCATGGTCAGCAGCGCTGACTCCAGGAACGACTGAAAGTCATCGAGGCGTTCCTTGCGCTCGTCACCCGGCAGGTGACGGAGATCTGGCAGCTCGAACAGGTTGTTGGACTCGCGGGAAATGTCGAAGTACGCCCCACCCACCAGCTGCGTATAGTCGGTGAAGGTCGAAGAGCCATCGGGCTTGGGAAAATCAAGCGCCACCACCGGGAAGCGGTGGGCTAGCGCCTGGGTCAGAATGCCGGAGACCAGTACCGATTTCCCGGCTCGGGTGGTGGCAAACAGGCCCAGGTTCTGGTGCTGGTTGAACAAATCCAGGTGGATCGGCTGGCCCCCTTCTTCAGCAATCAGCTCAAAGCCATTTCTGTCGCAGGGCTGGGTCACCACCAAGGGCATCAGTCCCGGTGCTTCGCCGGTAAGGTAAAGCTGCCGCCGCCCAAAGGGGGTCGCCATCAAGGCTTCCCAGACAATGGGCAGCGTTTGAAGCCACACCTTCCAGGCGTAGTCTTGCTCGCGCTCTACCCAGGCGGGACGACGAAAGCAGCTTTGGATATAGCGACAGGCTTCATCTAGCTGCTCCAGATCCGGTCGATGCACCAGGAATACAACGGCGGTGTGAATGGGTAAGGCACCCTCGAAGAGTTCTTCCTGGGCCTCAATCGAGCGCTTCATCTTTAGCTCAGCGGCCACATCTACAGAGTGACTGTCTTCAGCTAACGTGGCCGTCAGGTTTGACTGCTTCAGCATCCGCTGCACGGTGGTTTTTACCAGGGTTTTGTTGGCCCGAGTCAGCTGGCAAAAGATTTCGGTATCAGCAACCGTCTCGCGGGAGAGGATCTCCCACAGGTAGCGGAGTTGGGCCGCCTCACTGGCCCAACCACCCGGCTTTTCGAGGAATGTGAGGGGAGCGGCATACTGGCCTTTGACCTTGACCCAGGTTTTTCCGGCGGTAGGCACCCCAGCCCGAGTCAGCAGCGTGGTGCTGTGAATGTCGGAGTTGACCTGCTCGTGTAGACCGTTCTGATTCAGGATGATCAGCTGGGGGATGTCGATGGGGTCACTGGCGTTAAAGCGGCTCCAGAGCAGCGCCCACAGATCCGATTCACCCAAGGGTTTGACCGAGAGCCCCATCTTGGTCGAAAGCACCTGCTCCCAGAGCAAAAAACCGTCGGTAAAGGCCTTGGTGATCACCGTTTGCAGGCGCTGGTTTTTGGCCTGGCGCAGCTCACCCGTGAACGACTTCCACAGGGTTTCGCCTCTGCTGATCACCTTCTCGATAATGTCTTGGGCTCCTTCGGCACCGCTTTGGACGGTATAGGTGACATACAGCCGCAGAAACTTGGGTTTGCGCAGGCCCTGCTGGGTAAGTTGCTGGACTCGGGCGCGTTCAGCGGTGAGCAAGAACTTGAGGGCAGCGCTGGGGGCACCACTAGATAATCGAGCTAGATCCTGCTGGCGATCGCAGTCCGCCGAAAACGAGCCCAGATGAATCGTCAGCCGCTCGCCGTTGGGCAAATCCTTTAGCCCCGATTCCAGCTGATCAAAGACTGTCTTGACCTGTTCATCGGTCAGGGTGTTGTGGATGCCCCGGCAATCGAAGCCAAACACAAAGCAGAGGTGCTCGCGGTTCTTGCCCTTCGTGAGGACGTAGGCTCCAACCTGCCGCCCCCGCAGCTCAATTCGCAGCATAGCGGCGAGGTGGAGCGCATCTTCAAAGGGCGTCAACGTGCTGACGAACTGGCTGCCGAGCTTGAGTCGGCGTTTGCCGATGGTCTGTTTCATCGTGAGTAAACCTCAGATATCGGGCATAGCCGCGACTCCAGGTGGGAGTCGGCACAAATTTTGCAGTGAACTTCCAGCTTTGCCCCCCGGTAAGAATCCACCAGGTAGACATGCCCCAGGCGGCAATGAATCCAATTGAAATCCAGCTAAGGCTGAATCCTCGCCCCAGCAGGTAGGACGCGCCTGTGATGCAAAATCAAGGAATGATTTGGTCTGCCGGAATGGGGCCTAACCGAGGTTGCGCCCCCAGGATGGTGTTAACGGGACGAAACTTAGGTGCCATAAGCCACTAGCCGCGCTGAAAGGACGGTGTATAACTCGATCCCTAGCCAGTAATCAGCGTCGTTAGAATATCGCCAGCAGTGACGGCAATGATGATAATTAGCGGCGTGCGGGCAATAGTTTGCCAATCTTCGTCGTTGCGAGCGCTGTTGATCACCCGCACCAGTGAGATGCCGACGTAAAGCAAAAACAGGCCCCGCAGCACGTTGAAGACCAAAGGAATAGCATCGCCTGCGGCTGCCCCAAAATTAGTGGTCATCCAGGTTTCAGCTCCGCCAAAGAACTGGGCCTGGGCGGGATAAGCGAACAAGGTGATCAACCAAAGCAATCCTAAACTCAGAAGCTGCCCAGGCTTTTGCCTGAAACCCTGGGCTCTAGCTGCCCGTTTGAGCAAAGAACGGAAGGGTATTACGTCCTGTCTCCAGGCAAGGCCTGTCAACCCTGCCACTGCTAGAACCGAAAGTAAGGCAGGGCCATGGATGAGGGCATCTAGAGCGAGAGACAGTAGCGCTACAACCAATAGCAGCAGGTCTGGAAGAGGATTCATCCGACCTATCATTCGTTCCATCAATGGAAAAACGTAGAGAATTTTCATGGCTCAAATGGAATGAGTTTGATCGATAATTGAAGCCTTCTGAAGTCAATCAGGTGAAATAACTTTCGTACCAATCAAGGAGTAATTTACTCCACTAAAACCGTGAAAAGATTTGTTCAATATAGCAATCTTTTCTAACGTTGGGGAAATGAAAAACGAAGTTATAAATCTAGGCTTAAACAGCTCAAAGCCATGACTGAAGACTATAAAAGATTTGAATATCGTGTCTGATTTTGTAATCTCGTGTGATGTTAATCAAGCTATTGAGCAATCTCCGTAAATACTTAAAAGAGGAGTATTTTTATACTCAGGCCATGCAGGATCGCTATTTTTGAAAATTTTGCTGCTAGTCACATATGTGCTCAATTGCATGCAATGACTCTATAGCTGCAACTAAAATCCATCTCCAAAAAGTGTCGGAATTGACATAGCGAAAAGTTCTTCGCTTCTCTTTTTCTGTAGATATTTTCAGCTTATGTAGTCAAGTTTTAACTAATAAAATAAAGCGAAAACTAACTTACAGATTTAAGAATAAGAATATTGACGTCAATACGTCTTGACGTTTCTAAATTTGAAAGCTTAAATGGCGGCAGAGGCTTGGGTTGCATCCAAGTCATTTAGGCTAATCAGGGGCTGAGCGTTTTCCTAGAGGTGAAATACAGCTATGAAGACGGTAAGTTGTTTGTCGCTCTCTGGGGGGCAAGGGAAAACGTCGGTCTCGCTGCTGCTGGGGCGGCTCTTGGCGCAGCAAGGAGAGAAGGTGCTAATGGTGGATGCCGATCCGCAGGCGAATCTCACCTTTTACTTGGGTCATGACGTTCAGGTGAGTGAGCCCACTCTGCTGGAGGTACTGAAGCGGCAGGTAGATACGGCAGATGGCATCTATCCGCTGGCGGCAACCAATCTGTTTCTAATTCCAGCCGATGAGGGGCTGCACAAAGCCCAGGAATATCTAGCCACCAGCGGGATGGGAGCCTTGGCTTTGCGCCACCGCCTGGAGGTGGTGGGGGAGCTATTTGATGTTTGCATTATCGACTCGTCGCCCCAGCGTACCCAGATTTGTCTGTCGGTGATGGGAGCCTCTGACTGGGTGCTGATTCCAGCGGAGGCCTCAACCAAGGGGGTAAATTCGCTGTTGCGTAGTTTGGAACTGCTGGAGGAAATGGGGCGAATGCGGGCATTTACGGGCCAAGTGCTGGGGGTGCTGCCGTTTCGAGATAAGTGGTTTGGCCGGTCTCAGGCAACCGATAGCCGAGAGGCGATCGCCGCTATGCAGCAGGTGGCAGGCTCAATCCCGGTGCTGCCGTCAATTGTGGAGAGTGAGCGCTACAAGCAGGCGATTCGGCAGGGGCAGCGGCTGTCAGAGATTGGGTATGCGGATCTGGAATTTCCGCTGCACAGGGTGATGGAGGCGTTAGAGCAGGGGCTAGAGAATGGCTGAGGATGCACTGGAACGGTTGATGCAGCGGCAGCGCCCGAGTGTGCCGCCCCGTGCCGATGGGTTGGGGGCAGAGTTACTCGTGAAGTCTCCTCAACAGGTGGCCGTGGGGGACAGTGGGTCGGGATATAGTGACTCTAGCGAGTCTACGAGTGTTGACGTCAGTATGTCTGTTAGCCAAGATGATGAGGCTGAGTTGCCGCAACTAGTGCGGACGACGACCCGACTGGAAGAAGAAATTGATAAGGCCCTACGCCACCTCTGTATGGATGAGAAGATCACCAAGGAGGTATGGTTTGAGGCGGCGTACCTCTACCTGGCGGAGCACCCAAAGGCGATGCAGGCGGTGAATAGGGTGGCCAAGGAGCGCTACCAGCGGCGGAAGCGGGCGGCAGATTTAAGGAAACTGGAAACGATGCAGAAGCGGTTGAAGGGATAAGTTTCAAAAGATGAGAAGTCGTAAAACTTACTCCAGGAGGCATTTCTCACCAGGTGCAAGCCTCTGCCAAGCCTTAAGAGATCCACCTATTAAAGTGCCTTCTTGAAAAGAATGAACTCCTGACATCTCTACGTTTCCTGTCCACTCATATCTATGTGTAAGGAGACGCTCACCAAGAACTGTCCAAATTAGTACTAGCTGATTCTCTTCTAAAAAGCTAGCTAGCTTCTCCTTAGAAATTAGTAATGCACTTGGCCCTGCTTCCTCAACTGAAGGATCAAATGCAGTAAGCTCATCGCTCGAATCTACATATCGAAAGTTGCCCGCAGACCATCGCAATCCCATTTTCTCTATCAGCCATGCAGATGGCATCAGAGTAGAAATAGTTTCATCAATCGAGCAGTCGTGTGTGCTGCTCTCGCAGAGATACTTAGCAGTTGTTAATATGACCGGTGCAGGCAATCGCTCTCCCTGCCGTCCCCATGCATTCTTCTGACCCCTGAACTGAGTACAAGCCGGTGCCCAGGGAAACTCTCCGACATATACCTCATCCATCTGCCCTGATTCAGGCATCCACTTTCCCATAAAGTTTTGTTCTTTGAGCCATGCCAATAATTCTTCAGAATCGGTTTGACGAGCAATGTAGCTTTTAACCTGAAACCACATATTACGCCTTATTCCTTCATAGCGCTCTTCTTCAACCGGTCCTTGTTCATTCCAGTTGTAATATCCTTCAAGGGTTAGCCAATTCCTGCTACTTACCGGATGTGTAATTTCTAGAAGTTGAAATGGGTCGGGAAAATCCTCTTTTTGAATGAGCCAACTAGTTTTATCTTCTGAAGTTGCTTCCAAAAAATCATACTGGATTGGCTGCCACCAAGTAACTGAGTTGTTAAAACGATCTTCATTAGGTATTTCCCTTAAAAGCATTGAAGGATCAATGTCCCGAATAGAAATTTGCCAAGAACCACTATATTTAGCTTCAAAATCGTCAGACCCATCTCCAGCAAACTCAAAGTTGTCGGCAACGTATGCAAGGAACTCATGATAAGCAATCCATTGATACTTCTTGCCAATTCTTTCAGCTTTATTTGCATGACGCCCATAGCCATTCCGATTGAGATGCCGGTCAAACCAATCAAATTTCTCCGCTGTCCAACCTAATTCAAACACTCGTTGAAAAATCCAGCGTTGAGCAGTTGATAAATCAAAATCAAATTGGTTGTCCTGTGGATCATTTTCATGAGGCAGAACATAAGCTCTGAATATATCTTGCTTGTTTCTTCCCAGCGTTTTGAGAAATCTGGCTTCTTCGTCAGTCAAGAGTTCATTTAACTCATCTTCAGAAAATGCCTGACCTATCTTTTCTATCTGCTTTTTCTCTTCTAAGAGTCTCAATGGATCAATAATAGACTGGACAGCTTTATATCTCTGCCATGCCTGTTTTTGGCGACCAGTCAATGAATTTATGAATTCCTCAGCCTTACGTTCTCTTTCTGATATAACTTGTGACTTCCCTTGCTCATGCAACCGGCAAGATGACCAAGGGAAGAAGCTGTAATTAGTGCCAATAACATATCTGGCAAAGTCTCCGAATCCCATAACGGAAAATTCTATGGCAGTACGTCCTCCGCCAGCAAAACCTCTACTACTGGTAGATAGCTTTCTACTGGCTTTGAGTTCGTCTTCTGAGGGAATATTATTTAGCCAATCAGTTTGATACGGTGGGCGTGCCTTCTCAATGTCTATATCTGGTGGCAGAACTCCTCGATAATTAGCTGTTTCAATTACACCAAGTGCATAATCTCGAAGCAGAATGTGAACAGGAGGCTCACCTTTAGCAAATATCGATGCATAGACTTTACTTGCTAGTTCCCCAATAGCCTCAGAGTCGTCGCTCATCATCGAGACACTATAAGCAACTGCACAAAGCCGCTCTGTTACATAAAGATCATTGACTTCCGAAAATTGTTCGAGCAAATTGAGCAGAATCCGTGGTCTTAGATGTAGTGTTGAAACCAAGGCTTTTGTTGCACGATCTCGTACATAACGATGAGATGTGGTTAGAAACCAAGTCAGCGCGATCGTGCAAAGCTCAATTGACTCGTCCGAGATGTGGGATTTTTCTGCATTCCAAGCCCATTCCAGTAGACGATCAATTGCTCCTTCCTGATCGTAGTTTTGAGCCAGATAGATGGACCAAACTTGATCGCGATCAGGCATATCTAGTCTCATCAAATGTTGATGTAGAAACTTGGCATTGAAGGGGTGATCTGGTTCAGCTGCGATAGTAAGCATTAAGCCATAAACTTCTTCAACGCGATCCCCTTCGATGTAAACCTCATTAAGGTAATCCTTGGTTGCTTCTGTTATTTTTGTGGGGTCTCGCCATATGAGACTCTGAAGGAAAGCACGTTTCACAATATCCCAGGATTTTATGGAAGGTATCAGTTCCACTAATTCCAATCCTGTTCGCTCTGGAATTTGTACACTCAATGCTTCAATCCAGCCACTATTACTCCACGCCTGAGATGCATCAGTTACTAAATTGCCCAGTAATTGTGTTGGAGTGAAAGAACTCGCAGGATTGCTTGTATCCAAATGAGTATCGAGCAGATATCGGACAATCAAATGGTCGCTGAACCGTTCGTAGGGAAACTTGACAATACCAATCTGTTGAATGTCGTTACCCTCAGATCTGGCAGGCAGGTACACCAAATCTTCGCTCATTAAGCCCTCACTCAAAAGATTGGCAAATAGAGACTGTTGATAGCTACTTCTTCCAGGAAGAAGACTATTTACAAGGGTCTTGGCATCTGATTGCTCAACCCAAGGCTGACCTATTTCTGCCATACGTCGAGCAGTCAGATTGACAGCTTGCTGAGCCAAGTTAGCTGAGGGGTCATAGTCAAGCCGACGCCATAGGGTTTCATGAACCGCATCAATAAAGAAGTTGAAAATTGCTGTAACGCCTTTGAGTCCTTTAGGAATACGAGTGAGATTTCGTTTTGCTAACCCTTGACAGAAGATTTTCAGAAACAGAGGATTGGAAAACTCCGGCACTAACAGAGGAATGTTTGGGCGTTCAATACCATAGTGGTTGAAGAAGGTTGTTGTGGCGATGTATTCATGGTCTGCAAACCCTCGATGATTGACCTGCGTCATTGATTCAGGAATCAGACCTTCAGGGATAACAATTTTCTCATACGAGGTTCGGCAGCTAACCGCTAGTCCAATCCGTGGATATTTTTCTAAGACCCTGAGTATCCCTGGCAGTTCATTGCGCCAGAGATGTTTACCGTCTCCTTCGTTAAGTGCGTCAATCAAGATCAGGGCTCGTTTTCCACGGACTTGAGCAGCTATTTCTAAGGCAGTGAGAAACTCATCACGATTACGAAAGGGCAGCTGCAATCGCTGCAAGATCTGAGCCCAAGGTTCGCTCTGGTTAAAATGCTGACCCAGCAAGATAATAGTGGGAATTTCCTGCTCCAGACGACGTTTGGCTACATCACAGAAGAGATGAGTTTTGCCTGTACCCGCTTCCCCCAATAGTAAAAGCGCCTTTTTGTTAGCCGCTTCAGCACTCGCACTGGTGGCAAACTCAGCAATTTTCCGTACGATGTCTAAAAGCTGAGAAACATCGTGACGTATATCTCTGATGATTTCCTTGTCAGACTGGGAGGTAGGGCTGATTCACTGTGATGAGATAGAAATTAAGCTATAGAGACATCCCTTAAACGCTGGTGTCGCGATGAATCTCATTGAAGCTTTACAGACCGTCCCCGATTATCGTAGTGCTCGCGGGAC